>CBFIJK010000001.1:0-184473 GCA_965662745.1 uncultured Paracoccaceae bacterium
GGACGAGGATATCGCCGCGAAACCCTTTGTCGGGCGGACTGGTCAGCTTCTCGACAGGATGCTGGCCGCGATCGATCATTCGCGCGCGCCCGAAGGCGATGTCGCGCCGGTCTATATCGCCAATGTCCTGCCCTGGCGCCCGCCGCAGAACCGTGACCCCTCGCCCGAAGAAATTGCGATGATGCTCCCGTTCCTGCGCCGCCATGTGGAATTGGCGCAGCCAAGATTCATCGCGCTGATGGGCAATATCGCCTGTCAGGCCGTGCTGGGTAAACGCGGGATCACGCGGCTGCGCGGCACCTGGACCGAAGCGTTCGGCGTGCCTGTCCTGCCGATGTTCCATCCCGCCTATCTGCTCCGGAACCCCCATGCGAAGCGAGAGGCCTGGGCCGATCTGCTGACGTTGCGTGCACGGCTGAGGCTGGGCGCATGATCGACACGGTGACCTTGCTGGCCTTCCTGCCTGCCGCGCTGGCGCTGAACCTGACTCCGGGGGCCGACATGATGTTCTGCCTGGGCCAAGGGCTTCGCGGCGGCCCACGTGCCGCGCTTGCGGCGGATGCCGGGATATCAGCCGGGGTTCTGGTGCATGTCCTATTGGCGGCAGTGGGTCTCGGCGCGGCCCTGTCGGCGTTGCCCTGGGCATTCGAGGTCATCCGCTGGATCGGCGTCGCCTACCTTGTGGTCCTCGCGATCCAGACACTGCGCACGCCCATCGCCCAGACCGACCTGCCCGCCGTCAAGCCGCGAGAGGCGTTTCGGCAGGCTTTCATCGTGAACCTGACCAATCCCAAGGTGATCCTCTTCGTACTGGCCTTCCTGCCGCAATTCGTTGACCCCACCAACCCGCTTCTGCCGCAGTTCCTGACCCTCGGTGCGATTCTGTCGGCGGGTGGCTTCGTTATCAACGGGGCGGTCGGCGTCTTCGCTGGCAGCCTTGGCCGACAAGTCGCCGGATCACGCACCTTCGCGCTCTGGACCCGGCGGGTGAGCGCATCGATCTTCGTTCTGCTTGCCGCACGGCTGGCGCTTGCGCCCCGCGCCTGACTCCCAAGGATCCCCATGTCCCGCATCGACGATAGCCGCGAATTCATCCCCGTCCGCATTGCCGTTCTGACCGTGTCGGACACGCGCACGCCCGAAGACGACCGGTCCGGCGATACGCTGGTCGACCGGCTGACGGGCGCGGGCCATACGCTTGCCGCCCGAAACATCGTCAGGGACGACCGCAGCGCGATTGCCAAACAGCTGCGCGAATGGTGCGCCGATCCCGAGATCGACGTGATCCTTTCGACCGGCGGTACCGGGCTGACGGGCCGCGATGTCACCGTCGAGGCGCACCGCGATGTGTATGAGAAAGAAATCGAGGCGTTCGGCACCGTCTTCACCCACGTCTCAATGGCCAAGATCGGCACCTCGGCGGTGCAATCGCGCGCGACGGGGGGCGTTGCGAACGGCACATACCTGTTCGCGCTCCCCGGCAGCACCGGCGCCTGCAAGGACGCATGGGACGAAATTCTGGCCCGGCAACTCGATTACAGGCACCTGCCGTGCAATTTCGTCGAGATTTTTCCGCGTCTCGACGAACATAAGCGACGGAAATAGCCAAAGCATGCGTATAACTCTCTTGTGACGCCTTGCCGCTTTGTGGACGGGGTGGCGCGCGCTACCTTCATGTCCGGGTCGGGCGAATAGGATTTTGATCGCCATGAGATTTTTGCGCCGCAGCCTTGTCGGGCTGTTTCTGGTTTCCGTGACGCTGGGCATCCTTGCCTATGCGGGGCAGATGGTCTCGTCAGCGATCGAAGCACGCATGTCCGAGGAGGCGCCCAGCCGCCCGGCGCGCGAACGCGTCTTCGCGGTGAACACGGTTACCGTGGCGCCCGAAACGATCACGCCGGTCATGATGGTTTTCGGCGAGGTGCGCAGCCGCCGCACGCTGGAACTGCGGGCCAGCGCGGGCGGTACGATCATCGAGCTGTCCGAGAACTTCGAAGATGGCGGCGCGGTCGAGGCCGGGGAGCTTTTGCTGACCATCGACCCCAATAACGCGGAATCCGCGCTGGCGACGACCGAAACCTCGCTCGCCGAGGCGCGGGCAACGCTGCAAGAGGCGCAGCAGGCCGTCGGCCTTGCGCGCGACGATGTCGCCGCCGCCGAGGAACAGTTGGAGCTGCGCGAGCAGGCGCTCGCCCGGCAGCGCGATCTGGTTACGCGCGGCGTGGGGACAGAAGCCGCCGTTGAGACCGCTGCGCTCGCGTCAAGCTCTGCGCGGCAATCTCTCGTGTCCCGCCGCCAGGCCCTTGCCACCGCAGAGGCACGCGTCAACGCCGCCGAAACCGCACTGCGCCGTCAGGATATCGCCGTCGAAGAAGCCCGCCGCCGCCTGGCCGAGACGGAAATCTACGCGGAATTCTCCGGCACCCTATCAGAGGTTTCGGTGGTCGAGGGCGGGCTGGTGCAGACCAACGAACAGCTTGCCAGCCTGATCGATCCCGACGCGCTTGAAGTCGCGTTCCGCGTCTCTACGACGCAATACGCGAGGCTTCTGGACGAGGATGGCCAGCTTCGGCAGGCGGACGTAAAGGTCTCTCTCGATGTTCTGGGCACCGACCTGACCGCAAGCGGCTCGATCAGCCGGGTCAGCGCCGCAGTCGGCGAGGGCCAGACGGGCCGCCAGATTTTCGCTCGCCTCAGCTCTGCCCCCGGTTTTAGGCCGGGCGATTTCGTGACCGTCGAGATCGAAGAACAGCCGCTGGAACGCGTCGCGCTCTTGCCCGCGACCGCCGTGGACGCGTCGGGCACCGTTCTTGTCATTGGCGAAGAAGACCGGTTGCGCGAGGCGCAGACAGAGGTTCTGCGCCGTCAGGGCGACGCGGTCATCGTGCCCGCAAGGGGCCTCGTGGGCGAGCAGGTCGTCGCCGAACGCACGCCCCTGCTTGGCGCGGGTATCAAGGTTCGTCCCACGGCCCCGGCAGGCGAAGCGCCTGAAGAGCCGGAACTGCTGGAGCTTACTGAAGAACGGCGCGCCAAGCTCGTCGCCTTTGTTGAAGGCAACCAGTTCATGCCCGACGCCGCGAAACAGCGCGTGTTGGCGCAGCTTGGACAAGATCGCGTTCCCGCCCGTGTGGTCGAGCGGATCGAAAGCCGGATCGGAGGCTAGACCATGGCGCGCAATTTCGGGGCAATCGGCGGGATCCTTTCCTATTTCGCGCGGCACGGAACGGCTGCGAACCTCCTTCTTGTGATCCTGATCGTTGCAGGCATCGCATCTTTCCCGCGGATGCGC
Source organism: uncultured Paracoccaceae bacterium (assembly GCA_965662745.1). Lineage (GTDB taxonomy): Bacteria > Pseudomonadota > Alphaproteobacteria > Rhodobacterales > Rhodobacteraceae > Anianibacter. The sequence continues at coordinate 3,290 of CBFIJK010000001.1, forward strand.
GCGCAGTTCTTTCCCGATGTGATCGTCGATGATCTGGACGTGTCGGTCATCTGGCAGGGCGCCGGGGCCGAGGATATCGACCGCGCGATAATCCAGCCGCTGGAACAGGCGGTTCTTTCCGTCGAAGGCGTTGAAAGTACCGCGACGACGTCGCGCGAAGGGCGCGGGTCGATCCGGATCGAATTCGAACCCGGCTGGGATATGAGCCGCGCAGGCGATGACGTGGAAACCGCGGTGGACGCCGTCACCGGCCTGCCCGAAGACGCCGAAGCGCCCGAAGTGCAGCGCGGCGGTTGGCGCGACCGGGTGACGGATGTCGTTATCACCGGCCCCGTCGCGCCCGATCAGCTTGGCCGCTTCGCCGATGAATTCGTCGCGCGCCTCTTTGCAGAGGGCGTCACGCGCACCTCGATCCGGGGCGTCGCCGCGCCTGAAACGGTGGTCGAAGTGCCGTCGCTGTCGCTCGTGCGTCACGACATCACCATGGCCGAGATCGCGCAGGCCATCGCGGCCGAGGCGGAAACCGACCCGGCGGGCGATGTGGACGGGGCCAATGCCCGCGTCCGCACCGGCACCGCACGCACCGGCGCCGACCAGATCGCCGAGATCGAGCTGCGCTCGAACGCGGATGGATCGAAGCTGCGCATCGGCGATGTGGCCACGGTCAGTGTCGGCGGTGTCGACCGTGACCGCGCCTATTTCGTGGGCGAGAACCCGGCGATGTCGGTGCGCGTGGACCGGTCCGCTCAAGGCGACGCCATCGGCATTCAGCGGCAGGTCGAAGAGGTCGCCGCCGAGATGGAATTGACGCTGCCCGCAGGCGTCGAGATCGACCTGATCCGCACGCGGGCCGAGTATATCTCGGGACGGCTCGAGATCCTTCTCGACAACGCCTTGATGGGCCTCGCGCTTGTTGTCGGCCTCTTGTTTCTCTTCCTCAATGCCCGCACCGCCTTTTGGGTGGCGGCAGGCATTCCCGTGGCGCTGACGGCGGCCATCGCGATGATGTATGCCGCCGGGCTGACCATCAACATGATCTCTCTCTTCGCGCTGATCATCACTTTGGGAATCGTGGTGGACGACGCCATCGTCGTGGGGGAGCACACCGATTTCCGTGCGCGGAAATATCACGAGGATCCGGTCGTCGCCGCCGAAACCGCCGCGCAGCGCATGTTCCCGCCGGTGTTTTCCGCGACCGTGACGACCGTGATCGCCTTTTTTGGCCTCGTGGCCATCGGTGGGCGGTTCGGCGACCTGATTTCAGACATACCCTTCACGGTGATTGCCGTTCTGATCGCGTCGCTGGTGGAATGCTTCCTGATCCTGCCGAACCACATGTCCCATTCGGTCACCATCGGCGGCAAGACGGCCTGGTATGACCTGCCAAGCCGGATCGTCAACATGGGCTTCGGCTGGGTGCGCGACACGCTGTTCCGCCCCCTCATGGCAGGGGTCGTCTGGGCGCGCTATCCTGTTCTGGCGCTGACGATTCTGCTGCTTGCGGTGCAGATGGCATCCTTCCTGCGCGGCGATCTGCAATGGCGGTTTTTCAACGCGCCTGAACAGTCGAGCGTGTCCGGCAATTTCGCCATGTCCCCCGGGGCCACCCGCGACGACACCATCGAGATGATGCGAGAGATGCAGCGCGCGACCGAAGCTGTCGCTGCCCGCTACGAGGAAGAACATGGCACCAACCCGATCAGCTACGTGCTGGCCGAGGTTGGCGGTACGACCGGGCGCGGCCTGTCAGGGGCCGAGACGAAAGAACCCTACCAGCTTGGGTCCATCGCGATCGAGTTGATCGACGCCGACCTGCGCCCCTATTCGTCCTTCGAATTCGTCGGCGCACTTCAGGACGAGGTCGTCCAGCACCCCTTGGCCGAAACGGTCAGCTTCCGGGGCTGGCGGTCCGGTCCCGGCGGCGATGCGCTGGACGTGGAACTGTCGGGCGCGGACGCCGAAACCCTGAAGGCCGCCGCAGAGGCTCTGAAAGAGCGCGCGGCGCAATTCGGCGAGGTCTCGGCGCTGGAAGATACGTTGGCCTATGACAAATCGGAACTCGTCCTGAACCTGACGCCGCAGGGCACCAGCCTTGGCTTTACCATCGACGAGCTTGGCCGCGTTCTGCGGAACCGCCTGAACGGGATCGAGGCCGCGACCTATCCCGTAGGTCCGCGGTCCGCCTCGATCCGCGTGGAACTGCCGCCCGATGAACTGACCGCCGATTTCCTGGAACGCACACTCATGCGCACAGGTGCGGGGGCTTATGTGCCGCTCGCCGATATCGTGACTGTGACCGAGGAAAGCGGTTTCTCGACGGTTCGGCGCGAGAACGGCCTGCGTGTGGTGTCAGTCACAGGCGATATTTCCGATGACGATCCCGATGCCGCGAATGCGGTCATCGAGTCGCTGCGCGAAAACATCCTGCCGACGCTGGAAGAAGAATACGGCGTGTCCTGGCGGCTGTCCGGCCTTGCCGAACAAGAGGGCGAGTTCCTGAATGACGCACGCACCGGGTTCATCCTGTGTCTTCTGGGCATCTACCTGACGCTTGCCTGGATCTTCGCAAGCTGGACGCGGCCCGTGGTGGTGATGGCAATCATTCCCTTCGGCCTTGTCGGGGCCTTCTATGGCCATGCCTTGTGGGATGTGCCCTTGTCGATGTTCTCGGTCGTGGGACTGATTGGCATGACGGGGATCATCATCAACGATTCTATCGTTCTGGTGACCACGGTTGATGAATATGCCGAGGACCGTGGGCTTATCCCCGCGATCATCGACGGCGCGGCGGACCGTTTGCGCGCCGTGTTCCTGACGACGGCGACGACCGTTCTGGGCCTCGCGCCGCTGCTCTATGAAGGCTCGCAGCAAGCGCAGTTTCTGAAACCGACCGTCATCACGCTGGTCTATGGCCTTGGGTTCGGCATGATCCTCGTGCTGCTTGTCGTGCCGGCGCTGCTGGCGATGCAGGCCGATGTGGGCAAGCAAATGCGCGCCTTTCGCCGGGCCTTGTCGGCCGGGCGCCCGGGACGCGGGATTACCGTGGCGAGCGCTCTGGCCGCAGTGCTGGTCGCTGCCGCCTTTGCGGGAACGCTGGGCTGGGTGCTGGTGACTGGCGGCTTGCCGGGTGACGTTGCAAACGCTCTACCGGACAGCGTGACACCGGTGACGGCCGCGCTGGGATTGTTCCTGGCGGCGGCGGCGGTGATATCGGTGGTGGTGTACTTCCTGTCGGCGCTGGTCTTGTCGGTGCTGCCTAGAAGATCAGTTCAAGGCTAGGCTGTTCTTCCGAACCTCTGACCAGGGAAGCATCAAAGGTGCCGGGCCCATCCACTGCCCGGCAGGCGAATTAGCTTTGCCAATTTTGCCGGAAGCGGCCCAGACCGCCCTTTCGATTTGGCTGGTCTTGGCGCGCCGAAGGTCAAAGTTCCAAAGCGGCTGCCATAAAGTGACTGGAACAAAGGCGGATCGACATCGCGCAGTCTGGCAATGGCCCCTCTGCCATCGGTGGTGGATGACGAAGTTGCTCGTTACCCGCCACTACACCCATCTATCTGAACAGCACGCCCGCCGCCCAGAACCGTGATCCTCATGTCGGACCGGTTCAGCAGGAACGGCCGACCCGAGGGCGGCACCATCTCGGTCACCGCAGACAGCGTGCCGCCACGACGCTGGGACAGCGCTTCGGCGATCCAGATGCGGCTGTCCGGCATTTCGAACACTGCAACCTCGTCCCCGCCAAGCGCCGGCAAGGCGATATCGGCGCGCACGCGCAGACCGTCGGAAATTGGCTCAATCGCGCACGCGGCGCTTGCGGTGCCCCGCGCCGCCTGATCGCCCAGCGCATCGGTGATCCGGGGATCATGCGCGCCCGCACCCGAAAGAAGCGCCGACAGATCCACCGTCATCGGCATGCAGATATCGCGGCATACGCCGATCTGCAGCTCTGCCTTCAGGCGCATCGGTCCCGGCCCGCGCGGGGTCAGTTCCATCGGCAGCACCAGTTCATTCGCATAGCCGATCGTCCGCATGCCGTTCGTATGAAACACGCTCGGCACGGGCCAATGCAGCGTCACGCCGCCAAGATTGTCCGACCCGGACCAGTCAAAGCTTGGCGGGATGCCCGCTTCGCCCGGCGCGCGCCAATAGGTCTTCCACCCGTCATCAAGCCGCACGCGCAGCGCGGTCATGTACCGCCCGTTTTCCATCCGCCACCCCGGCAGGATAGAGATATCGGCCGCTTCGCCGGGTTTCGGCGACGCCTCAAGCCCGGCCCCGAAGGATAGGCCAAGCGCAAGCAAACTGGACAGAAGACGCATTTTGATCATGACGCGACATTATGCACCGCGCGGGCAGAGGAAAGTCACAACTCGGCGACCTTTCGTGTGCTGTGGCTTTTCAACCCCTTGCGGACCGGCGGTGCATGACCAAAATGCTTCATCATGTCCAATCCAGAAACAACCAGCGACCTGACCGGGAAACTTCTGATCGCGATGCCCGGAATGGGCGATCCGCGGTTCGAAACGAGCCTGATCTTCCTGTGCGATCATTCAGACAAGGGTAGCCTTGGCCTGATCATCAACAAGCCGACCGAAGGCGTGACGCTTGACGATCTGCTGACTCAGCTCGAGATCGACGGCGGCGACGGCAGCACCGGCGTGGGCGTTCATTTCGGTGGCCCTGTCGAACATGGACGCGGGTTCGTCCTGCACTCGATGGATTATCCCGGGAACGATTCGACCCTGCGCGTCGGTGGCGGGTTCGGCATGACAGCGACGCTCGACATCCTCGAAGACATCGCGCGCGGGCGAGGGCCGGATCAGGCGATCCTTGCGCTTGGATATTCCGGCTGGGGGCCGGGACAGCTGGATGGCGAGATCGTCCAGAACGCCTGGCTCACCTGCGATGCGACGCCCGATCTGGTCTTCGGAACGCCCGATCCCGAGAAATGGCAAAGCGCGCTCAAGGGTCTTGGCGTCGATGCGCTTGGCCTGTCGTCGGTCGCGGGACACGCCTGAGCGATGGAATGGCGCGACGAGGGCGCCGTTCTGAGCGTCCGGCGGCATGGCGAAAGCGCGGCCATTGTCGAGATGTTCACCCAGCACCATGGGCGCCACATGGGTGTCGTGCGCGGCGGCGCGGGGCGGCGGATGGCGCCGATCCTGCAACCGGGCGCGCAGCTGTCGGTGGCGTGGAAAGCGCGGCTTGAGGATCACATCGGGACATTCACGGTCGAGCCGGTGAAAAGCCGCGCCGCGCAGGTCATGGGGGATCGGCTGGCGCTGTCGGCGCTGGGATCGGTGACCGCGCTCTTGTCCTTCACCCTGCCCGAACGCGAAACGGCGCCCGCCGTATATGCCCCCAGCCTTGGGCTTCTGGACATGCTGGGCGAGAACCCGCTCTGGCCACTCGCATACCTGCGATGGGAACTGGCGCTGCTCGAAGAGATGGGCTTTGGCCTTGACCTGACTCGCTGCGCGGCGACCGGATCACGCGAGGATCTGGCCTACGTCTCGCCGAAGTCAGGGCGCGCGGTCTCGCGCGGCGGCGCGGGGGATTGGGCCGACCGGCTTTTGCCGCTGCCGCCCTGCCTGTTGGGTCAAGGCCCAGCCAGCGCCGAGGAGATCCTGCAAGGTCTGCGTCTGACGGGGCATTTCATGGACGCCTGGCTTGCGCCGTCCCTCGGCAACAAACCCCTGCCCCCAGCGCGGCACCGCTTCGCCGACGCCTTTGCGCGTCACGGCATGATCTGAAAGACCAGCTCGCGACCCTTGTCATTGGTAAGGATCAGGATATTCCCCAGCGCCTCGGCCAGCGACATCTCGGAAAGGGCGGTGAAATAGACGGCTTCTTCTGCAAGCTGCGGGCATGCGCGTTTCGTCGCGCGGATCGGTCCGATCTCGATCCACGGATAGGGCACGGATTGTGCGGCGCTGAAACGGGTGCAGGGCCCTTCGCCCGACACTTGCCCGGGCGTAGACACATCCAAGGTCGCGCGCGCTGTGAAGGGCGCGCCGTCAAGCTCTATCAGCCGGTACACCTCTCCGTCCGCATAGCCCGAAACGGTCTCATCGACGAGGTACGCGGCTAGAACCGCGGGCAGAGCGAGGAAGAGGGCAAGCAATAGCGCGGCTTTCACTGGCGAGGCGTTGGCGTGTCATGGCATATGGCGCGGCATGGGCATCCTGTCAAAACTTCGCTGGTACGATTGGGCTGTTCTAATTGGCGGTCTGGCTCTGGTCGGATGGCTGGAGGTTCGCCATGTCGATCCATCCATCGCCGAGTACCCGCCCGGCTCGACCATGCAAGCGGATCACATGCCGCTGTCGGGCAGTTCGGCAGATCAGGTCTTTCGAGAGGATTTCATGACTGGCGGCTACTTCGGCGCATTCGTTCTGGGCAAGAACGGCTTTGGCTGGACGACAGATTACAACGCCCTGTCCGCTGCAATCGTGGATGCCCGCACCTTCTGCGAACGGAATACGACAGAGTGCGAGGTGATCGCCACGATCACCCCCGAAGGTGGCGATCTTCCCGGGGATGTGACGCTTGCAAACGATACCCGCGGAGAACTGGGTAGCCTTCGCTTCAGTCCAGGCGCGAAGGCGCTGGCGATCTCCGAAAACGGGGCCTGGGGCAGCAGTTTCGGCAACCTGACGATCTGGCAGGCAAGGGCCGAGGCGATCAGTCAGTGTCTTCTTCAACACCGGGCAGGCCAAGCGGATTATCTGCCCGTCTGGCCATGCCGCGTGGTCTGGTCGCGCTGGTTCTAACGCCGGGGCTGCGGCATCGTCCTTGCGCGTCCGCTTAATCCAGCAGACGCCGCGCGATCACCTGCGCCTGAATTTCCGCCGCGCCTTCAAAGATGTTCAGGATGCGCGCGTCGCACAGGATGCGACTGATCGCATATTCCAACGCGAACCCGTTACCGCCGTGGATTTGCAGCCCGTTATCCGCAGCCGCCCAAGCCACCCGAGCGCCCAGAAGCTTTGCCATCCCGGCCTCGAGATCGCAGCGCTTGTCGTCATCCTTCTGATGCGCGGAATAGTAGGTCAGCTGCCGCGCGACCATGATCTCGACCGCCATCATCGCCAGCTTCGATGCCACGCGCGGGAAGGCGATCAGCGGTTTGCCAAATTGCTTGCGATCCAGCGCATATTGCATCGACACTTCCATCGCGGCTTGCGCGACGCCGACCGCGCGGGCCGCTGTCTGAATGCGAGCGCTTTCGAAGGTCTGCATGAGCTGTTTGAAGCCCTGCCCTTCCTCGCCGCCCAGCAGATTGTCGCCAGCCACTTTGAAGTCGTCGAAATTGACCGTGTATTCTTTCATCCCGCGATAGCCGAGAACTTCGATCTCTCCGCCAGAGAGGCCATCGTCCACAAAGGGCGTCTCATCCGTGCCGGGGGTCTTTTCGGCAAGGAACATCGACAGGCCCTTGTAGTTATCGGTGCCTTCGACGCTGCGCGCCAAGACCGTCATCACATGGGTCCGCGCGGCGTGGGTGATCCAGGTCTTGTTCCCGGTGATCGTCCATTCGTCGCCGTCCTTACGTGCCTTCGTGCGCAGGCTGCCAAGGTCGGACCCGGTGTTGGGCTCTGTAAAGACGGCCGTCGGCAGGATTTCCCCGCTCGCAAGACCCGGTAGCCACTTTTCCTTTTGCGCCTCGGTGCCGCCACAGATGATCAGTTCCGCCGCGATTTCGGACCGAGTGGCAAGGCTGCCGACGCCGATATAGCCGCGCGACAATTCCTCGGAGACGACGACCATGGACGCTTTCGACAGGCCGAAGCCGCCGTATTCTTCGGGGATTGTCAGGCCAAAGACGCCCATTTCCGCGAGTTCCCCGATCACCTCCATCGGGATCAATTCGTCCTTCAGGTGCCAATCATGGGCATGGGGCAGCACCTTGTCATCGGAGTAGCGGCGGAACTGGTCGCGGATCATCTCCAGTTCTTCATCAAGGCCGGTGGCGCCCATCGTGGCATGGCCGTGATTTTCCTGCATAAGCTCAACAAGGCGCATGCGGGCGGCCTGTGTGTTGCCGTCCTGTGTAAGGGTCTGGACGGCCGGCTCCATCAAGGCGCGCTGATCCTCCTGCGTCAGGCCCATATCCTGCGGGCGCAGGATTTCGCCTTGGCTCATCGGAATGCCGCCATAGAGCTGCCAGAGGTATTCGCCAAAGGCGATCTGGTGGATCAGCTGCTCGAGTTCGCCGAACTTGCCCTCGGCATTCAGCCGGCCCGCCCAGCCCTGCATCTGGCGCAGCGATTCGACGTAAGTTGCGAACCACGCCAGCCCGTGGGCGGCGGTTTGCTCTGCCTCGATCCATTTTGCGGATACGCGGCCGCCTTCGGTGACCAGATCGGCCACGCGGGCGCGCGCCTTGGCAAGGACCTCCTCGGCGGGCGCGATCGCATCGCCGGTGAGGGTCAGCAGATCCGCCAGGACTACCGGGCGATTTGTCGTCATGTCCTGTCCATCATGGGGCATCGGGCACTCCTTCATCGGGTTGGGCTCGAAATAGGACCTTTGCAGGTGCAGCGCAATTAGATTTCGTGAAAACGTGGCGTTTTGAACGAAAATGTCGCGGTGATTTCTGCCGTGCAGCATCCGGTGCAAGGGCGTAAGACGTGCGCAGCAAAAGGATAATGCCATGGAGATGATTTTCGGCGGACTGACCGGCGGCCTGATTCTGGCCGCGTTCGCCATCACCGTGCTTGCCGGGTTCGTCAAAGGCGCGGTCGGCTTCGCGATGCCGATGATCATGATTTCCGGCCTCGCATCGATCCTGCCGCCCGAAACTGCGCTTGCGGCGCTGATCATGCCGACGGTGGTTTCGAATGTCATCCAGGGGTTCCGGAACGGGCTGGCGGCGGCCTGGGCGTCGATGAAACGGTTCAAGCTGTATCTGGCCATCGTCCTCGTCTTCATCCTTGGTGCGGCGCAACTGGTTACGATCCTGCCGGGCTGGGCGCTGTTCCTGATCCTTGGCGTGCCGATCACCCTGTTCGCGATCACGCAGCTTCTGGGCTGGCAACTGCGCATCGCGCCCGAGCACCGGACGCGCGCCGAGGTGATTGTCGGCGCGTTTGCGGGGTTCATCGGGGGCATCTCGGGGGTTTGGGGGCCGCCAACGGTGGCCTATCTGACGGCGATGGAGACGCCCAAGGACGAACAGATGCGCGTTCAGGGTGTGATCTATGGCGCGGGGGCGGTGATGCTGCTGCTCGCGCATATCCAGTCGGGCGTTCTGAACGCGGCCACGGCACCACTGTCATTCACGATGCTCATTCCGGCTATGATAGGCATGGCGGCAGGCATGTGGGTGTCGGACCGACTCGATCAGGCCCGGTTCCGCAAGGCAACGCTGGCGGTTCTTGTGATCGCGGGGCTGAACCTGATCCGGCGCGGGGTCATGGGGTTTTAACCCGGCGCGCCACTGGACGCGACCGCCCCGGCGCACTATCTCGGGCCGATCATGGCAAAAGCACCGACAAAAGAAGAAGCGAACTACAAGGTGGTGGCCGAGAACCGGCGCGCCCGGTTCGACTATGCCATCGAGGAGGATCTTGAATGCGGGATCATCCTTGAAGGGTCAGAGGTCAAATCCCTGCGCGAAGGTCAGGCCAATATCGCCGAAAGCTATGCGTCCGTTGAGGATGGAGAGCTTTGGCTGATCAACAGCTACGTGGCACCCTATCTTCAGGCCAAGACCTTTCAGCATGAGGAAAAGCGCCGTCGCAAGCTGCTGGTGTCCAAGCGAGAGCTTTCGAAGCTGTGGCAGGCCACGGGCCGTCAGGGCATGACCCTGGTTCCTCTGGTTCTCTACTTCAATCATCGCGGCATGGCGAAGTTGAAGATCGCCATCGCGAAGGGCAAGAAGAACCACGACAAGCGCGAAACGGCCGCCAAGCGCGACTGGAACCGCCAGAAACAGCGCCTGCTGAAAGAAAACGGTTAAGAAAACCCTTTCCAGACTCCTTCCCTTGCGTAATGTCGCCCTGCGGATCGGAACCGGTTCGTCAAATAACGGGAAGGGACACCTATGGAACTCATCATCAGCCTTATCGCCGGCGCCTTGGGCGGCAATGCCGTCGGCAAGGGCGTAAAGAGCCTTGATCTCGGCACCCTCGGCAACTCCATCGCAGGCATCGTCGGCGGCGGCCTCGGCGGCCAGGTGCTTGGCATGCTGGGCGGTGGCGACATGGCGGGCATGGCCGAGGCTGCGGGCGGCATGGATATCGGCGCGATCATCGGCCAGGTCGCCTCTGGCGGCGTCGGCGGCGGCGTGCTCATGGCGATCGTTGGCGTTGTGAAGAACGCAATGTCGAAGGGCTAATGCCCCTTTGGGGGCGGTCCGAGAGCGGTCCGCCCCTTGCCCTTCGGCGCGCCCCCCGCTACGGACAAGGCGTTCCGAACGGAGGTCCGCGATGCCCGGCGACGATCCCCAAATCCTTGTGTCGACCCAATGGTTGGCCGATCACCTCGATGACCCCGATCTGCGGATCATCGACGCCTCTTGGTATCTGCCGGACATGGGCCGCGATGGCCGCGCGGAATATGACACCGCGCATATTCCCGGCGCGCGCTACGTGCATATCGACGAGTTGAGCGACGCGCGGAGTGAACTGCCGCATACCGCCCCACCACCCGAGAAATTCATGAGCCGCCTGCGCAAGCTGGGCATCGGCGATGGTCATCAGGTCGTGGTCTACGACGGCGCGGGCGTGTTTTCAGCCGCGCGAGTCTGGTGGCTGTTCAAGCTAATGGGCAAGGCGGATGTCGCCGTTCTGGACGGCGGTTTTCCGAAATGGCAGGCCGAGGACCGCCCGGTCGAGGATATGCCGCCGGTCGTCAGGGATCGCCACATGACCGCGACCCGGCAGAACCAGCTGATCAAGGACGTGACGCAAGTCGCCGCTGCCGCAAAGCTGGGGGATCACGAGATCCTGGACGCGCGCGGTCCCGCGCGGTTCCGCGGGGACGAGGCCGAACCGCGCCCCGGTCTGCGCTCGGGCCATATCCCCGGCTCGAAGAACGTGCATTACGCCACGCTGTTCAATACAGATGGCACTATGAAATCCCCCGATGATCTGCGCGCCGTGTTCAAGACGGCCAGCGTCGATCTGTCGAAGCCCGTCATTACCACCTGCGGGTCGGGCGTGACCGCGGCAATCATCAACCTCGCCCTCGCCCGGATCGGTCATGACGCGAACGCGCTTTATGACGGGTCCTGGGCCGAATGGGGCATGTTCGACGACCTCAAGGTCGCAACCGGAGACAGCTGATGCTCGAAGATCTCAAGGAACAGCCGAAAGACAAGATCCTGATGCTCATGGAGGCCTACAAGGCCGACCCGCGTGAGCAGAAGGTCGATCTTGGCGTCGGTGTCTATCGCAACCCCGAGGGTGTCACGCCCGTCATGCGCGCGATCAAGACGGCCGAGAAACAGCTTTGGGAAACCGAGACGACCAAGGCCTATACCGGCCTTGCGGGCGATCCGGCGTTTTCCAATGCGATGCGCGATCTGGTGCTGGGCGATGCGGTTGACGCGGACCGCGTCGGTGCCGCGGCGACCCCCGGCGGCACTGGCGCGATCCGGCAGGCGCTGGAACTCATCAAGATGTCGAACCCGGATGCCACGATCTGGCTGTCGGCGCCGACCTGGCCGAACCATCCGTCGATCGTGAAATATCTCGGCATGACGATGCGCGAGTATCGCTATTTCGACGATGAGACCCGCGCCGTGGATTTCGACGGCATGATGAGCGATCTGGCCGATGTAAAGGCGGGCGATGTCGTTCTGCTGCATGGCTGCTGCCACAACCCGACCGGCGCGAACCTTAATATCGAGGAATGGCGCACGGTGGCCGATCACCTCGTGAAGACCGGCGCGACGCCGTTGGTCGATATCGCCTACCAGGGTTTCGGCGACGGGCTGGAGGCAGACGCTGAAGGCACGCGGCTGATCGCCCGGACGGTACCCGAGGCGCTGATCGCGGCAAGCTGTTCGAAGAATTTCGGCATCTACCGCGAACGCACCGGTGTTCTGATGGGCATCGCGCCCGATACCGGCGCCAAGCCCGCCGTTCAGGCGACGCTGGCTTTTCTCAACCGCCAGAACTTTTCCTTTCCGCCCGATCACGGCGCGCGGCTTGTGACGATGATCCTTGCGGATGATACGCTGAAGTCCGATTGGATGTCAGAACTCGAAGACGTGCGTCTGACCATGCTGAAGCTGCGCGAACAACTGGCTGCAGAGCTGCAGCACCTGTCCGGATCGGACCGCTTCGGCTTTATTGCTCAGCACCGGGGCATGTTCAGCCGCATCGGCGCGACCCCTGAACAGGTCGAGACGATGCGCCGCGAGCACGGCATCTACATGATCGGCGACAGCCGCATGAACATCGCCGGTCTAAACGAGGCGACCGTGCCCGTTCTTGCCAAGGCGATCATTGACGCCGGCGTCTAGAGTGTTTTGCGTTTGATCGGAAACAAGGTGCATCAAAACGCGCGTTCTAGCGTAAGCCAGAGGCAGCGTGTTTTGAATCCAGCCCAACGCAACATGCTCTAGCGCCGCCCTTTCACACCCTTCTTTCTACTCAAAGCCCTGCATGGACACCCTATGCGGGGCTTTTTCATCATCGGCCCGCGCGTCGGCGGCGGACATGCGCAGGTTTTTCCAAGAAAGAATTTCACTATAGGTCTTTTAATATTCCAATGATGGAATATGTCTGCCTCACGCAACGCCAGGAGGCCAGTCATGTTCCAGCGCACCAGTCCCAGTACCGGACCGAACAGCCCCCGTGTCACCGGGTTTTACGACGAAGATACCGGTTCAATCATGTATGTCGCCGTCGATGAGGCGACGAAGGACGCCGCGCTGATCGATGTCGTGCTCGATTTCGATCCCGCCCATGCCCGCACGCGCACCGACAGCGCGGCAGAGGTGTTGGAATATGTCCGCGCCGAAGGTCTTACCGTCAAATGGGTGCTCGATACGCATCCGCATGCCGATCACATGATGGCCTCGCATTGGCTGAAACAGCAAACCGGCGCACCGAACGGGATCGGCGAAAAGGTTCGCGACATCGCCGGGATCTGGCGCGGGATCTACAACCTGCCCGATGCCTTCGACGTGGACGCGGATTTCGACCGGCTGTTTGCGGATGGCGAAACGTTTTCCCTGGGCAATCTGACGGTGCGGGTGATGCTGCATCCCGGCCATACGCTGGGTTCGATCACCTACGTCATCGGCGACGCGGCCTTCGTACATGACACCTTCATGCATGTGGACGCCGGCACAACGCGCGCCGATTTTCCCGGCGGGTCCTCTGCCGATCTCTATGCCTCGCTGATGTCGATCCTGTCCCTCCCTGACGATACGCGCCTCTTCGTTGGTCACGACTATCCGCCTGTGGGCGAGCGCACGGAACCCGCGTGGGAGGCGACGGTCGCCGAGCACAAGGCGCACAACAAACATATCGGGGGCGGCGTGTCCGAGGCCGAGTATCGCAAGCTGCGCGATGAGCGCGATGCGACGCTGAGCCTGCCCGACCGGATGCTTTATGCGTTGCAGGTCAATCTGCGCGGCGGACGGCTGCCCGAGACGGAGGGCGACGGAGAAAGCTATTTCAAGGTGCCTGCGAACACCTTCTGAAAACCGGACATGAAAAAGCCCGGGCGCGAACGCCCGGGCTGATGTCTTTCGATTTCGGTCAGGCTTAGCCCTTGGAGAAATCCGGGTAAGCTTCCATGCCGAGTTCCGAAACGTCGAGACCGTTGATCTCTGACTCTTCGCTGACACGGATGCCCATGGCTGCCTTGAGGATGAACCACAGAACCAGCGAGACGACGAAGGTGAAGATGCCGTAAGCCGCGATGCCGATGATCTGGGTCACGATGCTGGTGTCGCCATTGTAGAAGACAACCGCGATGGTGCCCCAGATACCGGCGAAGAGGTGCACCGGGATGGCGCCGACCACGTCGTCGATCTTCAGCTTGTCGAGCATCGGAACGGTGAAGACCACGATCACGCCGCCGATGGCACCGATCCAGAGCGCACCGAAGAGCGAAGGTGCAAGCGGTTCGGCTGTGATCGACACGAGACCCGCCAGAGCGCCGTTCAGCACCATGGTAAGGTCGACCTTCTTGTACATCACCTGGGTCAGGATCAGCGCTGCGACAGCACCCGCGGAAGCGGCCATGTTCGTGTTCGCAAAGATCCGGCCAACATCGGTGATGTCGCCAACGGTACCGGCCGCAAGCTGCGAGCCGCCGTTGAAACCGAACCAGCCGAGCCACAGGATGAATGTACCGAGCGTCGCGAGGGCGAGGTTCGAGCCAGGCATCGGGTTGACCTTGCCATCCTTGAACTTGCCAAGACGCGGGCCGAGTACGATGGCACCGGCAAGCGCTGCCCAGCCACCGACCGAGTGCACGATCGTCGAACCGGCGAAGTCAGAGAAGCCCATCTCGGACAACCAGCCGCCGCCCCACTGCCAGGAGCCGGAGATCGGGTACATGAAGCCCGTCAGAACGACCACGAAGGCAAGGAAGGGCCAAAGCTTGATCCGCTCTGCCAGAGCGCCTGAAACGATCGACGCGGTGGCCGCGACGAACATCAGCTGGAAGAAGAAGTCGGATGCGACAGAGGCATAGTCAAGCGACGCATCAGCAGCCGCAAGACCGACAGGCTCCAGCGAGGTGATGTTGAAGAAGCCGCCGACATATCCGTTGAAGTCGCCCGGATACATCAGGTTGAAGCCGACGAGCCAGTACATGATCCCGGCAATCGAGAAGAGCGCGATGTTTTTCGTAAGCTGCATTGCCACGTTCTTGGATCGCACGAGGCCTGCTTCGAGCATCGCAAAGCCCGCTGCCATCCAGAACACCAGGAAGCCGCCCACAAGGAACAGCAGCGTGGTCATGATATAGGGGCCGATTTCGTCGAATGTCGGCGCGGCCGCCTCGGTGGCCTCTTGCGCGTAGCCGAGTGCGGGCAGAAGGGCCACGCTCGCCGCAAGGGGAAGAATTCGGGTGAGTTTCATCTCAATCAGTCCTTTTCGTCTGATGCGGTCGCGCGGCTTAAAGCGCGTCTTCGTTGGTTTCGCCGGTGCGGACGCGCACGGTGCTTTGAAGATCGAGAACAAAGATTTTGCCGTCGCCGATCTTGTCGGTCTTGGCCGTCTTCTGAATGGTCTCGACCACCTGGTCTGCCATCGACGCCGCAACGGCGATCTCAAGCTTGACCTTCGGCACGAAGTTCACGGCGTATTCTGCGCCGCGATAGATTTCCGTGTGCCCGGACTGCGATCCGAAGCCCTTGATTTCGGTCACCATCATGCCGCGCACGCCGATGGATGTGAGCGCTTCGCGCACCTCCTCGAGCTTGAACGGCTTGATTGCTGCAATGATCAGTTTCACATCGTTCCCCTTCGGTAGTCAGGCGGCCCTAAAAGACCTATGGCGCACAGAAGGACGATGGTGGGCCGAAGCCTCAAGGTTGGGCGGGGTGTTTGCAGGTGCAGAATCCAAGCAATTGCACATTTTTTGCACAAATTAATATCATTGCTTACAAATTGAGCATTTCAAATATTCGAAACAGGCGGCATCCTGCCTCCCTTTCGCGGCAATCGGGCGTTATGGTGCCGGAAAAAGAGCAGAGCAGACCCGGATTCGATGTCGTCAGGTAAAAAGAGAAAAACGCTCGTCGCGGACAAGCGTGTGGCGCCAAAACGCCCCGCCGCGAAACCGCCTGCGCGCAAGAGGCGCAGGGCCGCCGCCAAGCCGAAATCCCGCGGCTTTCTCGGTTGGCTCTTCTCTCCGGTGCGCTGGCTGTTCCGGCTGATCTTCGCGGTGGCATGGCGCGGCGCCGCGGTTCTGGCGCTGATCCTCGGGCTGACGGTGTTTTACTACAGCTCGACCCTGCCGCCGGTGACAGAGCTACTCGATGCCCGCACGCGCGGTTCAGTGACGCTGCTGGACCGGAACGGCGACGTGTTCGCCTGGCGCGGCGATCAGTTCGGCGGCCAGATCACCGCCGATACCGTGGCGCCCAACCTTCGCGATGCGATCGTCGCAACCGAGGATAGACGCTTTTACCGCCATTTCGGGATCAGCCCGCGCGGGATCGCTGGCGCGATCCGCATCAACCTGCGCGAAGGGCGCGGGCCGCTTCAGGGGCACGGCGGTTCGACCATCACCCAGCAGGTCGCCAAGCTGCTCTGCCTTGGCGTTCCCTACGACAAATCCAGCGGCCAGACCGAGGCGGAGTACGAACAGGACTGCCGCCGCACCACGCTTTGGCGCAAGCTCAAGGAAATGCCTTACGCGCTGGCGATGGAGGTCAAGTATTCCAAGGACGAGATCCTGACGATCTACCTCAACCGCGCCTATCTCGGCGCGGGAGCGCGCGGGTTCGAAGCGGCCAGCCAGCGATATTTCGGAAAATCCGCTGCCGAAGTGGATGCCGCCGAGGCCGCAATGCTGGCCGGACTTCTGACCGCGCCCAGCCGTCTTGCCCCCACCGCCAACCTCGAACGCGCGCAGGACCGCGCCAATACCGTGATCGGTCTGATGGAAGAGCAGGGTTACCTGACTGCCACTGCGGCTGACCGCGCCCGCGCCAACCCTGCAGAGCTTTCGGCCGCCGCCGAGGCGCGCGCAGGCGGGTACTTTGCCGATTGGGTGATGGATTCGGGACCGTCTTTCCTGACCCGCGACACGACTGAGGACGTGGTGATCCGCACCACCTTCGACCAACGTATCCAGACCACCGCCGAGGAGGCGCTGCAGACGATCTTCGACACGAAGGTCCGTGAGGGATCGAAAGCGCAGGCGGCGATCGTGGTGATGTCCGCCGATGGCGCGGTCCGCGCAATGGTCGGCGGGCGCCGTTTCAAGGGCGTCGCAGGCCAGTTCAACCGCGCGATCCAAGCAAAGCGGCAGACCGGCTCGGCCTTCAAGCCTTTCGTCTACGCCACTGCGCTTGATCTCGGCTACGGCATGAATGACCGAGTGGTGGACGAGCCGATCACGATCAACATCCCCGGTTCCGGCCCTTGGTCGCCCAAGAACTATGACAACAGCTTTCGAGGAACGGTCACACTGACCGAGGCGCTGACCCATTCGCTGAACATTCCCGCCGTGAAAGTGTCCGAGCTTGTGGGCCGCGACAAGGTGCGCTGGGTGGCCGAACAGTTTGGCATCGACAGCGATCTTGCCGCCGGACCCGCCCTGGCCCTCGGCGCATCGGAATCGACGCTGATCGAGATGACGGGCGCCTATGCGGGCATCCTGAACGGCGGATCGTCCGTGGCGCCCTATGGCCTGACCGAGTTGCGCCTGATCGGCGACAGCACGCCCCTGATGAGCCAGGAAGGCGGTATGGGCGAGCGTGTGATCACCCAGAACGCCGCGCGCCAGCTTGTCTATATGATGAGCCGTGTCGTCGAAGAGGGCACAGGCCAGCGCGCCAGGCTTCAGGGCCGCCCCGCTGCTGGCAAGACCGGCACCACGCAGGCCGCGCGCGATGCGTGGTTCCTGGGTTTCACCGCCGACTACGTCGCGGGCGTCTGGATGGGCTATGACGACAACACGCCGCTGTCGGGGGTCACCGGCGGCGGGCTACCTGCCGAGATTTGGCAGGAAACCATGATGCGCGTCCATCAGGGCCTGCCCGTGCGCGATCTGCCCATGGCAGCCCCGGCCGCGCAGACGGCAGGCACGCCTGCCCCGGCGCCCGCGCCCCAGGTGCGTCAGTCCCAGCCGGAAAACGCCATTGACCGCGTGGTGCGCGATGCGCTGAATTCGATTTTCGGGGTGCCGAACAGGTAAGCGCTAGTCGCTGGCGGTCTCGGCGCAGTGGCGGCGGAACGCGGCCTTCAGAAGGGACAGTTCCTCGCGCATCAGGTCGATCTCGGCGCGCAGATCCTCGTCAAGCGCGTCACCGGCAATGAACGGGATCGCGGCAAGCGTCTCGCCGGTGCTTTCCTCTGATACGAGGATCGTGCGCACACCGTCGGTCAGAACGCTGGCCGGGATGCCGATCGTCATGAACCAACGCCCGGGCGTTTCGGGATCGGCGGTCAGTGTAATGTCCTCGATCGGTTCATCCAGATGCCGCACGGCCAAACGCGGCGCCTCGGCAACGCCCGGATCGGCATCAAGCACCCCTTCCCAGCGTCCGCCGACAAGGCGTGTCTTGGTCAGTTTGGTCTCGGTCATCCCACGGCTCCTGGCGCCTAAAGCTCTGCGCGCGGGCGGCGCGTGATCGCGATGTCCCGCAGCGTGATCTGGTTCATTTCCGCGCCTTCGAAAATGAGGTCGAGCCACATCTTCTCAGCGCGTTTTTCGTTCAGCTTCGTGTAGGCGAGATCAAATTCGACGATCACCTCGCCCTCGCCGAATTCCAATTCACGCACGACCTGTTCGGTGTTCGGTCCGTGCTTGATATTGAGCCGTGCGAAAATCTCGACCGGGCGTTCTGCCTCGGCAACGGCGGCAATGCGGACAAGATGACGGCGCGACAGGCCAGCGACCGCTTCGGGCGGCATTTCCACGACCAGCGACAGGAAGCTGCCGTCAAAGCGATAGACCTCAAGCTCCAGCCCGAAAGGGGCCAGATCGGATTCACGCAGGTTGCGCACCTGGCGCATCGTCAGTTCCGACCGGGTGCAATCGTGGAACAGCTTCAGCTCATCGCCATAGGCCGTGCCGGACGCGACCTGCGTCAGGCCCTTGATGCCCATCGGCCCGCGCCAGAATGTCGGACGATAGGCCCAGTCGGTGTGCAGGGGTTTCTGGATCGGGTTCGGCCCGATCAGCGGCAGCGCAAGTCGTCCTTCCGCCTCGAACAGAAGCGCATCGATCTGGCTGCGCAGGTCGCGGGCCATGACACGCAGGCCGCGCATCGTGGCCAGATCGAGGTTGTGGGCATTGCGCGCAACCGCCCGCCAACGCCGCAACATGCGACGGTGCATCAGCCGATCAACGGCACTGCGCATCGGTTTCGCCATTTACTGCCCTCGAGTCTCGGACGGACCTCTTGGTTCTGTATGAACCACAGAACCTTTCAACGACGCAAACCCGTCAAAGAAAGAAGCTGCGAAAGCGGGTTTTTTTCTTCGCTCACCGTGGCCTCGCTGCCCGGTTCTGCAGCGGCTTGTACGGTCGCGCCCTGGCTTGCGGCGCGCGTGGCGGTGACAAAGCGCGCCAGAAGCGCCTGCGCATCGTCGCGCCCAAGGGGCTGCGCCGCATATCCCATGGCGGCCGCTGTCAGAAGGCGGCCGTTCACCGCATAGACGCCGCGCCAGTAATAGGTCTGGATATTGGGCGGATTGGGACTTTCGTCGCGCACGAACATCGACAGCCCACCGTCCTCGATCTGAACGTCGAGGATCGTGACGTGTTCGGCCTTTGCGCTGCGGGCGACGGATGCCCGCCCCGCTTCGGTCGAGAAATACTGCGCGAGCGTTTCCGAAAGCTCTGCCCCCGTCGGCGCGCTTGGGGCGTCGGCGACGGACGCGGTCAGCAGAGCGTTGCGGCGCGGGCGGCTGGCATTGATATCGCGCAGGACCGTCGCGCAGCTTGCCATCAGGACAAAGGCGGGCCGCGCCATGGGCTCGGATGCCTCACGGTCGATGCAAAAGCCGGGCGGTCCGGCAACGGTCACGCCGCCGCCGGACACCCTGGTCTGTGTGACCTCTGCCGCGCTGCCAAAGCCGCCCGAGCACCCGGTAAGGGTGCCCAGCGCAAGGGCAACGGCAGCGGCGTTACAGGTCCATATACTCATGCCGCTCGGCCTTGCCGCCCGGATGAGTCACGGCGCCCTTGTAGGTCTCGCCGACCTGCTGGGCGAACTTCCACAAGGCGCCCGAAGCATAGATCGTCTCGCGCGGGCCAGCCCAGTTTTCCTTGCGCTTGGCCAGATCGTCCTCGGACAGGTTGACGCTGATCTCGCCGTTCACGGCGTCGATCGTGATGATGTCACCATTTTCGAGCATCGCGATGGGGCCGCCGTGGGCCGCTTCGGGACCGACATGGCCGACGCAGAAGCCACGCGTCGCGCCAGAGAAACGGCCATCCGTGATCAGCGCGACCTTCTTGCCCATGCCTTGACCGGACAGGGCCGCCGTGGTCGCCAGCATCTCGCGCATGCCCGGACCGCCAGAGGGGCCTTCGTTGCGGATCACCAGAACCTCGCCTTCTTCATACTCGCGCGCCTTGACGGCGGCGAAGGCGTCCTCCTCGCATTCGAACACGCGCGCCGGGCCGGAAAAGACCTGCTCTTCAGCAGACATTCCCGCGACCTTCACAATCGCACCCTGCGGGGCAAGGTTGCCCTTAAGGCCAACGACGCCGCCCGTCTTGGTGATCGGCTTGTCGACGGGGTAGATGACCTTGCCGTCCGCCTCGCGCTCGATCAGGTCGATCTCTTCTCCGATAGTCTTTCCGGTGACGGTCATGCACTCTTCGTGGATCAGACCGGCGCGGCGCAGTTCCTTCATGACAACCGGCACGCCGCCGACCTCATAAAGATCTTTCGCCACGTATTGGCCGCCGGGCTTGAGATCGACGAAATAGGGCGTGTCCTTGAAGATCTCGCACACGTCATCAAGGAAGAATTCCAGACCCGCCTCATGGGCGATGGCGGGAAGGTGCAGACCGGCATTGGTGGACCCGCCGGTGCAGGCGACAACCCGCGCGGCATTTTCCAACGACTTCAGCGTGACGATGTCGCGGGCGCGGATGTTCTTCTCGATCAGGTTCATCACCGCCTCGCCCGAAGCCGTCGAGTACTGGTCACGGCTTTCATAGGGCGCGGGCGCGCCGGCAGAGTTAGGCAGCGCAAGACCGATCGCTTCGGACACGCAGGCCATGGTGTTCGCGGTGAACTGGCCGCCACAAGCACCCGCCGACGGACAAGCGACCTTTTCCAAAGCGCGCAGCTCTTCATCCGAATTCTGGCCAGCCTGGTGACGGCCGACCGCCTCGAACACGTCCTGAACAGTCACGTCACGGCCCTGGAAGCGGCCCGGCATGATCGAACCGCCGTAGATGAAGACCGACGGCGTGTTGAGACGCACCATCGCCATCATCATTCCCGGCAGGGACTTGTCGCAGCCCGCGAGCCCGACAATTGCGTCATAGCAATGCCCGCGCATGGTCAGTTCGACCGTGTCTGCAATCGCCTCGCGGCTGGCGAGCGAGGATCGCATGCCCTCATGGCCCATCGCGATGCCGTCGGTGACGGTGATCGTCGTGAACTCCCGCGGGGTGCCGCCAGCGGCCTTGACGCCCAGCTTCACCGCCTGCGCCTGACGGTTCAGCGAGATGTTGCACGGCGCCGCCTCGTTCCAGCAGGTCGCAACGCCGACGAAGGGCTGCGCGATCTCGTCCTCGGTCAGGCCCATGGCATAGTAATAGGACCGGTGCGGCGCGCGCGCGGGCCCTTCGGTAACGTGCCTGCTGGGCAGTTTCGATTTGTCGAACGGACGCTTGAGCATGATGCCTCTCCCCTTGCTTGCCAACGGAAATAGAAGAGCGAGGAAACACGCACAAGCCTGATTGCCCGGGGGCGGCAGTCGCGATAGGCTTTCGAAAACAAAAACCAAAGGCTGCCCGAGCATGAACCGCCCTGCCTTCGAGGCGTTTATCGCCCCGGCCCGCGCCTATCCGCAGCTGTGGCGACTGTTTCTTGGCCTGATCCTGGCCATCGCCGTTTATCTGAGTTTCGTCGCCGTTCTGTTCATCGCGCTTTATTTCGGGCTGGGCGAGGCGAACACGTCGTACTGGGTGGACCGCATATCCTCTGCCGGATCGCCCACTGCGACGCTTCTTCTGCTGACCACCTTCCTTGGCATGGGCCTTGGTCCCACAGTCGCGGCCCGAGCGCTGCACAAACGCGGTATCGGATCGCTGTTCGGCGATGGCAGCCGTCTATGGCGCGATTTCGCGATCTCGGCTGCCGTTATTTTCGGCCTGTCGGCCATCTCGATCTTCATCTGGCTGCAATCGAACACGCCAGAACCGAACCTGAACCTGACACTCTGGCTGCGTTTTCTACCCCTCGCGATCCTCGGGATCCTCGTTCAGACGGGCGCCGAAGAGCTTTTGTTTCGCGGCTATCTGCAACAACAACTCGGCGCGCGATTCGCCACGCCGCTGGTCTGGTTGGTTATCCCTTCCATCGCCTTCGGCCTCGTTCATCTCGATCCCGCCGGGGCTGGTGAAAACGCCTGGATCGTTGTGGCGGCCGCCGCCGTCTTTGGCCTGATCGCCGCCGATCTGACCGCTGTCACCGGCAGTCTTGGCGCGGCCTGGGGCTTTCACTTTGCCAACAACACCGTCGCGATCCTGTTTCTCGCCACCAAGGGCGCGATCCCGGGTCTTGCGCTCTACACAACGCCCTATGCCATCGACAACGCAGCCGTGATCCGCACCCTCGTCATCGGAGACCTTGTCCTTCTCGGTTTGGCCTGGCTGATCCTGCGCCGCATTCTGCGCCGTTGATTGCAATCCGGCGCGCGCCGACTTATCTCGGCCTCACGCCAAAAGGGTTGGGACCGCCATGAACTGGATCACCAATTACGTCCGTCCGACGATCAACTCGATCTTCTCGCGCCGCGAGATGCCCGAGAATCTGTGGTCGAAATGCCCCGAATGCGGAACGATGCTGTTCCACCGGGAAGTGACGGACAATCTTAACGTCTGCACCAATTGCGACCATCACCTTGGCATCACCCCGCGCGACCGGTTCCGTGCGCTGTTCGACGGCGGCAGTTTCACCCCGATCAAGGTGCCCGAGCCCGTCACCGACCCGCTGCATTTCCGCGACCAGAAGCGGTATCCCGACCGGATGAAGGCCGCCCAGCGCGCCACCGGAGAGGCCGAGGCAATGCTGGTCGCCATGGGCGAGATCGGGCGCACACCCATCATCGCCGCCGCGCAGGATTTTTCCTTCATGGGCGGGTCCATGGGCATGTATGTCGGCAACGCCATCATCGCCGCCGCGCAGAAAGCCGTCGAGACGAAGCGCCCGCTGGTTCTCTTTTCCGCGGCGGGCGGCGCGCGCATGCAGGAAGGCATCCTGTCGCTGATGCAGATGCCCCGCACGACCGTGGCCGTCGAGATGCTGAAAGAGGCCGGGCTGCCCTATATCGTCGTGCTGACCCATCCCACCACGGGTGGTGTCACGGCGTCTTATGCGATGCTGGGCGATGTTCAGATCGCCGAACCCAACGCGCTGATCTGCTTTGCCGGGCCGCGCGTGATCGAACAGACGATCCGCGAAAAGCTGCCCGATGGCTTCCAGCGCGCCGAATACCTTCTTGATCACGGCATGCTCGACCGCGTGACGCATCGCCGCGACATGCGTGACGAACTGATCACGATCATCCGCATGATGATGGGCCTGCCCCCCGCCGTGAAAGGCGACTTGCCCGCGCCCGAGGAAGGCCCCGACGCCGCCCCGGGACGCGAGGAAAAGGTCGAGCAGATCATCGCATCGGGGCCCGACGCCCCGCCGGTGGACGCTCCCAAGTCGTGAGCGCCGATCAGTCGGACGTCATCCTCGATCGGTTGATGTCGCTTCACCCCAAGGTCATCGACCTTACGCTGGATCGCATGTGGCGCCTTCTCGAGGCGCTCGGTCATCCCGAACGCGATCTGCCGCCCGTGATCCATATCGCCGGGACCAACGGCAAGGGGTCCACCCAGGCAATGATCCGCGCGGGGCTCGAGGCGAACGGCGCACGCGTCCACGCCTATACCTCGCCCCATCTCGCCCGGTTCCATGAACGCATCCGGCTGGCAGGGAACCTGATCGCCGAGGACCACCTCAGTGCGGTCTTGGATGAATGCGAGACGGCCAATGGCGGCGCGCAGATCACCTATTTCGAGATAACAACCGCCGCCGCGATCCTTGCCATGGCCCGCGCGCCCGCCGATTACACGCTGCTGGAGGTCGGGCTTGGCGGGAGGCTCGATGCCACGAATGTCGTGGGCAGTCCTGTGCTTACAATCATCACGCCGGTCTCGATCGACCACCAGCAATTCCTCGGTGACACCCTGCCCGAGATCGCGGGGGAGAAGGCAGGCATTCTGAAGCGCGGCGTTCCGGCCATCATCGCGCCGCAGGTGGACGCCGCGATGGAGGTGATTGAAGATCGCGCCGCCCGACTCGGCGCTCCGCTGATCGCTCATGGTCAGCACTGGCACGTCCAGACCGAACACGAACGCCTTGTCTTTCAAGACGAGACCGGCCTGCTTGATCTGCCCCTTCCGCGCCTGCCCGGCGGCCACCAGATCGTGAACGCAGCGACAGCGCTCGCCGCCCTGCGCCAGCTTGGCGCGCCAGAGGCGGCCTTTGAAGCCGCGGTCACCAATGCCCATTGGCCCGCCCGCATGCAGCGCCTCACGCATGGCCCGCTGGTTGAGGCCGCTGGTCCCGCAGAGCTCTGGCTCGACGGCGGCCATAATCCGGCGGCAGGCATCGCACTCGCCGAGACTCTCGCGCAAATGCCGGACCGCTCCACGCATCTGATTTGCGGCATGCTCAACACGAAGGACATCACCGGTTACCTGCGCCCCCTCGCCGCGCATGCGGCAAGCCTCCACGCGGTCTCGATTCCGGGTGAGGCGAACACCCTCCCGGCCGAGAAAACCGCCGAGGCCGCCACGCGCGTCAGCCTAAACGCCCA
This sequence comes from uncultured Paracoccaceae bacterium, assembly GCA_965662745.1. Classification (GTDB taxonomy): domain Bacteria; phylum Pseudomonadota; class Alphaproteobacteria; order Rhodobacterales; family Rhodobacteraceae; genus Anianibacter. The sequence goes on from CBFIJK010000001.1 coordinate 27,997, forward strand.
AACCGCCGAAGACACCCACGCCGCCATTCTCGCGATCACTGCGAAGGACCCGAATGCACGCATCCTGATCTGCGGCTCGCTCTATCTCGCGGGCCGTATCCTGCGTGAAAACGGCTAGGCGCCCCCTGTTCACTTTGGTTCCATAAATACCTTGGGGGGTGAATTGGCCGAAGGCCAAGAGGGGGGCAAAGCCCCCCTTCTCTGGCGGCGCGCGCAGCGCGGCGCAAATCCTCACCCGGTCAAGGGATACTCTGCCAGCGCTTCATGCACTGCGCCGCCTTTCCCCAGATGCGACCGGAACAGCGTGAAACCCTCAACCCGCATCGCCGGAAACGTCTGCCCCGCGAACCGGTCCAGGAACCGCCGCAGGCGTTCCAACTCATCAGACGCCAGGCGCGGCGGAAACCGCGCCAGCGTCACATGCGGGCGAAACCGGCGCCGGGGCAGCGCGATCCCGGCCAGATGTGCCGCCCCTTTCAGCCTGGACTGCAGCGCCGCCAGTGGCTCTGACGGCGCAACGCCCGCCCACAGGCTGCGCGGGGACCGCGCGCCGAAGGTGCCGAGGCCGCGCAGCTGCAGATCGAAGGGCGTGATCCTGATCCCCTCCAGCACATCATGCAGCGTTTCGGCCTGATCTCCGGTAATCTCGTCGAGAAACACAAGCGTCAGGTGCAGCGCCTCCATGTCCGTCAGCCGCCCGACCGGGATGCGGTCTTGCACATCGTCCAGCGCGTCCAGCACCTCCTCGGGCAATTCCAAGGCCAGAAAGGCCCGCATCGTCAGCCCCCCCAGCCGCCGCTCTGCATTTCCCGCAGGCGCGAAGCTGTGCGTTCGAATTCAAAGCTGCCTTCTCCCTCGATATACAGCCGTTCCGGCGTATCGGCGGCGGACATCACAAGCCCTGTCTTCGCCTCGTAGAGGGCGTCGATCAGGGTCACGAAGCGGCGCGCCTCATTGTAGTTTTCTGAACTGAGGCGCGGCACATCTTCGAGGATCAGGACCCGCACCGCCTCTGCCAGAGCAAGGTAATCGGCGGGGCCGAGGGGCCGTGCGCAGAGATCCCAGAACGTCGCGCGGGCGACCCCATTGGCGTAGGCGGGCAGTTCCACCTCGCGGCCTTTGATCTTCAGCACCAGCGTTTCAGGCGCCGCATCGCCTGACAGCCGCTCGAACAGGGTGTCGATGGCCATGCGCGCCTCGGCACCGGCTGGTGTGAAATAGGTGTCCGCCTCGGCCAGCCGTCCCATCCGGTAATCATTGCCCGAGGTCAGTTCGTGGATTTCCATACGCTCTTTCAAGAGTGCAATGAACGGGAGGAAAAGCTGCCGGTTGAGCCCGTTCTTGTAGAGATCGTCGGGATGCCGGTTCGAGGTCGTCACCACGACGACACCATCCTCGAACAGCTGTTCGAACAGCCGCCCGACGATCATCGCATCAGCGATATCGCTGATCTGCATCTCGTCAAAGCACAGCAGCCGAATCTCGGACGCGATCTTCTCGGCGACCGGCAGGATCGCATCGCGCGCCCCGGCCTTGCGGGCGTCCTCAAGCCCCTGCTGCACCTCTTGCATGAAGGCGTGGAAATGCACGCGGCGCTTGGCCTTGGTGGGCGCTGCCGCGAAGAAGAGATCCATCAGCATGGATTTACCGCGCCCGACCCCGCCCCAGAGGTACAGGCCCTTCGGCACCTCGGGCGCCTTGGAAAAGCGCGAGAAGAGACCCTTTCGCTCCGGTGCTTCGGCAAAATATGCGCGCAGGGCATCCAGCCGTGGCAGCACCTCTTCCTGCGCCGGATCAGGCGTGATTTCGCCCGATGCGACGCGCGCGTCGTAGATATCGCGGATCCTATCGCCCATGGCCGAGGTCTAGGACACGGGCGCGAAAAGGGAAAGTGTGATGGCCCCCGTCACAAATCGCGATTTGACCATGCTGGCAATTCGGGGAAGATCGCGCCACGCAAATTGAAGGCGTCGCCGATGACCCAGTCCAAGACTCCCATTCTGACCCCGGTCCTGATCGGCGGGTCCATCATCGTGATGATCGGCTTCGCGATCCGCGCGAGTTTCGGCGTCTTCCAGATCCCGATCGCTGAAGAATTTTCCTGGCCCCGCGCCGAGTTTTCCCTGGCCATCGCGATTCAGAATCTCGCCTGGGGCATCGGTCAGCCGATCTTCGCGGCCTTTGCGGAAAAATTCGGCGACAGGAAAGCCATTGCGCTGGGGGCGGTCGTCTACGCGCTGGGGCTGGTGCTGTCGGCCTTCGCCATCACGCCGGGGGCGCATCAACTGCTGGAGATCCTTGTCGGCTTCGGCGTCGCGGGCACTGGCTTTGGCGTGATCCTTGCCGTCGTCGGGCGCGCCGCATCGGACGAGCATCGGTCGCTGTCGCTTGGCATCGCGACAGCGGCAGGATCCGCAGGGCAGGTCTTTGGCGCGCCCGCGGCGGAATGGCTGCTGGGCTTCATGCCATGGCAGGACGTGTTTCTTGTATTCGCCGCGCTGATCCTTGCCTCGCTGTTTGCGCTGCCGATGCTGCGTGCGCCCGTGGTGGCAGAACGGCAGGGGATCGAAGAGACCATGGGCCAGATCCTTGGCAAGGCGTTCCGCGATCCGTCCTACATGCTGATCTTCCTTGGGTTCTTTTCCTGCGGCTATCAGCTTGGTTTCATGACCGCGCATTTCCCGGCGCTTGTGACGGAAATGTGCGGCCCGATCCTGCCCGGCGGCGTCTTGCATAATATCGGGATCACGTCGACCTCGGCGCTGGGGGCGATTGCCATCTCTCTCATCGGGCTCGCGAATATCGCGGGGACGATTTACGCGGGTTGGCTCGGCAAGCGTTATTCCAAGAAATACCTGCTGGCGGCGATCTATACCGGCCGGACGATCGCAGCTGCGATGTTCATCGTGCTCCCGATCACGCCTGTGACGGTGATCGTGTTTTCCATCGTCATGGGATCGCTCTGGCTGGCGACCGTTCCGCTGACGTCGGGGCTGGTCGCGCAGATCTATGGGTTGCGCTACATGGGCACGCTTTATGGTATCGTGTTCTTCAGCCACCAGCTTGGGTCATTCTTGGGCGTGTGGCTGGGCGGGCGACTGTACGACGCCTACGGGACCTATACGGCGGTGTGGTGGATCGGCGTGGCAGTCGGGGCGTTCAGCGCGCTGTTGCATCTGCCGGTGCGTGAAACGCCGCTAGGCCAAAGGCCCGTCGCCGCCTAGGGCGTCCAGAACGGCCTTGGGATGTGTGAAGGGCAGCGTGTGGCCAGCGTTGGGGATATTCACGTTCACCGCGCGGCGATTCAGCGCGGCAAGCCGGTCACGGGCGAACAGTGGGATGACGGTATCGGCCATCCCCCAGATTGCGGTGATAGGAATATCGCCATCGGCCAGTTTCCGGTGCTCGGGGTCAAGCCGTTCGCCCAGCATCCCGCGATGACTGGACAGGACGGCGGGCAGATAGCCACGCGTATCAAGCTCGCGTTCCAGCGCCTCGGTGATCTTGGGCCTGGGCGGGGTGATGGCATGGGCGGTCTTGCTGAGGCCCGGCTCTCCGAACGCCAGCATCAGCCAGTCGCCGAACACCGGCAGCGCCCTTGCCCAACGCGCCAGTCGTCCGGGGTTGTGATAAAGGCCTGCGGGCGCCAGCAGGACGAGACGACGCATATCATCCGGGTTCTCGGTGGCATAGGCCGTCGCGATACTGCCGCCCATGGAATAGCCGATCAGCGTTATGGGCTCTGTCACTCCCTGATCGCGCAGGAGCTGTGACAACTGCGTCGTGAAGAAGCCGCGCGAATGATGCGCCTTGGGCCGATCCGACAAGCCGCGCCCGAAGAGATCATAGGTCAGCACCCGGTTGCCCCGAGCGGCCAGACCTTCGGCGATCTCATCGAACGCGATCATGGGTGTGGTCAGGCCGTGGATGCAGACAACAACCGGCCCATCCTTCGGCCCGCGCCAGCGGTAATGTGTCAGCCCTTCGGACAGCACGGCATAGTGTTCATCCGTCGCACCGCGCCGGGATTGTACGGGCGCACGCTGCCATTCAAGGAACAGCGGAAAGACAGCCGCGAGCACGAGAAGTGCAAGAAGCACCCAGATCATGCACCCGCCGCACCCAGGATGTAGCGCGCCGTCATCAGGTCGAGATGCGCGCCGCCGCCGTTCTTGAAAACAGTGATTTCGTCGTCGCCGCCGCGCGCGAAGGTGCCGCTTGCAAGGTCATAGAAATCTGCCTCGATGTCGCCCTCACTGAGGATACCGCGCGCGACCGGGTCCTTGATCTCTCCGATATGGGCGATGGTGCTGTCGCGGCTGTCGACAAACAACCGCCCGGCCGTGATCGCCGCATCATCCGCCTCGCGCATGTCGGGGCGATAGGCGCCGATCAGGTCGAGATGCGTGCCGGGCCGCAGCCAATCGCCTTGAATCACGGGTGTGGTCGACATGGTTGCGACGGTCACGATATCGGCGCGGGCGACGGCCTCTGCCAGATCAGGGACCGCAGCCGTGCCGGGATAAGCCTTGGCAATCGCCTCGGCCTTTGCGCCTGTCCGGTTCCATATCTCGAACGTGGCGTCCGGGAAGGCCGCCCCATAGGCCTCGCGCAGTGATCCCGCTACGGTGCCCGCGCCGACGATCAGGATGCGGTGGCTGTCTGGACGGGAGAGTTTCAAAGCACCAAGCAGGCTGTCGCCAGCAGTCTTCCATTTCGTCAGCAGATGGAAATCGACGACTGCCTCGAGCGTGCCATCCGCGTCGGAATAGACGCAGGCTCCGCCGTTGACGTTGGGCTTTCCAGCCTCTGCATTGCCGGGAAAGATTGTCGCGGACTTGACGAGAAGGCCCAGCCCGTCGATCCAGGCCGCACGATTGAGAAGCGTGTCCTTGCCCCGATAGAGAAACGTATCGCCGATCTCGGCCTTCGGCAGTTTATGCCCCACCTCCAGCGCGCGCGTGAGGGCGAGCCAATCCAGCTTTGCCTCGGCCTCGAACGGGATCATGCGGACGATCATGGCCGGGCCTCCTGACGCGAAAGCAGCCCCTCGGCCGCCAGCCGGTTCGCCCAACCGAGCGGCCCGTCGAACAGATGCGTCTGCCATCCTCGGGCGCGGGCGGCGTCGATATTGTCGGCGCGGTCATCCGTGAAGAGCAGCGTCTCGGGCGGGATGCCCAAGTCCTCTTCCACGGCAGCAAAGATCGCGGGATCAGGTTTGATCAGTCCCATCTCGCCCGAAATATAGCGCCGGTCGAATTCCAGAAGGAAGGGATAGTCCCGTTCTGCCATCTTCAGAGTCGCGACGCCGAAATTAGAAAGGGCGTGCACCGGGATCCCCTTGGACCGAAGCGCGCGCAAAAGCTGCACGGAATGGGGGATCACCGGGCCGAGCATCTCGATCCAGTGTTTTTCCCATAGCATGATCTCGTCGTGCCAATTCGGAAGGGCCGCCGCACTTTCACGGATCCGGGTGGCAAAATCCGCGCCACGGTCGATGTCGAGGTTCATCTCGTCAAGATCGGTCTCGGCAAACAGCTGCTTGCGGCGATCCTCGCCGATCAGGCGGTCATAGACCGGGTGCGGATCCCAGCCGACAAGAACGTTTCCAATGTCGAAAATCACCGCGTCGATGGTCATGGGGCGCCTCCTGTTTCAGGGACAGACCCGCATGACCCCGCGCGCATTGCAACCCGAAACCGATAGACCCGGCGCTTACTTCTTGCTGGAGAACAGCGCGTAATAGGCCCAATCTGGCAGGAACTGGCTGGCGCGGAACAGCGTCGACATGAGCATCGGGAAACCTGCCTTGAACCGGTCGCTGCCCATGTGGTCAAAGATTTCCTGCGCGGCCTTCTCCGGCTCCATGATCATCGGCATCTTGAAGTCGTTCTTGTCCGTCAGCCGCGTCTTGACGAAGCCGGGGTTGATGACCTGCACCTTCACGCCCGTGCCCTTCAGATCGGCATAAAGCGATTCAGCAAGATACATGACGGCGGCCTTCGACATGCCATAGGCGTTCGCGCCCGGCAGTCCACGAAAGCCCGACAGGGAGCCCGGCAAGACGATATGCCCTTCACCCTTTTCAAGCATCTTAGGAAGCACGGCGCCTACGGCGCGGATCGCGCCGCCAGCGTTCACATCCAGCATGGTTTCGTTTTTCTCGGTGTCCCATTCATCCGCGCCAAGCGGCCAATAGACACCCGCCATCAGGACCATGCCGTCAATCTCGCCGATCTCTTCGGCGGCGGCATTCAGCGCATCGCGGTCAGAGACATCGGCGACCTTGTATTCGGCCTTGCCAGGCAACTCATCGACCAGCGCCTTGAGGTCATCTTCGCTGCGCGCGCTCAGAACAAGCTGACAGCCTGCGCGGCTCATCTTATGGGCCAGCGCCTTGCCGAGACCGGCAGAGGCCCCGATGATCCAGTAACGTTTCTTGGTCCAGTCGGTCATTCTGTCTCCTTCGGGCGGATCGCGGCGACCAGTTCAGCAACCAGCAGGCCAAATTTGCGAAACTGGCTTCGGTTGATGATCGTTCCATCGCCGACAAGATACATCCAGTCATCCGCCTTCAGGATATGCCCGCCGGCGTCCTGATCCAGCCGGATCCTGTATTTCAGTTGAAGCGCCGGTCCACGCGCCTTGCCGGTTCCGGTGCCGATGACATCGGGCGCGGTGGCCGAAACCGATCCCCCCTCGCCGATCGTGATGCTCCAGGATCGGTCCTGTACCGCCCCACTGTCGTAGTAAAAGCGTTCTTCCATAAAGCCGGTGTCGCCGTCCCAATTGACATGGAGGTCCGCGGTGAACCGCGACGCAACGCGCCCTGTCGGACCAAAGATCACGCCTTCACAGGTCATCGGACCGTTCAGATGTGTTTTGAGATCGAAGTCCGTGACGCCGGATAGAAATTCTTCGGGTCGTTGGCCCCTGAATGATATGAATCGGCTTCGCAGCCAGACGATTGCCCACACCAGGGCGGCACCGAAGGCAATCTGAAGAATCGATTCCATTACTCAGCCTCGCGCATTTCCGTTACGGAAACCATCGAGATCGCCAATAGTTTCAACGCACAGGGCAAAATCGCGTAAAGCGCCGTCAACATTCCGAGAGCGCGCGGATCGTTCTGCCCGCCGGGCTGAAAGCCCGAAGCCTCTAGCGCGGGTAGCAGGCTGACGGCGGCGATGGCAAGCGTCGCCTTGGACACGAAAGACCAGAGCCCAAAGCCTTGCGCGCCGCTGGGAGATATTTTTTCCAGCCGTGCGGCAAAGAGCGCCGGAAGCAACGTCAGATCCGCCCCGACCGCCGCGCCGGAGACAAGGCAAACGATGGCGAAGGGCACCGTGTCGCCCGCACCAAGAAACGCCGCTACAGCAAAGCTGAGGACGGCGAGGATCATCGCGCTTAGAAGCGTCTTTTTCGTGCCGACGCGCGCGGCGAGGCTGCCCCAGACCGGCGCCGAGAGTGCCGCCGACAAGAAGAACAGCAGTAAGAGCGGCCCTTCCCATCCCGGCGCGTCGAGACGGCTTTCGACGAAGAAAAGAAACAGCGTCGAGGTAACAGCCAGCGGTGCTGCGTTGACCAGCGCGATCAGCAAAAGGCGCCGCGCCATGAAGTCGCCCAGCACCTCGAAGATGCGCGGCGGCGTTCCGGTCGTGACCGCGCGCCATTCGCCCCGCATGAGGATTGCAGCCACCAGTGCAAGCGCGGCAAAGCCGAAAGCGAAGACGGCAAAGGGCCGGCCCGTGGCGGCGAGCGCAACCGGCGCGACAGCAGCCAGACAGACACCGATCAAGGCCCCCGTTTCGCGCCATGTGGCCAGCTTCACATGCCCCGTTTCGCCCAGTTCCCCCGCTTTCGACACGCCTTGGGCATAAAAGGTGATCGTCAAAAAGCTGAAGCCAGAGAACAGCACCGTCAGGCAGATCGCGAACCAGATCAGCGGCGAAGCGGGCGGCGCGATCACGAAAAGGCCGATCATCGCGGCGCCCATGGCAACGGCGGTGACAAAGACCGACGCGGCGCGGCGGTGGCGCAGGCGTTCTGCAAGCGCGCCCAGGATCGGGTCTTGCACGACGTCCAGAAGTCGCAGGATACCAAGGGTCAGGCCCAGCGCGGCAAGGCTTGCGCCGTAAGAATCGACGTAAAATTTCGGCGCATGGATATAGATCGGCAGCCCGGCCATGGCGAGCATGGCGGCAAAGACCGAGTATGCGGGTAGTTTGTGACGGCGCCGGGCGCTCATCGCGTGACGTCTTCGCCCGGCGGCAGCGGGCGGTTGCGATACCGCGCGCCCTTCAGCCGAAGCTTCAGCGCCTGCCAGAAGATCAGCGTCAGCACCCGGCGCGATCCGAACGGGCGTCGCAGCGCAGCCTTCAGGATCGTGCGATTGGTCAGCGGACGGCGCGGCCCGGTGAGCGTGGCGAACAGCCGTTCGTTCCCCGCGCGGTAGTCGATCCACACGCCCACGCGGTCATCGCGAATATCGAAGCGAAAGGTGTAATCGCCCGCGATGTCCTGAAATGGAGAGACGTGGAAGACCTTGCGCGAGGACAAAGTATCGCTGCGCGTGATCGGCGACAGGTCATCGTGGTGACACAGATAGGAATGCCGGTCGCCGAAGGTGTTCGACACTTCTGCGATCACGACGCGTAGAACGCCGTCCGCGTCATGGCACAGCCAGAAGCTTACCGGGTTGAAGACATGCCCCAGAACGCGCGGCTGGGCGAGAATCTCGATCCGCGCGGGCGAGAATTCCGGCAGCTCGGTACGCAGAACCTCACGGACCCAGGCCGTGCCGCTGCCGGATTTTGGCGCTCCGCCATGGTCGCGGTCCATCAGCGAGAACAGGTTCCAGCGATTGCGTGAAAACAAGCGTGGCGCTTTCGGCGCCGGGTCTTCGGCATCGAGGCAGACATAGTCGATCGAATACTTGAAGGCGTTCGCCACGCCCCCCTTACGGCCATGGAACGTCTCTCCGGCGATATGATCGACGGTTTGGGTCACTCGGCGGCGAGCGGTTGGGCATGGGCGCGGCGCATCGCATCGACGACTTCGACCGCGCTGGCAAGGCCATCTTCGTGAAACCCGTTGCGCATCCACGCGCCACAGAACCACGTCGCGTTTTGCCCGTTTAGCGCCCGCACCCGGCGCTGACCGTCGAGCGTATCGAGCGTGTAGACCGGGTGGCGAAAGCTGGCCTGATCGTGGATCAAATCTTCGCGGATCGGCGCGGCGCTGTTGAGCGTGACAAACAGCGGATCGTCCTGCGGGATCGGCTGCAGCGAGTTCATCCAATAGGTCAGGTCGATCCGGTCCGCCGTCTTGCCCGCCTGTTCGGTATAGACCCAGGACGCCCAGGCCCCCTTGCGACGCGGCATGACGCTGGCGTCGGAGTGCAGGATCATGTGGTTCGGCTGATAGGCGACACGGCCCAAGGCCGCGGTTTCATCAGGCGTGGCATCGGCGAGAAGTGCAAGGCTGTCATCGGCATGCGAGGCAAAGATCACATCATCGAACGGCTCCCACTCGCCACCTGCACTACGCACTTCGGCGCCCGTCGGTGTGCGGCGCACGCCCTGAACCGGCGCGCCAAGGCGCAGATCGACCCCCCGGGCGCGCAACACGCGTTCGACCCGGCTGACATATTCGCGCGATCCGCCCTTCACGGTGTACCACTGGTGCTGGCCCGTATGGCTGAGAAGCGCGTGGTTGCGGAAAAACTCGACCATCGCCTGCGCCGGGAAGTCGAGGATATTCTGGGTCGGCGTTGACCAGATCGCACCCGAAAGCGGCGTCAGGTAATAGTCGCGAAACCATGGTCCGGTCCCGAGGACCTCCAGCAGTTCGCCGATGGTCATCGCGGGATCGGTGGCCGTCTCAAGCGCGCGCGAATTGAAACGGGTGATGTCACGTAGCATGCGCAGGAACTGGGGGCGGGCGAGGTTGCGCCTTTGCGTGAACACGGACAGCAGATCGCGCAGGCCGTATTCCAGCCAGCCACCATTGATCGAGGCGCCGAAGCTCATATTGCTGTCCGCGACGGGTACGTCCAGGTCTTCGAAAAGCTGCACAAGATGCGGGTAGTTTACACGGTTGAAGACGATGAAGCCGGTATCGACAGGCTGATCGCCGCGCTTTCCGGCAACGATCGTACGGGCGTGACCGCCGAGGCGCGCTTCGGATTCGTAAAGGACGATCTGGGTGTCTTCGGGAAGCAGATAGGCAGCCCCTAGCCCTGAAATCCCACCGCCAATGATCGCGACACGCCTTGGCGGCGTCGGGCTATGCTCGAACGGCATCTTCTCTCCTCGGTCATGCGGTGCAGATACGGATCTTCAGCGCATAAAGTTCCTCAGGCGGGCATCCCGTTGCAAGAACCGGGAGTGCGGCCGCGTTACAGTCCTGCCGGACGTAGACCGCACGCTCACGTACGGCAACTAACACCGGGGCAAACAGCCCCAAACGATCATGTTATCGAATATCATTGGCACGCTATCGCTTATCGCTGAAACCTTGGTCACGTTGAAGGCGATGAAGGGTTACAAACCCAACAAACACACCTAGGTACACGATATGACAAACCTGACCCGTCGCCTTTTCTTGGCCGCCTTGCCCGCTACCGCACTTGCCCGTCCTGCCCTTGCTCAGGACATATTGCCGCTGTCGGCGATCTCGCAATATCTGAATGCGCTTCAGACCGTGTCGACGAAGTTCACGCAGGTGAATTCCGATGGCTCGATCTCGACCGGCACGCTCTATATCCGTCGGCCTGGACGGGCGCGGTTCGAATACGACCGGCCGAACACCGCGCTCGTGATGGCAGGCGGTGGACAGGTGGCGATCTTCGACGACAAGTCGAACGCCCCGCCAGAGCAATACCCTCTCAGCCGCACGCCGCTCAGTCTGATCCTCGACCAGAACGTCAATCTTGGCCGCGCGAACATGGTCACGGCGCATCAGTTCGACGGCACCGCGACTACGGTGGTAGCGCAAGACCCGGCGAACCCGGAATATGGGACCATCGCGCTGAAGTTCACCGGCCCGCCGTTGGAACTTCGCCAATGGGTCATCACCAATGGCGACGGCAGCCAGACGACCGTGATCCTTGACAGGCTGCAGCCGCAAGACAACCTGCCGGCCATCCTGTTCAGCATCCCGCAAGAGATGGCCTCTCGCGGGGGTTAACGGCAGGACATCAACTGGATCTGATACATCTGCGCGCGCGCGGCCACCTCTGACGACACCCGCAGCAGCCACGGCTTGCTTTTGTAGGTGCCGCGCGCATAGCCGCCCCGGCCATCGTGATAGGCAAGGTACTGGTTGCGCGCGTCATGCAGCGGGATCGACAGCTGGTCGCGCGTTTGGGTCATGTACCAGCCCATGAAGTCCGTCGCGTCGCGGATATCGTCGCGCTTGGCCGAACGGTTGTTGGTGGAGGTCTTGTATTCACCCCATGTCCCGTCCAGTGCCTGGCTATACCCATAGGCCGAAGACTGGCGTCCCACCGGGATTACGCCCAGCGAAAAGCGCAGCGGTGTGCGCGCATCGCCGATGAACTTCGATTCCTGGTAGATCGTGGCCATTTGCACATGCACGGGAACGCCCCATTTGCGTTCGGTGCGTTGCATGGCGCGGAAATAATTTGGCCGCTCACGGATGATGTCGCACGCGTCCTCAAGGTTGCGAGGCGCGGAATAGTTGCCGCCTCCGCCGCCGCAGGACGACACGAGCACCAGCAAGAGCATGGCCCTGAAAAGTCTGATCATCTGCCTCTCGTCCAGTTTTTTTTATCCTGGTTGTGGACAGTTTAACGGAATTCCCCCGTTCTGGAAATGGCAGACTCGTCGCGGCTTTGTGATGGGCAAAAAACTGTAGGTCTGCCCGGCACAGAGTGTTTCCGCCTATTTTCGCCGCGTCCCATGGACAGATCAGGACTGGAAACGCTACCCAAGTAGAGGTAGGGGATCGGCCCATGTTCAAGACGCGCGCAAAATATCACCTCGGTCAGGTGGTTAAACATCGCAAGCACCCCTTCCGGGGGGTGATTTTTGACGTGGACGCCATGTTCTCGAATACCCAGGAATGGTACGAGGCGATCCCCGAAGACAGCCGACCGCCCAAGGATCAGCCGTTCTACCACCTCCTGGCCGAAAACGATCATTCGTACTATGTGGCCTATGTGTCAGAGCAGAACCTGATTCCCGACTATTCGGGAGAGCCGGTCGATCACCCTGACCTGCCCGATCTCTTCGGTGATTTCGAAGACGGGCACTACCCGCTGCATTTCCAGATGAACTAGTCCTTCGTCTCGATGGGGCGCTCTTCGGCCTTCCAGGCCGAAAAGCCGCCTTCCATCTCGACGACGTTCTCGGCGCCCATATCCAGCAAGGTTTGCGCCGCCAGCGCCGATCTCCACGCGCTGGCGCAGTAGAGGATCAGCGTCTTCTCGGTCCCGAGTTCGGGCCGGTGATACGGGCTTTCCGGGTCGATCCAGAATTCCAGCATCCCGCGCGGGGCGTGGATCGCGCCTGGCACTTTGCCCTCACGCTTCAATTCGCGCACGTCGCGGATGTCGACGAACACGCCATCGCCGCGATCCGCCAGCGCGGCTGCCTCGTCGGTGGACAGGCTGGTGACGCGTTTCTTGGCCGCTGCAACAAGGTCCTTGACCGGAGTGATCGCCATCCTTTGCCTCCTCAATAGCCCAGCGCGCAGCCGTCCTTGCGCGGATCGGACGCGCCGATCAGGATGCCCTCTTCATGGTCGATGCGGATCGCCTGCGCGCCGCCGATCGCGGTTTCGGGGATCTGCACGTCGTGGCCCCGATCGCTCAGATCCTGCCGGACTGCATCGGAATAACCGCGCTCGACGTTCATCACGCCATCATAGGAAAAGCTGCGTGGCGCATCGATCGCTTCCTGCGGCGAAAGACCGTAATCCACGAGGTTGGTCAGGAAACGGGCGTGCCCGTTCGGCTGATACGGCCCGCCCATGACGCCGAAGGGCATCACGACGCGGCCGTTCTGGCGCAGCATCCCCGGAATGATCGTGTGCATCGGGCGCTTGCCGCCGCCCGCCTCATTCGGGTGACCTTCCTCCAGCGTGAACCCAGCGCCACGGTTCTGAAACAGGATCCCGAACTTGTCAGACGCGATGCCCGATCCGAAATTGTGGAAGATCGAATAGATCAGCGACACCGCCATACGGTCGCGATCGACAACAGTGATGTAGATCGTGTCCTTGTGGACCGATTCCGAAATCTCGGTGGCGTTCGGCATCGCGCGCTTGGGGTCGATCAGCGCGGCGAGCGCCTTGGCCGTGTCCATCGACAGCATGTGATCGAGGCGCGTCATGTGGTCCGCATCGCTGACAAATCTGTTCCGGGTATCATAGGCCAGCTTGGCGGCCTCGGCCTCGATATGCGCGCGGTCAGCGCCGAGGGGGTCCATCGACGGCAGGTCGAACTGCGCGAGGATATTTGCCATCAGGATCGCCGTTGCGCCCGCCCCGTTCGGCGGATGCTCGACCAGTTCAGTGCCCTTGTATTCGCCCGACACCGGGTCGCCATAACTGCATTCGGTGGCCGCGAAATCATCCATGGTATGCACGCCGCCCGCCGCCTTCAGCGAGGCGACCATGTCCTCGGCGATCTCGCCCTCGTAGAATCCGGCTCGGCCTTCCATCGCGATTCGGCGCAGGACTTCGGCCTGCTTTTCATGGCGGAACACCTGGCCGGTGCGCGGAACGGCGCCACCCATCATGTAGAAATCGCGCGCCACGCCTTGCAGACGCTTGTCGCTGCTGGACCAGTCAAAGGCGACCCGCGGCGCGACAGGAATGCCCGCCTCGGCATAGTGGATCGCAGGGGCGAGCGACGTCGCAAGCCCCGCCTTGCCCCAGTCCTTCGAGAGGCGGCAGAACGCGTCGATCGCTCCTGGGATGGTAACGGTGTCGACGCTCATGTCTGGGATGGTCTTGTGTCCGCCCGCGCGGATTTTCTCGGCGGACAGGGCGGCGGGCGCGCGGCCCGATCCATTCAGCGCGTGGACGGTATCTTCGCCCGGCGGCGTGAACAGAACAAAGCAATCGCCCCCGATCCCGGTCATCTGTGGCTCTGCGATGCCCAGAACCACCGCGCCCGCGATGGCCGCATCCACGGCGTTTCCGCCTGCTTCAAGGATCTGGATCGCGGCCTTCGCGGCCAGCGGGTGCGACGTCGCGCACATTCCGTTCTGGGCCATCACTTCGGATCGGCCGGGTAGATGAAAATCGCGCATGCGTCCCCCAAAATTCTCTTTGCGGCGAACCTAGGGCGCGCGTCACCAGATGGAAAGAGAGATAGGCCCCGGCGCCGCGCCATGGGTGGGGGCAAATAAAACGCGGCGCCGAGGGCAGCCTTAGCAGCTACGAGGGTTTTGTCGCTGCAGATTCGGGCCTTAACGCGGCGATTGATGACGCGCGGCGGGCCTTTCCAAGGTCCGGGCGGGGCAGTGTTTCGATTCTTGATCCAATTTTACGAAATACGTCCGACTGTTCGCGCCCGGGCATATCCAGACCGGCTACCTGACCCGAACCTTCAGGCTGTTCCAGTTGCCATCTCGCTGGTGCTTCACCTCATCGGCAAGCATCAGAATCAGCGGCCAACCAAACCCGCCTTCGGGCGGCTCATCCGCCCAGCTTTCGGCAACCGAGCTGCGATTTTCCAGGCAAGCGCGCGGCAAGGGCCTTCCGTCATCGCGGACAACGATCTCGATCCCGCTTGGTCCGCCATCGAGCTTCAGGTCGATGATCCCGCCCGCTTCGCCATGCCCGCCATGTTCCACGATATTGTTCAGCACCTCTGCGAGGACCAGTTGCAGCCGATCCCGCGTATCGGCGTCGATCCCGGCGCGCCGCGCCTCGCCGATGACGCTTTGCAGGCAGGTCCGGACGGAAATCTCGGATGCCGGAATCATGCACCTGCGTGACAAACGCCCCATGTAAACGTCAGGAAGCATGCCGTGTGTCCTTCAGCGCGGCATGCCGGTTGGCGTGGATCAGGAAGACCGAATCCATCCGCGTCAGCTTGAACACCTTTTCGACAGCACCGTGCAGGCCCGTCAGTTCAAGCCGCTGGTTGGGGGCTATGGATTTCATCACCCCGATCACCGCGCCAAGCCCACTCGAATCAAGGAAATCCACGTTCGACAGGTCCAGCACCACCCGGTGCGGCCCATCATTGGCCGATTGCCGCAGCGCGTTCTTGAATTCCAGGGCCACGGCCGCATCGACCCTGCCCTCTGGCACCGACACGAGTCTCAGTCCATTATGATCGCTGACATCAAGGTCCATGGCCGCATTCCTTCCGTTTCACCGGATGCACCTTGCCCCATTGGCCTTACCAGCGGGTAAAGACCCGCGCCGCACAGAACGGAGAACGCACATCATGAAAGACGTCATCATCGCAGGCGCCGCACGCACCCCAATGGGCGGGTTTCAGGGCGTGTTCGACGGCACGGACGCCGCGACCTTGGGCGGCGCTGCCATCCGCGCCGCGCTGGACGGCGCAAAGGCCGACGGCGCGCAGGTCGAAGAGGTGCTGATGGGCAATGTCCTTGGCGCGGGCCAGGGCCAGGCCCCGGCGCGGCAGGCCGGATTTGCGGCAGGCCTCGGCGATGCGATCCCCGCCACGACGCTGAACAAGATGTGCGGCTCTGGCATGAAGACGACGATGATCGCCGCCGACCAGATCGCCCTTGGCCGCAGCGCGATGTTGGTGGCGGGCGGCATGGAAAGCATGACGAACGCTCCCTACCTCTTGCCGAAAATGCGCGGCGGCGCGCGGATCGGGCATGGGCAGGTCGTCGATCACATGTTCCTCGACGGGCTTGAGGACGCCTATGACAAGGGCCGCCTTATGGGCACCTTCGCCGAAGACTGCGCCGAGGCATTCCAGTTCACCCGAGAAGCGCAGGATGAGTACGCGCTGCGCTCGCTGCAGAACGCGCTCGATGCACAAGGCTCGGGCGCCTTCGCGGATGAGATCACGCCGGTCACTCTGACCACGCGCAAGGGCGAAAGGACCGTGGCCGAGGATGAACAGCCCGGCCAGGCGCGCCCCGACAAGATACCGCACCTGAAGCCCGCCTTCCGCAAGGACGGCACCGTCACGCCCGCCAACGCCTCGTCCATTTCAGACGGCGCAGCAGCGCTTGTGCTCGCTTCGGCAGAGACGGTCGAAGCGAACGGCCTCACCGCCCGCGCCCGCATCCTTGGCCATGCCACCCATGCCCAGGCCCCCGGCTGGTTCACCACCGCCCCCGTGCCTGCCGCTCAAAAGCTCCTCGATCAGATCGGCTGGTCGAAAGACGATGTGGATCTGTGGGAAGTGAACGAGGCCTTCGCCGTCGTCCCCATGGCCTTCATGCACGAAATGGGCCTCGACCGGGACATCGTGAACGTCAATGGCGGCGCCTGCGCGCTTGGCCATCCCATCGGCGCCAGTGGCACGCGGATCATCGTCACGCTGCTCAATGCGCTCGAAAAGCGCGGCCTGAAACGCGGCATCGCCGCCATCTGCATCGGAGGCGGCGAAGGAACCGCAATCGCGATCGAACGCGTCTGACAGCGCTCCTTCCCCCTTACTTTGGTTCCATAAATACCCTCAGGGGGTCTGGGGGACAGCTTCCCCCAGCGGATCGGGCGCGCAGCGCCCGAAACCCAAACGCCGGAAATAGAGAATGCCCATAGACTACCCCACGCTTTCCAAGACCATCGACAGCCTCACCCATGGCGAAACCGACACCGTCGCGCTCATGGCCACCGTCACCTGCGAGGTGCACCATGCGGATAACCGCTTCGACTGGACCGGGTTCTACCGAGTGACAGAGCCCAATCTTCTCAAGATCGGCCCCTACCAGGGTGGGCATGGCTGCCTCGTCATCCCCTTCGGCAGGGGCGTCTGCGGCGCGGCGGCGCGCACGGGGCAGGTGCAACTCGTCGCTGATGTCGATGCGTTCCCCGGCCATATCGCCTGCGCCAGTTCCACCCGGTCTGAACTCGTGCTGCCGGTCCGCAACGGCGCGGGAAAGCTCATCGCCGTCTTCGATATCGACAGCGACCAGCCGGATGCATTCACCGAAAAGGATGCCAGCGGCCTCGGCGCGATCCTCGATACCGTCTTTGGAAGGCTCTGATATGGGTACAACCGTCACCGGCGGATGCCTCTGCGGCGGGGTGCGCTTTTCGGTAAAGGGCCCGCTTGCGCCCGCCTCGGCCTGCCATTGCAGGCAGTGCTGGAAATCGAGCGGGCATCACTGGGCCTCGACCCATATGCCGCGTGCGGAAATCACGTTTCAGGCGGACGATGCGCTGACTTGGTACACCTCGTCGCCCGGCATTCGGCGCGGGTTTTGCGGCATCTGCGGCGCGTTCCTGTTCTGGGATCCGGCGGAGGAGGATGCGATGTCGATCTCGATGGGGGCGCTCGACGCACCAACAGGCGGCAACCTAACGCGGCATATCTTCACCTCGGACAAAGGCGATTATTACGAGATAAAAGACGGGCTTCCGCAAAGCGGCTAGGCCTTGCCGCCGGGACGCTGTCGCGCTACCGCCCGGTCCATGCAAAGCGACTATTCTCCACCCACCGGCCCCTTGGATGTTATCCATGCCGATCACGAGATCCTGCTGGTGAACAAGCCCGAGGGCCTGCTCTCGGTCCCCGGCAAGGGCGAGCACCTGGCCGATTGCCTGCTGGTGCGTGTGCAGGATGCGTTTCCCGAGGCGCTGCTCGTCCACCGGCTCGACCGCGACACGTCGGGCGTCATGATCTTCGCGCTGACACCCCACGCCCAGCGCCATCTTGGACTGCAGTTCGAAAAGCGTCACACCAAGAAGGTCTATCTCGCACGCGTTTCGGGCCGGCTCGAGCCGAAGACCGGCACGGTCGACCTGCCGCTTATCGTCGATTGGCCGAACCGGCCCCGGCAGATGGTGGATCATGAGACCGGCAAACCCGCGCTGACCGATTGGCGCGTGCTACGGAAGACGGACGATGAAACCCGTGTCCGGCTGTTCCCCAAGACGGGGCGGTCGCATCAACTGCGCGTGCATATGCTGGCGCTTGGCCACCCGATCCTCGGCGATCCCTTCTACGCGACCGGCGCGGCGCTGGATCACGAGCGGATGATGCTGCACGCGGAATCCCTGCGCATCCGGCATCCCGATGGCGGAGTCGGCATGACCTTCAAATCCCCCTGCCCGTTCTAGGCGTTCTGCGAATCCGGCGACCCGTAGGACGCGCGTTCCAAACCGGGCGCAGGTTCTTGCGGATCGCCCCCGGCAGGCTCACATAAGGATCAACCCCTGTTGCTGGGGCGTTCAGCACGAAAGGAATTTCAATGGCACTTCGCATCAATGACACGATCCCCGACCTGACCGTCACGACCGACCAGGGTGAGATCAACCTCCACGAATGGATCGGCGACAGCTGGGCGATCCTGTTCTCGCACCCCAAGGATTTCACGCCCGTCTGCACAACAGAATTCGGCGCGGTCGCGCAGCTTTCGGACGAATGGGACAAGCGCGGCACCAAGGTGATGGGCATTTCCGTCGACGGCGTCGAGGACCACAAGAAGTGGAAGGTCGACATCGAGTCCTTCTGCGGCGCCACCGCCGGTTTCCCCATCGTCGCGGATGAGGACCTTGCGCTATCCAAAGCCTTCGACATGCTGCCCGCCGAGGCGTATCTGCCCGATGGCCGCACCCCGAACGACACCGCCACCGTGCGCGTCGTCTACATCATCGGGCCGGACAAGAAATTGAAACTGTCCATGACCTACCCAATGACCGTCGGCCGCAACTTTGCCGAGGTTCTGCGCGCGCTTGACGCTCTGCAGACCAGCACGACCCACGGCGTCGCAATGCCCGCCAACTGGGCGCAGGGTCAGGACGTCATCATCCCCGCGACCCTGTCGGACGAGGACGCGAAGGGGAAATTTGGCCAGTTCGACACCAAGTTGCCCTATCTGCGGATGACCAAGCAGCCGGGCTAAGGCTGCGGCCATATGGGTCTCGACCCGGTAAAAAAGCGCGTCAGTCACCGGCTGGCGCGCTTTTTCGTGGATATACAGGCGCTAAAGCGGCAGTTCGGTCGTCGATTTCAGCTCCTTCAGGACAAAAGCCGATTGCACCGACTGAACGAAGGAACTGCGCAGCAAGGTGTGCGTCATGAATGCCTCGTAGGCCTCGACATCGCGCACACGCACCTTCAGCTGATAGTCGGCACTGCCTGCGGTCGCGAGGCATTCCACGATCTCGGGATGGCCGCGGATCAGCCGGGCAAAGCCATTGACCGTCTCTTCCGCATGGTCTGACAGGGAGATCGAGGCGAGGACGGTCAGCTGACAGCCCAACTTGCCCGCATCGAGAAGCGCGACGCGCCCTCGGATCACGCCGACGGCCTCAAGCTCCTGCAATTTGCGCCAGACAGTACTTTGCGCCATTCCGCAACGTTCGGCAAGCTGTGCCAAGGACAGCGTGCTGTCGCGTTGGATTTCTTGCAAGAGGCTGCGATCGGAAGTAGAAAATTTCATAAATTGCAGTGTATCGGAAAATTCTCCCAAATACGAGTAGAGTCGCCGTCGTGTCTGAAAACCTGTCTCTGACGACTCGGGGCATGCTGATCTCAAGGAGGACCACCATGCCGATCAGCACCGATTATGTCTCAAAGCGCCCCGACGCCGAGGGCAGATTTCACTATACCGGCGAGGAAACCGCCGTCTGGCGCGACCTGTTCGACATGCAGATGACAGGGCTACGACGCCACGCCTGCCGCGCCTATCTGGACGGTCAGGTCAAGCTGGGTATGACCGGCGATGCCGTCCCGCAGGTAGTCGAGATCGACGCGCGCCTGTCCCAGATTTCCGGTGCCGGGGTGGCGCCTGTCGACGCGCTGATCCCGCAGGACGAATTCTCGACACTTCTCAAGAACCGCAAGTTCCCCGTCGCAACCTTTATCCGCAAGCGCGAGCATTTCGACTATATTGAGGAACCGGACATTTTCCATGAATGCTTCGGCCATTGCCCGATGCTGACCGACGATGCTTTTTGCCGGTTCATGGAACGCTTTGGCGCGCTCGCGCTCGATCTGGGCGATGTGTGGTCTGAACGACTGTTTCGCCTGTTCTGGTTCACTGTGGAATTCGGCCTGATCCGCGAAGACGGCGCGCTCAAGGCCTTCGGCGCGGGCATCATTTCCAGCCCGGAAGAGCTTCAATGGGCCATGTCCGGCACGCCCGAGACACGCGATTTCGACCTGATCGAAGTGCTGCGCACACCATATCGGATCGACATCGTGCAGCCGGTCTATTTCGTGATCGACAGTTTCGAACAGCTCGCCGAATGCCTCGAGAGCGACATGCTGGCCGCGCTGCAAGAGGCCAAGGCGCTGGGCGATCTGCGCGCCAAGTTCGCCAAAGCGGCGTAGCGAGCGCGGAAACACGGCCAAAGGCCGCCGCGCGCCGCTACGCCGATTGGTATCAGGTCAGCTTTGCGTCAAAGAAGTTGATCGTCCGGTCCCACGCAAGCGTCGCCGCCGCCTCGTCGTAGCGGGGCGTGGTGTCGTTGTGGAACCCATGGTTCACGTCGGGGTAGAAATGGACAGAGAACTCCTTGCCGTTCTCTTCCAGCGCCGCGCCATAGGCTTCCCAGCCTGCGTTGATCCGCTCGTCGAGGCCAGCATACTGTATCATCAGTGGTGCTTGGATCGCCGGAACATCGGCGACATCGGGCTGGCGGCCGTAGAATGGCACGCTGGCGGCCAGATCCGGGTAGGCCACCGCCAAAGCGTTGCACACGCCGCCGCCATAGCAGAAGCCGACCGCGCCGACCTTGCCGGTCGAACCCTCGTGATCGCGCAGGAATTCGAAGGCGGCAAAGAAATCCTCCATCAGTTTGGCGCCATCAAGGCTGCGCTGCATCTCGCGCCCTTCTTCGTCCGTGCCAGGATACCCGCCCAGCGGCGACAGACCATCGGGGCCAAGCGCAAGGTATCCCGCCTTGGCCGCGCGGCGCACGACGTCCTCGATATAGGGGTTAAGGCCACGGTTCTCGTGCACGACCAGAACGGCGGGCAAGGGGCCGGGCGCACCAGCAGGTTTAGCCATCAGACCGCTGATCTCGCCGTGCCCGTCCGGGCTTTGATAGGTGATCGTCATCGTCTCGATCTCGGGATCGTCCGGCGCGACTTGCTGGGCCCAGGCGTAATTTGGCGACAGCTGCTCAAGGATCATCGCGCCCGTCACACCAGCGGCGGCATACTGGCCTGCCTTGGCAATGAAATCGCGCTTGGTGATCTTGCCGTGCACGTATCCGTCGAAGATTTCGAGAATGCGAGGATGAAAATCGCTCGCCTTCTTGCGGGTCTCGGTCATCTGGTTGCCCCCCTTGGCTCTGTCATGACCTTAGGGAAGATAGATTGTGCTACGAAACTGAGGCGCACGTTTGTGTGATGCGCCGAAAGACGTCCCCTAGAACGCAAAACGCCCCGGCCATCGGACCGGGGCGCTCGCATGACTCATGCAGAGAGAACTATTCCTCCGCTGCGTCTTCCTTGGCCAGCTCTTCGCCGGTTTCCTGGTCGACCATCTTCATGGCCAGGCGCACCTTGCCGCGATCGTCGAAGCCCAGAAGCTTGACATAAACCTCTTGGCCTTCCTTCAGAACGTCCGAAGGATGGTTCAGGCGGCGGTTCTCGATTTGGCTGACATGCACGAGGCCGTCGCGCTTGCCGAAGAAGTTCACGAAGGCGCCGAAATCGACGATCTTCACGACCTTGCCTTTATAAACCATGCCTTCTTCCGGCTCTGCCACGATCGAATAGATCATGTCATAGGCCTTCTTGATGGCATCGCCGTTCGGCGAAGCGATCTTGATGATGCCTTCGTCGTTGATATCGACCTTGGCGCCCGAGGTTTCCACGATCTCGCGGATCACCTTGCCGCCCGAACCGATCACTTCACGGATCTTGTCGGTCGGGATCTGCATCGTTTCGATGCGCGGGGCATGGACCGAAAATTCCTGTGCGCCGGTGATCGACTTGTTCATCTCAGACAGGATGTGCATCCGGCCGTCCTTGGCCTGCGCCAGGGCTTTCTCCATGATCTCGGGCGTGATGCCCGCGACCTTGATGTCCATCTGAAGCGAGGTGATGCCGTTCTCGGTGCCTGCGACCTTGAAGTCCATGTCGCCGAGGTGATCCTCGTCGCCCAGGATGTCGGTCAGGATCGCGTAGGACCCGTCTTCTTCCAGCACGAGGCCCATCGCCACACCAGCCACGGCCGATTTCAGCGGAACGCCCGCATCCATCATCGACAGCGAACCGCCGCAGACCGACGCCATCGACGAAGAGCCGTTGGATTCGGTGATCTCGGACACGAGACGCAGCGTGTAGGGGAAATCGGTCGCCGCGGGCAGAACCGCCTGAAGCGCGCGCCAAGCCAGCTTGCCATGGCCGATTTCGCGGCGTCCGGGCGGGCCGACACGGCCAGCTTCACCGACCGAGTAGGGCGGGAAGTTGTAATGCAGCAGGAAGTTCGACTTGTAGGTGCCGTTGAGCGCGTCGATCATCTGCTCGTCATCGCCGGTCCCGAGGGTGGTGATCACAAGACCCTGCGTCTCACCACGCGTGAACAGCGCGGAACCGTGGGTCCGCGGCAGAATGCCGGTTTCGCAGACGATGGGACGAACCTCATCGGTGCGGCGTCCGTCGATGCGGCGGCCATTCTTGACCACGTCACCGCGCAGAACGCCCGATTCCAGCTTCTTCAGCGCCGAGCCGAGGTTCGGGTCGGCAAGTTGCTCTTCGCTGAGCGCTGCCTTGATCTCGTCCTTCGCGGCGGAAACGGCTGTGGTGCGTTCCTGCTTGTCGGTGATC
This sequence comes from uncultured Paracoccaceae bacterium, assembly GCA_965662745.1. Lineage (GTDB taxonomy): Bacteria > Pseudomonadota > Alphaproteobacteria > Rhodobacterales > Rhodobacteraceae > Anianibacter. Next base: position 50,918 of record CBFIJK010000001.1, read on the forward strand.
GCATAGGCGGCGCGCATCTTGTCTTCGCCAGCCGCCTTGACCGCGTCATAGAGCGCCGAATAGTCGGGCGCCTGGAAATCGAACGGCTCTTTCGCAGCGTCTTCGGCCAGGTCGATGATCAGATCGACAACTGGCTTCAGCTGCGCATGGGCGAAGGTCACCGCGCCAAGCATTTCCTCTTCGGTCAGCTCGTAGGCTTCGGATTCGACCATCATAACCGCATCGGCGGTGCCTGCGACCACAAGGTCGAGGCGCTGGTCGGGGTTCTCACGCAGCTTGTGCATGTCGTCGACGGTCGGGTTCAGCGTGTATTCGCCATCCACATAACCGACGCGGCAGCCCGCGATCGGGCCCATGAAGGGAGCACCGGAAATGGTCAGCGCCGCCGAGGCCGCGATCATCGCGACGATATCGGGGTCGTTTTCCAGATCGTGGCTGAGAACGGTGCACATCACGAGCACTTCATTCTTGAAGCCCGGCACGAAGAGCGGGCGGATCGGGCGGTCGATCAGGCGAGCGGTGAGCGTCTCTTTCTCGGTCGGACGCGCCTCACGCTTGAAAAAGCCGCCGGGCACCTTGCCCGCGGCATAGTATTTTTCCTGGTAGTGAACCGTCAGCGGGAAGAAGTCCTGTCCCTCTTTCTGGCTCTTGGCAAAGGTCACGTTGGCCATGACGCTGGTTTCGCCCAGCGTCGCAATCACCGAACCGTCTGCCTGACGAGCAACCTTGCCCGTTTCCAGTGTCAGCGTTTCATCGCCCCACTGCATGGATTTCGTCGTTACGTTGAACATCTATCGTTTCCTGTCTGGAAGCGCTCCCGGCCCCTGCCGGGTCTTCCGTTTGATTGACGGCCCCATTGCCGCCGACCCCTTTATCATTCCATGCGCCGGGGTCAGAACGTCACGTCTCAGATGCCGCTCGCGTATAGGAAAACGCAGGCTTTGGCCAGAACCTCGTTGCGGGGCGATGGTGTGTGCCGGGATCGCTATCGCGCGGCAGGGACATCTGGTAGGATTGCGTTTGTTAGAGGCCGCCAGACGCTCGGGCCTTTGGGGGATCATCCATGCGCCTGCTGCTGTTCGCCGTCACCCATCTTGGCGCTCTCGCCATCGGTTTTGTTCTTGGCATCTACCTCTTGCCCATCCTCACGGCCCCGGCCTCGGTCGACGCCGAAATGCTGTCCGAAAGAGCGTCCGGCGCGGTCTATCGCGGGGAATTCACCCGCGATCTGGCGGGCAGCGACTTCCTGCACTGGGGTGAGGGCGAAGTCAGCCTGTCGCCGTCCGAGATCGTCCATGTCGGCAAGCTGTCCCCCGGACCCGACTACAAGCTCTACCTCACGCGCGAATTCGTCGAGGATGAGGCCGGGTTTCTCGCGATAAAGGAAGCATCATTGCAGGTGGGCGACGTGAAGACCTTCGACGGTGTGATCCTGTCGGTGCCCGAGGGCGTTGATCTGGACGCGTTCAACACTGTCGTCATCTGGTGCGAGGCATTCTCGGAATTCATCACGGCGGCGCGGTATCGCGAATAGAGCTTCGGTCACGCTTGCTTAGCCGGTCTGGATCAGAATTTCCGGCATGGAAGTGCAAGGACCCGACCAGGCCGAGCGTTGGCTGCGGCATGTGTTCAGCGCCAAGGCGGTGGATAAGGGCGGCGTGGTGCGCCGGTCCGTGCGCTGGGTCGATCATGAGATCGGGCGCGACAGGTTTACTGGCGAAGTGCGCAGACGCGGCTTTCATCTATATGAGGCAGGCGGCCAGTTCATCGTGATCTGCAACACTGGACCGATCCGGCGCATTGTCTGACCTGCAGATCGAATTTTCGGCGCAAATTCGCGGCCTAAAAAGCAAATCGCCCGAACCAAACGGCCGGGCGACAAGACTTTCGGTAGTAAGTTCGGATCAGCGACGGATGCCAAGCTTTCCGATCAGGTCCTTGTAGCGCTGCTCTTCCTTGGCGCGCAGGTAGTCGAGCAGTTTGCGGCGCTGTGCCACGAGCTTGAGAAGGCCACGGCGCGAGTGGTTGTCCTTCTTGTGGGTCTTGAAGTGCTCGGTCAGAGCGGCGATGCGCGTGGTCAGGATCGCGACTTGCACCTCGGGCGAACCGGTGTCGCCGTCCTTGGTCGCGTATTCCTTCATGACCTTTTGCTTGTCTTCGGCAGTAATCGACATCGGTGTCTCCTTACAGGTTCGTGTGACGGCGCAGGCCGGGATGTCGTCCAGCGAGGCCCATTTATCCGCCACGAAGGGTGCGGATGCGGGCGTATAGGGGGAATCGCGCGCGAATGAAAGACCTTTTGCGGGCCATTCGGGGCAGTGTGGCGCCCGATTGTCCATCGATGCGCGCCGATCCTTAAATCGCCCCGGAAATGCCCAAGCTCTGTCAACGAAAGCGCGCAGCGCAATGGTTTGTTCATCCTGACGCGGACCAAATGGCGCTGGTGCCATGGCCGCAGGGGAAAGGATCGTTCATGTTCGCCATTGGCTCGGCTCTTGCGATGCTCTTGTTCGGCGTCGGCGTTGATCTCGCCGCCGACGACCGCAGTGCCGCGTCCGATGTCCGCGCGAATGATCAGGGCGATGACACCAACCCTGATACGCTGCCCGCCGGGGAAGATGTATCCGAGGGGGACGCGCCGGATGAGGGCGCCGCGACACCTGAAGAGGCAGAGAAAGCGACCGCTTCAGCACCCAAGTCTGCCGATCCGATCATAGAAGCCCGGGCAGAGGCCGCAGACGCCGCCTATTTCGACGCACTTGATACGGCACTGGCCGGAGAACAGGACGAAACCGCATCTGCAGCACAAGACGGCGGGCAAGAAACTGATTTTCTGGCTTTTCTCGACGGTCCGGATGGGTTGTTCGAGGCCGAAGAACCGGAAGAACTGCTTGCCGATGTCGCGCCAGAAGAGACACCGGAACCGATCGTTGCGGCTGAACCCGACGCCCGCGAGGAAACCATCGAGGACGACCTTCCCGGCGCGTTCGACAATGATCTTCTTTTCGGTGAGCACAGCTTTGAAGATCTCTTCGCCGCCCCGATGACGCCAGAGCTGGACCTCGAAGACTATAAACCCGGCGATGAGCGGCTTGTTCTGTCCTATGATGACGACGGCGGATCCGAACCGACGCTTGATGTCACGAACGAGGATTTCGGAGAGCAGCGCATCGCCACCGTCTTCGTGGATGGAGAGGTCGCGGCGCATGTCGGCCTTGCTGCCGGGGCGCGCGATCTGGCCGTGGCGGACATCGCGCTCGTCGGAGAGACCGTCGATTCGTGATCGATCCGCTGTCCTCGACGCCAAGTGCACATCACTCGCCTTAAAGATGCAAGCGCAAATCTAATGAACCGAGAACCACGATAGATTGTGGTGTTTTCCGGGCACCGTTCGGGATTTGGCGACAATTAACGGGTTCTTCGCGTACACTGTTGACGCACGAGGCGCGCAGGCGGAAGCTCTCTAAGCTGCTGCATTTCAGATTTTTTTGATGCCTTGGGGATTTTTTCGATGTTCGCGCTTTTTGGACTGCTGGCTTTAGTCGGCATCGGCTTTGGCTTTGATCTATTCGGCGGGGATGACGATGGGGGCGAGACCAGCGATAGCGGCGTGCCCCAGCCCGGAACGGCGACGAGCGGGCCGGATACCCTGTTCGGCACACCCCAGGCAGACACGATTTCCGGCCTTCAGGGCAATGACATCATCCGCGGCCTTGGCAGCGACGATACACTGAATGGCAACGGCGGGTCGGACACAGTCGCAGGCGGGGCCGGGGCGGATGTGATCAGCGGCGGCGGCGGTCCGGATATACTTTCGGGCGGTTCAGGAGATGACACCGTGTCGGGCAATGGCGGCGGCGACGAAGTGCGCGGCGGCGAAGGCAATGACACGCTGCGCGGCGGTGTCGGAGTCGACCTGATCATCGGCGGCCCGGGCGATGACACGATCGACGCCGGAACCGGCCCCGACTCCGTCGATGGCGGGGACGGCGATGACAGCATTCGTGGCGGCAGCGGCGACGATTCGCTCTTCGGCTGGAACGGTCGCGATGAGCTATTCGGCGAGAATGGCGATGATATGCTGTTCGGCGAATTCGACGACGACACGCTGAACGGCGGTGCGGGCAATGACACGCTGAACGGCGGCACGGGCAATGACGTTCTGAACGGCAATGCCGGATCGGATCTTCTGAACGGCAATGAAGGCAACGATACGCTGTCGGGCGGCGCGGACAATGACACGCTCAACGGCAATGACGGCGCGGACCTTCTGAGCGGCGATGACGGCGACGACGTGCTGAACGGCGGGCCAGGCTTTGACGCGTTGTTTGCCGGCGGCGGGAACGATACGCTCGATGGCGGTCTTGAGGGCGATACTCTCGATGGTGGCGATGGGAACGACATTCTGATCGGGCAAGCCGGGGAAGACGAATTGCGCGGCGGCGGTGGCAACGATCAGCTATCCGGCGGTGTTGGGGCGGATATTCTCGACGGTGGCGACGGGGTCGATATCCTCGACGGCGGTTCGGGCGACGACACCATGCGCGGCGGGCTTGGCAACGACACGATGCGCGGCGGCGATGGTGACGACGTGATGGATGGCGGTGCCGGAAACGACAACATGGAAGGCAACCAGGGCGCCGACAAGATGATCGGCGGGGCTGGGGTCGATACCGTGGATGGCGGCGTCGATGCCGACCTGATCCGCGTCGATGGCGATGCGACTGGCGACACGGCGATCGGTGGCTCGGGCGACGATGATCTGGTCCTCGGCCAGTCGGACACCGGCACCGGCGGCGTTGGCAAGGACGACTTCTACCTGACTGAATTTGGCGCACTGTCGCAGGTGACCGATTACAACGCGGCGGACGACAGGGTTCTGATCGGGGTCAACCCGACAGGCCCCGCTCCTGTGATCACGGTCAACTCCGTCTCGACCGGCGTGGGCGAATTCACGAACACCGTGCTTCTGAACGGCACTGCGGTCGCGCAGGTCGTCGGCTCGCAGTTGAACGCCGCGGACGTCGCGTTGGTTCCGACGACGGCGATTCCGTCCTGATTGGGGCGGGGTTTGCCCCTGAACTTGCACAATTGAGGGCGCATTTGCTGGCAATCGGCAAATGCGCCATCTTCTCGCCCAAAGCAAGAACAGGCCTTAACTAACACTCCGGAAAACAAGGGAAAAACGGCGTGCGCCATGCTATCCACTCCGCATGGGAGTGGAGAGTCCGTCGTGATAGCTGCTTTGCTGATGCTGGGTCTTGTGCCGTTCGCGATGGGGTCATTCGACTTCGGCGACGACGAAGAGCCTGGGGATGACTTTCAGTCGGCAGAGCCTGCGCCTGCGGTTCAGGACGGCTGGTTGACCGAAAGCGAGGCCGAGGAGGAACCCGAGGATCCGGCGAAGGACCCAGCAGAAGAGCCCGCCACTGAAACGGAAGTTTCCGAGGCGGAGGATGCGCACGAAGCAGCCGATCCGACATGGCTTTCCCCCGAGATCGGCGTCTTCGCGATTTCGGACTTCGATCCCGAGATCGACAGGCTCATGCTCGACTTCACCAATACCGACGTCCCGGATTCAATCGAGCTGACGGAAACCGAAGACGGCGACCCCGCAACGGCGCTGCATCTTGGCTTTGGCGACGATACCATGACGGTCGCCTTCAGCGATCTAGGGACCGTGCCGCTGGATGCGATCTTCATGAATTTCGAGACGGGCGATGGGTCGGACGCCGTGCCTTTGTCAGCGATGATCGAGGACAGCGTTGGGATCGACCCGATCGATCCGGAGGCAGAGGATGTGGATTATGGCGGCGGCGGCGACTCTGCCACCGCGATCGGACCGGCCGATCCCGACGCGCCGGATGAAGAAGGCGGCAGCACACCGGTCGAGGGCACGGACCCAGGTGATCCGGTTGCCGAGGATGAAGGCGCCGAACAAAATGAGGGCGGACTTGATCCGGTCGATCCCGACGGCGAAGACGATGTGACGCCAATTGATGCGGGCGAAGGCACAGGCCCTGTCGATCCCGATGAGGAAGAAGCCGCAGGCCCGGAGGATGTAGGCGAAGGCACCGATCCGGTCGACCCTGACGCGGATGATGAAATCCATACGGTAGAATTGAACGGCGACGGCCTGACGGACCCGGCGGTCGTCGAAGGCTTCCAGCCGCAATACCAGACGCTTCAGATCGACATCGAGAACCCGCAGGACGGCGGCTACAGCCTGTCGGTTCGGCCGGATTCATGGGGTGAGGACGGTCTTGTCCTCTTGGACGAAAATGTCGCCGTGCGCGTTGTCGGCGTGTCGACGCTGACCGCCGAGCATATCGAGATCGTCTACAGCTAAGGCGCGGGCCAGGGTTCCGGCTGGCGATCATAGCCGATGTAAAGCGGGTGTTTCGGCTGCCCGGCTTTTGTCAGGCCGAGGTGATAGAGCGGCTTTCCGGTGCCGCGCAGCAGCACCTCAACCGCTTGCCCCCGGTCCATATGCGCACCATGGGCGCCCCACGCGCAGACCACCTGATCCGCCCAGTTACATCCCATTAGGATCGCCGCGTCATTCTCGGGCCCCACCGGATCGGCGGCGGCGCGCATGAGCTTTGGATCGGTGTCGCGCCATGCGAAGATATTCGTCACTTGGAACGCGCCGAACCCCAGCGCGCGGGCGCGACGTTCGCAGCGCTCGACCGTGGGATCGTTCTGCACTTCTGTCGCCGTGGATGGGTTCAGCATGACGAAGAGGACACGCTCTCCCGTGGCATCCCAGATGCGCGTCAGCGAATAGCGATAGCGCTCGCAATCGGAATAAACGGCAGTTGACGGCGCATCGCCCTTGGTATGGCTTCGGGTGATCACGCCTTGAAGACGCGGCTCGGGTGCAATTCGCCGGACCGGTAGATGCCCACCGCGACCGCGCGGCCCTGATAGCTGCCCCAAGCCTCGTCGCCATATTCGGCATCCGAGGACACGACCCGCCCGGGATTACCGTTACGCAGCTTCGTGACACCATCGGACGCGCAGATCAGTTCCGGCAGATCGGCAAGACCGACTTCAAGCGGCAGAAGGTAGTCATCCAGCGCAGGGTCTTTCGCCAGTCTCTCGACCTCTTCCAGCGAGATGCCATCCTCGGCCTCGAACGGACCGGACCAGACGCGGCGCAGGGTCACGACATGGCCAAGACACCCCAGCATGCGCCCCAGATCGCGGGCGATAGAACGGACATAGCCACCCTTGCCGCAGATCATCTCCAGCACGGCGGTGTCCTCATCGGGCCGCTCGACCATTTCCAGGCTTTCGACATAAAGATCGCGCGCGGCCAAGTCCATTTCCTCACCCTCACGCGCCTTGGCGTAGGCCCGTTCACCGTCGATCTTCACGGCAGAAAACTGCGGCGGAACCTGCTGGATGTCGCCGGTGAAGGCGGGCAACGCGGCGTTGATCTCGTCGTCTGTCGGGCGCGCGGCTGAGGTTTCGATCACCTCGCCCTCGGCGTCATCCGTGTTCGTCGCCTGCCCCCAGCGCACCGTGAAGCGGTATGCCTTCAGAGCGTCGGTGATATAGGGCACCGTCTTGGTCGCCTCTCCCAGCGCAATCGCCAGCACGCCTGTGGCCGCCGGATCAAGCGTGCCGGCATGCCCGGCCTTCTGCGCATCAAGCGCCCAGCGCACCTTGTTCACAACGGCGGTCGAAGTCAGGCCAGCAGGCTTGTCCACGACAAGCCAGCCTGAAACCGCGCGTCCCTTCTTGCGTCTTGCCATCTGGGGTTATTCTTCCTCGTCGTCGAGATCGCGGCGCACCGCGTCGGACGAGAACAGCCGCCGCGTTTCGTCCATACGGTCGAAGGTCTCGTCGATCAGGAACCGCAGGTCGGGCGCGTATTTCAGCGTCATCTCTCTCGAGATCGCGCGGCGCAATTCGCCCTTGTTGCGTTTGAGCGCCTGGATCGCCTCTTCGCGGTTGTCGCCGCCAAGCGGCATCACATAGACGGTCGCGACCTTGAGGTCGGGGGACGCTCGCACCTCGCCCACCGTGATCGACAGGCGATTGAGATCGGGATCGTGGATCTCAGCCTGGTTGAGCACATCCGAGAGGGTGCGCCGAATAAGCTCGCCCACGCGAAGCTGTCGTTGCGACGGGCCGCCGCCTGTATCAAACCGTTTAGCCATGGCGCGCGACATAGGCTTGAATGGCGCGTCCCGCAAGCGGGGCCTTTGCCAAGCGCCGCGTCACGGGCTAAGGCAGGGCGAACGACAAGGGGTCTGGATATGAGCGAAACACCCGGCATCTGCATCACGGGCGTGTCCGGCCGCATGGGCCGGATGCTGGTCGAGTCTGTGACCGGCGACGACCGGCTGCGGCTGGTCTCGGCGCTGGAACGGGACGGCCACGACTGGATCGGCCGTGATCTAGGCACCGCGCTGGGCGGTGCCGAGAATGGCGTGACCGTCACTGATGACGCGCGCGCGGCCATTGAGGCTGCCGATGTGGTCATCGACTTCACGGCTCCGGATGCCACGGTCGGCTTTGCACAGATCGCGTCAGAGCTTGAGAAGGTGCACGTGATCGCCACAACCGGGTTCGACGATACTCATCTGCAGGCCATTGCCGAGGCCGCGAAAGGCGCGACAATCATCCGTGCCGGGAACATGAGCCTTGGGGTCAACCTTCTGGTGCAACTGACGCGGATGGTCGCTGGCGCGCTCGGCGAGGAGTTCGACATCGAGGTGATCGAAGCCCATCACAACCGCAAGGTCGATGCGCCCTCGGGCACCGCGCTGATGCTGGGAGAGGCCGCTGCCGAAGGACGCGGCGTGTCGTTGGATACCCATGCCGACCGCGCCCGCGACGGAATCACCGGCGAACGCGAGGCCGGGCATATCGGCTTTCACGCCATTCGCGGCGGCGATATCATTGGCGAACACGATGTGCTGTTTGCGGGTCCCGGAGAGCGTATCACGCTGCGCCATATCGCGTCCGACCGTTCGCTGTTCGCCAAGGGTGCGTTCAAGGCAGCGCTTTGGGGCATCGACAAGCCGCCGGGTGAATACGACATGCTGGACGTGCTGGGGCTGAAATAACGGCGCTCACGCAGTGCTGACTTGATCCGCGCGGCGCCCACCTACCTTACGGCGCATGAAACAGATTCTCGCCGCTCTCGCCCTCACACTGATCGCACCTGCCGCCTTTGCCGAGACCGCCACGCGGATCCCGGACAAGGGCAGCTTCGTGAATGTCGTCGAAGGGCGCGACCTGACGCGTTTTGCCGTGCGTCTGAATGTCAGCCCCGCCGGGTCCATTACCGGCCGCGCCTTTGGCCGTGATGTGATCGGAAGCTGGACGTGGGAAGACGGGTTTTTCTGCCGGGCGATGACGGCAGGCAGCACGGTTCTGGAACGCAACTGCCAGGCTGTCTATCAGATGGACGGCAAGCTGCGGTTCATCGCGGACAGGGGCACGGGCGATACCGCCGATCTGGCCATCGAGTAACGCCTAGAAATCGTAGGCGATGCCCTTTTTTTCCCAATCGCCGTAGCGAACGGGCTCAGGTCCCTTGCGCCCGCCAAGTTCCGTTGGCAGGTCAAGCTCCTTGGCTTTCTTGCGGCGCTCTTCCGCCTCGGCAAGCGCGCGTTTGGCGGCATCGGGCAGATCGCCCTTCGTGGCATCGGTCATGGCGGCAAATCCTTGTTGGCCGGTCCCGTCTGATATACGCGGCAATTCATGTCGAACAAGAACCAAGCCCCAAGAATGAAGCCCGGTCTCGCGCCGCGCCGCAGTGCGCTGTTCCTTCTGGGCCGCGTGACGGAAGAAGGACAGCTTTTGTCAGAGCTGCTGCCCCGCGCCGTCGAGCGGCTGGATCCGGCAGACCGCGCACGGGCACAGCGGCTTGCCGTGGAAACCCTGCGCTGGATGGACCGTGCAGACCGGGTGCTTGGCCCCTACCTGAAGAAGCGCCCCAAACCCGAAGTGCTCAATGCACTTCGGCTGGGCACGGTCGAGATTTGCCTCGGGGGCGCGGCCTCGCACGGGGTGGTGGACGCCATGGTCACACTGATGCGCGACGGGCGGCATACGGCCAGCGCGGCGGGTTTGGTGAACGCCGTGCTGCGCAAGGTCGGCGACGAAGGCCCGGCGCAGTGGGCAAAGCTGCCTGTGCCGCGCTTGCCCAAATGGCTGCGCGGCCCGCTGACCGACGCGTGGGGCAAGAACGCCATCACCGCGATCGAGGCGGCGCATGCGCATGGTGCGCCGCTTGATCTGACGCCCCGCGACGGGGACGCTGCTGCTCTGGCCGAAATGACGGGCGGCGTGGTTCTGCCCACGGGCAGCGTGCGGCTTGCCGATCCCGGTCAGGTCACCGCGATTCCCGGATACACAGATGGCCGCTGGTGGGTGCAGGACGCCGCCGCCGCGATCCCTGCCTGGCTGATAGGAGCCGGCGAAGGGCAACGCGTCCTGGATATGTGCGCCGCGCCAGGGGGCAAGACGCTGCAGCTTGCCGCAACAGGCGCGGATGTGACCGCACTTGATATCTCGGCTCCGCGCATGACCCGGATCGCCGAGAACCTGACGCGCACCGGACTGACGGCAGACATGGTGACCGAGGACGCACTGAAATTCGACGCTGACCCCTTCGATGCCATCCTGCTCGACGCGCCCTGTTCGGCCACCGGCACCATCCGCCGCCATCCCGACCTGCCTTATGCCAAGGACGGATCGGAATTCGGTGCGCTGTTCGCGCTGCAAGAGGCGATGCTGGACCATGCCTTAAGCCTTCTCAAACCCGGCGGGCGGCTTGTCTATTGCACCTGCTCGCTTCTGCCAGACGAAGGCGAGGTCGTAATCGAAGAGGCGCTGGAGCGGCACAGCAACCTGTCCCTCGATCAACAGGCTATGGCAGAAGATTGGATCGAACCGGACTGGCGCTGCGACACCGGATTGCGCCTGCGTCCCGATTTCTGGTCGGATCGCGGCGGCATGGACGGGTTCTTCATTTCGGCGCTGCGCAAGGCAGAATAGCGCGGGCGCTCAACGCCGATGACAGGCGCAACTTCTCCGCGTATGCTAAACTGAAAAGAGGCACCAAGGTGCCCGACCCCAACGAGGCAAGGCAGAGCGTGTCCCGGACTGAAAGCTGGACGGCGCGGCGAACGCGATGGATGAACCGCTACCATGCGTGGCGGGCCTCTCGCGCGCGGCCTGCCGCCGGGTTCGTGTCGCAACCCGAACCGCGCACCATCGGGCGATTTGCCAAGGGGCGGCAGCTTGTGAATGGTCAGTTCCTGTTCGCCGGCCACCTGATCGAGGCGCCGTCTGACACGTCAATCTGGGACATCAAGGCGCCCGATCTGGCGTTTGAGACGGAACTCCACAGCTTTGAATGGCTCGACGATCTGGCTGCTGTGGGCGATGCCAAGGCCCGCACCCGTGCGCAGGACTGGACGCTGCAATGGGCTGAGCGATTCGGTGTCGGGCGCGGGATCGGCTGGTCCCCGGACCTGACCGGACGGCGACTTATCCGCTGGATCAACCATGCTCTGTTTCTGCTGAACGGTCAGGACCGGGAAGCGACGGAACGATATTACGGCTCTCTCGCGCATCAGACCGTTTACCTCAGCCGCCGGTGGGACGTCGCCTCGCCCGGCCTTCCCCGGTTCGAGGCGCTGACCGGGCTTGTCTATTCCGGCCTCGCGCTTCTGGGGATGGACCACCTGATCGATGATGCGCTGAAAGAGCTGGAAAAGGGCTGCGCGACGCATATCGACAACGGCGGCGGCATCACGACGCGCAATCCCGAGGAACTGCTCGAAGTGTTTCAGCTTCTGAACTGGGCCGCCGTGGCGCTCAGCGGCGCGGATCGCAGGCTGCCGCCCGATCTGATCGCTGCGATGGACAGGATTGCGCCAACGCTGCGCGCCCTGCGCCATGCCGATGGCGGGCTGGCGCGGTTCCATGGCGGCGGGCGCGGGCTTGACGGACGGCTCGATACGGCGCTGGCGACATCGGGCATCCGCACGCCGCCGCGCGAGGGGCTGGCGATGGGCTATCAACGCCTGTCTGCCGCGCGCACCACCGTCATTCTTGATGCCGCCCCTCCGCCGCAAGGACCGGCGAGCCATAACAGCCATGCCTCGACCCTCGCCGCCGAGGTGACATCCGGGCGCAGGCCGCTGATCGTCAATTGCGGCTCGGGCAAGCCCTTTGGCGAGGATTGGCGCGCCGCGGGCCGCGCAACGCCGTCGCATTCGACACTGATGATCGACGGCTATTCGTCGTCTCGTCTTGGCGGGCGCAAGCGCGTCGCGGGGTATGAGCGGGAATACCTGACCGACATCCCCAAGGACGTGCGCCTCAAGCAGATTTCCGATCAGGGCGGCACCGGGCTGATCGCGGGGCATGACGGCTATGTCTCGACCCACGGACTGACCCACGTGCGTGCGATCGACCTGTCGTCCAACGGGCGGGGCCTTGCCGGTGAGGATACGCTCGCCGTTGTCGAGGACGAGGACCGCGACGCGTTCAAACGTGCGCTGGATCGCACGAAGCTGAAGGGCATTCCCTTCAGCGTCCGGTTTCATCTGCATCCCGATGTGGATGCCGAGATCAACATGAAGGGCGCCGCCGTGTCGCTGGCCCTGAAGTCGGGCGAGATCTGGGTGTTTCGCCATGACGGCGTCGCCACCCTGACGCTAGAGCCTTCCGTTTACCTCGAAAAGGGCCGTGTGCGCCCACGCCCCGCCCGCCAGATCGTCCTGAGCCATGTCGCGCTGGACGAGGCGACCCGCGTGCGCTGGACTTTGGCCAAGGCCACGGATACCCCCGCGCATATTCGCGACATTGGCCGCGATGACGAGATAAACGACGAGGGGCTCGCTGCCACATGACCGATCTTCACCCCGTGCGCCGCGCACTGATTTCCGTGTCCGACAAGACTGGCGTCGAGGATCTCGCGCGCGCCCTCGCGGATCGCGGTGTGACGCTTCTGTCGACCGGCGGGACGGCAAAGCTCTTGCGTGATGCGGGTCTGACGGTCAGCGATGTGGCCGAGATCACCGAGTTTCCCGAGATGATGGATGGCCGCGTGAAAACGCTGCATCCGCGCGTGCATGGCGGGCTTTTGGCGTTGCGCGATGACGATGGACATATGGGATCGGCCACGGAACACGGGATCCCGATGATCGATCTCTTGGTCGTCAACCTCTACCCCTTCGAGGAAACCGTCGCCAAAGGCGCGGGCTATAAAGAGGTGATCGAGAATATCGACATCGGCGGCCCTGCGATGATCCGTGCCGCCGCAAAGAACCATGCTTTCGTGAATGTCGTCGTCGATGTGGACGATTACGCCCCGCTTCTGGCCGAACTCGATGCGAATGACGGGCAGACGAGCCTTTCGTTCCGCCAGCGCCTGGCGCAAACCGCCTACGCGCGCACAGGGGCCTACGATGCCGCCGTGTCGACCTGGATGGCGGGCGCCATTGGCACCGACGCGCCGCGTCGCCGCGTTGTGGCGGGCACGCTGGCGCAGACCCTGCGCTATGGCGAGAACCCGCATCAGTCGGCGGCCTTTTACACCGATGGCAGCGCGCGTCCCGGCGTTGCAACCGCGCGACAGGTGCAGGGCAAGGAACTGTCCTACAACAACATCAACGACACCGATGCCGCGTTCGAGCTTGTGTCGGAATTCCGCCCCGAGGATGGTCCCGCCTGCGCGATCATCAAGCACGCCAACCCTTGCGGCGTGGCACGCGGCGCGACCCTGAAAGAGGCCTATGCGCGCGCCTTTGATTGCGACCGAACATCGGCCTTCGGCGGGATCATCGCGCTCAATCAGCCGCTGGATGCCGAAACGGCCGAAGAGATCGCGCAGATCTTCACCGAGGTGGTGATCGCCCCCGGTGCCGATGACGCCGCGATCAGGTTTTTCGAGAAAAAGAAGAACCTGCGCCTTCTGCTGACTGATGGCCTTGCCGATCCGTCCGCCGCGTCGCTGACCGTTCGGCAGGTCTCGGGCGGGATGCTGGTGCAGGACAAGGACAACGGCCATGTCACCGAGGCCGATCTCAAGGTCGCAACCAAGCGCCAACCGTCCGAGGCCGAGATCGCCGATATGTTGTTCGCCTGGAAGGTCGCCAAGCACGTCAAGTCGAACGCGATCGTCTACGTCAAGGACGGCGCGACGGTTGGCGTCGGCGCCGGGCAGATGAGCCGCGTAGACAGTTGCCGCATCGCCGCCCGCAAGGCCGAAGACATGGCCGCAGCACTTGGCCTCGACACCGCGCTGACCAAGGGGTCTGTCGTGGCATCGGACGCGTTCTTTCCCTTCGCGGACGGCCTTTTGACTGCGGCAGAGGCCGGCGCGACCGCTGTCATTCAGCCCGGCGGGTCCATGCGGGACGACGAAGTGATCGCTGCCGCCGACGAGGCCGGCCTTGCGATGGTGCTGACCGGCATGCGCCACTTCCGGCATTGAGGGGCTCGCCATGCGTCTGATGGGTCTTGTCGCGCTTGCGATATTCGTTCTGGACCAGGTGTCGAAATGGGTCGTGGTCCATTACCTAGACCTGATCACCCTTCGCGATATTGATGTCTTTCCGCCCTATCTGAACCTTCGCATGGCGTGGAATTACGGGATCAACTTTGGCCTCATGGCGGGCGACAGTCCCTGGACGCGCTGGATCCTGATCGCGATCGCCATCGCGATTTCGGCATGGGTGATCTGGTGGGTGCGGCGCGATGGTGGCGTTTGGGCGCAGGTTTCGGCGGGCTTTCTGGTCGGCGGAGCGCTGGGCAATGTCATTGACCGGATCCTCTATGGCGCCGTTGCGGATTTTCTGAACATGTCCTGCTGCGGCTTCAACAACCCCTATGCGTTCAACGTGGCGGATATCGCGATCTTCATCGGGGCGGCAGGGCTTGTGCTGGCCCCCGCCGATCGCAAGAAGACCCCGTGACCTTCACCCGGCCTTGGGCTAGAAGAGGCGCAAGGCAATACATGCGCAGGGGGCCATGATGCGGCTTTCGATCGGAAAAATCATCTCAATGACCTTTGTCGCCGCGCTTTTAGCGGGGTGCGGCAGCGATGATCCCGTCTTGATGAACCTCAAAGCGACGGGAAACGGCCCGGATGAATTCGCCATCGTGCCGAACAAGCCTCTGCAGGCCCCCGACAGTTTCGCCGCGCTGCCGCCGCCCACGCCGGGCGGGGCGAACCGTAGCGACCAGACGCCGGAACTTGACGCCATCGCAGCGCTTGGCGGCAGCCCTGCCGCCGTGGCGCGTGGTCCGACCGCGTCGGATGTTGGCCTGATCAGCTACGCCTCGCGCTTTGGACGGGACGCCACGATCCGCTCGCAACTCGCGACCGAGGATTTGGCTTTCCGCAAGCGCAAGGATGGCCGATTGCTTGAGCGGATTTTCGACGTGAACGTTTACTACCGGGCGTATGAGCCGCAGTCGCTGAACCAGTACCGCGAGCTTGAGCGCTTCCGCCGGATTGGCGTGCGCACGCCCCAGGCACCGCCCGAACCGCGCGAATAAGCGCAACTCGTCTGACATTCTCGTCAGCAGCGGCCCGTCCCGCTTGACCCGGCTGGAGCAATTCCCAGCTATGGGGAAAGCGAAGATGGGAGACAGCATGAAACGGACGCTTGGTCTATTCGTAGCCCTGATGACGGCACTGCCCGCCTGGGCTGCCGATGTGACATCCTTCACCCTCGATAACGGCATGGATGTCGTGGTGCTGGAAGATCACCGCGCGCCGGTCGTGGTGCACATGGTCTGGTACCGTGCAGGCGCGGCGGATGAACCGCCCGGAAAGTCCGGGATCGCCCACTATCTGGAACATCTGCTGTTCAAGGGCACCGACGACATGGCGCCCGGCGAATTTTCCGACGTGGTCGCCCGGAACGGCGGGTCGGACAATGCCTTCACCAGCCAGGATTACACCGCCTATTTCCAGCGCGTGGCCGCCGACCGTCTTGAGGCGATGATGCGGATGGAAGCGGACCGCATGCGCGACCTTCAACTCGATGAGCAGGATATTCTGGTCGAACGCGATGTGATCGACGAAGAACGCAACCAGCGGATCGAGAACAACCCCGGCGCCCTTTTTCAGGAAGAGCTGCGCGCCGCGCAGTTCCTGAACCATCCCTACGGCATCCCGACTGTCGGCTGGAAGCACGAGGTCAATGCGCTGGTTCTGGACGACGCGCTTGGCTTTTACCGCAAGTTCTATGCGCCCAATAACGCGATCCTGATCGTGGCGGGCGACACGACCCCCGAAGAGGTGCGGACGCTGGCCGAAAAATATTATGGCCCGCTTGAGCCGACGGTAGGCCTCGGCGAACGCATGCGCCCGCAAGAACCGCCCCAACGTTCCCCACGCTGGATGACCTATGAAGACCCGCGCGTCTCTCAGCCCTATGTCACGCGCAGCTATCTGACCGAACCGCGCCGGTCCGGCGATCAGGCCGATGCCGCCGCACGCGTCCTTCTGGCCGAGATCCTCGGCGGCGACGGGCAGACCAGCTACCTGCCGCAGAAACTGCAATTCGAGACGCAGCAGGCGATCTATTCCGGTGCCTTCTACGATTCCACCGCGCTTGACGATTCGATCTTCGGCCTGTCGGTTGTGCCTGCCCCTGGCGTGTCACTCGCCGAGGCAGAGGCCGCGATGGACGACGTGATTGCCCAGTTCATCGAGGAAGGCGTCGATCCAGAGCAGCTTGACCGCATCAAGACACAGCTTGCCGCCTCGCGCATCTATGCCGAGGACAGCGTGCAGGGCCTTGCCCGCCGCTATGGTGTCGCGCTGACCTCTGGTCTGACGATCGAGGATGTAGAGGCATGGCCCGATGTTCTGGACGCGGTGACAGGTGAGGATATCATTGCTGCCGCTGAAGAGATTTTCGCCTCGAAGGCCACCGTGACCGGCTGGCTGATGACGCCCGGCATGAACGCCGACGGATCCCCCCAAGCCGCTGAAGAGGTGTCCCAATGATGATGCGTTTCGCCTTTGCCGCCGCCGCCGCCCTGGCCTTCATGGCCGCGACCGGCCCCGCGCGTGCGGCCGTCGACATCCAAGAGATCACCTCGCCTGGCGGGATTGAGGCGTGGCTGGTCGAGGAACACTCGATCCCCTTCACCGCGCTTGAAATCCGGTTCAAGGGTGGCGCGTCGCTCGATGCGCCCGGAAAGCGCGGCGCGATCAATCTGATGACCGCCACGCTGGAAGAGGGCGCGGGCGATCTGGACGCGCGCGGCTTTGCCGAAGCGCGTGAGGCGCTTGCGGCCCAGTTCAGCTATGACGTCTATGACGATGAGATGTCGATCTCGGCGCAGTTTCTGACCGAGAACCGGGATGAAGCCGTGGCGCTTCTGAAAACCTCGATCGACGATCCGCGCTTCGACCAGGACGCGGTGGACCGTGTGCGTCAGCAGGTGCTGTCGATCATCCGGTCGAACCAGACCGATCCCAACGAAATCGCCCAAGCCGAATTTGACGCGCGCACCTTCGGCGATCATCCCTATGCGACCTCATCGGACGGTACCGTCGAGAGTGTCGAAGGGCTTACGCGCGAGGATATGTTCGACGCCAAGAACCGCGTGATGGCAAAGGATCGCCTATACGTGTCTGCCGTTGGCGATATTACGGCCAATGAACTGGGCGATCTGCTGGACGAATTGCTTGGTGATCTGCCCGAAACCGGGGCCGAGATGCCCGACGCCGCCCCGTGGAACCTTGAGCCGGGCATCCACGTCGTGCCCTTCGAAACCCCACAATCGGTCGCCATGTTCGGCCATCCCGGTATCGACCGCGACGACCCGGATTTCTTTGCCGCCTACCTGCTGAACCAAATCCTGGGCGGCGGCAATTTCTCGTCCCGCCTGATGGAAGAGGTGCGTGAAAAGCGCGGGCTGACCTATGGCATCTATTCCTACCTTGTGCCCAAGGACTACGCCGATCTCTATCTCGGGCAGGTGGCCTCGGCCAATGACAGCATGGCCGAGGCAATCGAGGTGATCCGCGCCGAATGGCAGCGCATCCACGACACCGGCGTCACCGAGGCAGAGCTGTCGGACGCCAAGACCTACCTGACCGGTGCCTATCCGCTGCGCTTCGACGGCAACGCGCGGATCGCGGGTATCCTTGTGGGCATGCAGATCACGGACCTGTCGCCCGACTATGTGAATACGCGGAACGCAAAGATCGAGGCGGTCACACCCGAAGATATCACCCGCGTCGCCAAACGGCTCTACCGTCCCGAAGAGCTGTCCTTCGTGGTTGTCGGCCAGCCCGAGGGGCTGATGGAAGCCAACTGATAGGGCATGGTCGAATCGACTGGGGGCATGCTATCTCTTGTGGCATGTCCCACCCCCACCCCAATATAAGCGCCCAACGCGCCGTTATCCGTCAACTCGACGAAGCCGCGATCAACCGCATCGCAGCGGGCGAAGTGGTCGAGCGCCCGGCCTCTGCCGTCAAGGAACTGGTCGAGAACGCGCTTGATGCCGGGGCCACCCGGATCGAGGTGTCGATTGCCGATGGCGGCAAGACCCTGATCCGCGTGACGGACGACGGCTGCGGCATTGCGCCGGATGATCTGCCGCTTGCGCTGTCCCGCCACGCGACGTCGAAGATTGATGGGTCAGACCTTTTGAATATCCATAGTTTCGGTTTCCGAGGTGAAGCGCTGCCCTCTCTCGGTGCTGTCGGGCGGCTGAAGATCACCAGCCGCGCCGAGGGTCTGGACGCCGCAGAGATCACTGTCGCGGGCGGCTTGCCCAGCGCAGCGCGCCCAGCGGCCCTGCGCGCTGGAACCGTCGTCGAATTGCGCGATCTATTCTACGCAACACCCGCGCGCCTGAAGTTCCTGCGCACCGACCGGGCCGAGACCCAGGCGATCACTGATGTGGTCAAACGTCTGGCCATGTCCGCCCCTTTCGTCGGCTTTACCCTTGTCGATTGCACCCAAGGAGACACGCGCACGACGTTTCGCGCGGATGCCGAAAGCGGGGACCTCTTCGATGCGCTACATGGTCGGCTGCGCCGGATCCTCGGCTCCGAGTTTGCCGAAAACGCCCTGCGCCTCGATGCGACCCGCGAAGAATTCCGCCTGACCGGATACGCCGCCCTCCCCACCTATTCGCGCGGCGCGGCGGTGGCGCAGTATCTCTTCGTGAATGGCCGCCCGGTGCGCGACAAACTGCTCGTCGGCGCGCTGCGCGGGGCCTATGCCGACTTCCTCTCGCGTGACCGGCACCCGGCGGCTGCCCTCTTCCTCGATTGTGATCCGCAGCGCGTGGACGTGAACGTGCATCCGGCGAAATCCGAAGTGCGGTTCCGCCAGCCCGGTGTCGCGCGCGGCCTGATCGTTTCCGCCATCCGCCAAGCGCTCGCAGAGGCCGGGCACCGCGCCTCAACCACCGTCGCCGGCGAAACGCTGGGGGCGTTCCGTCCGGAACCGCAGGGCGCGCGCATCTACCAGATGGACCGCCCATCGCAGGCTGCTCTCGGCAGTGCCTACCGCGCGCAGGCCCCGATGGCGCAGCCCGGTTTCGCCGAAACCGCCCAGCCCTTTGCCCGCATCGATCCCGCGCCGGTGGAGGAGGCCGAGAGCAACACCGACCGCCCCCTCGGTGCGGCCCGCGCGCAGGTGCATGAGAATTACATCATCGCGCAAACCGCCGATGGCATCGTGCTTGTCGACCAGCACGCCGCCCATGAACGGCTGGTCTACGAAAAGCTGAAACGCCAGATGGCCGAGACCGGCGTTGCCGCCCAGGCGCTTCTGATCCCCGAAGTGGTGGAACTTTCGCCCAGCGACGCCGCCGCGCTACTTGCACATGCAGAGGCATTCGCCCGCATGGGGCTTGGCATCGAGGCGTTCGGCCCCGGGGCCATTGCAGTCCGCGAGACCCCGGCGATCCTTGGCGAGGTGAACGCCGAGCACCTGATCCGTGATATCCTGGACGAAATCGACGATCTCGGCAGCTCCGACCTTGTGCAAAGCAAGATCGAGGCAATCCTCAGCCGCGTCGCCTGCCACGGCTCTATCCGGTCGGGTCGCTGGATGCGCCCCGAGGAAATGAACGCCCTTCTGCGCGAGATGGAAACAACGCCCCATTCCGGCCAGTGCAACCATGGCCGTCCCACCTATGTCGAACTGAAACTGGACGACATCGAAAAGCTGTTTGGCCGCAAATGATCGAACTGAACGGACGAACCTATGCGCTGGACGATCCGGCGGTCCTGCTGACCCTCGGCGGCGCTTTAATGGGGCTCTTGGTCCTGATCCTCCTGGTCCTCGCCCTGCGCGCCGTGGCCCGGTCGGCCAAGGCGGTCGAGCCCTTGTCGCAGCAAATGGGCTGGCTCGGGCGCGAGGTGCAGACCCTGTCGGCCGGGCAGAACCAACTGTCCGGCGGGCTGACCCATGTGGCCGAGGCGCAGGCTGCCAGCCAGTCGAACATGATGCGCATCATGGAAGAGCGTCTCGCCGAAGTGACCCGATCTATGGGCGAGAACCTCCACGGCTCGGCCACTCGCACGGCGCGCAGTTTGGGTGAGTTGCAGGAACGCCTGCAGGCCATCGACAAGGCGCAGGACAATATCCAGAAACTTTCCGGTGACGTCCTGTCGCTGCAGGATATCCTGTCGAACAAGCAGCGGCGCGGTGCGTTCGGCGAGATTCAGCTGCATGATATCGTGTCCAAAGCGCTGCCCGCCGACAGCTTCACATGGCAGGCAACCCTGCCGAACGGCGCCCGCGCCGATTGCCTGATCCACCTGCCCAATCCCCCCGGCCCCATCGTGGTCGACGCGAAATTTCCGCTGGAGGCCTACGAGGCCTATGTCGCCGCCGAAACGAAAGAGCAGGCACAGCGCGCCCTCACGGGACTCGGACAGGCCGTAAAGAAACACATCCGGGACATTTCCGAGAAATACATCCTCGAAGGCGATACCGCCGACGGCGCGCTGATGTTCCTGCCGTCCGAAGCCGTCTACGCCGAACTTCACGCCCGCCTGCCGCAAGTGGTGCGGGAAGGGTTCGCCGCGCGGGTCTGGATCGTGTCACCGACGACCTGCATGGCCACGCTCAACACCATGCGCGCGATCCTGAAAGACGCCCGCATGCGCGAACAGGCCGGTGCGATCCGCAAGGAACTGGCGCTGCTCTATTCCGATGTTGATCGCCTCGGCGCACGGGTCGAGAATTTGGACAGGCATTTCGGACAGGCGGCGAAGGACATCTCGGAAATCAAGATTTCGGCCGACAAGGCTGGACGCAGGGCCAAGCGTCTGGACAATTTCGACTTCGAGGAACTCTCGCCGGACGCCGAGCCGACCCCGATCGTAAAACTCGGCACCGATCGCTGAGATAGAAAAGCAGAGCACGCTTCGCGCGCACACGATATTTTGCGCCCTGCGGGCGCGGCGCCTTCGGCGAAGGTATTTTTCGAACCAAAGTGGACCCGAAAGCACCCCGCCAGCCTAGGCCGACGAGATGCCTACTTCGGTTCACGGTCATCGGCTCCTCAGCCTGTACCGTAAGACCAGCAAACATCCATCAGGTGAAGATTCGGTAAATTCACTTTGGTTCTGTAAATACCCTTGGGGGGTGAATTGGCCAAAGGCCAAGAGGGGGGCAAAGCCCCCCTTCCTTCGGCGACGCGCGGAGCGCGGCGCAAAACTTCAGCCTTGTTCCGGCACCAGGATCTCACGCTTGCCGACATGGTTGGACGCCGACACCAATCCGTTCTCTTCCATCTGCTCCACCAGCCGCGCCGCCTTGTTGTAACCGATGGCAAGCTTGCGCTGGATGTACGAGGTCGAGCATTTGCGATCCTTGATCACGATCGCCACGGCCTGGTCGTATAGCGCATCCTCGCCGTCGGTATTTCCGCCGGTGTTGAGGCCCAGCACCGCGTCAAGCTCGCTTTCCTTGTCCTCGTCCGGCCCTTCGACCACGCCGCCGATGTAAGAGGGTGGGCCGTAGGACTTGAGGTAGCTTACCACCTCTTCGACCTCTTCATCCGACACAAAGGGGCCGTGGACGCGGGTGATGCGGCTGCCGCCGGCCATATAGAGCATGTCGCCCATACCAAGGAGCTGTTCCGCCCCCTGTTCGCCCAGGATCGTGCGCGAATCGATTTTCGAGGTGACCTGGAAAGAGATACGCGTCGGGAAGTTCGCCTTGATCGTGCCGGTAATCACGTCGACAGACGGGCGCTGGGTTGCCATGATCAGGTGAATGCCAGAGGCCCGCGCCATCTGCGCGAGGCGCTGGATGCAGGCCTCGATTTCCTTGCCCGCGACCATCATCAGGTCGGCCATCTCGTCGACGATCACGACGATATAGGGCAGCGCCTCGGGCGCGAATTCCTCTGTCTCGAAGATCGGCTCGCCAGTGTCTTCGTCAAACCCGGTCTGGACAGTGCGCTTGAACATCTCGCCCTTGGCGATCGCGTCCTTCACCCGGCCGTTGAAGCCGTCGATGTTGCGCACGCCCATCTTCGACATCTTGCGATAGCGATCTTCCATCTCGCCGACGACCCATTTCAGGGCGACGACGGCCTTCTTGGGGTCTGTCACGACAGGCGACAGAAGATGCGGGATGCCGTCATAGACGCTGAGTTCCAGCATCTTGGGATCAATCATGATCAGTCGGCATTCCTCAGGCGTCAGCTTGTAGAGAAGCGACAGGATCATCGTGTTGATCGCCACCGATTTGCCCGACCCGGTCGTTCCCGCGATCAGAAGGTGAGGCATCTTGGCGAGGTTCGCGACCACCGGATCGCCGCCAATATCCTTGCCTAGGGCGAGGGGCAGCTTCTGGTTCCCGTCGCCATAATCGCGGCCTGACAGGATCTCGCGGAAGGATACCATCTCGCGGTTCTCATTGGGCAGTTCGATCCCAATCACGCTGCGTCCCGGCACCGTCGAGACGCGCGCCGAGAGCGCCGACATGGACCGGGCGATATCGTCGGCAAGGCCGATCACACGGCTCGCCTTGAGGCCCGGCGCGGGTTCGAGTTCGTACATCGTGACCACAGGGCCGGGGCGGACGCTGACGATTTCGCCCTTCACACCGTAATCGTCGAGCACGGTTTCCAGCATGCGTGCATTTTCTTCGAGCGCCTCGTCCGAGAGGTGATGACGTTCCACCTCGGACGGGTTCATCAGAAGAGACAGCGGCGGCAATTCGTACTCTGCGGCGTTTTCGTCGAAGGCAAGAGACGGTTGCGCCTCGGCCTGCGCGCGTT
Organism: uncultured Paracoccaceae bacterium; assembly: GCA_965662745.1. Classification (GTDB taxonomy): domain Bacteria; phylum Pseudomonadota; class Alphaproteobacteria; order Rhodobacterales; family Rhodobacteraceae; genus Anianibacter. The sequence continues at coordinate 74,180 of CBFIJK010000001.1, forward strand.
TCGAAGTTTGCAGGGTCTTGCGAGGCGAGGTCTGGACGACGCGGCGGGTTTCCTGCGCGGGCTGGGGCGCGACGCGCGAGGCGCTGAAGGGCTGCTGCGGTGCCGTCTCGTATTGGGCGGCGTCGTCGAAATATTCCGGCTCGTCATCTTCGATCAATTCCGGCGCGGGCGGTAAGATGCTGGCGCGCGGCGGCATTTGCGTTTGCGGCAGCACCGGGGCTTGCGGCGGAGGCGTCATGTGGGCCTGGTTCATTGCAGTGGCCTGGGCCGCCTCTGCGCGGGCCTCGACGTCTTTCAGGATCATCGGCTGGGGGCCGCGGCCACGGGTGAGGCTTGGCTCAAACCGCAATCCGTCGACGCGCGGGCCTGCCGCCGGGCGCATGCGCGTCTTGATTGCGCCAGCGATCTTCGCTTTCACCCGGTCTTCGCCTGTCAGTTCGTCATGGGCGGGCGCGGCGGGTTCTTGGGCGGGGGCGGGCGGCGGATCGTTGCGCTTGAGGATACCGGGCAGGCGCAGGCCAAGACCGGATTTTTGCACCGGTTGCTGCAGCTGGGGTTGGGGCACCATCGCTGCCATATCGTCGTCGGGCATCTCGTCGTAGATCGGCGGGGGCGTCTTGGGCAGGCCGGGATCGGCGCGAAGCACGCGGTTGCCTTGTGGTGAGGCGCGCAGGTCAGGTTCGCGCGCATGAGGATATTCGAACACCGCATCCTCGTGCCCTGCGGCACGCTTGCTTGCGATCCAGTCCTGCGCGTTCCCGGCGGCCTTCACGCCGCCTATGACGCCGACGCCAAGACCCGCACGGATGGCGGCGTAGAAGAGGACCGCGCCGCCGAACATCAGTGCCGTGGCCGCGCGCAGTTCCGAGCCGGTGAAACCGAGCACGAAGAGCATTAGCGCCGAGCCGATCAGCGCGACGGCAAAGGCGAGGATCTTGAGGCCGAACGCGGTATCGACCGGCAGAACGCCAAGGATCGCGCCAAGCACGGTGTCGCCGAACAGCCCGCCAAGGCCAAAGGAATGCGTCCATTCAGATGTGGGAACATGTGTCGAGGCGTAGACGGACATCAGCGCGACGACCATCGGCAGGAAGATGATCCGCGACATCACGCGGCCCGCGCCCTTGTGCAGCACAAAGCGCAGACCCCAGCCGAGAAGCGCGAGCGCCAAGGCCCAGGCTCCAAAGCCCACAATGATATAAAGCGGAGAGGCAACAGAGGCGCCCACGCGGCCCAGCGCGTTGTTGGCCGGTGTGTCGGTCACGGAAAGCCAGCTGGGATCCTCGACCGAATAGGTGCCCAGGATCAGCGACAGGGCCAGGCCGAAGCTGAGCAGCATGAGCCCGATCAATTCGCGCCCGCGTTTCTCGATCACCTCTTGCGTCGAATCGTCGAACAGACGCTCACGCTGACGGACCTGCTGATACGATGCCATATCCCCGGCTCCTTACCCATAAAGACAGGCGCGCAGCTTGTGCAGCCCGCCTGTCATCTCGTCTTCATTGGCCACCATTGCGACCCGAATATACCCGGCGCCGGGATTGCCCGACGCCGTTTCGCGGCTGAGATACGCACCCGGAAGCACGCGCACGCCGGTTTGCGTCCACAGGCGCAAGGCCGCCTCTTCGCCGTCATCCACGGGCAGCCACAGGAAAAACCCGGCCTCTGGTGGGCGATAGCCCGGCACGCCACCCAAGATCTCGTCGGCGATATTGTATTTCCGTCGATAGAGCGCGCGGTTCTCTTCGACATGCGCCTCGTCGGCCCAGACGACCTCTGCGGCGCGTTGCAGGGGCAGGGGCAGCGGCGCCCCGGCATAGGCACGGAGGCGCTTGATCGCGGCAATGCTTTTCGGCCCGCCCGCGACAAACCCGGACCGCAGGCCCGGCAGATTGGAGCGTTTGGAAAGGGAATGGAAGATCAGGACGCGCTCAGGATCGGCGCCGATCTCACGCGCGACGTCCAGCGCGCCGGGGGGCGGATTGTCCCGGAACAGTTCCGAATAGCATTCATCGGCGAAGATCTGAAAATCATGGGTTTCGGCAAGACGGATCAGATCAGCCCAATACTCGCGGCTTGCCACGACGCCCTGAGGGTTCGCGGGCGAGCAAAGATAAGCGATGCGCGTACGATCCAGAACGTCCTTCGACAGCGATGCGTAATCGGGCAGAAAGCCGGTTTCGACCGTGGCGGGCACATAAACCGGCTCTGCCCCGACAGCGAGCGCGGCGACGGCGTAGACCTGATAAAAGGGGTTCGGCGTCAGGATGACGGGCCGGTCCTCTGGGGGGCAAAGCGCGAGCGCGGCGTTGAACAGACCCTCGCGCGTGCCGTTCAGCGCCATGATCTCGGTGCCTGGGTCAACGGACACGCCATAGCGCCGGTCAATCCAGTCCGCGATCGCGGACAAAAGCTCTGGCGTGCCGTCATTCGGCGGGTATTTCGCAAAGCCAGCGCTGTGGATCGCAATGGTTTCTGCGACGAAATCGGGGAAGGCATGACGCGGTTCGCCAATGGTCATATGCACCACGTCGCCACCCGCCTCATGGGTGTCGAGCAGCGCACGCAGGCGCGGAAACGCGTAATCTGGCAGGTTCGAAAACCGCTCTGAGAGCTTCATTGGCCCAGTCTGTCTGCCTCAAGATACCGGGGTCATTTTACGCCCCGTTTCAATCAGGCTAGCAGGAAGCGCGCGGCATGGTCCAGAAAAACCAGCCTTGCGAGCGTTTTAGACACCCCTGCATGTGGCTTTTGGGCAAGGGCGCATGGGTTTACGCAAGGGCGCGCTCTGCCGCTGCGCCAAGACGCAACAGGCGCTCTTCGGTGTTGGGCGGGGTCATCAGCATGATGCCCGTGCCCGGAACGCCGGTCGGAAGCGTCAACGCCGCAAGCCCCATGAGATTGCCAATGCGTGTGTTGCGCAGGGTCAGCAGGTTCTCGGTAACGTAATAGTCGCCGCCTTCGGCCAGCAGGTCGAGCTTCGGCGGCAGGTTCGGCGCGGTGGGGATCACCACGGCGTCATAGCCCGCCACTGCCTTGGCCCAATCAGAACGGGCGCGGCGCAGGCTTTGCCAAGCCTGGATAAACGCGCGCGCGGGAGTGTCCTTGCCGGTTCGGAACCGGTTCAGGATCTCGGGGAACATGGCGTCCGGGTTCGCCTCGATCTCGGCCTCCCACTGGGCGTAGGCCTCTGGCGCGAAGAGGACCGGCGACAGGGCGTGCGCATCGGCGACAAAGGGCAATTCGCGCCGTTCGATCACCGCGCCCGCGGCTTGAAGGCGATCCACGGCGCTTTCGAAGGAGCGAGCCGGGTCATCGCGCAAATCCTCCATCGCGACCGTCTCAAGGACCATCAGGCGCGTGCCTTTGAGGCTGGCGCCTTTCAGGTCGGGCGCGGTACCGCCTTCAAGCGCGGCCAGCATCAGCGCGGCATCCTCAACCGTGCGGCAGAGCGGGCCCACGGTATCAAAGCTTTCACAGAGGAGGACAGAGCCTTCCGCAGACAGTCGACCATGCGTCGTCTTCAGGCCCACAAGATCGTTCCACGCCGCCGGAACGCGCACGGAACCGCCGGTATCGGACCCGACAGCCGCTGCCGCCAGACCGAAAGCCACCGACGCCGCCGCGCCAGAAGAGGACCCGCCTGACACAGCGTCCAGATCTGTAACAGAGGGCGGCGTCGCTGTGATGGGATTATAGCCGAGACCCGAAAAGGCCAGCTCGCTCATATGCGTCTTGCCAAGGCAGACGAGCCCCGCCTGCGTCGCCGATTGCAGCACCTTCGCGTCGCGCGTCGGGATACGGCCTTTCAGCAAGGCCGATCCCGCCTCTGTCGCGACCCCGGCCGTGTCGAACAAATCCTTCCAACTGATTGGCACGCCGTCGAGCGGGCCACGGCGCATCCCGGCTTTCGCCCGCTCGGACGCGGCACGCGCCTCGGCCATTGCGCGATCTTCGGTCAGACGCGCGTAAATCCGAGGGGTCAGATCATGGGCGGTGATGGCACCGAGATAAGTCTCGGCCAGGGCGACCGGGTCGATGTCGCCCGCCGCGATCCCGCGCCCCAGATCGCCCGCGCTTGCCGTCAGCCAGTCCTTGGTCATCGCCCGTCCCTTTTCACTTTCGGCGAAGGCTAGCGACAGCACCGCGCATGGACAATCCCGCACGGCCCGCCATATGACCAGACCATGACAAGACGCGACATCATCGTGATTGGCGGCGGGCTGAACGGCACCGCGCTGGCGCTTTCGCTGGCGGATGCGGGGCTGAACGTGGTGCTGATCGATCCGACCCCCCGGGCCGTGCGCGCCGCGGACGATTTCGACGGGCGCAGCTATGCGCTGGCCAATGCCTCAATGCGCCTCTTGCGGATGATCGGCATGGGCGACGCGCTGGAAGGCAAGACGCAGCCGATCCTCGGGATCAAGGTCAGCGACGGGCGGCCCGGCGAAGGGGCCTCGCCGCTTCATCTGGCGTTTGATCACGCCGAGATCGAAGAAGGGCCGATGGGTTTCATGATCGAGGACCGGCATCTGCGGCAGGGATTTCTGGCGCGGATCGACGGGCACCCGAAGATCGAGCAAATCGAAGCGCGCGTGACAGATCATGGCACCGACGATGGCGGCGCGTATGTGCTGGTTGAAGATGGCAAGCGCATCGAGGCCGAGGTGATCCTCGCCGCCGATGGCGTCGGTTCACCCACCGCGGTGCGCGCAGGCATCCGGCGAACGGGTTGGTCTTATGACCAGACGGCGCTTGTCTGCGCCGTGGCGCATGAAAAACCGCATAACGGGGTCGCGCATCAGCTGTTCCTGCCCCACGGCCCGCTTGCGATCCTGCCGCTTACGGGCAACCGATCTTCCATCGTCTGGACTGAAAAGACCGACGCTGCCGCGGGTATTCAGGCGCTCGACGACGCGGCCTACCTTGAGGTGCTGAAACCACGCTTTGGCAGCTTTCTGGGACCGATCGAACTGGCCGGGGCGCGGTTCACCTATCCTTTGATGCTGTCGCTCGCCAACAGCTTCGTCGGCCCGCGCCTTGCGCTTCTGGGCGATGCCGCGCACCGGGTGCATCCGATTGCCGGGCAGGGCCTGAATGCGGGGCTGAAAGATATCGCGGCGCTGGCCGAGGTGCTGGTCGATGCGCGCCGCCGGGGCGAAGATATTGGCCGCGCCGATGTGCTGGAGCGTTATCAGCGCTGGCGGCGCTTTGATGTGGCGACGCTGGCAATGGCGACGGACGGGTTCAACCGGCTCTTTTCCAACGACAATCCCTTGTTGCGCGCCGTGCGGGATATCGGGCTTGGCGTGACGAATGCCTTGCCGGGCCTGCGCCGGGGATTCATCCGCGAGGCCGCTGGTCTGACCGGTGATCTGCCGCGCCTGATGCAAGGACGCCCGCTATGAGTGTGGGCCGCGACGCCCTGCCCTATCGCCCCTGCGCGGGCGTCGTGCTGGCCAATGCCGATGGCCTTGTCTTTGCAGGCCAGCGGATCGACAGCGATGTCGCCGCCTGGCAGATGCCGCAGGGCGGGATCGACAAGGGTGAAACGCCAGAGGCCGCCGCGCTGCGCGAGCTTGAGGAAGAAACAGGCGTCACGCGCGACCTTGTCACGGTTGAGGCGGCGACGCGCGATTGGGTGATGTATGACCTGCCCGATCACCTGCTCGGCAAGGTCTGGAAGGGAAAGTTTCGGGGGCAAAAGCAGATGTGGTACCTGCTGCGCTTTCACGGAACGGATGATGACATCCGGATCGACACCGATCATCCAGAGTTTTCCGAATGGCGCTGGGTGACGCCCGCGGATCTTGCCGCCGGGATCGTGCCCTTCAAGCGGTCCGTCTACGAGGCGGTGTTCGCGGAATTTGGCGACCGGCTGGCCTGAGACGGGATCAATTGCGACTCGTTACGCTTTTCAGATTGCCCGTCTCTTCCGAGACATCCCACGCATCGCTACGCGTCAGCTTGGCCGCTGCGATCTTGGGCTTTACAGGCCTGTCGTCGGCCATGGCGGGCGGGCTGCCGTCGGTGGGTGTCAGAAGATGCCGCAACAGCGCGATGGGATGCGCGCGCAAGGTCAGGCGGAAGGCGACGTAATCCTCGACGACCTCTTCGCCCAGGCTCATCTCGGGCAGGATCACCGTGGGTTCCGTGATGCCTTCGCCGTCCATGTCCCCGCCGAACAGCGGCAGCGGCTTTTCCCCGCCCAGAGCAGAGGCGGCCCAAAGCGCCTCTCGCCGATTTAGGCCAAGGCAGCCGAACGCGTCCGCCTCGGCCAGAATGCGCAGCGCCTTGCGGCTTAGACCCGCCCGCCGCCAGACGTCTTCCACCGCACGATAACCGTTGCCGCGCGCCGCGATCAGCCAGTCACCGTCATCCTCGCTCAGCGCCTTGACCTGCCGGAACCCAAGGCGCAGTGCCAGCCTGCCCTTGCCATCAGGTTCCATCACGTTGTCCCAGAAGCTGGCGTTGATATCGACGGGCAGGACGGTGACCCCGTGTTCGCGCGCGTCCCGCACGATCTGCGCAGGGGCATAAAAGCCCATGGGCTGCGCGTTCAGAAGCGCGCAGGCGAAAATGCCGGGGTGGTGCCGTTTCAACCAGGCCGAGGCGTAGACGAGCAGCGCAAAGCTCGCCGCGTGGCTTTCAGGAAAGCCGTAGCTGCCGAAGCCCTCGATCTGGGAAAAGCAGCGGTCGGCAAAGTCCTCGTCATAACCGTTCGTCGCCATCCCCCGCATGAAACGCCCGCGGAATTCCGACACGTTGCCGTGCTTCTTGAAGGTGGCCAGCGACCGGCGCAGGCGATCCGCCTCTTCAGGGGTAAATCCCGCGCCGGTGATCGCGATCTGCATCGCCTGTTCCTGGAATAACGGTACCCCCAGCGTCTTGCCCAGCACCTGCCCTAGCGCATCGGATGGGAAATGCACCTCTTCCTCGCCATTGCGGCGGCGCAGATAGGGGTGGACCATGTCGCCCTGAATGGGGCCAGGCCGGATGATCGCCACCTCGATCACCAGGTCGTAGAAGGTCTTGGGCCGCATCCGGGGCAGAAAGTTCATCTGCGCGCGGCTTTCCACCTGGAAGACGCCAAGGCTGTCGGCCTTGCACAGCATGTCGTAGACCTGCGCGTCCTCGGGCGGCAGCGTGGCGAGCGTATAGTCCGTGCCGTGGTGCTGGCGGATCAGGTCGAACGCCTTGCGGATACAGGTCAGCATCCCCAGCGCAAGGATATCGACCTTGAGGATGCCCAGCGCCTCGATATCGTCCTTGTCCCAGGGGATGATGGTGCGGTCTTCCATCGTGGCGTTCTCGACGGGGCACAGCTCATCCAGTCGGCCCTCGGTGATAACGAACCCACCGACATGCTGCGACAGGTGGCGCGGAAAGCCGATGATCTCGTGGATCAACGCCATGGTCTGCGCCAGCCGCCGGTCGCTGGGATCAAGCCCAATTTCGCGCATCCGGTGCTCTTCAAGCCCGGTTGTGGCGAAGAACCCCCAAAGCTGCGAGGAAAGCGCGCCGATCGTGTCCTGCGTCAGTCCCATGGCGCGCCCGACTTCGCGGATGGCGCGCTTGCCGCGATAGTGGATGACCGTTGCACACAGACCCGCGCGATGGCGACCATAGCGTTCATAGATGTGCTGGATCACCTCTTCTCGGCGCTCATGCTCGAAATCCACGTCGATATCGGGCGGCTCGTCGCGGGCCTCTGATACGAAGCGCTCGAAGACCATGGTACCGATCTCGGGGCTGACAGAGGTGACCCCAAGGCAGAAGCAGACGACAGAATTGGCCGCCGATCCGCGCCCCTGGCACAGGATGCCCCGCTCGCGCGCAAAGGCGACGATATCCCGGACGGTCAGGAAATAGGGCTCGTAGTTCAGTTTGGCGATCAGGCGCAGCTCGTGCTCCATCAGGTCTCGCACCTTTTGCGGCGCGCCTGCGGGATAGCGCCAGTCCAGCCCCTCTTCGGCCAGACGGCGCAGGCGGCTTTGCGCGCTTTCGCCCTCGGCGATTTCCGATGGGTATTCATAGCGCAACTCGTCCAGCGAGAATTGGCAGCGCTCTGCTATGGCGGCGCTTGTCTCCACCGCGTCTTCGAACCCCGCAAACAGGCGGCGCATCTCGGTCTCGCTGCGCAGGCGTTCCTCGGCATTGGCGCGGGCGGCGCGGCCCAGATCGTCGACGCGGCAGCCCAGCCGGATCGCGGTCATCACATCGGTCAGCTTGCGCCGGTGCGCCCGGTGCATGATCGGCGCGGCGCTGGCGACGGTCGGAATGTCCAGCGACAGCGCCAGCCGGGTGAGCGCGGCGAAGCGGTCGCTGTCCCGACCATCATAGCGCGGGGCCAGCCGCAGGCTGACCTGTCCGGGAAAGCGGAGCGTCAGCTGCTGCGCATTTGCGCGCCACCCACCCGCGCCGCCGGGTGCGTGCTGCGCGGGTGGGTGGAGCAGGATTTCAAGCCCGGCGCCCCAGTCCAGAAGATCGCTGATCTCCAGATGGCAATCGCCCTTGGGCGCGCGCCGCCGCCCGAGGGACAACAACCGCGACAGACGCCCCCAGGCCTGCCGGTCGCGGGGCAGCACGGTGGCGGTGAATCCATCCTGGCAGACGATACGCGCAGCGGGCAGAAGACGCGGCGCGGTGAGCGTCAGACCACAAGGTGCGGGCGGGATGTGATCGGGGCGCGGCGGGCCTTCGCGCGGGACCTCGTGCCATTCGCGCACCCCGCGCGCGATCTCACGCGCCGCCACATGGGCACGCACGACCCCGGCGACTGAATTGGTATCGGCGATGGCGATGGCCTTGATCCCCAACTCGGCGGCACGAGTCACCATCTCCTCGGCATGGGATCCGCCGGTGAGGAAGGTGAAATTCGACTGGGCATCCAGTTCGGCAAAGGCCATGCGACTCGGGGTTTGTTCATGTTATGTTCTGGCTGTGACTCTGGCATCCCAGCGCCCAAGGTCAAGCAGATGCGGCGCGCGGCCGAAGGACGCGCCAAACATCGTATGCGCGCGGTAACGCGCTCAACCTGGAAAACCCCGCCTTAGGGCAGGCGCGTCAGGATCTCGGCAGAGGCATAGCCATCGGGCACAAGCCCCACGCTGTTCTGCCAGGCTTTCACCGCTGCGATCGTGTCCGGCCCGATGATCCCGTCCACGCCTTCGGTGTCAAAGCCAAGCGCGGTCAGGCGCTCTTGCATCTCGATCTTCTGATCGAAAGACAAAGGGCGATCCTCGCGCGGCCATTCGTGCTGGATAGGCGCGCCGCCCGCGATCCGGTCCGCCAGATGGCCAACGCCGATCACATAGGCATCCGCGGTGTTGTAGGTCTCGATCACGTGGAAATTGTCAAAGATCATGAAGGCTGCACCGCGATGACCCGCAGGCAGCAGGATCGACGCCTGACCGTGATCGGGCACGACATCGCCCCGGATATCGCGCACGCCGAGGCGGGCCCAGAAGGCTGGCGATTTCTTCACGCGCTCGCTTGTCAGATCGTAATCGAACCCATCCGGCAGCGTCACCTCGACGCCCCAGGGCTGCCCCTTGGTCCAGCCGTTCTTGGCAAGATAGGCCGCCGTCAGCGCCAATGCGTCGCTGGGATCGTCGCCCCAGATATTGCAGCGTCCATCCCCGTCGAAATCGTGCGCATGAGCCAGATAGCTCGATGGCATGAATTGCGTGTGGCCCATCGCACCCGCCCAACTGCCGCGCATGTCGGCGGTGTCGACTTCACCGGCGTCGATGATGCGCAGGGCGTTCAAGAGCTCTGCCTCGAAAAAGGCGCTGCGGCGCGAATCATGCGCCAGCGTCGCCAGCGCCGAGATGATCGGGACAGAGCCGCGGAAGGTGCCATAGGCGCTCTCCAGCCCCCAGACCGCCGCGACGACCTCTTTCTCGACGCCATAACGTGCCTCGATCCGGGTCAAGAGGCCTTCGCGCTTGCGCAGCGCCGCACGGCCATTCGACACTCGTTCAGCCGAGACGGCGGTATCGAGATACTCCCAGATCGGTTTCGTGAACTCGGACTGGTTGCGATCTTTCTTGACCACGTCGGGCAAGCGTTCTGCGGCGGCAAAAGCGCGATCAAAGGTGGCCGGGCGTATCCCCTCGGCCAAAGCACGGGTGCGAAATTCCGCGATCCAGGCTGAAAAAGGCGCCGCGCTTTCCGCCGGGCGCGGGGCGGGCCGTTGCGGCTGGGCGGATGTGGTCATTGCGACAGCTTCCGGTCGGGGCAATGGAAACAGGGATCGGCTCGGGGCCGTATCGGCCCAGAGAGGTGTGCCCAGTGCGCACAGGATCGCCGTCAGGATCAAGCGTTTCATGAACAGTCCCGGTCGCCAGAATTCACCGCACAGATTACACGATTGTTTCCTAATCGAAAGAAAACGCCTTCGTGATCGGCAATCGCCCGCTAGCGCCGGGTGCGTTTCACCTTGCGTTTGACCTTGTCGCTCTTGCGCTTGGCCTTCGTCGCCTTGCGCCGCACCGGTCCGCCGCGCCCGCGCGACGGCCCCGATGGCACCGGATCGCCGTCGACTTCCAAAAGCTCCAGCATCAGGCCGCCTGTCACCGGCACAGCCTCGGCAAGCCGTACGGTGACGCGTTGGCCAAGGCCCAGAACCATGCCACTGTCCGATCCCATCAAAGTCTGCGCCTCGGCGTCGTGGTGGAAATATTCGCGCCCGATAGACCGGATCGGGATCAGCCCATCGGCCCCGGTTTCATCCAGCTTCACGAAGGCCCCGAACCGCTGGATCCCGCTGATGCGGCCCGCCATTTCGGTGCCGACCCGTTCCGACAGGTAGCTGGCGAGATAACGGTCGGTCGTGTCCCGCTCGGCCGTCATCGAACGCCGCTCGGTATCGGAGATATGCTGCGCGGTTTCCTCCAGCGCCTCGATATCCGTCTCTTTCAGCCCGTCATCGCCCCAGCCATGGGCCGAGATCAGCGCGCGGTGCACGATCAAGTCGGCATAGCGCCGGATCGGCGAAGTGAAATGCGCGTAGGACCGCAGCGCGAGGCCGAAATGCCCGAAGTTCTGCGGGAAATAGTAGGCCTGCGTCATGGAGCGGAGGGTCGACATGTTGATCAGCTCGTCGAACTCGGTGTCCCGCGCCGCGTTCAGCAGCCGGTTGAGATGCGAGGTCTTCAGCACCTGCCCCTTCGCAAGCGTCATCCCGGCGCTTTGCGCCACTTCGCGCAGCGCGTCGAGCTTGTCTTCGGCCGGTTCCTCATGGACCCGAAACAGCAGCGGACGCTTGCGCTTGGTCAGCTCTTCGGCGGCGGCGACATTGGCGAGGATCATGAATTCCTCGATCAGCCGGTGCGCATCGAGGCGATCCTTGAAGTTCACCGATTTCACGCGGCCATCCTCGGCCAATTCGATCCGACGTTCCGGCAGGTCGAGATCCAGCGGCTGACGCCGGGCGCGGGCGGATTTGGCGGCCTCATAGGCGGCATAGAGCGGCGCGATCACCCCTGCCATCAGCGGGCCGGTGCGATCATTCGGATTACCGTCCTGCGCGTCTTGCACCTCTTCGTAATGCAGCGACGCGGCGGACCGCATCAGCCCGCGCACGAAGCGATGGTCGATCTTGTTGCCATCCACATCAAGCCGCATGCGCACGGCGATACAGGCGCGCGGCACGCCTTCGTGCAGCGAACACAGATCCCCCGACAGACGGTCGGGCAGCATCGGCACCACACGGTCGGGAAAATACGTCGAATTGCCCCGGTTGCGCGCCTCGCGGTCAAGCGCCGATCCGGGGCGCACGTAATGGGCCACATCGGCGATGGCGACCCAGACGACATGACCGCCCTCGTTTCCGGGATCCTCATCGGCATGGGCATAGACCGCATCGTCATGGTCCCGCGCGTCCGAGGGGTCGATGGTCACGAGGGGAACTTCGCGCAAATCCTCGCGCCCCTTCAGGCCCGCGGGTTCCATCGCATCCGCCTCGGCGATCACGTCGTCCGGGAACTGGTCGGGGATGCCGTGCTGGTGGATCGCGATCAGCGACACCGCCCGCGGTTCCGAGGGATCACCCAGACGCGTGACGATGCGAGCGGGCGGCAGGCCCATGCGGCCCTTGGGGCCAGCAAGTTCTGCCTCGACCAGTTCGCCATCCTTCGCGCCATGGACATCGCCCGCGCGCACGAGCCATTCCTTGTCGGCGCCCTTGTCGATGGGCACCAGCCGCCCGCCATCGCTGCCCGCGCGGTAGATGCCCAGCATCTTGCGGGGGTTCAGGCCGATGCGGCGGATAAGCCGGGCCTCGTAGGCGTGATCCTCGCCTTTCGTTTCGGTCAGACGCGCCAAGATACGGTCGCCCGCGCCCAGCGCGGGATCGCTTGCACGCGGCAGAAACAGGATCGTCGGTTCCGGCCCCTCGCCCTGCCATTCCAGCGGTTTGGCATAGAGATCGCCGTCGCTGGAGGGTTCCAGCACCTGAAGCACCGAAACGGGCGGCAGCTTGTCGGGATCGCGGTAGGTCTTCTTGCGCTTTTCAAGCTGGCCCTCGGACTCCAGCTCTTTCAACACGCGCTTGAGGTCGATGCGGGCCGCGCCCTTGATCCCGAACGCCTTGGCGATATCGCGCTTCGAGGATTGCGTCGGATTGTCCGAGATCCACTCAAGGATCGCGTCTTTCGATGGAATACTGCTCATACCGGCTGCCTAACACGCGCGATGATGCGCGTCATCGCGATAAAGCTAGGGGGAATGGCGGGGTTTGCGAGGACATAAAGAATGGTTGGTCGGGTCTTCATCGCCTTGGGCCCGAATAGCACCCTAGGTGCCGGGCCCAGCGCCAGAATGCCCCATCGGGCTGGCAAGGGGCCATCGTACAACCGTTCAAGTCGCAGCCTGAATTAGGTGAAGTAGTCCGACAGGATCCGCTGATATATACCCTTCAACTGTCCGATCTGCGCGATCTCCACGCGCTCATCCACCTGATGCATCGTGCGCCCCACCAGCCCGAATTCCACCACCGGGCAGTGGTTCTTCACAAAGCGCGCATCCGATGTTCCGCCCGTGGTAGACAACACCGGTGTCACGCCGGTTTCCGCCTCGACCGCCTTCGACACGAGGTCGGACAAGGGGCCGGGCGGGGTCAGGAACGCCTCTCCCGAGACCTTGGTCTTCATCTCGATCTCGATGCCGGTCTCTTGCGCGACCTTGCCCGCCTCTTCGCTCAGCCAGTCGGTCAGCGACGCACCGGAATGCAGGTCATTGAAACGGATGTTGACAGCGGCGCGCGCGGCGGCCGGGATCACGTTCGTGGCCGGATTTCCCACGTCGATGGTCAGGGCGGCCAGCGTCGAGGCGTCGAAATGATCGGTCCCCTGATCCATTTCGTGAGAGGCGAGCCTGTCGATCAGGCGCGCGATGGCTGGCACCGGGTTCTTTGCGCGGTGGGGATAGGCGGAATGGCCCTGCACGCCCTTTGCAGTGAACCACGCGGTCATGGACCCTCGGCGCCCGATTTTCATCATCTCGCCCATCGTATCCGGGTTTGTCGGCTCTCCGACAAGGCAGACAGACATCCGCTCGCCTTCCTTATCCATCCAGTCGAGGATCGCGGTCGTGCCATCCAGCGCGTCACCTTCCTCGTCCCCGGTAATGGTCAGGATCACCGCGCCGTCCGGGGGTGTTTCGGTCACGAAATCCACTGCCGCCGCGACAAAGGCCGCAACGCCGGATTTCATATCCGTCGCACCGCGCCCGTAGAGGAACCCGCCGTCCTCTTCCGCGCCAAAGGGGTCGTGCGTCCAGGCTGCTTCATCGCCCACGGGCACCACATCGGTATGCCCGTTGAAGCCAAAGCTGCGGTTGGCGCCTTTCGTGCCCCAGCGCGCAAAAAGGTTGGACACACCGCCCCGGTCGACGCGATGGCATTCGAAGCCAGCGCCGGTCAGAACCTCTTCGAGAAGCATCAGCGCGCCGCCCTCTTCGGGCGTGACCGAAGGGCAGCGGATCAGGCGTCGCGTCAGGTCAACCGGGTCAGTCATGGGCAGTGTCCTTGCGTCATGGGCGCTTAACCTCTTGTTGCCCCGAAGTAACAGGATGCGGGGGCCGATAAGCCTCTCCGAATTAGATATCCACAAATCGGCAAGAGAACGCCATAGTGGGTCCAATTAAATGAGCGGGCAGGCCGTGGGCACATAAAAATCAAGCCCACATGAGCTTTAGGTACAACGAGCCATTCATAAGGTTCGCTTCGGTTCACTGCGTCATGTCCGCCGTATTGAGGTACGAGTCATGGTTGCAGGGGTCGAGCTGACCTACAATACAGGTGCGTCCGCATTACAGATGGCGAACGCGATTTTCGGCGATGGGGTGACCGTCGTCTCTGCCAATTACACCGGCGACAACGATTCATCCGCGATCTTCTCGAACGGCAATACGATCTCTCCGGGGGTTGTACCGGCCGATACCGGTGTGATCCTGTCGACCGGCGATGCCGACGATTTCACCTCTGTCGGGTCTCAATCGAACACCAGCGGCAGCACAACGACGAACACCAGCGGGCCGAACGGGCAAGCCGATTTCAACGCGATTGCCGGCGGAAGCACGTTCGACGCGTCCTATATCGACGTCAGCTTCATCCCGACCGGCGACACGATGACGATGCAGTTCGTCTTCGCGTCCGAGGAATATCCCGAATATTCCAACTCGCAGTTCAACGACATCGTCGGTGTCTGGGTGAACGGATCGAACGTGCCGCTCTCGGTCGCCAACGAGGATACCAGTGTTGGCGGTGTGAACCAGAACACCAACGAGAACCTCTACGTCGACAACACCAGCGACCAGTTCAACACCGAGATGGACGGGTTCACCGTCACCCTGTCGCTGAAGATGACCGTGACACCCGGCGCCTTGAACACGATCCGCATCGGCATCGCGGATGTGGCCGATAACCAGTACGATTCCAACCTGCTGATCGCCGGGGATAGCCTGTCCACCGCGCTCGTCGCACAGGACGACAGCATGAGCCTTGGCCTGAACGGAAATCGCATGATCGACGTTCTGGAAAACGACGTTGCCTCATCGCCCGGCGCGGTCCTGTCGGTGACCCATATCAACGGGGTGTCCGTCGCGCCGGGCGACAGTGTGACGCTGAACACCGGGCAAGTCATTTCGCTGAATCCCGACGGCACGCTTCAGGTTGTGGGCGACAGCGATACAGAGGATTTCGCGTTCTCCTACACGATCGACGACGGGCTTGGGCATACCGACACCGCCTTTGTCGAGGCGAGCCAGGCCCCCTGTTTCGTCGCCGGAACCCTGATCGAGACGATGGACGGCCCCCGCCCTGTCGAGTTTCTGGAAGAGGGCGACCTGATCGTCACCTACGACAACGGACTACAGCCCTTGCGCTGGATCGGTCAGCGAAAGGTGTCCGCCCGCGCCGATCTCGCCCCGATCCGGATCGCGGAGAATGCGCTTGGAACACATCCGGAGTTGAAGGTGTCTCCGCAGCACCGGGTGCTCTTGCGCGGCAGCCTTGCAGAGCTCCTGTTCGGCGAAAGCGAGGTTCTCGTCGCCGCGAAGCACCTCGTCAACGATCACTCTGTCCGTCCGATGCCCGCAGAGACGGTGACCTATGTGCACCTTCTTTTTGACGAGCATCAGATCGTGCTGTCGAACGGTGTTCCGACCGAAAGCTTCCTGCCCGGCCCAACCATGACGACGAGCTTCGAGCGAGACATGATCGACGAGATCACCTCGATCTTCCCAGAACTCTGCCCCGTCACTGGGCGCGGATACGGACCCGCCGCGCGGCGGATGCTGAAACAACATGAAGCGCTTGTTCTGGCGCGCGCGAAGGTGGCGGCATGAACTGGCTGGCGATCAACGCGGGGCCGAAGCACTGCTTCGTGCGGCGCAATCGGCCCCTCGACCCCGAGGCGCGGCAGCATACCGGCAGCCTTGTCATCGAACTCGACACATCGGTTCTCGATGGCCATTTTGTCGATCTGGTGGACTACCGCGACCCGGTCGGCTGGTCCCGGCGGATCCGGATACGCCTTGCCTTGTCCGGGCACCTGAGCGCCGATATCACCGATGGCGCGCAAAGCTATGGCGCAGAACTGTCGCTACCGCATTTCGACATGCCGTCCAGCCTGCGTGTGACGCTGGCCTGGGACACGCTGGACGGGACGGGATACCTCGCCGCCGGGCTTCCGGGGCATGATCTTTGGTACGACGCGGCCTTCACGCCGACCTTCGCCCCGTATCAGGCCGATCTGCTGTCGCTGGTTACAGGCGATTGCAGCTTCGCGCGTCACCCCGCGCTAAGTTTTTCCGCCGTGTCGAGCATTGCCGAACCCATTGGAATTCTGCCCGGACTAGCCGAAGGCACGCTGATCCGCACTGCCAGCGGGCACGCCCGGATCGAGGATATCTGCAAGGGCGATCTCGTGATGACCGCAGCCCACGGGCTTCAACCCGTCCGCGCGACTGTCTGGCGGTCCTTGCCCGCGTTCGGCTGGTGTGCGCCGGTTCTGATCCCCGCCCCGACACTCGGGCTGAAGCGCAATCTGATGGTGGCGCCCGATCACCGGGTCGTCGTCGCTTCACCCACGACGGAATACCTTTTCGGTTTGACCGATGTCCTGCTGCCTGCACAGACGATGACCGGGATCGTGCTTTGCCGTGCGGTGACGCTGTCGCGCACCGTGCATATGCATCAGCTGATCTTCGACAGGCACGAAGTCATCGAGGCGAACGGCGCGCTGAGCGAAAGCCTTTATACCGGCGGGTACGACCGCGCGGGACATCACCTGCGCAATACCGTTCTGGACCCGCGCCGCATCGGGACGATCCCGATCCACGACGATTTGGCAGAGCCGGTGCTTGCCAATTACGAGGCGTCGGTGCTGGTATCCGAGATGTGCGCCTAGTCTTCGTAAAAAGGCGTCATCTGCACGACGATGACCGAGTTTTCTTCTAGCGCGCGGTCCATCAGCGCCAGTTCTTCCTCGCTGATGTCATGACCCTCGGCGAGGCGTTCGTCGCGTGTGCCGTAGCCCGACACGTCAAGCGGATTCATGTCGGCCTGCTTCAGGATCGCCACGGTTTCGCGCACTGCTTCGGCCTCGTCCACGCCGCTGGCGTAGCACATGATGGCGGCCCCGGTCGCCTTCTTGGGCAGGCCATCCCCGTCCTTGCGTCCGACTTCGACCAGCAGGGTAAAAACCTGCTGCGCGCGCTTTTCCTTGGTCATGTCGCCTCCTTCACCGGCCCTTGATGGGGAATGCGCGGCGAAAGGTCCAGCGGGCATAAACCCGATCTCAATCTTCCCGCGCGACGCTGTGTGGAAGATTCGGAAACGGGGGCACCGATGGCGGATCAATGGATCGAGGAACTGGGCGGATTGACTGGTGATGTCTGCGTGGACACGCCAGGCGGACCAAGGCGGATCGACTGCATCGCCGCCGGGGAAAGCGTGCTGACTGTGGATGGTGGCGCGGAACGGGTGCTTTGGACCGGCGCGATCCGCGTTCCGGGGGTTCACGTGGTCGAGATCGAGGGCGTCTCGCTGTCGCTGGCTTCGGGCCATCATCTGCGCGCCAAGGGCCCGATGATCGAGCTACATTTCGCCGCCGAGGCGATGCTGGCGCGGGCGGGCGACATCGCGCCGCTGACGCCGGGTCTGCGGACGGTTCATACGCTGGCCCTTGGCCGTCATGCGCTTATTCGCGCGGGCGGTCTGATGGTCGAAACGCTGTTCGTGACGGCCGCTGCGAGCCATGGCATCGAACGGCGCTGGGGCACGCGACTTGCGCTGCACAAGCGCACCGCGCTTCCGACGCTTTACCCCGAAGAGGCCGCGATGTGGCGCGAACTGACCCGCGCCACGCCCGTTTCGGCAGCCGCTTGAGACGTCAGTCGCGAAGCAATTCGTTGATGCCAGTCTTCGACCGCGTCCGCTCATCCACGCGCTTCACGATAACTGCACAGTACAGGTTGATCCCGTTCTTCGACGGCATCGAACCCGAAACGACCACGGAATAGGGCGGCACCTCGCCATACATGACCTCGCCCGTCTCGCGGTCGACGATCTTGGTGGACTGGCCAATATAAACGCCCATCCCGAGGACCGATCCCTCGCGGATGATGCAACCTTCGACGACCTCGGACCGCGCACCGATGAAGCAGTTGTCTTCGATGATCGTCGGGCCAGCCTGCATGGGTTCCAGCACGCCGCCGATGCCGACACCGCCCGACAGGTGAACGCCCTTGCCGATCTGGGCGCAGGACCCGACCGTCGCCCAAGTGTCGACCATCGTGCCCTCGTCCACATAGGCGCCGAGGTTCACGAAGGACGGCATCAGAACCACACCCTTGGCGATGAAGGCCGACTTGCGCACGACGCAGTTGGGGACCGCGCGAAAGCCCGCCTCGCGCCAGCGCTCTTCGCCCCAGCCAAGGAACTTGCTGTCGACCTTGTCCCACCAGCCGCCACCCTGCGGACCGCCGGGCTGGATTTCCATGTCCTTGATGCGAAAACCCAGAAGAACCGCCTTCTTGGCCCATTGGTTCACGATCCACTCGCCGTCATCCTGACGCTCTGCCACACGCAGCTTTCCAGAATCGAGCGCGTTCAGCGTGTCCTCGATCGCCTCGCGGGTTTCGCCGCCGGTCGTCGGCGTGATGGTGTCGCGGGCCTCCCACGCGGCTTCGATGGCGGTTTCAAGCTGGGCGTTGGACATGGGACGGCTCCGAATGGTTGGTCAATGACTGGTCTCAGGTTGCGCAAGCCTATAGTCGGGGATGACCCGCCGCGCAATCAGCCGAGGACGACATGAACGAGCATTCCAAGCGCCATCCCTTCCCGGATGCCCATTCCGATATCGAGACGGCGCAGCGCACGCCCGATACGCCGCAGACGCGCAGTCCCGCCTATCGGCTGGCGTTCAACGACGAGGATTTCCTCTGCCGCGACGAATTGCGCCCCGTCCGGTTGCAGCTGGAGCTGATGAAGCCAGAGCTTCTGATGACCGAATACGGGATCAAGTCGACCATCGTCCTGTTCGGCGGCGCGCGTATTCCAGAGCCTGCGAAAGCGGACGGCGCGCGCACGAAAACGCTGGCGGATCTTTCGCAATACTATGATGAGGCACGCGAATTCGCGCGCAAGATGACCGCGCGCAGCCTGACCTCTGGCGGGCGTGACGACATCATCGTCACCGGCGGTGGACCCGGTGTGATGGAGGCGGGCAATCGCGGTGCGGTCGATGCGGGCGGCATATCCATCGGGTTGAACATCGTGCTGCCGCATGAACAGTCGCCGAATGAATACGTGACGCCAGCCCTGTGCTTCAATTTCCATTATTTCGGGATTCGGAAGATGCACTTCCTGATGCGCGCAAGGGCCGTAGCGACCTTCCCGGGGGGCTTTGGCACCCTGGATGAGCTGTTCGAGACGCTGACGCTGATCCAGACGGGCCGGATGGAACGCATTCCGATCCTTCTGTTCGGCGAGAAATTCTGGCGCAGTATCGTGAACTGGGAGGCGCTGGCCGAAGCCGGCACGATCGCCGAAGAGGACCTGTCGCTGTTTCGCTTCGTCGAGACGGCGGACGAGGCGATCGAGGTGATCGACGGCTGGGAAGGCGCCGGCACGAAGCGCAGCGACATTCCCGGCCGCTAATGCGCGCGGTTCGCGCGCCGGATCAGCCGCAAAGTTCTGCCGGCAGCGTGCAGATCGGCTTGTTCAGGTGCAGGGCGGTGACGTGCTGGCCGTCAATGCCAAGACCGAACCCCTTGAGGCGGAATTGCCATTCACGCTTGGATACAGAGCGCGCGCGCTCGGCAGCCACAAGGCTACGGATTTCGTCGATACGGGCCGGGTCGTTCATGTTCAGTCGGTTCATGGTTCAATGCTCCCCTAGAAATGTCTTTGTTGACGCCTAGGAAACTGAACGCGACATGCGGCGCGATTTTCGCCGCAAAGGGGTCTTTTCAAGACGGGTGAGGCAAGAACATGGCCTATAGGCGGCGCAATTCGCTGTGCAGCTTCAGCACCTCGTCGCCGTCGCCTTGTTCAATCAGGTAGGCTGGGCAATCGTCGCTCTCGTCGCGCGCGATCTCGCTGCCCTTCAGCGTCTTCGTCACTTTCTGCGTGTGAACCTTGGTGATCTTGCCCGATCCGGTGCCGTTGCCCCGATCCCACTCAACGCGATCGCCTGTGCCATACGCCATCCCTCTTCATTTGCAGGGCAAAGCGCGAGGCAGGCATCCGGTTCAATGGAACCACCGGCGCGGGACGGCGTTCTAGAAATAGATTTTACAAAAGGAATTTTGGAATGTTGGGACTTGGGTTACTCGGATTTCTCGTGATCGGTCTGCTGGCGGGCTGGATTGCGGACAAGATCATGAAGCGCGACAACGGGCTTTTGGTGAACCTCGTCGTCGGCATCATCGGCGCCTATATCGGCGGCATCCTGTTCAACCTTGTCGGCCTGCAGGCTGTTGGCCTTCTGGGCGCATTGATCGCCGCCGTGGTCGGCGCGGTCATCTTGCTATGGCTCGTCGCAAAGCTGCGATAGGGCTTAGCCCTGCCCGACTTCGGCCGCGATTTCCTTACGGGATTTCTTGGCTCGTTCGGTTGCCGATTTCAGCTGACCGCAGGCCGCCATGATGTCCTCGCCCCGCGGAGTGCGGATGGGCGAGGCATAGCCGGCCTTGTAGATGATATCGGCAAAGCTTTCGATCCGGTCCCAGTCGGACCGCTCGTAGGGCGCGCCGGGCCATTCGTTGAACGGGATCAGGTTGATCTTGGCCGGGATACCACGGATCAGCTTCACCAGCCGCCGCGCGTCTTCGTCACTGTCATTCACATCCTTCAGCATCACGTATTCAAACGTGATCCGTTCCGAGTTCGACAGCTTGGGATACTCGCGCAGCGCATCGAGTAGCGTCTTGATGTTCCACTTCTTGTTGATCGGGACCAGCCGGTCGCGGACCTCATCCGTCGTCGCATGAAACGACACGGCCAGCATGCAGCCGATTTCCTCGGCCGTGCGCGCGATCTCGGGCACCACACCACTTGTCGACAGCGTGATCCGGCGGCGCGACAGGGCGATCCCTTCGCCGTCCATCGCGATCTTCATCGCGTCGCGAACACCTTCGAAATTATACAGCGGCTCACCCATCCCCATCAGAACGACGTTGGACAGAAGGCGCGGGCGCTCGCCCATGCCTTCGCCCGCCACCGGCCATTCGCCCAGATCGTCGCGCGCGGCCATGATCTGGCCGACGATCTCTCCAGCGGTCAAGTTGCGCACAAGACGCTGGGTGCCCGTATGGCAGAAGGAACAGGTCAGCGTGCAACCGACCTGGCTGGAAATGCACAGCGTCCCACGATCAGTTTCGGGGATATAGACGGTCTCGACCTCATGGCCGCCCGCGATCCGCACCAGATATTTGCGCGTTCCATCAGCGGACACCTGCTTTGACACGACTTCGGGGATTTCAATCACGAAGTTCTCGGCCAGAAGCGCGCGATACTCCTTGGACAGGTTGGTCATCGCCGCGAAGTCGCGCACGCCCCAGAAATACACCCATTGCCAGACCTGCGTCGCGCGCATCTTCGCCTGCTTCTCCGGCGTGCCCGCCGCGATCAGAGCCTCACGCAAACCGTCGCGTGTCAGCCCGACAAGGTTCACGGGCCCCTCCGGCAATTTGCGGGGGATCGTCACAAGATCCTGCGTGATGGGTGCGCTGGTGGTCATGGCTCTGGTCCGGCTCAGTGGGAAGACCCTGACTTAGTCAAGAATACAGGCGAATCCTAGTCCCCCAACGACAAAAGGCGCGCCAGTCCGGCGCGCCCCGTCGCAATTCAAAGCCCCCTAATCACCCGGTGCAGCGCTGTTCGGCCTCTTCAACCGCCGCCGTGAAGCCATAGAGCGAGAATGTGTCTTTCGTCTGCGTGCCGCGCGACGACACCGCCGTCAGCACCGCGTCCGCGCCCCGCTTCATCGCTGCGATGATTTCGCGGTCCTGATCCTGCGATGCGGCCCAGGCCATTTCGCCATCTGTGAACAGCTCGAAGGTCGATCCGCCCACTTCCAAGGCCACGGTCGATCCGTCACGGAACGGGTAGCCGCCGGTGAAAGACACCTGCCCCGCGACATCCTCGCCGGGGATGTAAGAGATAAACAGCAGGATATCGCCCCGACGCACCGCGACGACGCGCCCGTCGCGCGTGTTCACGGTCTCTTCGGGGCTCGATACGCTCCAGCACTGCTTGGGGTCGGTTTCCTCGAACACGGACCACGCGGTAAACGCCTCGACCCGGTTGGTGGACTGCTCCTGCGCCCCAAGCGTCCCTGCCGCACCGATCAGAGCCAGGGCAAGCACCCCGCGCCGAACCAATGACGTCATATTTCCAGCCTCCAGATGCTTCTGCCTCATGCGCGACGGCGCCAGGGCACTGTCCCCGTGCCCGTTCCGCCGATGCTTTTCAATCCACGCGAGCTAGAGTAGCGGAAGAGCGACGGATTTAGAAAGCCCCGGCGGCGGAAAGTCGCGCAAATTTGTATGCAGGGAGAGGATCATGAGTGCAACCGAACTCGTCGAAGTGTGGCGCGGAGATATCCTCGAATCGCGCCATCGCGGTCATGCGGTGATCTGCGGGCCCACCGGTGAGATCGAAGAGGCCTGGGGCGATCCGGATGCGGTGATCCTGCCGCGCTCGTCCTGCAAGATGCTTCAGGCACTGCCGCTGGTCGAAAGCGGCGCGGCGGATGCCCATGGATTGACGACCGAGCAGCTCGCGCTGTCCTGCGCCTCGCACCAAGGCGCCGAGATCCATTCGGATCGCGTGACAGCCTGGCTCGCACAGCTTGGCCTCACCGATGATGACTTGCGCTGCGGTCCCGAAGAACCGCGGGATATCCCTGCACGCGATGCGCTGATCCGTGCCGGGGACAGCCCCTGCCAGTATCACAACAATTGCTCGGGCAAGCATGCGGGCTTTCTGACCCTCGCCGCCCATCTCGGCGCAGGCCCGGACTATATCGAGCTTGATCACCCGGTGCAGAGCGCCGTCAAATCCGCCTTCGAAGAGATCACGGGCCTGCCCAGCCCCGGTTACGGCATCGACGGATGCTCGGCCCCGAACCACGCCACGACAGTGCACGGCCTTGCCCGCGCGATGTCGCGCTTTGCAACGGCCAGCGAAGATGGCACCTCTGTCCGCCAACGTGCCGCCGCCCGCCTGACACGTGCAATGGCGCTCCATCCCGAGCTTGTCGCGGGCGAGACGCGCGCCTGCACCAACTTCATGCGGGCAATGGGCGGCAGGTCGGCCGTCAAGACCGGGGCAGAGGCGGTTTTCGTCGCGATCCTGCCGGACATGCAAAAGGGCATCGCCGTCAAGATCGAAGACGGCACCACCCGCGCCGCAGAGGCGGTGATCGCCGCGCTCCTGACCCGCGTCGGTGCACTCGATCCCGAAAACCCCGTCGCCAAATCCTACACCGATGCGCCGCTGAAGAACCGGCGCGGCATCGTCGCCGCCCATGTTCGCGCAAAAAGCAACCTGCGCCCCTGATCTTTGGTGTTCGAAATATCCCGGAGAGTTTGAGAGGCAGCGCCTCTCATAGGCCGGTCCGGGGGCTCAATGCCCCCGGATCGGCCTTCCCCCGTCACAATACGAATTCGTCCCGCGTATAGCCCTGCAGGAACAAAAGCGCCGTCAGATCCCCATGGTTGATGCGGATCTCGACCTCTTTCTGCACTGACGGTTTGGCGTGCAGGGCAACGCCAGCGCCCGCCGCCGCAAGCATCCCCAGATCATTCGCCCCATCGCCCACCGCCATCACCTCCAGCGGTCCGATGCCCAGCTTCGCGGTGATCTCCGTCAAGGCCGCAACCTTCGCGTCGCGCCCGAGGATCGGCTCGGCCACATCGCCGGTCAGCTTGCCGCCTTCGATCACCAGAGTATTGGCGCGGTTCTCGTCGAAGCCCAAACGTTCGGCCACGCGCGCCGTGAAGGCCGTGAATCCGCCTGAAACAAGCGCCGCATAGCCGCCCTTGGCTCGCATCGTACCCACCAGTTCCGCCGCGCCGGGGGCCATGGTGATACGTGTCTCCAGCACCCGATCAATCACTGCCGCATCAAGGCCCTTCAACAGCCCCACGCGCTCGCGCAGGGCCCCTTCGAAATTGAGTTCGCCATTCATCGCCCGCGCGGTAATCTCGGCCACGCGCGGGCCGACTCCCGCTTCGTCGGCCAGCTCGTCAATGCATTCCTGCTCGATCATCGTCGAATCCATATCCGCAAGCAGCATGCGGCGCGGACCGCCATTGCGCTGGATGGCCAGATCGATCCCGATCTCCTGCAATTCCTCCCAGATCGACCAGAAATTCCCGGGCGCTTCGGCGACCGGGAACTCGGCGGCCTCGTCAGGGGACAACCAGTCGACAGTGCCGCCGCCCCAAGCGTTGCGCAGCGAGGTCACAAGCGCGCCGTCAAGGTTTCGGCGGGTCGGCGCGGCGATCAGGGTCACCATGGGCATTGGCACTCTCCGGCAGCATACAGTGGGGGCAAAGTTTCCGATCGTAGTCGGACCTGTCGCAAATGGCCCGTCAAGCGGCGCTATAGCCCCGTTTTGCCGCTTGTGAAACCCGGGCGGTCGCTCTACCTCCACCGGCGGGACACCCCTCCCCAACGAGGGGCGATTATCTGGAAGGATACCATGTCTGATATGGCGACCCCGGCCACGCGGCCGGCAAATCCGCGTTTTTCGTCTGGCCCTTGTGCCAAACCCCCTGTGTTCACGCTCGATAGCCTGAAAGATGCCGCGTTAGGTCGCTCGCATCGCGCCGCAATCGGCAAGACCAAGCTGAAGGACGCGATCGAGACGACTCGCGAGATCCTCGGCGTTCCCGACGATTACAAGATCGGCATCGTGCCCGCCTCGGATACCGGCGCGTATGAGATGGCGATGTGGACCATGTTGGGCGAACGCCCGGTCGAGATGGTCGCATGGGAAAGCTTTGGTGCGGGCTGGGTCACCGATGCCGTCAAGCAGTTGAAACTCGACGCCCGCATTCACGAAGCGCCCTATGGCGAGATCGTCGATATGGCCGCGCTCGATTACGACCGCGATGTCTGTTTCACTTGGAACGGCACGACCTCCGGCGTGCGGATGCCGAATGGCGACGCGATCCCCGCGGATCGCGCGGGCCTGACGCTGTGTGATGCAACGTCCGCCGCGTTCGCGATGGATCTGCCCTGGGACAAGCTCGATGTGACGACCTTCTCCTGGCAGAAGGTGCTGGGTGGCGAGGCGGCGCATGGCGTCCTGATCCTCAGCCCCCGCGCAGTTGAACGGCTGGAAAACTACACGCCTCCATGGCCGCTGCCGAAGATTTTCCGCCTCACGAAAGACGGAAAGCTGAACGAGGGCATCTTCAAGGGCGAGACGATCAACACGCCCTCGATGCTCTGCGTCGAGGATTACCTTCAGGCGCTGAACTGGGCGAAGGCCGAAGGCGGGCTGAAGGGTCTGATCGCGCGCACGGATGCGAATTTCGCCGCCGTTGAGCGCTTCGTCGAGAACCATGACTGGATCGCGTTCCTTGCAGAGGATCCGGCCATTCGCTCGACCACAAGCGTGTGCCTGAAGTTCACCGATGCGCGCATCGCGGACGGCGCCGCCTTTGCCAAGGCGGTGGCAAAGCGCCTCGATGCCGAAGGCGTCGCCTATGACATCGGCGCTTATCGCGATGCCCCACCCGGATTGCGCATCTGGTGCGGCGCCACGATCGAAACGGCGGATGTCGAGGCGATGCTGCCCTGGCTTTCCTGGGCGTTCGAAGCCGAAATCACGGCACAGGCAAAAGCCGCCTGACCCAACAGGGGCGGGATGACTCCCGCCCTACCCCATTCCTTACCCGTAGGTCGGGATTTATCCCGCTACCCCTTTGTTCACGCTGCGCGGGATCCGTCCTGCCGCCTCAAGGATACACAACATGGCACCCAAAGTTCTCGTTTCCGACAAGCTGTCCGAAACCGCCGTCCAGATCTTCCGCGACCGGGGGATCGACGTCACTTTCGATCCGTCCATCGGCAAGGACAAGGACAAGCTGCTCGAGGTTATCGACCAGTATGACGGCCTTGCGATCCGGTCCGCCACCAAGGTGACAGAGAAGGTTCTCGAAAAGGCGACCAACCTCAAGGTCATCGGCCGCGCCGGGATCGGCGTCGACAATGTCGATATCCCGAGCGCATCCAAGAAAGGCGTGATCGTCATGAACACGCCCTTCGGCAATTCGATCACCACCGCCGAACATGCCGTCGCGATGATGTTCGCGGTCGCCCGCCAGATCCCCGAGGCGAACGCCTCGACCCATGCGGGCAAGTGGGAAAAGTCGCGTTTCATGGGGGTGGAACTGACCGGCAAAACCCTTGGCGTGATCGGCGCGGGCAACATCGGCTCGATCGTGATTTCCCGGGCGCTTGGCCTGAAGATGAAGGTCGTCGCCTATGACCCCTTCCTCAGCGAAGAGCGCGCGGAAGAGATCGGCGCGACCAAGGTAGAGCTCGACGAGCTTCTGGCGAAATCGGATTTCATCACGCTGCACGTGCCCTTCACCGAAAAGACCGCGAATATCCTGTCGGCTGATAACATCGCTAAGACCAAGAAGGGTGTGCGTATCGTCAACTGCGCGCGCGGCGGTCTTGTGGACGAGGCGGCGCTGGCAGAGGCGCTGAAATCGGGCCATGTGGCGGGCGCGGCGTTTGACGTTTTCAAGGAAGAACCGGCGACCGAAAACCCGCTGTTCGATCTGCCCAATGTGGTCGTCACCCCGCATCTGGGCGCCGCGACCACCGAGGCGCAGGAAAACGTGGCGCTTCAGGTGGCCGAGCAGATGTCGGACTACCTTCTGACCGGCGCTGTCAGCAACGCGCTCAACATGCCGTCCGTGACCGCTGAAGAGGCCAAGGTCATGGGACCGTGGGTCAAGCTGGCCGGACATCTCGGCGCCTTTGTCGGTCAGATGACGGATGAGCCGGTGAAGGCGATCAACATCCTCTACAACGGCCATGTCAGCACGATGAACACCGCCGCGCTGAATGCCGCTGCCGTTGCGGGGATCATGAAGGCGACGAATCCCGACGTGAACATGGTGTCCGCCCCCGTGATGGCGAAAGAGCGGGGCGTCGATATCGCCACGACCACCCAAGGCAAGACCGGCGTCTTCGATGCCTATATCAAGCTGACGGTCGTCACAGAGACGCGCGAGCGGTCGATCGCGGGCACGGTGTTCTCGGACGGCAAGCCGCGCTTCATCCAGATCAAGGGCATCACCATCGACGCCGAGATCGGCGAGCATATGCTGTACACGACGAACGAGGACGTGCCGGGCATCATCGGCACGCTGGGCAACACGCTTGGCAGCAACGGCGTCAATATCGCGAACTTCACGCTGGGCCGGTCGGATCGCGGGCAAGAGGCGATCGCGCTTCTTTATGTCGATGACCGTATCCCCGACGAGATCCTGCAAAAGCTGACCGATACCGGCATGTTCAAGCAGGTGCGCCCATTGGAATTCGATGTCGCATAAGCCATGACTGAAAAGGGTCGGCCCAGCGCCGACCCTTTTTGCCGTTCAAGATCAAGGGGCAACCATGACCGGGCCGATCTATGCCATCGGGGATATCCACGGCCAGCGCAGCATGCTGGAAGACGCGCTTGCGCGGATCGACGCGGATGGCGGCGCGGATGCACGCCTTGTCTTCATCGGCGATCTGACGGATCGCGGCCCCGACAGTTGCGGTGTCATCGACACGATCTTGTCGGGCGTGCAATCCGGGCGCGACTGGATCACCATCAAGGGTAATCACGACCGCATGTTCTCGCGCTTTCTGGGCAAACCGATGCTGGTGGAAACGCGTCTGCCCATCGGACTTGACTGGCTGCATCCGCGCCTTGGCGGGGTCGAGACGCTGATGTCCTACGGCGTCGCGGTGCCCGAGGGCAGCCGCTATGGCGACGTGCAGGCCGAGGCGCGCGCGGCGGTGCCGGAAGCGCACGTCACGTTCATGAATGGCTTGCCGACGTGCCTTAACGAGGGCGATCTGTTCTTCGCCCATGCCGGGGTGCGTCCCGGCGTTCCATTGGCAGAGCAGGTCGAGGACGATCTCGTCTGGATCAGAGAGCCGTTCCTGAGCGACAGGCGCGATCACGGTGCGCTTGTCGTGCATGGTCACACCGCGCTTCACGCACCGCACCACTATGGCAATCGCGTCAACCTCGACAGCGGTGCCGGATACGGTCGCCCGCTGACCACGGCCGTGTTTGAAGAGGGCCGCGTCTTTACGCTGGAACCAGGCGGGCGCGTCGCGCTGGACGCGGAAGAGGCCTGAGCACAGGGAACCCAGCCCCGTATCCTCGCGTTTGCCGGATAACCGAACCGATCCGCAACATGGGGGCCACGATGTCGAGCGATCCGAACCTGTCCTTTGAGGGCACGCCGCTGAATTGGAAATGGCTGATGGTCATCGGGGTGATCCTCGCCATCGGCGGACTGGCGGCCTTTGCCTTTCCCTTCGTCGCCACGCTGGCGGTCACGACGATGGCAGGCGCGACCTTTCTGATCGCCGGGGCCGCGCAGACCTGGATGGGATTCAGCCACACCAAGGACGACGCGCCGATGCGCGTTGCGCATGGGCTGCTGGGCCTTGCTCTGATCATTTTGGGCGTGTTGCTTCTGGCCGATCCGTTGTCGGGTACCCTGTCTCTGACGGTGGCGGTCGGCGTAATGTTCCTCACCTTCGGCATCCTGCGCGCGGTCATCGCGCTTCGCCTGCGCGGCCGCCGCGGCTGGGGCTGGGCGCTTGCCTCGGCGCTTGTGTCGGCAGCGCTGGGCATTCTGATCCTGATCGGCCTGCCCGGCAGCGCGGCGTCGATCCTGGGGATCCTTCTGGCGGTCGATCTGGTGATGAGCGGCGCCGCCGCTATCGCGCTTGCGCTGCGGATCAGGTCGGACTAACCGGTCATTCGTCGCGCGAAAGCTGTCTCAGCTTCCACATCGACCAGATCGCCGTTCCCCCGAAGAACCCGCCGCCGATAAGGCCGATTTCCACCATGGCGGGGCCTTTCGGAAGGCCGGAAATGACGAAGGCCGAGACAAGTGCCACCAGCCCCGCAAGACTGAAGATCAGGCGAAATATGATTTCCTTGCGTCCGGGTCCGTATTTGTTCGCCATCGCGTCCTCCGTTTTCACAAAGCTAGGTCGCGGGGCGCGCCGGGCGAGAAAGGCTTGATCCCCGCGCGGGGGCGTGGCCCTATCCCCCGCGTGTTGCAAAAGGCCTGACCCCGGCGTGTCCGATTTCATTCTCGACGATTTCCTGCCCTATCAGCTTTCGGTTCTGGCCGAGGAAACCAGCCGCGCCTTTTCTGTGCGGTATCGCAAGCGCTTCGGCATCTCGATCGCCGAATGGCGCATCGTCGCCCATCTCAGCCAAGAACGCCCCGATGCGCAGGTGAGTGTCGGAGAGATCTGCCGCCGCGTCGTGCTGGAAAAATCCAAGGTCAGCCGCGCGGTTACCAAGCTGGAAGGCGCAGGCTATGTCGACAAGCGCCCGCACCGCGAGGACGGGCGGCTTGTGGCGCTGCGCCTGACCGACAAGGGGCGCGATATGGTGGCCGAACTGACGCCCATCGCCCGCGCCTATGAGGCCGAGGTGCTCGCGCTTCTCGGACAGAACGCCCCTGCATTCCGTGCGGCCTTGGGAACCTTGCTGGCCCATGGCTCGTTCGACCCGGACGTGTCCGACCAAACCGGGCAGCCATGAATTCAGGACGGCGTATCAGATGATTTCCCAGCTTCACGATCACACCAAGCGGTTTTCGCGCTTCAAGCGTCTTGTGACCTACGGGCTGGATCCCGAAGTGGTACTCTACAATATGGAAAGCCATCGCTGGACCGGGCCGCCGGTGAATATCGGGCTGATTTCCGACATGCATATGATCGAGCCTTGGACGCCCCTGAAATCGCTCGACAAGATCGTGGACGAGATGAACGGCATGAACCTTGATCTGGTGTTCGTGCTAGGGGATTTCATTGCCGCGCGCGCAACACCGGGTCGGCGGTTGTCCCCGACCGATGTCGCAAATTCTATCGGCAGGCTGACCGCGCCCAAGGGGGTCTATGCCGTCCTTGGCAACCACGACTGGTCCGACGATGACACCGCCTGTTCCAACGGGTTCGTGGAATCGGGCGTGACGATTGCCTTGCGCGACGCGGGGCTCAACCCGATGACCAATGAAAGCCGCTGTGTGGATTTCGACGGTCATTCGCTTTGGATCGTCGGGATGGACAGCCAGCGTGGCCATTTGCCCCCGAATGCGGGCGGCGCACGGCACGATCCTGATCTGGCCTTCAAGGATGTGCCAGAAGAGGCCGCCTCGATCCTGCTTGCGCATGAGCCAGATTATTTCGTCCACGGCGATGTTCGGCCGATGATCCAGTTGTCGGGACATACCCATGGTGGGCAGGCGAATTTCTTTGGCTGGCGGCCGTTTACCCCATCGCAATATGCTGATCGCTACGCCTATGGTCACGTGGTCGAAGACGGGCGTCACTTGATCGTTTCTAGCGGGCTTGGTTATACCCATATTCCGCTGCGCATCATGCAGCCACCAGAAATTACACTGATCCGCCTTACGCCGGGGGTGCCCGGCGCGGCCACGATCGAGAGGAGCGAACTATGACCGACATCGTCATTCTGTCCGGAGCACGGACCGCCATCGGAACCTTCGGCGGGTCCCTTGCCGGGACACCTCCGATCACCACCGGCGCGACCGTTGCCAAGGCCGCGCTGGAACGTGCCGGCGTTGAAGGCGGGCAGATCGGCCATGTCGTCTATGGCCATGTCATCAATACCGAACCGCGCGACATGTACCTCAGCCGAGTCGCCGCGATGGAGGCCGGGATCCCGGAAACCACGCCTGCGATGAACGTGAACCGCCTCTGCGGATCGGGCGCACAGGCGATCGTGTCGGTGATTCAGTCGCTGTCGATGGGTGATGCCGATTTCGGCCTCGCGGGCGGCGCAGAGGCGATGAGCCGCTCGCCCTACATCCTGCCGCAGGCCCGCTGGGGCCAGAAGATGGGCGACACCGGCGCGCAGGACATGATGCTGGGCGCACTCAACTGCCCCTTCGGCACCGGCCATATGGGCGTTACGGCGGAAAACGTATCCGCCGAGCATTCGATCAGCCGAGAAGATCAGGACGCGTTTGCACTGCAATCCCAGCAGCGCGCGGCCAAGGCGCAGGAAGAGGGGCGTTTCGATGAGCAGATCGTGCCGGTCGAGATCAAGTCCCGTCGTGAGACGGTGCTGTTCGACAAGGACGAGCATCTGAAGCCCGGCACCACTCTTGAAGGATTGTCTGGTCTGCGCCCCGCCTTCCAGAAGGACGGCAGCGTGACGGCAGGCAATGCCAGCGGCATCAACGATGGCGCGGCGGCAGTTGTTCTGGCGCGGGCCGACGCGGCGGAAAAAGCTGGGCTGACGCCCAAGGCGCGCATCCTTGGCTACGCGCATTCCGGCGTTCGCCCCGAAGTGATGGGCATTGGCCCGATCCCTGCCGTGGAATCGCTCTTGGATCGCACCGGCCTGTCAGTCAGCGATTTCGACGTGATCGAATCAAACGAGGCTTTTGCCGCGCAGGCGATTGCGGTGAACCGTGCCCTCGGGCTTGATGCGGACAAGGTGAACCCCAATGGCGGGGCGATTGCGCTGGGTCATCCCGTCGGCGCCACCGGCGCGATCCTGACTGTCAAGGCGCTCTATGAACTGGAACGGATCGGCGGCAAACGCGCGATCATCACCATGTGCATTGGCGGCGGCCAAGGCATCGCGATTGCCATCGAGCGGCTCTGACGGCGGCCTAATCGTTCAACGCTTGGGCCCGAACAGCACCGTAGCTGCCGGGCCCTTCACAACGGTTGCGTCCCCTAGTCCAACCGCACCGTGCTCCGCGCCGCGCGACCGTCGCGATCGACCACCGAGAGCGTCACAAACCCTCGCCCCGGCAGCGCGACGATATCCTGCCGCTCATGACTGCCAGTGACGACCGGCCGACCATCGACGAGCCATGTGAAGGGCGGGTTGCCCTCGCGCACCTTTACCGGCAGCGCCCCCGCCAGATTCAGCCGCGCGCCATCCGGCGGGAAGGCGACCTCTGGCCCGCCCGTTTCGACAAAGACCGCAGATGGATCGCGGAAGCGGCGCAAGGGCTGTGGCAGGTCAGCGTTGGACACGATCAGCGTGGCAGGCGGCGGCGGGGCCAAGGGCTCTACCGGCGCGCCAAGGCTTTCAAACGCCGCGAAGAGAAGCGGCGCGGCAAGCTCTCCTCCGAAGGCGCCGGGGACCGGCGTGCCGTCGGGGCGGCCCAGCCAGACGCCGATCACATGCGCACCATCAAAGCCGATGGCCCAAGCGTCGCGGTGGCCATAGCTGGTGCCGGTCTTGTACGCGATGCCCAGCGGCGCAGAGCCGGGCGGCGGCGGGATATCCGACAGGATGTCGCCGAGATGCCAGGCCGCCTCTGCCGACAGGAACCGCGCGCCGCCTGATGCTGCTGTGTCTGGCAGCGCCGATAGCGTCACGGCCCGCCCCCCCTGTGCGATCCCAGCATAGAGCGTGACAAGGTCTTCCAGCGTCACACCGACACCGCCCAGCGCCACGGCAAGGCCCGGCGCGCCGCCGGGGATCACGGGCTTCGCGCCCGCACGGCGCAGATGCGCCACCAGTCGCGACGGCCCGAGCGCTTCGAGCAGAACGACAACAGGCAGATTCAGCGACGTGATCAAGGCATCGCGCAGGCGCACCGTACCGCGAAACCGCCCGTCGAAATTCTGCGGCGCATAGCCCGCGAAATCGCGCGGCGTGTCCTCGATCAACGTCTCCGGGTGGGCAAGGCCCTGGTCGAAGGCAAGCCCGTAGACCAGCGGCTTCAGCGTCGACCCGGGCGACCGCAACGCGCGCGTCATGTCGATGAACCCGGCGCGTCCATCGGCGCCGAAGCCGGCGGATCCGACATGGGCGAGGACCTCGCCACTTCGGTGATCGGCGATCATGAGGGCCACAGACAGTCGGTCGCCTTCCTCACGCGCCGTACGGACGGCGAGGCCTTCCATCCGCGCCTGAAGCCGCGCGTCCAGCGTGACCTGCGGCGTGCCGCCTTGCGGCAGGCGGTCCGCGAGATGCGCGGCGAGCGCGGGGAAGGGCTGACGCGCATCGGGCACGCTGTCGCGGGTGGCAGCCATGGCATTGCCGGTCTCGATCACCCCTTTACGTGCGAGGCGTTCAAGCACCCGGTCCCGCGCCGCGCGCGCCGTTTGGGTGTGCCTGTCAGGCCTGCGTGCCTCGGGCGATTGGGGCAGAGCGACCAATAAGGCAGCCTCTGCGGGGGTCAGGCGGCGTGGCTCTTTGCCGAAATAGGCCCGCGTCGCCGCGCGCACGCCTTCAAGATTGCCGCCAAAGGGCGCACGGTTGAGGTAAATCTCCAGGATCTCGCCCTTGTCCAGACGCCGTTCCAACGCCAGCGCCAGCCGGATTTGCCGCAGCTTGCCGTCCATGGATCCGGTCGGCCCGTCCTCCAGCAGGCGCGCGACCTGCATCGTCAGCGTGGACCCGCCAGAGACGACGCGCCCATGCCAGATCGCCTGACCCACAGCGCGCAGCATCGCCACGGGATCGACGCCCGCATGATGCGCAAACCGCTTGTCCTCATAGGCGATCAGCATGTCGATATAGGCCGGATCAACCGCACCGCGTGTCACCCCAAGCCGCCAACGCCCGTCCGACACCGTATAGGCGCGCAAGAGGCGGCCGTTCCGATCCAGAACTTCGGTCGAGCTTTCCAGCGCAAGCGGCGGAATCTCGGTGCGCTCCACCCAGGCGTCGAACCCGTCGCGCGCCATCGCACCGCCCCAAAGGGCGAGCGCGAGGATGAAAAGCGCGGCGCGCCTCATTCGGTGATCAAGACCTGTCCGGTCTCGCTGCGCGCGCGGAAATCGGGGCGGTACATGTCTTCGACACTCGCCGCCGGGTGATGGTAGCTGCCTGGCGAGATCGCGCGCACGATATAGGCAAGCCGGAAGGCGTCATCGCTGCGCCAATCGACGGCGGCAAGGAACCGGTCCTGCCGGAATTCCGTCATGCGCGTGTCCGTGGTCAGCTCCAGCCAATCAAGCGACCGGATATCGCCGCCACGCAGAAGGTTGGGATTGTCGATCTCGAACCCCGCGGGCAGCGGATCATTCACCATCAGCCGCGCCTCGCGCGTCCCCAAGGGCTGAACAGTCAGCACGGTCAAGAGACGCGTACCCGTGGCCACCTCAGCCGGATCGGCGGGCTGGCCATCCATTGTGAAATAGGTCCGGTCGATGGCATAGCCATTGCCGCCTTTTTGGAGCGGAACCTCCGGCACGCCAAAGCGTGTGAGGGTCACGGTGGTCGGGTCGTCCCCGGTATTGGCGATCTCGATCGGCGCAAATTCCGTTTGTGCCTCTTCGACGAAGACCACGGGCCCGCTCGGCGGGCGACCATTCACGCTGAGGCTGCTGGGCGCTTCCAGAAGGGCGCGCGCGGCCATCAGCGACCACACCTGTTCCTGCGTGGACCAGCGGTTCAGATCGCCTGCGGGCGCAATGCTGTCCATCAGCCCTCTCAGATCGACCGCCTCGCTACCCGCCTCAAGCGCGAGGGTCAGAACCGCCGCGCGGTCGCGGTGATGGCTGCCGTAGTCGGCGCGCCAAACACGGGCCTCATCGCCCTGCCCGTCGATCTCGCGCTGCGCCAACCGAAACAGGCGGTCGGCGCGTGTCGGATCACCGTAGGCCGCCAGCGCCGCGCCAAGTTGCGCCTTGGCGAGCGGTGTGGAAAGCGCGCCGGCCTTCACGTCGGCATAATAGCGCAGATCGCCGATGGACGCCGCACCTTCGCGGGCAAGAACGTAGAGCGCATAGGCGATATCCTCGCCCCCTTCGTCGAAATCGGGGGCGTAATTCACGCGGTTGCGCAGGTTGTCCATCGCCATGCGGAAGGCGGTGTCGTTTACCGCGATGCCTTGCACCCGGGCGCGCGACAGGAAATCGGTGACATAGGCGTCGAGCCAGAAATCACCCGATGAGGGCCGCCACAGGCCAAAGGATCCGTTGGTGTCCTGGTTCGACAGCACCCGTTCGACGGCGTCGTCAATCCGTTGGGTCAGATCCTCTGCCGTAGCCAGATTCATCGCCTCGGCGACTTGCGACAGGTAAAGCAGCGGCATGGCACGCGAGGTGGTCTGTTCGGTGCAGCCATAGGGATAGCGATCCAACGCTTGCAACAGCCCCGGCGCATCCATTCGCGCCAGCGGCCCCGCCGCCAGCGTCGCCGTGCCGGTGCCTGCGCGGAAATTGTCGAAGACATCAGCTGAGAAGGTAAAGGTATCGCCTGCCGCAAGCTCAAACCTCCGGGTTTCGGCGATCTCGGGATCATTCACCTCGATTGGCAGCGCCAGCGATTTGGTCAGCGTCTTGCCATCTGGCGTGGTCAGGGCGATGTCGATGCTGGCAAGGCCTGTCTCACCGGCTGTCACGGGGATCGACAGGGTTTCCTTGCCGCCCTCGGCAAGATCGAAACCCGAAGGCACAGAGCCCCCATCAAGCAAGACACCCGAAGCAGCGACATCCAGCCCCATGCGCCCCGAAGGTCCTGTGGCATGCACGATTTCCAGAAGAAGACGTGACGTGTCGCCGGGTGCAAGGAAGCGCGGCAACGAGGCCGTCACGACCACCGGATCCCGCACGAGAACTTCCGCCTCGGCCTCTCCAACTCCCTTTTTGGTCCAGGCGACGGCCATCAACCGAACGGTGCCGTTGAAGGACGGCAGATTGAACGTCGCACGCGCATATCCGTCGCCGTCCACGTTGATCGGGCCGCTGAAATAGGCGACCAGTTCTTCCGTTGGCGGCGCGGCCTCTGCCTGCATGTTGGCCCCCGCCCCGCCACCAGAGCGCACAGCGCCCATGGTGCCGGTCATGCCGTCGATCAGCCGTCCATAGACATCTCGGATGCCGATCCCCAGTTTTCGCTGGCCGAAGTAGTGGCCGGAGGGATCGGGGCTTTCAAAGCCGGTCAGGTTCAGGATGCCGACATCGACAGCGGCAATCGTGGCATAGGCCCTTTCCCCGGGCGATGCGCCCTCGACCTTCAGCGCGACCTCGAACGGGCTGCGCGGGGCGGTCTCTTCGGGCACCTCGAAGGCTGCGGTCAGTTGCCTCGCACCGGGATCGACAGGCGCATACGACAAGCCGAGCGACCGGGATGGATTGCGGCCCTGTTCGACCGACATCGGCTTGATGACGGTCGCCGTGACATAGGCGCCCGCGCCCCATTCATCGGTTACGGGCAGATCGACGATGGTCTCGCCGGTGCCGACGCTGACGACCTTCATGTCGATCAGGCGATTGGACATGACGGTGACAAGGGCGCGTCCGGCCTCTCGCGGAACGATGCGCAGGCGCGCGGTGTCGCCGGGCTTGTAGCTTTCGGCGTCGAGCGAAACTTCCAGCACGTCGGGCGTCGCCGACACATCCGCCGATCCATACCAGCCTGCCGCGAATTCCTCGGACGCGGCGATATAATCCCCGCCGATCTTCTCGACCTTGATCTCGTAGCTGCCCCATTCGACGGGTGCGGTGACGGTCTGCGCGTCTGCGCCCAGCGTCACGTCTCCGGTGGCCACTTGCGTACGGGTCGTGATTGGCTCCCACTCCCAATAACCGTCGAGCTGGTACCACTGATAGCGCCGCTCGACGCGGTTCAAGGTCCAGCGCACATCCATATCGGTGGCGGTCTGATTCTCGGCGAGCGCGATCAGGTCAAAGGACGCCTCGCCCCCTTCGGAAAGGACGCCGTCGAAATTCGCCTTCACGCCAATCACCGGGCGGCCTGGCGCGATGGCGCGGGTGAGGTTGCGTTCCACGGGACGGCCCGACCCCTCGGCAACGCGCACGCGCAGTTCCGCCTCAAGCGGGCGATAGGTTTCGGCAAGCTCGGGGAAGGTGACCGGCAATTCTGCGATGCCATCCGCATCGGTGCGCTGATTGCCCGGCAGAACCTCGACCCGCGGCGAGACGCGGGCATCGTAGCGGCCGAAGACGTAACCTGGCCAGTCCTCCAGCGTGCGGGTGGGACGCAGGATCACCTCGCCCTCGACGGCAAGATCGGCCCCCGGCGCGCCGAACAGGTAATCGGCATCGATTGTCAGGCGTGGGCTGTCCGTCGCCGCGATCAGGCCATCCGGCAGCGACAGGTCGAAGTCGATCCGCTCGGGCAGGAAATCCTCAACCAGCAGGTTGGTCGAGGCCAGCGCCTCGGCATCGGGATCGGCATAGACCGCCAGCCGCCACGCCCCGCGCGGCACGGCGCCCGACGTCTCGAACCGGAAGACATGGCCACCCGCCTGGCCCTTCTGGCTGATCTGGCGGGAATACTCGACGCCATCGGGCCGAGTGAGTACGGCGATCGCGGCCAGATCCTGAATGGCTGCGGCCTTGGCGTCGCGCAAGAGAACCGTGGCGTTGATCGTTTCACCCGCGCGATAGGCACCACGGTCGGTGGTCAGGAAGGCGTCAATCGGCCCAGCGGGCGCGCGGCCTTCGACGCCGCGATCCGACAGGTCGAATTCGGGCTCTGTGAGGGACAGGAAAGTCAGATCACCCTCGCCCATCCGCGCCAGAACCATCGCGGGCGCGGATCCGCCGGTCCCACGCAGAAGGCCGGGATCAAGTTGGGCATAGCCCATGTCATTTGTCGCGGCGGTGCCCAGCACCGCATTGGCGCGAGACAGCAGCGTCACTTCAACACCTGCCAGCGGTTCAGCGGTGGCGAGCGAGCGCAGGAAGACGTGCAGGCCGTCGGTGCCTTCCATCGTCGCAAGACCCAGATCGCTTACGACGAACCATTGCGTCGCGGCGGGCGTCTCGTAGGTGTCGGCATCCGGAACCGCGGCACGCAGGGCGTAGATGCCAGGCGTCAGATCACCGACGACATCGGCAAGCGGCAGGCGCGTGGTGACATCGGCGTTCAGATCAATCTCGACCTCGCCGGTCCCGGTCCAGACCGTTTCGGCCATCGTGTCGCCGAACTGGTCCTCTTCCCAGGCCGACAGAGGCCGCCCGAAAAAGCCGTCCTGAATGGCACGCAAGATCGCGCGGTCACTGACGCGGCGCAGGGTCAGGTCGATCTCTTCCAGGTTCACGGTGACGACCGGCACGGCAATATCGCCAGCGGCGGGCAGCACATAGGACCGACCGGGAAAACGCACGGCGGGGGACCGGTCGCGCACATAGGCGGTGATGTCGGTCGAGGCGGTCAGTTCCTCGCCGCTTGCGGCAGGCAGGCCCTGACGGAAGTTCACGCGATAGCGTTCGCCATGCGCGACCCCGGAAATGCAAAGCTGCCGTCCTTCAGGCTCGACCGTCAGATCGGCAGAGGGAAGCTGCACGAAGGGCGCGTAATCGACACCAGTCTGCACGAGATCCTCGGAGAATTCGACGCAGACACGCGGCGCGGCGCTGTCGGCCTCGACCGAGTTGCTGGTGATCCGGAACCCGTACTTCGCCACCGCATCTGCAAGCATGTCTTCGGTGTCGTCGCGCGGCTGCAGCGATTGGGCGAGCCGCAGTGCCGGGATCATCGCCCGCCCGCGTCCGTTTTCCTCAAACGCCTCGGCCAGCGTGGTCAACGCGTTGACCTGAACGGCGGGGCTGTCCGCGCGCAGATAACCGTTGATCGCGGCAAACATGGCGCGGCGGCGGTAATCTTCGACCTCGGCACGGTTGGTGCTTTCCAGGCCCAGCGCGAGGCGTGCGTATTCAACCCACTGATCGGCGGCGTCACCCAGAACCACGGCCGCACCGGTGAAGCGGTAGGCCGCCAAAGGATTGCCGTCTTGCCGCGCCCCATCGGCAGCCCGCAGAAGATCAGGCAATTGCCATGAACCTGGCACGTGGTCGTTGGTCAGGTTCAGGGCGAGGTCTCGCGCGCCGTCCAGATCGCCGCTGCGCAGGAAGCCAGACAGGTCCTCGGCCCGGCTCGGCGCGGCGTTCAGAACGCTGGACGCGGTTTCCACGATCCGGGCGCTCAGCGCACCTTCATAGGGCTCTTCGCTGGTTATATCCGATTTGGTGAAACAGGAATTCGACCGGCCATTGAATGTCATCGCGACACAGCGGTCATCGGCAAGGCACGCCGCCTCGCAGGTGCGCAGGTTGGTGTCGAAAAGCGACTGGATGTCGGTGCCCACGAAATCCACGTCCCGGGTCAGGGTGAGGCGTCGTTCGGGAACCGGGCTTTCTGTCTGCGCATAAGCCACGGGGATTGCTGCGAAAACCGTAAGGGCGATGGCGAGAAGGAAGCGCATGATTGTCTCCGGGGCTTGAGATCATTCAATGCTCGCACGCGGCCTGCCGCCAAGGCAACGATTCATGGAAATCTTCACGGAACATTCACCTCGATCCGCGATGCTGCCCGGCGGGTCAGGAAAGGGCGGCAAATGGACCCGACCGATATGCTGGCGCGGGAAAGACGCGCGCGTCTTGCAGCCGAACGGATGCTGGAACTGCGCGAGCGGGAATGCCAGACGCTGCGCAGCCAGCTTGCCGAACAATCGCGCAATCAGGCCGCGACGGCCCATCTGCCCCGCGAAGAACGGGTGGAGCTTGAGCGCGCCGCCGACAAGGCCCGACAGGAGGCCCAGGTCGCGAACGCGCGGACCCTCATCGCCGAACAGCGCCTGTGGGAAGCGATCGAGACGTTCCGCGACGGGTTCGCCGTGTTCGACCGAAGCGAAGTACTTGTCGCCGCGAACGAGGCGTTCTTGAAGCCCTTCGACGGAATGGACAGCGTGGGGCCCGGCATTTCCTTCGAAGAGCTTTTGCAGATCGGGACCGAGGAAGGCCTTGTCGATTGTGATGGCATGGCGCGCGGCGACTTCATTAAGGCCGTGCTGGGCCGGTTTCGCGCGCCCACGCCTGAGGAGAATATCATCAAGCTGTGGTCCGGAAGGTCCCTGCGCCTTCTGGTACGGCGCGGCACGAATGGCGATACAGCGTGTCTTGCGCTCGACATCACGGCCTCTATCCGCCGGGTGGCGCGCTTGCGTCAGGCCCGCGCCAGCGCCGATGCGGCGAACCGCGCGAAATCTGCCTTCCTCGCCAATATGAGCCATGAGATCCGCACGCCGATGAACGGCGTTGTCGGGATGGCAGCGCTTTTAGGCGAGACAGAATTGACCGAGGACCAGCGCCTTTATGTCGAAACGATCCACGCGTCGGGCGAGGCGCTTTTGTCGCTGATCAACGACGTGCTGGATTATTCCAAGATCGAGGCGGCGAGAATGCAGCTTCACCCCCGCGCCTTCGACCTGCACGACGCGATCCAGCAGGTTCTGGTGCTAATGGGACCCGCCGTTCAGGACAAACCGGTAAAACTGGCGCTGGATTATCCCGCCGATCTTCCGCGGCAATTCGAAGGCGACCCGGTGCGCATCGGGCAGATCCTCACGAACCTGATCGGCAACGCGGTGAAATTCACATCCGAAGGTGCGGTGACGGTGCGCGTCAGCGCCGCGCCCGATCTGACCATCGCCGTCGAGGATACAGGCATCGGTATAGCACCCGATATGGTCGATCACATCTTCGGCGATTTCAATCAGGTAGAGGATGAGCGCAATCGCCGGTTCGAAGGCACCGGGTTGGGCCTTGCGATCACGAAACGGCTGATCGACCTGATGCAGGGCAGCGTCGCCGTGACCTCGACCTTGGGCGAAGGCGCGGTTTTTGCCGTCACGCTGCCGTTGCCGGTCGCGGAACAAATCGACGCGCCGCTCACGCCCGCACCGGTCCGGCGTACCGGCCCGGTGCGCGTTCTGGCCGCCGATGACAACCGTACGAACCGGCTGGTGCTGACCAAGATGCTGAAAGGAACCGAGATAGAACTTCGGATGGTCGAGAATGGGCTGGAAGCGGTCGAGGCGTTTCAGTCGGACCCGCCCGATCTGATCTTCATGGATATCTCGATGCCGCAAATGGACGGCAAGGAAGCCACCCGCGAAATCCGCCGGATCGAGGCGGAACGCGGCCTGGCACATACCCGGATCGTCGCGCTGACGGCCCACGCGATGGAAGGCGACGCAAAGGCGATCCTGGCCGAGGGCCTGGACGGCTACCTGCCGAAACCGTTCAAGAAAGACGCGCTGTTGGCCGAGATCGCGGCCCTCGCGGGCTAGTCCGCGCTCTGGGGCCTGAGGAACGCGATGCGATCCCCTTCGCTGCGTTCGGGATCGAACCGGTAGCCGCCGGTATCGAAATCCTTCAGGCCGTCCACATCCGTCACCCGGTGTTCGACAATGAACCGCGCCATCGCGCCGCGCGCCTTCTTGGCGAAAAAGCTGATAATCTTGGCGCTGCCGTTCTTTTCTTCCAGAAACACAGGCTCGATCACCTGCAGCTTCAGCGCCTTGCGGTCCACCGCGCCGAAGTATTCCTGGCTGGCGCAGTTCACCAATAGGTCGGTGCCCGCCTTTTCGGCATCCTGATTGAGTGCCTTGGCGGGCGCGTCGCGCCAGAAATCATAGAGCGTTTCGCCCCGGCGCGTCTTGAGGCGGCTGCCCATTTCCAGCCGATAGGCCTGGATCGCGTCCAGCGGGCGCAAGACG
Organism: uncultured Paracoccaceae bacterium; assembly: GCA_965662745.1. Taxonomy (GTDB): domain Bacteria; phylum Pseudomonadota; class Alphaproteobacteria; order Rhodobacterales; family Rhodobacteraceae; genus Anianibacter. The sequence goes on from CBFIJK010000001.1 coordinate 115,937, forward strand.
CCATAGAGCCCCGACAGGATGCGCAGATGGTCCTGCGCATAGGCCATCGCGTCAGCATCAAGGCTTTGCGCATCGAGGCCCTGATAGGTGTCGCCAGCAAAAGCGTGGATTGCCGGGCGCGTCGCGTCGGGCGCGGGATCGGATTCGAACGCGCGAAAGCGGTCCCGGTTGAGTCGGACCAGATCGTCCGAGATATCCATCAGGCTTTTCAGCCCGCCCAGCGTCAGCTGCCGCGCGTGACTGGCGAGGCGGCCCGCCTCTTGCGCAAACTGCGGTTCGGTCGTCTGCACATCCTGCGCTCGGTCCCAGTCGAGCCGTTTCGCGGGCGAAATCACGACAAGCATTTGCGTCTCCGTTCAAAGCTGCGGCGCAACCTAGTCACCTTGCCCGCAAGGTCCAGTCACGCGCCGTGAAGGACATCAAGAAAGGCGCGCCCAAAGCGTTCGGCGCGTCGATCACCCAAGAGCTGTTCCAAAGCCCCCAGATCGCGGGGCTTGTTCGACGCAACCTTGGCCAGTTGCGCGGCAGAGCAGGTCACCGGCTTTTCCGTGCCGTCCATACCGCGTGCCAGATCGGCCTGCACTTCCAGAAGGCGATCATAAAGCGATCCCGCCTCGCGCCCGGCCAGCTTGCGGCGCGCGGGATGGGTTTCGGCCCCGGCCTCTCCGGTGATCACCTCAAGGAAGGTCTTGCCATAGCGTTCCAGCTTTTTCGCGCCGACGCCGCCGATCTGCGCCATGTCGTCGAGCGTTTGCGGTCGTGTTTCGGCCATCTCGATCAGCGTGCGGTCGGGGAAGATGACATAGGCCGGAACGCGCCCCGCCTCAGCCAGCGCGCGGCGCTTGGCCTTTAGGGCGGACAGAAGCGGCGCGTCCTCTTCGCCGACCAGCGTCTTCACGGCAGGACGGCGGCGCGCGGCCTCGATGGAATCGCGGCGCAACTCGATGGTCGCCTCATCCCGCAGGATCGGGCGCGCGGCCTCTGTCATGCGCAGCGCGCCGTGGCGTTCAGGATCGGGGCGCACAAGGTCATGGCCCATCATCTGGCGCATCACGGCCTGCCAGCCGCGCCGGTCGAATTCGCGCCCCACGCCGAAGGTCGGAAGCTGGTCATGATTACGCGCGCGGACCTTGTCGGTCTGAGTTCCCGTGAGAATGTCGATCAGATGCCCGGCGCCGAACATCTCGCCCGTGCGCAGGATCGCCGACAGCGCCTTGCGTACCGCTTCGGTCCCGTCGAATGTCTCGGCAGGGCGGTCGCAGAGATCGCAGGCGCCGCAGGCTTCGGACGTCTCGCCGAAATAGCCCAGCAACTTCTGGCGGCGACAACTCAGCGCCTCGGCCAGACCCAGCAGCGCATTGAGCCGCGCATGATCGGCGCCCTTGCGTTCGTTTGGCGCCAGCCCTTCGTCGATCTGCGACCGGCGCAGGCGGATGTCTTCGGGACCATACAGCGTCAGCGTCTCGGCAGGCGCGCCATCGCGGCCCGCGCGGCCGATTTCCTGGTAATACGCCTCGATGCTTTTCGGCAAATCGGCATGGGCAACCCAGCGGATATCGGGCTTGTCGACGCCCATTCCGAAGGCGACCGTGGCGACGACGATCAGCCCATCCTCGCGCTGGAACCGTTCCTCGACCTCGCGCCGATCGCCGGGATCCATGCCGCCATGGTAATGGCACGCGGAATGCCCTTCGGACCTCAGCGCCTGCGCCAGCGCTTCGGTCTTGGCGCGGGTGCCGCAATAGACGATGCCCGATTGCCCGCTCCGCGCGCCGGCGAATGAAAGGATCTGCTGGCGCGGCGTGTCCTTCACGGCAAAGGCAAGGTGGATGTTCGGTCGGTCAAAGCCGCGCAGAAACGTCTCGGGCGTTTCGCCATCGAAGAGGCGCGTGACGATCTCAGCGCGGGTTTCGGCGTCGGCGGTGGCGGTGAAGGCGGCGAGCGGGACGCCAAGGGTGCGGCGCAATTCACCGATGCGCAGGTAATCGGGGCGGAAATCATGGCCCCACTGGCTGACGCAATGCGCCTCGTCCACCGCGATCATGCCGACACTGGCGCGCCTCAGCAGTTTGATCGTCCCGCCCGAGGCAAGCCGTTCCGGCGCCATGTAGAGAAGCCGAAGATCGCCTTTATCAAGGGCGGCGAACACCTCGTTGGTTTCATCCTCGGTATTGCCCGATGTCAGCGCGCCCGCCGCGACGCCCGCCTCTTTCAGCGCGCGCACCTGGTCGCGCATCAGCGCGATAAGCGGGGAAATCACCACGGTCAGGCGGTCGGTGCAAAGGGCGGGAAGCTGGTAGCACAGCGATTTGCCGCCGCCCGTCGGCATGATCGCCAGCACGTTGCGGCCGCTTGTGACGGCGGTCACGATTTCTTCCTGCCCCGGGCGAAACGAAGAGAATCCGAAGACAGAGGACAAAAGCGCGTGGGTGCGGTCCATGGGCCTGCTTGTGATTATGGCTGCTCGATTAAGAGGAACCATCCCACATGAAGAATCGGTGAACAAGCGCTAGAAGCGCGCGATTCGCCACAAGGACCGATCAATGGCGTTTAGTAGAACGCCGCCGCGTTATTGATCAGGATAATGCGAAGGGCATAGACGGCGATCAGCGCGATCAGGGGCGCAAGATCGAGGCCGCCGGTGTTCGGCAGGATACGCCGGATCGGCTCGTAGATCGGTTCCAGAAGCCGGTTCAGGCCATACCAAATCTGGGCGACGAAGGACTGGTTCAGGTTCAGCACCTGGAACGTAATCAGCCATGACATGATGATATGGGCGATCATGATGAACCACACCACGTCAAGGATCAGCAGCAGGATCTGAAGTATCGAAGTCATGGGTCGTCCTTTCCGGTATCGCCCGCATCACTTAGGCGGCGTGCCCGCCTCGCGCAAGGCACTGCCGCAGCGTTCGGGTTGACGTTGCGGCCCTGCGTGTCAGGTCTGCCGCAAATCCGGGTTTGCGAGGTCTGACATGTATCCCTTTGGTCGAATGGCGCTGGAAATGGTCCTGGCGCGGAAACAGCCACCCTTGGGGATATTCGACACTCATGTCTCGCATCATCGCTGCTGGCCGTGGGATATCGACCTTTGGATGGAGCTGAACAACGGCCGCACCCTGACGCTTTACGATCTGGGGCGCATCCCGCTTGCCAAACGCACCGGCCTGACCGCGATGCTGATCAAACAGCGCTGGGGGCTGACGATGGCGGGCGTTTCGGTGCGTTATCGCCGCCGGGTGCGCGCGTTCGAGAAGATCGAGATGCGGTCACGGTGCATCGGCTGGGATGACCGGTTTCTCTATCTCGATCAGTCCATGTGGCGGCTGGATGGCGACTGTGCAGGGCAGGCGCTTTATCGGTCCGCAGTAACCGACCGGAACGGTATCGTCAGCACCGACCGCGTATTGGAAGCGATTGGCACCGACACCCCGCGGCCCACTTTGCCCGAATGGGTGCAGGCGTGGATCGACGCGGACGCGCAAAGACCTTGGCCGCCCGAGAAAAGCTGAGGTTGCTTTGCCCCCCGGCCTTGGCTCTTATGGCCGCGAAACGGATCGGGGCAGGATAGAATGACAAACGCGAAGAAACGCGTGGTCGGCTGGATGATGTTCGACTGGGCCAGCCAGCCCTTCTACACCCTTCTTCTGACCTTCGTCTTCGGCCCCTATTTCGCTGCCGTCGCGACAGAGGCGTTCATGGCCCAGGGCGTCGCCGAGGGCGTGGCCGACGCGCGGGCGCAATCCATGTGGTCGCTGGGCCAGACGGTCACCGGACTTCTGATCGCCTTCACCGCGCCGATCCTCGGGGCGTTTGCCGACACGACCGGGCGGCGGATGCGCTATATCTACGCGTTCTCGGCGCTTTATCTCATCGGCACGGCCGCGCTGTGGTGGACCTATCCCGACGGGTCGAGCATCTGGTGGATGCTGCTGGCCTTCGGCGTCGGCATGGTCGGTGCGGAATTTGCGCTGATCTTCGTCAACGCGCTGTTGCCGTCGCTGACCACCGGCAAGGATGGCGAGATCGGGCGGATATCCGGTTCTGGCTTTGCCGTGGGCTATGCGGGCGGAGTGGTATCGCTGTTCATCATGCTGCTGCTCTTTGCCGAGAACGAAAGCGGCGTTACTCTGTTGGGGAACGCGCCGCTGTTTGGCCTGGATGCCGAACTGCGCGAGGGCACGCGGTTTGTCGGACCGTTCACCGCCATCTGGTTCGCGATCTTCATGATCCCGTTTTTCCTGTGGGTGAAGGACGACACGCCGCCCGCACCCGGGGGCAGCTTTGGCAAGGCGATGCGCGATCTGGGGCAATCCCTGCGCTCGATCCTGAAGCGGCGCAGCTTGGCGGCCTATCTTGGATCTTCGATGCTCTACCGTGACGCGCTGAACGCGCTTTACGGGTTCGGAGGGGTTTATGCGACGCTGGTGCTGGACTGGTCAATCACCATGATCGGCGTCTTCGGAATCATCGGCGCGATCTCGGCTGCCGTGTTTACATGGCTCGGCGGTCGCGCAGACGGGCGGTTCGGACCGAAGCCGGTGATCCTGTACAACGTCTGGGTCCTGATCGTCGTCTGCACCGTGATCGTTGGAATGTCTCGGACGGATTTCTTCGGCATTCCGCTGGCTGAAGGATCAAGCCTGCCCGACATCGTCTTCTACATCCTCGGTGCAGCCATCGGCGCGGGCGGCGGCGCGCTTCAGGCAGCGTCGCGTTCGATGATGGTGCGCCACACCGACCCGAAGCGCCCGACAGAGGCGTTCGGGCTTTATGCACTGTCGGGCAAGGCGACCGCGTTTCTCGCGCCCGCTTTGATCGGCATCACCACCCTTGCGACCGAAAGCGCGCGGATCGGCCTGTCACCGGTGATCGCGCTGTTTATCATCGCGCTCATTCTGCTACGCTGGGTCCAGCCGAATGGAGAGCAGCGCCCATGATCGCTCGTAAACTTGCCCTTCTGGGCCTGACCTTTGCGCTGACCGCCTGTGGTGGCGGCAGCAGTCCGCGGGGTACGGATGTCGACATCTCGGGCGATACCCGCCCGCGTGCGGCCGCTGTCAGCCGGGCTGCAACCGACATCGACACGAGCGCGCTGGCCAAGCAGCTTTTTGGCCGCGTGCCGGGCGCGTCGCCCCAGCGATCGGAAAGCTTTGGCGGCTATGCCAAAGGCTGTCTTGCAGGCGGCGCGCAACTGCCCGAAACCGGGCCGACCTGGCAGGCGATGCGCTTGTCGCGCAACCGCAACTGGGGTCATCCCCAACTTGTCGCCTATCTCGAACGCCTGTCTCAGAAGGCGGCGCAGCAGCCGGGATGGGACGGGCTTTATATCGGGGATATGTCGCAGCCGCGTGGCGGGCCTATGCTGACCGGGCATCGCAGTCACCAGATCGGGCTTGATGCCGATATCTGGATGCGGCCCGCGAACAACCTTGGCCTGACGCGCGCGGATCGCGAGAATATCGGCTCGATCTCGATGCAGCGCGCGAACGGTGCCTTCGTGAATGACCAATGGACCCGCGCGCATCACGAGATCCTCAAGGCTGCCGCACAGGATCCGGCTGTCGCACGCATCTTCGTCTTCGCCGGCGCAAAAGTTCAGATGTGCAACGATGCGACGGGCGACCGGTCCTGGCTGAACAAGATCCGGCCGTGGTGGGGGCATCATTACCATTTTCACGTCCGTCTGTCCTGCCCGCCCGGCGCGCCCGATTGCACCGACCAGGCCCCGCCGCCGCCCGGAGACGGTTGCGCCGATGCGCAGGAATGGGTGAACAATATCCTCAATCCTCCACCGCCGTCTCCACCGGATCCCGACGCACCTCCGCCGCAGCCCCGTCGTGAACTCGCGCTTGCCGATTTGCCTGCTCAATGCACCTCGGTCCTGTCCTCGCAGTAGCGGCCGGCGGGTTGGCCGCGTTGTGGTCCACCCCGGTCGCCGCTGACGCAAGCTTTCTCGGACGCTATATCTGGACCGTAGAGGCCGACGGCTTCGGCGGATTCTCGGGGCTGGAGCTGTCACAAGACGGACAAGGCTTCACCGCCACGACTGATGACGGGATGATCGCGACCGGAACGCTGACGCGAGACCAAAAAGGCGTGATCTCCGGCGTAGCGCTGAGCCGCTTCGCAAAGCTGCTGGGGACCGGCGGCGCACCCGTCGGGCGGTTCAAGAACGATGCCGAAGGGATTGCCGAAGCGCCCGATGGCACTCTGTTCGTCTCCTTCGAGGGCGAGCACCGAGTGTGGCAATATGATACACCTGAGATGCCTGCCACGCCCCTGCCGATCCCTGCGGCCTTTGCCGAGTTTCAGCGCAATTCCGCGCTCGAGGCGATCGCGATCGGACCGAACGGCGCGCTTTATACGTTGCCAGAACGATCCGGCGAATGGACACGGCCCTTTCCGGTCTGGCGGTACGCCGATGGCGCATGGTCCCAGCCCTTCGATCTGCCGCGTCGTGACAAGCTGCTTCCGGTGGGCGCGGATTTCGGGCCGGATGGCCGGTTCTACCTTCTAGAGCGGGAACTTGTGTCGATCTTCGGCTTTCGCATCCGCGTGCGCAGCTTCGCGCTTGGCCCGGACGGTTTCGGCAATGAACGCACCGAATTCACCAGCGCCGTTGCGGCCCATGACAACCTTGAAGGCCTGTCCGTCTGGCAGGACGCGGACGGGCGCACGCGCCTGACGATGATCTCGGACGACAATTACAACGCCTTCCAGGTCACGGAATTTGTCGAATACGTCCTGACGGAATGACTTGATCGCCGCGCCGCGCGGGTGTAGGCGGCGCCGTCCCCGGTGATCGGGGCCAAGTCTCCGCTACCTTGTCAAAACGGAAAAACAGATATGACTCGTATCCTTCCCGGCGTTCTCGCCATGGCCGCCATTGTCGTGGCCTCGAACATCCTCGTTCAATTCCTGATCCTCGACGGCCTTCTGACCTGGGGCGCTTTCACCTATCCGCTCGCCTTCCTGGTGACAGACGTGATGAACCGCGTTTATGGGAAAGAGGCGGCGCGCCGGGTGATCTTTGCCGGTTTCGTGACCGGCATCGCCTGCTCGCTGATTGGCACTCAGATCATGCTGCAGGGCGACGGATTCAGCTATGCCGCCGTTCCGTTGCGTGTTGCCGTGGCATCCGCCACCGCCTTTCTCATCGCACAGCTTGTGGACGTCGCCGTCTTCGACCGTCTGCGCGGCGGCAAATGGTGGACCGCGCCCTTGGCCTCGACCATCGTCGGATCGGCGCTTGATACCGCGATCTTCTTCACGCTGGCGTTTTCCGCATCTGTCACGTTCTTCGGCGCGGCAAGCGATGCACAAATCAACTGGGCGTGGGATGCGATGCCGTTCCTGACCTTCGGGCCGGAGCTACCGCTTTGGGTGTCTTTGGCGTTTGCCGATTGGCTGGTCAAACTTGCGCTCGCCCTGATCGCTTTGGCGCCGTTCCGCATCATCGTCTCGCGGCTCACCGCACAGGTTGCGTAAAATCTTTTGACAAACACAAAATCTGTGCCAACCTCCAAATCATCGGCAATCAATGAAAGGAGGTGGTCCAGTGTCTAGAGTGGTGTTGGAGAGAGGTGTCGGAACATTCAGGGGGGCCGTCGTCTGAGGGCAGTCCCGAGGACAGAACATCCCTGATTGGGCTCCAGGCTCTAACTGGCCCCATCTCCGTATGACTCGAAGGGCCGTCGACATCCGACGGCCCTTTTCCTTTGCCCGCTGCGCCATATGATCAGGCCATGCTGAAAATCACCGACACGATCACCATCGAGGACTGGGAACTGGTCGAACAATTCATCCGCGCGGGCGGTCCCGGCGGGCAGAACGTGAACAAGGTGTCCTCGGCGGTCGAGCTGCGGTTCGAGGCGGAACGATCCCCCAACCTGCCAGGGCCGGTCAAACGGCGGCTGCAGCGCCTGGCCGGACGGCGCTGGACAAAGGAGGGCGCGGTCGTTCTTCAGGTGTCCGAAGAACGCAGCCAGGCCCGCAACCGCGAGATCGCGCGAGACCGCATGGCCGAGCTGATCCGGAAGGCCACCGAGAAGCCCAAGCGCCGAATCCCGACGAGAGTGTCCCAGAACCAGAAGCGCAAGCGGGTGGAGGCGAAGAAAAAGCGCGGCGAGGTAAAGGCGCTAAGAGGATCCCCCGGGGAGGAGTGAGGATTAGCTATCCTGTCCGACACCGTCGCGCCTGTCCAGCCAGTGCAAAAGTGCAAGGGTTCCGCCCAGCGCGACAACGGCTGCGGCGAGCCCGAACATCAGCAGCCCCGATACCGTTTCCAGTTCGATCACGATCAGCTTTCGCACCACGGCGAGAATCCCGATGGTCAAGACGATGCGCACCTGCGCAAAGCCGCGTCGTCCCGACACCATCAGATGCACCGAATGGGCCAGTTCCAGCGCGATGACGGCGCCGAGAAGACGGTCAAACAAGCCTTGCAACTCGACATAGGTCACATCGGTCGGCGCGGTCAGGACCAATTGCGCTGTCAGGTCGAGAAAGCTGGCAGTCGCAAGAAGAACCACGACAAGGATGCCAAGCAAGAGAACGGCGGCGATGCCGACGTTGAACCATCTGTAGCCACGTTCAAGAAGATCGGTCATGCGCTTCAGGTAGGTCAGATGTCGTTTTCGGCCAATATCGGGGGAAGGCTGCGGTTGGGCCATTCCCGTCTACCCCTTCCGAATATACCCCCACCGCCGCTGCCATTTCGCCCGACGTTTCGCCACCTCGCCCGTGCCAGCCTCTGCCAGCGCTTTGCGCAGAAGGTCGCCTTGCGTCCCCGCCATGACGCCGCGGCCTTCGAAGACCTGGTACGCCTCGAGCGAGGGATTGGTGTTCGCCTCGACGAAGACCGGCCCGTCCGGCCCCACGGCGACATCCCAGCCGACCAGCGGCAGGACATGGATCAGCCCAGCGGCGCGGCGGGTCTTGCGCAGCAGTTTGTCCCAATGGGGAATCTCGGCATCCGCGATTCGGGCGCCGGTGCCGGGATGGATGTCGAAGCGCGGGGAATGGACAGAGGGTTCGCTGAAGGCGGGCGCGATGCGGCCCGTTTCCGTATCCACAAAGGTGAACAGGTTCCCGCGCTGCGGCGTGTCGGCCAGCGCATTCAGGTGCGGCACTTTCCAGCCAGTGCGCAGGATATGGCACTTGCCGCCCATCCACAGCGTGATGACGCGCACGGTGGCGAGCGTCGGACCAGACAACGCAGTGATGCTGCCATGCTGGGGCACGAAGCGCTGGAAGAGGTAGCCGGAATGACGGTGATAGCGGTCAAGCTGCTGCCAGACCCGCACGATTGGCACTGTGCGCCCGTCGAGCAGGGTCAGCGTCTCTGCCTCTGGATCGAAGGCCGTGGCGGCAATCGCATCTTCGGATCGCTGCGCCATGGAGGGCTTGCCGAAGAGGGGGAAGTTGGCGGGGTCGGTGAAAAGATCACGCAGCTGCTCCAGCCCCTGCAGACGCGGGACACCGATGGGCGCAGGACGGCCGAACACAGCCAGCAAATCCGGAACCTCCAGCCCCGCACCGCGCATCAGCGCATCGAACAAAAGCTTGTCGCCCACAAGCCCCCGGCGGTTCGACAGCCGGTTGACCCGCAAAGCCAGCCGCGCGGCCCCAAGAGTGCCGAAAAAGTCTCGCGCGTCCCTGGCGGGGCGGGCATCAAGACCATAGGCCAGCCATTCGGCATAGGTCATCCCCCGCCGCCATGGCCGGGTGCGCGCGTAGTGCCACCAGTGCTTGCGGCCTTCCGGCGCTGCCGTTCCCGGCGTCTCGGGCGGCGCGGGGATCGCAGGCCACGGGGCGGGATCGCGGCTCAGACCTCGACCTCCATCGCGGTCTGGCTGCCGACATCAAAGACCCGTTTGTAACGCTCGATTTCCAGCCCGGGACCCATCGCCTTGACGGGGTTATCCGACAGCTTGACCGTGGGTCGGCCATTCGCCTCGACCGCCTTGCAGACCAGCGAGAAGGGCGCGAGCCCATCGTCGGGCACCAGCCCGCGAAAATCATTCGTCAGCAGCGTGCCCCAGCCGAAGGACACCCGCACACGCCCGGCAAACTGAGCGTGCAGTTCCTCGATCTTGCCGACATCCAGCCCGTCCGAGAAGATCACCAGCTTTTCCGTCGGGTCCTCTCCGCGCTCTTTCCACCAGCGGATCGCGATCTCGGCGCCGGTCGCGGGATCGCCGGAATCGATGCGAATGCCGGTCCATTTTGCCAGCCAATCGGGCGCGCCTTGCAGGAAGCCGATCGTGCCGTAGGTGTCGGGCAGGATGATCCGCAGGTTGCCGTCATGTTCCTCATGCCAGTCGGCCAGCACCTTGTAGGGCGCGTTGCGCAATGCCTCATCGGTGTCGGCCAGCGCAGAATAGACCATGGGGAGTTCATGGGCGTTGGTGCCGATCGCCTCGACCTCGCGGTTCTTCGCGATCAAACAGTTCGAGGTGCCGACGAACGCCTCACCAAGGCCTTCCTGCATCGCCTGAACGCACCAGTCCTGCCACAGAAAGCTGTGCCGTCGCCGCGTGCCGAAATCGGCGATGCGCAGGTCCTGAAGATCGCGCAGACGTTCGATCTTTTCCCACAGTTTCGTCATCGCGCGGGCGTAGAGCACCTGAAGCTCGAACCGGCCCATCCGTTCCAACACGGCGCGGGAACGCAGTTCCATCAGCACCGCAAGCGCCGGAATTTCCCACAGCATGACTTCCGGCCATGTGCCTTCGAAGGTCAGTTCATACTGACCGTCCCTCGTCTCAAGGTGGTAGGGCGGCAGGCGCAGCGCCTCGAACCAATCCATGAACTCGGGCGTGAACATCTGGCGTTTGCCGTAGAACGTGTTGCCCCGCATCCAGGTCGATTCCCCGCGGCTGAGGGACAGGGACCGGATGTGATCGAGCTGCTCGCGCAATTCGCCTTCGTCGATCAACTCGGCCAGCCGGATACCCTTGGACCGGTTGATGAGCGAAAAGGTGACGCGTGTGTCCGGTTTGTTTCGGAACACCGACTGGCACATCAGAAGCTTGTAGAAATCCGTGTCGATCAGGGATCGCACGATCGGGTCGATCTTCCACTTGTGATTATGAACGCGGGTGGCGATGTCGACCATGGAAGGCTCCGTCTCAGGCTGTTTCGCTTAAACCAAGCCCGCGCAGATCAGTCCAGCGTCACGCCCGCGTCGCGCATCCCCGTCTTCGCCGCATCGAGCGATCCGCCCATGTCGATGGCACGGCACAAGTCTTGGCGGACAGTGACGTTGAAGCCCAGCTTCGCGGCATCCACCGCCGAGAAGTTCACGCAGAAATCCGTGGCGAGGCCGACCATCAAAAGCGTATCGACGCCCCGCGTGCGCAGGTAGCCTTCGAGGCCCGTCGGCGTCTCATGGTCGTTCTCGAAAAACGCTGAATAGCTGTCGATGGCGCGGCGAAATCCCTTGCGGATGATCAGATCGGCTGGGTTGGTGCGCAGATCGGGGTGGAATTTCGCGCCTTCAGACCCTTGAACGCAATGATCCGGCCAGAGCACCTGGGTGCCATAGGGCATCTCGACGGTCTCCATCGGTCCCTTGCCGTCGTGCTGCGACGCGAAGGACGAATGCCCCGCCGGGTGCCAATCCTGCGTGAAGACGCGCACGGCGAAGTCGTCCATCAGCGCGTTGATGCCCGGCACGATGTCGTCGCCGCCCGTGACGGCAAGCGCGCCGCCGGGGCAGAAATCGTTCTGGACGTCGATGACGATCAGGGCTTCGTTCGCTGGGCGCATATCGGGTCTCCGCATTGGTGTCCGAGGCCTAGGACGCAAGGTACGGCGCGTCAACGACACCTTGATCCTTTGCCATGGCCTTCGTATCTCCGGCCTCATGTATATCGTCGCCGCGCTTTACAAGTTCACGCCCTTCCCCGATCCCGCCGCGCTGAAAGGCCCGCTGGAGGATCTGGCGCGCGCAAATGGCGTGCGCGGGACGCTCTTACTGGCGGGCGAAGGCATCAACGGCACCATCGCCGGGCGGCGCGCAGGCATCGACGCCGTAGTGGCGCATATCCGCGCTTTGCCGGGCTGCGGTGATCTCGACTGGAAGGAAAGCACTGCCGAAAAGATGCCGTTCGCGCGGCTGAAGGTGCGGCTGAAACGCGAGATCGTGACGATGGGCCAGCCGCAAGTCGACCCGAAGGCCGGGACGGGCCACTACGTTGATCCGGCTGAGTGGAACGCGCTGATTTCCGCTCCTGATGTCGCGGTGATCGACACGCGCAACGATTACGAGGTTGCTATCGGCAGCTTCGACGGGGCAGTTGATCCCGAAACCAAGAGCTTTGGCGAGTTTCCCACGTGGTGGGCCGAGAACCGCCACCGGTTTCACAACAAGCGCATCGCGATGTTCTGCACCGGTGGTATCCGCTGCGAGAAATCCACCAATTACCTGATCGGCGAAGGGGTGGATGAGGTCTATCACCTGAAGGGCGGCATCCTGAAATACCTCGAAGAGGTGCCCGCCGAGGAGAGCCTCTGGCATGGTGAGTGCTTTGTGTTCGACGGGCGGGTCAGTGTGGGCCACGGCCTTCGTGAAGGGCCGCATGAGCTATGCCACGCCTGCCGCCGCCCGATTTTGCCCGAGGACAAGGCGCGACCGGAATACGAGGCGGGCGTTCAGTGCCACCATTGCGTGGATGAGTATTCGGCCGAGGATCGCGAGCGGTTTCGCGAGCGGCAACGCCAGATCGGCCTAGCCCGCGCGCGAGGCGAAGAGCATCTTGGCGAGGGGTAGACGGCCGACAGCCAGACCGCGGGATGGAAGGTAGTTCAAGACTTCCAGACCGCGATACAGCACAACCAAGCGCAACGGCGCAGGCGAGACCTCAGTTCAGCAGCCCCGCATGCACCATCGCGGCGCGTATAGCGTCCTTGGTGCTGCCAAGAAGCTCGACATGGGGCGAGCGGACTTCTGGCGAACAGCGGCCCAGCAGAGACAACCCGTATTTCGCACCGATCAGACCCGGTTCGATGAAAATCGCCTCGTGCAGCGGCATCAGGCGATCCTGATACTCAAGCGCTGTTACGTAATCACCAGCCAACGTCGCCTCTTGGAATTCGGCGCAAAGCTTGGGCGCGACATTCGCGGTCACCGAAATCGACCCGATGCCGCCGTGGGCGTTGAATCCCATCGCCGTCGCATCCTCACCCGACAGCTGGATGAACTCCTTGCCGCAGGTCGCGCGCTGCTGGCTGACCTTGGCGATGTCGCCGGTTGCGTCCTTGACCCCGATGATCCGGGGCAACTTTGCCAGCTCTCCCATGGTCGCGGGCGACATGTCGACGACCGATCGGCTGGGGATGTTGTAGATGATGATCGGCAGATTGCAGCAGGCGTGAAGCGCGGTGTAATGCGCGATCAGGCCGCGCTGCGTCGGCTTGTTGTAATAGGGCGTGACCACCAGGGCGGCATCGGCGCCGACCTCTTCGGCATGCTTGATAAGCCTGATGGATTCGGTCGTGTTATTGGACCCGGCGCCAGCGATCACGGGAATGCGGCCGTTCACGATCTTGACGGTTTCCTCGACGACCAACTCATGCTCGGCATGGCTGAGCGTAGGGCTTTCGCCAGTCGTGCCGACGGGCGCAACAGCGTGGGTGCCGCTGTCGATATGCCACTCGATCAGGTCTTTCAGCGTGTCGAGATCCAGCTTGCCGTCCTTGAACGGTGTCACCAGTGCCGGGATCGAACCCTTGATCATCGCACGCCTCCGCCTGTTTGCCCGTCCCTCCGGGCGCCTTGGCGGAAACCGGCCGCCTCCGGATAACGATATCGCCATCGTGTGTTGCGACATCAGCCGTGCCAGCTACCCTAGAAGGAAACCATTTGGCAAGACGAGGCAGATAATGCGGCGCGTGCTACTCGCCCTTGTGGCAACCATGTCCTTCGGGCCCACCTCCGTGACCGCCCAGGCGGCCCTTGAACGCGGGCTGTCGGCCCTTGGCAGCGCAGGTGTGGCCGAGGCCCGCCAGCGCGCGGCGGATGACGGAACGGCAGCGGTCGATATCGTCGACTGGACCTGGCTGCGCGGATCGAACGGGTCCGTGCAGGATTACGTCAATTTCCTGAACCGAAACGCACATTGGCCGGGCCTGCGCTGGATGCGCGAGCAGGGCGAGGCGCGGTTGGGAAGCGATGATGCGCCAGAGCTGGTTCTGGCCTTCTTTGGCGCAGAGCCACCGCAAACCGCCCCCGGTGCGCTGCAGAAAATACGCGCGCTTCAGGCGCTTGGTCGCGATGTCGAGGCGCGGGACGAGATCGTGCGCGCCTGGACGACGCTGGATATGGAACGCGACGACCGTGTGGCCTTTCAGGACAGGTTTTCGGACGTGATCGCGCCGCACCATACCGACCGGCTTGATATGCTGCTCTGGCGCGGCAAGACCAGCCAGGCCGAGGCGATCATACCGCTTGTCCCCGATGACTGGAAGGCGCTGGCCGCCGCACGCATCGCACTGCGCAACGACCGTCCCGGCGTCGATGCGCTGATCGAGACGGTGCCAGCCAGCCTCGCATTGGATGGCGGGCTGGCCTATGAGCGGTTCCAGTGGCGCGTGAAACGCGGTCGGCGAGAGTCTGCCATCGAATTGATGCTGGAACGCAGTGTCTCGGCGGAGTCGCTGGGGGATCCCGAACGCTGGGCGCGCCTGCGCCGTGACTACGCGCGCCGCCTGATGCGCGATGGCGATGCCGATACCGCCTATCGCCTCGCCAGCCGCCATTTCGTCGATCCAGAGACTGATTACCTGGACTTTTCCGATCTGGAATGGCTAGCGGGGTATCTGGCATTGACCTATCTCGACGCCCCGGAACAGGCGCTCTTGCACTTCACCCGCTTCGAGACCGCGGTCGAAAGCCCGATCAGCATGGGCCGCGCAGGCTATTGGATCGGGCGCGCGCATGAAGCGCTGGGTGATACCGAAGCGGCGGCCAAGGCTTATGCCTGGGGCGGCGAATACCAGACCAGCTTTTACGGTCAGCTTGCCGCTGAAAAGGCGGGGCTGCCGATGGACCCCACCGCCGCAAACCTGCCGCCCTTCCCTGGGCCTGCGGGGACAAGCTTCGAGGGTAGCGATGTGGTCGAAGCGGCCCGGCTTTTCCTCGCAACGGGACGTCTTGGCCGGGCGGAACAGTTCCTGTCCCATCTGGCCGAAACCATGCCCGAAGAGGATCTTGTCGCCTTTGTCGGCCATGTGCGCGAGGTGTTCGATCACCCGCATCTGAACGTGGCCGTCGGCAAGGAAATAGCCCAGCGCGGTTTGCCAGTTCCCTACGCCTACTTTCCTGAAACCGATCTTGGCCTCGCCGATCTGCCGGTGGAACGCGCGCTGGCGCTGGCCATTGCGCGGCGTGAAAGCGAATTCGACCCGGTCGTCGTTTCCCCGGCCGGGGCGCGCGGGCTGATGCAGCTGATGCCGGGCACGGCAGAGCTGATGTCGCGCGAGCTTGGGATCGACTATTCGCGCGGCAAGCTGACCACCGATCCGGTCTATAACGCCACGCTGGGCAGTGGATATCTGCGGCGGCTGGTCGATGAATTCGGGCTGAACCTGCCGCTGGTCGCCTCTGGCTACAATGCCGGGCCAGGCCGTCCGCGCCAGTGGATTGAGCGCTTCGGCGATCCGCGCGATGCGTCGGTGGATGCGGTCGACTGGGTGGAACACGTGCCCTTCAACGAGACACGCAACTACATCATGCGCGTGACAGAAGCGTACACGATCTACCAAGCCCGCGTCGCGGGCGAGGTGCAGCCGCTCCGGGTGTCCGAGGTGCTGAAAGCGCGCTGAGGAGGGCGGGACACGTCCCTCCCTACGGGGCTTGGCGTCGGGCGGGTTTTACCCTGCCGCCCCTAAGCACTGTAGGTCGGGTGAAACAATCCGCCGGGCGAAAGCGTGAAGATATCCGCGCCGTCCGCCGTCACCCCCACCGAATGTTCGAACTGCGCCGACAGCGACTTGTCGCGGGTCACGGCAGTCCAGTCGTCGGCCAGCACCTTCGTTTCCGGCCGGCCCAGGTTGACCATCGGCTCGATGGTGAAGAACATGCCCTCTTCCAGAACCGGCCCGGTCCCCGGACGCCCGTAATGCAGGACATTCGGCGGCGCGTGGAACACTCGTCCCAGCCCGTGGCCGCAGAAATCGCGCACAACGGACATGCGCTGCGCCTCGACAAAGTTTTGGATCGCAAAGCCGATATCGCCGAAGGTATTGCCCGGACGCACCGCCTCGATCCCCTTGAACAGGGCATCATGGGTTACTTCGATCAGCCGCTCTGCCTTGCGCGGTAATTTGCCCGCGACATACATTCGGCTGGTGTCGCCGAACCAGCCATCGACGATCACGGTCACGTCGACATTCAGGATATCGCCATCCTTCAGCTTCTTGTCGCCGGGGATGCCATGGCAGACGACATGGTTCACGCTGATGCAGCTGGCGTGCTGATAGCCCTTGTATCCGATCGTCGCAGAGGTCGAGCCCTTGGACCCGACAAGATCGGTGATCCGCTTGTCGATCTCACCGGTGGTCACACCCGGCTCGACCATGGCAGCGATCTCATCGAGGATCTCGGCCGCGACCCGGCCAGCCTTGCGCATGCCAGCGAAATCCGCCTCATCGTGAATGCGAATTCCGTCCTTCGTGAGTTTGCCGCGAGTCTCGTCCACCGGTCCGGTCCTTTTTTGACGAACCTCACATAGGCGCAAACGCGGCGCGGGTCCAGATCCGCGCAGGATTTGCGGCCTTTGCGCTTTACCCGCCTCCCCGGGGGCGGGCAGAATAGGCAAAGACGCAGGCCCAAGCACGAAGGAAGAGCAGAATATGCGGCTGATCGCATTCGCACTGACCGCCGTTCTGGCGCCCCTGTCGGCTATGGCGGACCCTTGTGAGGACGAGGTGCAAGAGGTTTTCCAGACCTCGCTGTATAGCTACGACCGCCCGCCCTATCGCAGCGAGAAATCCGTCTATGACGCCCAGGGCGCGCTGCAGCATGTCTTCGTCTCAAGCGTCGAGACGCCGCTGCGCACCCTGTCGGGGGTAAAAGGCGATTCCATGGCGCTGGTCATCGACCGTCAAGTCTGGACAGGTCCAAGCGCGACCGGCCCCTGGACCGAAGCGCCGTCGAATTTCCCTGCCGACCGCAAGGCCGCGCATGACAAGGCTTTCGCCCAGCAACTCGCCAACCTGGACGAGATCGAATGCAACGGCTTGGTCGAGATGGATGGCGTGTCCTTACTCTCCTACAGTTTCAGCACCCAGACCGATCCGGACCCGGATCAGGGCGGATTGTATTTTGGAGAGCGCTCGACCGTCTACCTAGATCCCGAAACGCGCCGCGTGATGCGCTGGGAACAGACCGATTTTACCACGCCATGGATGACAGAGCCGGATGCAGCGCTTCATGTGACCGTGTTCACCTACGATCCCGAACTGACCGTCACGCCCCCCCCTGCATCATGATCGGCATGGACGCGCCAAGCGTGATCTCGTCCGTCGAAATCCGCGTGCCATAGGCAATCGCCTCGACCCCCGCCTCCCGCGCGCGGACAAAGGCGGCGGCGTATCCCGGATCGAGGTCCTCGGCGAGGCGGAAGCGCGCGCAATCGTCGCGCTGAATGAGGTAGAACATCACCGCCCGATGCCCTGCGCGAACCATATCGCCCAGCTCGTCCAGATGTTTCGCCCCGCGCAGCGTCACGCAATCGGGAAACTCGGCCAAGTCGCCCGTCCGGCGCAGGTGCACGTTCTTTACCTCGACATAGGCATCGGGCAGGCCGGGTTCCGTAAGCAGGAAATCCACACGGCTGGCGCGGCCGTATTTCACTTCGGCGCGCACATTGGAATAAACGGCAAGTTCCGGCACGGCGCGGGCGATCAATGCCTCCTTCACCACGCGATTGGGCACAGCGGTGTCGATCCCCGCCCAATACCCGCCGGGCAATTCCGCAAGCCGCCAACCATATTTCAGCTTGCGCCTGGGATCGTCATTCGGCTCCAGCCAGATGCGCAGGCCGGGTGCGTCGAGCCCCATCATGGAGCCGGGGTTGGGGCAATGCGCGGTGATCTCTTCGCCCGTTTCTTCCAGCACAGCATCGGCAAGAAACCGTTTGTAGCGGCGTATCAGCCGGGCTGGCACAAGATCGGTTTGAAAGCGCATGGAAGCGGATTATACCGCTCTGAACGAACGCTCAAGGAGGCGCATATGCCGAATCCCACCGCTGCCATGCTCGTGATCGGAGACGAAATCCTTTCGGGCCGCACGCGCGATTCGAACATGAACCATCTTGCAAAGCGGCTGAGTGAAACCGGGATCGACCTGAAGGAAGCGCGGTTCATCGGCGACGACGCGGACACGATCATCCGCTATGTCCGCCGCCTGTCCAGCCGGTATGACCACATCTTCACCTCGGGCGGGATTGGGCCGACTCATGACGACATTACCGCCGATTGTATCGCGGCGGCCTTCGACATGCCCATCGACGTGCGGGAGGATGCGCGCGCGATCCTCGAGGCGCATTACGCCAAGACCGGATCGGAATTGAACGAGGCGCGGCTGCGCATGGCAAGGATCCCCGATGGGGCCACGTTGATCGACAACCCGGTCAGCGCTGCGCCAGGGTTTTCAGTGGGCAACGTGCATGTGATGGCGGGTGTGCCATCGGTCTTCGAGACGATGGTCGAAAGCATCCTGCCGCGTCTGACGGGCGGCACGCCGCTGACATCTTTGTCGCTGCGCGTGGAACGGGGCGAAGGCGATATCGCCGGCCCCTTGCGCGAACTGGCCGAGGCGCATCCCGCCCTCTCCTTCGGGTCTTACCCGTTCAGCCTGAACGGCCGCTTCGGCGCGAATATCGTCATCCGCGGCGCAGACCGAGCCGAGGTGGAAGCGGCGCATATCGCTTTGACCGCACTGTTCGGTGAGGAAGCAGCTTGAACGATGTGCCCACAGGGAGTTGGCTGAACACGGTCGACCGGACCTGGTGCGCAGCGACCGCGTGGAGGGATGGCCCCTGGACCATTCGGGACGGACAAGGCGGCGGCAAGCGGGTGTCGGCGGCAACGGCGGAAGAACCGGGCGCCGAGGCCGAAATCGCCCGTGCCGAGGCGGCGATGACCGCGCTTGGTCAGGACACGCTGTTTCAGCTCTCACCGGATCAGGAGGCGCTCGACCTGGCGCTTGCTGATCGCGGCTATGCGGTGGTCGATCCGGTGACGATATATGCCATGCCCGTGGCCCCGATGGCGGCAGAGCCGATCCGCCGGGTGTCGGCGTTTCAGCTTTGGCCGCCATTGGCGATCATGGTCGACCTCTGGCGCGCGCAGGGCATCGGCCCTGCCCGCATCGCCGTGATGGACCGCGTCGCGCTGCCCAAGACCGCGATCCTGGCGCGGGAAAAGGACAAGCCCGCAGGCGTCGCCTTTGTCGCGCGGGACGGCGCGCGCGCAATGATCCACACGATCGAGGTGATCCCCGAAATGCGCCGCCTTGGCGTCGGCACGAACATCCTGCGCATGGCGTGTCATTGGGCCGCAAAGGACGGCGCGGACTGGCTGGGTCTTGCCGTGACGGATGCCAACACGGGGGCCAATGCGCTCTATGCTTCCCTCGGGATGGTCGCTGTGGAACACTACCACTATCGCCTCAAGAAAGACTGACGCCGTGACCAAGAATGCTCCCGTGACCGCCCTTGACCTGCCGCAGGTCGATCCCCTGCCGCCCGAGACCGAAAAGTATTTTCGCGTCTGCGAGGATAAGCTGGGCATGGTCCCGAATGTCCTGCGCGCCTACGCGTTCGATATCGAGAAGCTGAATGCCTTCACCGCGATGTATAACGACCTGATGCTGGGCCAGAGCGACCTGAGCAAGCTGGATCGCGAGATGATCGCGGTGGCTGTCTCGTCCGAAAACCGCTGCTGGTATTGTCAGGTCGCCCATGGCGCCGCCGTACGTGAATTGTCCGGTGATCCGGTACTGGGCGAACGGATGGTGATGAACTACCGCACCGCCGACCTGACACCCCGCCAGCGCGCGATGCTGGACTTTTCGGTGAAGGTGACGAAGTCTAGCGCGACGGTTGAGGAAGCTGACCGGCAGGCCCTTCGCGACGCTGGCTTCAGCGACCGCGATATTTTCGACATCGCAAGCGTCGCGGCGTTCTTCAACATGACGAACCGGGTCGCATCGGCGATCGATATGCGCCCCAATGACGACTACCACGCGATGGCCAGATGACGGGCAGCTCTGCGATTGCCGCAGCGCTATCGCTTCTGGCTACACCGGCGATGGCGCTGACGCTGAACTTTCCCCGGCAGGCGGAAGCCACGCTTGATCGCATCCTTCCGCTGAGCAGCGCGGTTCTGGCGATCGCGCCCTATGGCGAAGACGGTATGGAGACCCTGACTGTCGAGGGCGTCTTGCAGAAACAGGCGTTCCGCGTGCCGAATGCCGCTTTGACGACATTGCAAATTCTGGCGCCTCTGCGCGCTCAGATCGAGGCGTCGGGCTTCGACATTCTGTTCGAATGCGAAACGGAAGGCTGCGGGGGTTTCGATTTCCGATTTGCGCTCGACACGCTGCGCGAGCCCGAAATGCATGTCGATCTTGGCGATTTCCGGTATCTGGCCGCCCAGCGCGTGTCAGACGGGCCTGCCGAGGCAGTTTCACTGCTGGTCAGCCGGTCTGGCAGCGCGGGGTTCATCGAGGTGACGCGCGTCGGCGCGGCGGCTGTGGATTTGTCGGTCGCTGGAACGACCGCCCTGCCGCCCATCGACACCGCGACGGCCCTTGGTCTGCCGCTGAAGGACCGCTTGCGCCAGATCGGTCGCGCGACACTTCAAGACCTGACGTTTCGCACCGGATCATCCGAACTCGACGAGAACCGTTATCCTACGCTTGAATCGCTGGCTGAGTATCTTGCGGAAAACCGAGAGACGCGCGTGGTGCTCGTCGGCCATACCGACGCAGTGGGCGCGCTGGATGGGAATATCTCGCTCAGCCGCGACCGGGCGCAATCGGTGGTGGACCGTCTGATCGCCGAATATGGCGTGTCGCCTGCGCAAATTTCGGCTGAAGGGGTTGGTTTCCTCGCGCCAGTTGCGAGCAACCTGTCGCCCGATGGACGCCTTAGAAACAGAAGGGTCGAGGCCATAGTGACCTCGACCAAGTAAGGACCGTTAGTCGGAAAAGTGCCGTCTGCCTTACCAGGCGTCAGGCCCCTTTTCAGCGAAGCGGTGCACCAGGAAATCAATGAAAGCGCGGACCTTGGGCTGCGTGAAGCGGCCGGGCGGGTAGACCGCGTAGATGCCTTGCGTCTCGGTGGGCAGCTCCGGGATCGCCTCTTCCACCAAACCATCCGTCAACGCGTCGGCGTAGAGGAAGCTGGGCAGATAGGCGATGCCAAGGCCGGAAATCGCGGCGTTCAGAAGCGATTGACCGTCATTGACCGACAGCCAGCCCGCCGTGCGCACCTGACGCTTTTCGCCCGAAGGCGCGGTCAGTTTCCAGACATTGCCCGAAGACTGGCTGGAATAATGCAAGAGCTTGTGCTCGTTCAAGTCGTCGATCTTCTCGGGGCGGCCATATTTGTCGAAATAGCCGGGCGAGCCGATCATGCGTTTGGTGGTCTCGGTCAGCTTGCGGGCGCGCAGGGTGCTGTCTTCCAGCTCTCCGATGCGAACGGCCATGTCGAAGCCTTCGGAAATCAGTTCAACGTAGCGGTTGTTCAGAACCATATTGACGGTGATCTCGGGGAATTCCGCCAGGAAATCGCCCAGGATCGGGGACAGGTGATTGACCCCGAAATCGGTTGCCACAGAGATGCGCAAAAGGCCCGAGGGCGCGGATTGCATGGATGTGACAAGCGCATCCGCTTCGCCGGCGTCATTGAGAACGCGGCGGGCGCGATCATAGTAGGCCAAGCCGATCTCGGTCGGCGACACGCGGCGCGTGGTGCGGTTCAACAGCCGGGCGCCAAGACGGGCCTCAAGCGATGAGACATGCTTGGAAACGGCGGATTTCGAGATGCCCATCTTCTTGGCCGCGTCGGTAAACCCACCTTGGTCCACGACGGTGGCAAAGGCCTCCATTTCGGTCAATCGGTCCATAGATCACTCGTTTCTCGCTTTTAGCCCTCACCGTTCTCGTATCGTGGTCAAACGGGGCAGGAATGCGGAACGCGCCGGACAATAGCTGGGTATGTTCGGGATCGTTTAGAGGCGGGAAACGGGGAAACGATGGCGCCGATTGTTGACGGCCCGCCCGTGAACGGGCGTAGCGGGCCATAAAGATCGGATCAGCCGGCCTGGCTGAGATGCTGGGCGACGCGGCCCACATCGTCATTGTAGCGGATCAGAAGATCGCGGACTTCCTGACCTTCGACGCGCAGAAGACTGACGCCTTCGATGATCAGGTCGAAAATCTGCGCCCGGCCGCTTTGATCCGAGATGCGGAACGACAGCTCGAACGGGGCCTGACCTTGAAGGCGGACGGTGGATCGCACCTCGTACTGGTTTGCGCGCAGCTGCGACGCGCCGGTCACATCGATGGACGCGCCGATGAATTCGCGAAACCGGCGACCGTACTTGCGCGCCATGTAGCTGGCGAACGCCTCTTGGAACGCGCGTACCTCGGCTGCGCTTGCGTTCACGCCGCGCCCAAGGGCGAATTGCGCGATAACCGGCAGGTCGGCGTGACGCTCGAAATAGCCCTTGAAGGTGCCAAGCATCTGACCCTCGGACTGACCCGAATTGATGATGCCTTGCAATTCCCCAACGATCTGCTGGACGAAAACCTCGGCTTGGCCTTGAGTCAAGGCGCGTGCGCGAGGGGCGGCAAGGGTCGCGGCGGCCAGTGCGGCGAAGGCGCGGCGGGTCAGGTTACTGGGCATATGGGTCCTCGTACGGATCGGGGGCCGCCGAATAGGGGTCCGGCGCGCCAGAGGCGTATGGGTCTGAATATGGGTCTGCAGAGGCCCCGCGTCCACCAAGCTGGAAGCGCCGGTTTTCAAGATACAGCAGCCGCGCCTGTGCATAGGGGTCAGCCGCTTCGAGGATGAGTGCGTCAAAGGTGGACGATGCTGCATTTCGCGCCGATAATTGCGATCCAATTTGCGCGGGTCCAAGCCAAGCTCGTTCCGGTCCGGCCAACACATAGGACAGCGGATTGGTGAAGCCGTCCACGACCATTCCGAACGCATCCCGCTGCGTCGACGGGCCAAGCAGGGGCAGGACAAGATAGTCCCCTTCGCCCAAGCCCCAGACATGCAGCGTTTCGCCGAAATCGCTTGGACGTGGGTCCAGCCCGGCTGCCTTCATCGGGTCGAAAATGCCACCGATCCCGATCGTCGTGTTGAAGATGAAACGAACCAGATTTGCTGACGCGTCATCAATGTTGAACTGAAGAACGTCATTCACGATGTCGCTTGGCAGTCCGGCATTCGCGGCGAAGTTATTTATGCCGCGCTCGACCGGTTCCGGCACGATGTCGGCATAGCTACGCGCAGTCGGCGCAAGAATCGCCCTGTCCAGCCTGAGCGAGCCTTCAAACACAGCACGGTTCTGCGTCTCGTAGGGGTCCGAAATGCCCGTCGCGCGTGGTGCCTCGCAGGCCGCAAGGCTCGCCGCGGCGGCGAGGCTGGCCAGAAGGCGGAGTATGGCAACGCGTTTTTTCATCAGGGGGCAAACCGATACAAGGCTAGAGATTCGGAAACAACTTTACGTCAGAACACACATAATAGGCCAACTTGGGTCAATTGCAGTGCCGGGACACAGATTGATGGCCCTGTGCCCGATTTGCGACATATGCCAAGGCAACGCCGCGCTGCATTTCCCGGTTCCGCTTGGCCTTTGGGACAGGTAGCGTCGCGCGAACCCTTTTTGACCGCAGGAGCCCCGATATGCCCGGATCCATTGAAACCCGCCTGACTGAGCTTGGCATCACCCTTCCCGATGCGCCTGCGCCGGCCGCCAACTACGTGCCCTTCGTCATCAGCGGCAAGACCGTCTACGTGTCGGGCCAGATCAGCCAGAATTCCGATGGCCTGATCCTGGGCAAACTGGGCGCCGAGTTGGATGTCGAGGCGGGCGCGGCAGCGGCGCGGCAATGCGCCTTGTCGCTGCTGGCGCAGGCACGTGCGGCTTGTGACGGCGATCTGGACAAGCTGGCGCGCGTCGTCAAGCTGACCGGTTTCGTCAATTCGACCCCCGATTTCACCGATCAGCCGAAGGTCGTGAACGGCGCATCCGATACGCTGGTGGAAATCCTTGGCGATGCGGGGCGTCACGCACGCTCTGCCGTCAGCGCCGGGTCGCTTCCGCTTGGCGTTGCGGTCGAGATCGAAGCCATCTTCGAGCTGAAATGATCCAGCTTCCTTCGGCGTTCCTTGAAGCGCCCATTGCCCACCGCGCCCTGCATGACCGTGCAAAGGGCCGCCCGGAAAATTCGCGCGCCGCAGTGCGAGCCGCGATCGAGGCGGGCTATGGGATCGAGATCGACGTGCAACTGTCCTCGGACGGCCGCGCGATGGTGTTTCACGACTACGATCTCGGGCGTCTGACCATCGAAACGGGGCCGATCCGCCAGCGCAGCGTCGCCGAATTGCAGGCGATCCCGCTGATGGGCGGCTCGGAATCCGTGCCGACGCTTGCCGATATCCTGACCGAGGTCGCAGGCCGCGTGCCGTTGCTGATCGAGATCAAGGATCAGGACGGTTCCATGGGATCCGACGTTGGCGCGCTGGAACAGGCGGTGGCCGAGGATATCGCAGGCTATGACGGCCCGCTTGCGCTGATGTCGTTCAACCCGCACAGCGTGACCCTGCTGAAACGGCAAGCGCCCAACGTGCCACGCGGGCTGACGACCAGCGCCTATGATCCCGCCAACTGGCCCACTCTGACGCCGGTTCTGTGCGAGCGTCTGCGCGAGATCCCCGATCTTGAGCATGTCGATGCCAGCTTCATCAGTCACGAGGCCGCCGATTTGGGTCGGGGCCGCATCACCCAGGTCAAGGCGGCAGGGCTCAACGTCCTGTGCTGGACCATCCGTTCTGCCGAGGCAGAGGCGGAAGCGCGCAGGATTGCCGATAACGTGACCTTCGAAGGGTACCTGCCCGCGCTGGCAAAGGCTTGACCGCTCTCGTTTCGGGTCCACCTAGTCGCGCAACGCAGATGCAGGCCCGGACCCGTTCATGAGCGACACAATAGAGATCTCTGTCCTTGGATCGCTGGCCGATATCGCGCCCGAGGATTGGGATGCCTGCGCCTGCCCCGAAGACGGGCGTCCGTTAGATCCCTTCACGACACACCGCTTTCTGTCGGCACTGGAACGGTCGGGATCGGTGGGTACCGGCACCGGCTGGACGCCTCGCCACCTTGTCGCGCGGCAGAACGGCCAGGTGATCGCCGTCGCGCCGCTTTACGCCAAGGGCCATAGCCAGGGCGAATACATCTTTGATCACAGCTGGGCCCATGCGTATGAACGCGCGGGAGGGCGCTATTATCCGAAACTGCAGTTGGCCGTGCCCTTCACCCCTGCGACGGGTCGCCGCTTTCTGACGCGGCCGGGCCATGAGATCGCGGGCACCGGCGCCATCGTGCAAGGCGCGGTCCAGATCGCTGCCGAGAACCGGTTGTCTTCGCTGCATATCACCTTCTGCACCGAGGCAGAGGCGCTGGCGGGCGCGGAAATGGGCCTTCTTCACCGCGTCACGGATCAGTTCCACTGGGTGAACCGCGACTACGCCAACCTTGACGCGTTCCTTGCGGATCTGTCGAGCCGAAAGCGAAAGACGATCCGGCGCGAACGCCGCATCGCTCAGGGCTTTGGCGGCACGATCCACGCGCTGACCGGCGATCAGATAAAGCCCGAACACTGGGATGCCTTCTGGGAGTTCTACCAAGACACCGGCGCGCGCAAATGGGGCACGCCCTATCTGACGCGCGCCTTCTTCAACGAGGCGCAGAAAACCCTGCGAGATGACATCCTGCTGGTGCTGGCGAAGCGTGAAGGCGAATGGATCGCAGGTGCGCTCAACATGATCGGGCGCGATACGCTTTATGGCCGCTACTGGGGCGCGACAGAGCATCACGACTGTTTGCATTTCGAGATTTGCTATTATCAGGCTATCGACTGGGCCATCGCGAACGGGCTGAAAACGGTCGAGGCGGGTGCGCAGGGCGAACACAAGCTGGCGCGCGGCTACCTGCCCACCGCTTGCCATTCCCTGCACTGGATCGCCGAAGAGTCTTTCCGAACCGCCGTGGACGACTACCTCAAGGCGGAACGCGATGCGGTCGATCAAGAGATCGAAGTGCTGACCAGCTATGGCCCGTTTCGCAAGACCGGACAGGAGGACCCATGACCGACGCCCCCGACCAAGACACACTCGCCGCGCTGAAATCGAACGGATGGAACGTTGCCGACGATGGCAATTCGCTGTCGAAGACCTTCGAATTCAAGAATTTCGTCGAGGCCTTCGGCTGGATGACCCGCGCGGCGATCCATGCCGAAAAGCTGAACCATCACCCCGAATGGTCGAATGTCTACAAGACCGTCGAGGTGACGCTGACCACCCACGACACGGGCGGTCTTTCGGATCTCGACGTGAAACTCGCCAAGAAGATGGACGCGCTATAGGCAACCATTGGGGCCGGACCGAACACGGCCCGGCCCCTTCAGTTTCAAAGCGCGCCGACCATTGTCTGCCCGCCCGAGATATCGCAGGTGCCCGGTCCCTCTTCGGGGTGGAACACCGTGACCTTGCCATCCTCGGCCGCCAGCGCATAGCGCTGCGAGCGGTCGTAGAACCCCACCGGCGGCGCGGTGAAGGCCATGTCGATCGCCTTGGTAAAGTCCGCCCCCGGATCGCCCAGCATCGTGATCCCGGCTTTGTCAGCCCCGGTCGATTTGGCCCAGGCATCCATGACAAAGGGATCGTTGACCGAGACGCAGATCACCTCGTCCACGCCCTTGGCCTTCAGGTCGTCCATCGACGCTATGAAGCTGGGCACATGCGCCGAGGTGCAGGTGCCGGTATAGGCGCCCGGAAGACCAAAGATCACGACCTTGCGACCCTTCAGCTTTTCCCCAAGCGCCACCTCTTCGGGCCGTCCGTCTTCGCCAAGCCGCAACAGTGTTGCGTCGGGCAGGGTATCCCCCGTCTGAATGGGCATTGTTCACTCCTATAACAAATTGCGCTTCTGCCGAAATTCGATATAGCGTCCCCGCCAAACCCGGCCAGAAGAGAGGATAACGTCATGGAAAAGATCGTGGTCATCGGCGGTGGTCAGGCCGGGCAATCTCTTGTGGCAAAGCTCCGCGCGCTGAAGTTCGAAGGCGAAATCACCCTGATCGGCGAGGAATCCGTGCCGCCCTACCAGCGCCCGCCGCTGTCGAAGGCCTATCTTCTGGGCGACATGCCCTTGGATCGGCTCTATTTGCGGCCTGAAAGCTGGTATGCGGATGCAAACATCACCTTGCGGCTGGGCGCGCATGTCACCGGGATTGACCGGGGCGCCAAGCGGGTAAATCTTGGCGAGGATCACCTAGAGTACGACCACCTCGCGCTTTGCACCGGGTCGATCCCCCGCCGCCTGCCCGCAGTGATCGGCGGCGATCTGGACGGCGTCTATGTCGTGCGCACCCTAGCCGATGTCGACGCGATGGCGCCCGAATTCGCCGAGGGCAAATCCGTGCTGATCGTCGGCGGCGGGTATATCGGGCTTGAGGCGGCCGCCGTCGCCGCCAAGCGCAGGCTCAAGACCACGCTTGTCGAGGCCGCTGACCGCGTGCTGCAGCGCGTCGCCGCCGCAGAAACCTCCAGCTATTTCCGCGCGCTTCACGCCGATCGCGGCGTCGATCTGCGCGAAGGCACGGGCCTTGACCATCTGGCAGGCGAGGGCCGCGTGTCGAAGGCCGTTCTGACCGACGGATCGGAACTCGACGTGGACTTCGTGATCGTTGGCGTCGGCATCGCGCCCAATGACGGACTGGCCGAGGCCTCTGGCCTCGATCTCGACAACGGCATCAAGACCGACGCGAAGGGCCGCACCTCGGACCCGTCGATCTGGGCGGCTGGCGATTGCGCCTCCTTCCCGTGGCAAGGCAAGCAGATGCGCCTTGAATCGGTCGGCAATGCAATCGACCAGGCTGAAATCGTGGCAGCGAACATGCTGGGCGCGGACACCGATTACGTGCCGAAGCCGTGGTTCTGGTCCGACCAGTACGATGTCAAACTGCAGATCGCGGGCCTTGGCGCGGGTCATGACCGGATCGTGACGCGCAATTCCGGGGACGGCGCGATCAGCTACTGGTATTTCGCGGGCGACAGGCTGATCGCCGTCGACGCGATGAACGACCCGCGCGCCTATATGGTCGGCAAACGGCTGATTGAAATGGGAAAATCCGCTGATCCAGCAGCGCTGGAGGACCCCTCGACAGAGCTCAAGGCGCTTTTGAAAGCCTGATGCGTATCATCGGCGGCGCGCATCGCGGGCTGACGCTCGCCACTGTCGGCAAGGGCGACGCAGCCGCGCATCTGCGCCCCACCACGGACCGGGTGCGCGAGAGCCTGTTCAACTTGCTGCAGAACTACGACGGCGCGCTGGCCGATGCGCGTGTCCTCGACCTTTTCGCCGGCACCGGAGCGCTGGGACTAGAGGCCTTGTCGCGCGGCGCCGCCCATGTGACCTTTGTCGAGAACGGCACGAAATCGACCAGCCTTATCCGCGAAAATATCCGGAAGATGCGCGCTGAGGACCAGACAATCCTTCACCGCCGCGACGCCACCAAACTCGGTGACCCGCCCGGCGCGCCTTTCGGTCTCGTATTTCTCGACCCGCCCTATGGCACCGACCTGGGCGGCCGCGCGCTTGAGGCCGCAGACCGGTCCGGCTGGATCGCCAAGGATGCGCTGATCGTCTGGGAAGACAACGCCCCGCCGCCGCCGCCGCCGGGATATTCGCTTGAAGATAGCCGCCGCTATGGCGACACCCACATCACGATCCTGCGCCGCACGGGGTGACGAACGGGCCCCGGCGCCCTAGTCTCATCCCCATGACCACAATGACCCTATCCGACTGGCTCGCCGCTGCCCTTGCCCCGGCCGAGGACACGACGCCGCCAAAGCGTCCCCCACGCCGGACCGAGCCTTTGCTCATGGGCGACATCCTGACCGCGCGCCTCGATCACCCCGAGTTCCTCCGACGCTGGCAAGACGAAGCAGATAAAGAAGACCCCTAGTCACTTTGGTTCTTCAAATACCCTCGGGGGGTCTGGGGGGCAGAGCCCCCCAGCGGATCGGAGCGCGTCAGCGATCCGAAATCCGCGCCCGCCACAAGGTGAACAGCCCCGCCGCCACGACGATCCCTGCCCCGATCGCCACATGCGCCTCAACGATCTCGCCAAAGACCAGAACGCCCAGCGCAGAGGCGAAGACGAGCTGCAGATAGGCAAACGGCTGAACCGAAGAGGCCTCGGCCACTTCATAACAGCGGATCAGGGTCCAGTGTCCCGCCGCGCCGGTGATGCACAGCGCGATCATCCAGCCCCAATCGGGCCGCGTCATCGGCTCCCAGAACCAGATGCCACCCATCGTCATGGCCACGCAGCCTGTCGTTCCGGTCCAGAAGAACGAGGTCGCCGCCGTGTCCTTGCGGGCGACATAGCGTGTCAGAAGGCCGTAGAGCGCAAACATGAACGCAGCACACAGCGGAACGATGGCCGCCGGGGCAAAGACCCCGAGGCCCGGCTGAAGGATCACCAGCACGCCGACGAAGCCGATCGCGATGGCCGCC
Organism: uncultured Paracoccaceae bacterium; assembly: GCA_965662745.1. Lineage (GTDB taxonomy): Bacteria > Pseudomonadota > Alphaproteobacteria > Rhodobacterales > Rhodobacteraceae > Anianibacter. The sequence continues at coordinate 145,765 of CBFIJK010000001.1, forward strand.
CAGCGACGCGGGCCGACATGCTCTCCCAAGACCGGACCGGATAGCGCGGCGACCAGAAGCGGGTAGCAGGCAAAGACGGCATGCGCCTCGACCAGCCCCAACAGGACGAAGCCCGCGACCATCACGCAGATCTCGGCGGCCAGCAGCAGGCCGCGGAACGCTTGCACCAGAGGCTGGCGCGTGGCGGCTGCCTGCCGCACGCCGCCTGCCTTGCGGGATGCGATCGTGATGACGAACGCCGCGAAGAACCAGTAGCGGATCATCACCACCATGAAGACGTTGTATTCCGACGCCAGATGCCGTGAGATCGCGTCCTGCAGGGCGAAGATCAGCGCCGTGATGACCATCAAGAGGATGCCCAGCCGTGTATTCTGTTCAGTCATCGCCGCCCCGTAGCCTGCCCTTCGACATATGCCGCTTGCGCCCGTATCCCGGCGCGCGGGTGACGTCAAAGCCCGCCCCGCACAGCGCCCGGCGCACATATCCGGCGGCGGTGTAGGTGGCGAAGGTGCCACCCGGCGCGGTGTGTTCGGCGACGGCCTGCATCAGCTGCGCGTCCCACATTTCGGGGTTCTTCGCAGGCGAGAACCCGTCCAGGAACCACGCATCGGCGCGGCCCGCCCAGCGCGGCATGGTTTCGCGTGCATCGCCCTCGATCATCTCGAACCGCAGGTCTTCGGTCTCGACCACGCGCGCGCCATCTTCCAGCGCCTCCAGCAGATCGGACAGATCATCTTCCGCGCCGTCGAACATCTCCAGCGCGCGGCGCATCTCAGCCGCCTCCAAAGGAAACGCCTCGAAACTTGTGAAGCGCAGAGGACCGGTCACATCGCTGCCGCGCCACAGCTGCAAGGCGGCGACAAGGTTCAGACCCGTGCCAAAGCCAAGCTCTGCAATGTGAAAGCCCCGCGCAAAGCGTTCTGGCAGATCGTTGCCGTCCAGAAAGACATGCCGCGTCTCGGCAAGCCCGTCATTCAGCGAAAAATACGGATCGTCGAACCGGCGCGAGATCGGGGTGCCATCCTGCCAGTCGAGGCCCGAGGACTGGTCAGCCACGTTGCTTCCCCCTAAAGACCGTGGCGCGACACTGGTCCGGGAGATCGGCAATGGCAAGGATCGACATCACGGTGCGGGGCGCGGGTATTTTCGGGCTCTCGATCGCTTGGGCCTGTCTGTCGCGGGGGACGAAGGTGCGGGTCATCGACCCCCATGGCGTCGGGGCTGGATCCTCGGGCGGGATCGTCGGCGCGCTGGCCCCGCACACGCCGGAAAACTGGAACGAGAAAAAGCAGTTCCAGTTCGAAAGCCTGATTCTGGCAGAGGCGTTCTGGAAGGGTGTCGATACCCGCTCGGGGCTGTGTTCGGGCTATGCGCGCCTTGGGCGGGTGCAGCCCGTTCTGGACGAAAAGGGCCTCCAATTAGCCAGGATGCGGGCCGAGACTGCCAAGACGCTGTGGCAGGGCAAGGCAGACTGGACCGTTGTCCAAACCGGCGGCGCGTGGGAGCCGCCCTCGCCCACCGGCTACCTGATCCACGACACGCTGACGGCGCGGCTGCATCCTCGGCAAGCCTGCGACAGCCTCGCTGCCGCGGTCACGGCAGGCGGGGGCGAGATTTGTGAAACCGGCGCGGATGAAGGGGCTGTGATCTGGGCGACCGGCTGGCAGGGTCTACGCGATCTGTCAGAGGGTTTCGGCAGGCCTGTTGGCGCTGGTGTGAAGGGTCAGGCCGCGCTGTTCGATCTGGATCGTCGGGACATGCCGCAGCTTTTCGCGGATGGCGTCCATATCGTGCCCCATGCCGATGGCACGACCGCGATCGGGTCAACGTCAGAGCGCGAGTTTACCACTCCGGACACGACCAACGAGGCTTTGGAAACGGTCATCGAAACGGCCCGCCTGCATTGCCCGAACCTTGTGAACGCGAAGGTCCTGCACCGCTGGGCCGGTGTGCGCCCCCGCGCCAAAAGCCGCGCGCCGATGCTTGGGGCATGGCCAGATCGTCCGGGTCATTTCATCGCGAATGGCGGATTCAAGATCGGCTTTGGCATGGCGCCGAAGGTGGCAGAGGTCATGGCCGATCTGGTGCTGGAGGGCAGCGATGCCATTCCAGAGGGGTTCAGGGTCGAAGCGAACCTTTAGGGAACCGGCCGCTACCCTTTGAACGGCGCCATCCCGGCGCGTGCCAGTTCATCCGCGCGTTCGTTCTCGGCATGGCCGGCATGGCCCTTGATCCAGCGCCATTCCACCGAATGCCGGGCCTGCGCGGCGTCGAGTTGCTGCCACAGCTCGACGTTCTTCACGGGCTTTTTTGTCGATGTCTTCCAGCCGTTCCGCTTCCAGCCATGAATCCACTCTGTCACGCCGTTCTTCACATAAGCGCTGTCGGTGACGACCACGATATCAGACGGGCGCGACAGCGATTCCAGCGCCTGGATCGCGGCCATCAGTTCCATCCGGTTGTTGGTGGTGTCGGGCTCTCCGCCACTCAACTCGCGCTCTTTTAGAACGGCATCCCCTTCGCGCGCGATCAGCAGGACGCCCCAGCCGCCGGGGCCGGGATTGCCGGAACAGGCGCCGTCGGTATAGGCGAACAGCTCTGCCATCAGATCAGCACCGTAGCGATGCAGAGGACGACAACCGCCGTCAGCCCGGTGCGCAGCGCCATCCACCACGGCGGGGCGAGCCCCCAGCGCCAGAACTGCCAGTCGAGCGCCAACAGGCCGATATAGCCCGCGATCAGGATCACGGCGGCAAATTGCGCACCGCCACCGACGAAGAAAAACGCCCAGAGCGCGGGAAGGACGCTGAATCCATACCCCAGTGCCGCCTGCGTGCCCGTGGCCTTGGTCGCAAAGCCCCACAACACGCCCGACATGAACGCCAGGATGATGGTGCCGTAATTGAGCAGGACAAACGGCCCGATGAAGCGCGCGCCAAATGTGCGCAACCCGAATTGGGCCGCCTCTGGCGACCAAAGGGTCAGCACGCCCCAGAGAAAGGGAATCAGGCCCGCGCCGCCGAGAAGAAGCGCGCTCTTGGGGATGGGGTGTCCGAACATGGGGGCTGTTTAGCGTCTCGGGCGGCGGATGGAAGGGGTCGCGTGGCCCTCGGCGCTAGGACTTTTCGTCGTCCTCACCGTCTTCGCGGCTGACTTCGGTGTCGTTGTAGTTGTTGGGATCATACTCTTCGAGGTCGTAGCTGTCTTCGCCCTCGGCGATCCCGGTCACATGGGTCGTGCCGGTCTCTTCGTCGTACACCAGCCCATAGTTCGCACGCCCATCGGACTTGAAGCGCCGGAATTCGTGGATCCCGGCATAGAGGAAGACGAAAGTGATGGGCACGAGGATGATCGCGGCAATGATCTGGGCTTCCATAGGAACGCTCCTTTCGACTGCGCGTCGAGTTTGGTGGGTGCGGTTCGGGCGCCATTCGCGCGGAGTGGCAGGGCCCGGACGCAGTTGCACCCGCCACAACAGACGCACTTATCATATGCGATCTCCGCCCCATTGAACGGGATCAACGCATGAACCGCCGGTCAAGGTCCCAGCCGCGTCAGATCAGGCCGTTTCCCGAAGCACTCGCGGCACCTTGAACTCGACATTTTCTTCCGCCGTCACGACCGGCTCGACCGTCACGTCAAAGCGGGCGCGGAAGGCGTCTACGACCTCGTTCACCAGCACTTCGGGGGCCGATGCGCCCGCCGTGATTCCGATGGTGCGGATGCCGTCCAGCGCGCGCCAGTCGATATCTGCGGCGCGCTGGACAAGCTGTGCGTAGTTGCACCCCGCCGCTGCACCGACCTCGACGAGGCGTTTGGAATTGGATGAATTCGGCGCGCCGATCACCAGCATCGCGTCGCAGGCGGGCGCCATTTCCTTGACTGCTGCCTGCCGGTTGGTCGTGGCGTAGCAGATGTCTTCCTTGTGCGGCCCGACGATCGCTGGAAAGCGTGCCTTGAGAGCTGCGACGATTTCGGCAGTGTCATCGACCGAAAGGGTGGTCTGCGTGATGAAAGCCAGCGCATCGGGGTCGCGCACGGTGATCCCCGCCACGTCCTCGGCGGTCTCGACAAGGATCACCTCGCCCTCTGGCAACTGGCCCATGGTGCCGAGCGTCTCGGGGTGGCCCGCATGGCCGATCATCACCATCTGGCGGCCCTGTTCGTGGTGGCGTTCCGCCTCGATATGGACCTTGCTGACCAGTGGGCAGGTGGCATCGACATAGACCATTTCGCGCTTGGCGGCCTCTGCCGGGACGGCCTTGGGCACGCCATGGGCGGAAAAGATTACGGGCCGGTCATCGGGGCAGTCATCGAGTTCCTCGACAAAGACCGCGCCCTGATCCTTCAGGCTATCCACCACGAATTTGTTATGCACGATTTCATGGCGCACATAGACGGGGGCACCCCATTTCTGCAGGGCCATCTCGACGATCTTGATCGCGCGGTCGACCCCGGCGCAAAAGCCGCGCGGGGCTGCAAGGTAAAGCGTGAGGGGCGGATTGGCTTTGGTCTGGGTCATGAAACTAGCCTTAACGCGGCAGGAATTACGCGTCCATCAGCTATGACCTGTTTTGCGCTGCGTCGAGATCCTTCACGGGGGCGTGTTTGGCTTGGACTTGCGAGGCAGATGGTTGCGGCGCACGTTGGTCGCAAAGGGAGAACTGATTTGATCCGAATCGTTGCTTTGCTTCTTGTCACGGCCCTACCCGCGAACGCCCAAGGGTTCCTTCCCTATGAGGACGCCGAGGCCTTAAAGACCGGCGAGGCGATTTATGCCGAAGCCTGCGCTGCTTGCCATGGGGCCGCGCTCGAGGGGGAAGCCGACTGGCGCGCGCGCGGCGCGGACGGGCTGATGCCCGCACCGCCCCATGACGAGACGGGTCACACCTGGCACCATCCCGATGCGCAGCTTTTCATGATCACGAAATACGGCTCTTCTGCGGTCGTCGGTGGCGGCTATGAAAGCAACATGATCGGCTTCGAGGACCAATTGAGCGATGACGAAATCCTTGCGGTGCTGGCCTATATCAAAAGCAAATGGCCGGAACGCGTGATCGAGATGCACAACCAGATCAACGCGCAGGCGAATTAGCCAAGAACACCGGCGGTCGCGAGTACCAGAATGGCATATCGGCCCGTCTTCGCGACCGTGACGAGCGCAAGGAACACCCACACGTTCGTACGCATGAGCCCGGCGACCACGGTGAAGCCGTCGCCGAAGGGCGCCCAGCTAAGCAGCAGCGTCCATACGCCCCAGCGGGCGTACCAATCCTTGGCGCGTTCAAGCTGCGATGGGCTGACGGGAAACCAGCGGCTGCCCTGAAACCGTTCGATTCCCGCGCCCATGACGTAGTTGACGCAGGATCCAAGGATGTTGCCGATGCTTGCAACAAGAACGATCAGCCAGACGGGGATTGTGCCTGCAACCTGAACGGCGACGAAGACGATCTCGGACTGGAACGGCAGGATCGTCGCGGCGCCGAAGGCTGCGGCGAAGAGGCCAAGAAGGGAAAGAACGCTGTTCATGCCCCTGACCTAGCGCAGGGGCGGATGGGATCACTGGTCGCTGGTTTCGTAGTCCGTATCCTGACGCTCGCGCCCCTCGCGCGGTTCACGCGGCGGGCGGCCGATGACGTCCTTCAGCTCGTCCAGTTCGATAAAATTATCGGCCTGGCGGCGCAGATCATCCGAGATCATCGGCGGCTGCGAACGAATGGTCGACACGACCGACACGCGCACGCCCTGCCGTTGCAGCGATTCCAGGAGCGGTTTGAAATCGCCATCGCCCGAGAACAGCACGATATGGTCGATGCGGGGCGCAAGTTCCATCGCGTCGACGGCCAGTTCAATATCCATATTGCCCTTGATCTTCCGACGGCCCTGGCTGTCTGTGTATTCCTTGGCCGGTTTCGTCACCATGGAATAGCCGTTGTAATGCAGCCAATCGACAAGCGGGCGGATCGGGGAATAATCGTCGTTTTCCAGCAGCGCGGTATAATAAAATGCGCGCAAGAGGCGGCCCCTGCGCATGAATTCCTGGCGCAAGAGCTTATAGTCGATGTCAAAACCAAGAGCTTTTGCAGCAGCGTAGAGGTTTGAGCCATCTATAAAAAGGGCGAGGCGTTCGTCTCGATAAAACATCGGGGCTTCCTTTGAAATTCAGGAACGTTCAATAAACGGTCGCAAGGGGGGCGATACCTTATCAACGTGTGCGGGGGGATGAAGGTTGCATCACCAAACGGGCAACTCGGGCGCTTTCGGATATGTCCGGCGCAAAGGAAACGCTGACGTGGCGTCATAAATGGATCACAATTGCTTTCTCGTCGCGCTTGGCGGAAATCAGCCGTCGGTGGCCGGGGCGCCGCTTGAAACCCTTCAGGCAGCGCTTGCCGGGATGGCCGGGGCGGGACTGACCCTGCGCGCCGTCAGCCGCTTCTATGAAACGCCGTGTTTCCCGGTCGGGGCGGGCCCCGATTATGTGAACGGGGCCGTCTGTGTGTCGGCGAAGGGGTCTGCGGACGACGTTCTGAAACTCTTGCACCGGATCGAAGCGTCCTTCGGCCGGGACCGGGTGTCGCGCTGGGCGTCTCGGCCGCTCGACCTTGATCTTCTCGCCTCAGGCGATGCGATCTTGCCGGACCGTGCCACCTATGACACCTGGCGGTCGCTGCCCGCCGAAGAGCAGACCCAGCGCGCGCCGGAGGAGCTGATCCTGCCGCATCCGCGCCTGCAGGACCGGGGATTCGTTCTGCGCCCGCTCTGCGACATCGCGCCGGACTGGCGCCACCCTGTCAGCGGCAAGACGGTGCGCGAGATGCTGGACGCCCTGCCTGACGCCGATCTGGACGGGATCCGGCCTCTTTGACGGCGTGGAACTTGGACTTTCGGCTTGTCAATATTACATCTACGCCTTAGAAGACGATTTCGAATTTCCCCCGATCAAGGATTGAGGCACCCATGGCCCGCGTGACGGTTGAAGATTGCGTTGATAAAGTTCCGAACCGGTTCGACCTGGTTCTTCTTGCCGCCCACCGGGCGCGCGAGATCACGGCAGGCTCTCCCCTGACCATCGACCGGGACAACGACAAGAACCCTGTCGTCAGCCTGCGCGAGATCGCTGAAGAGACCCAATCAGCCGAGGAACTGCGCGAGCGCATGATCGAGTCGAACCAGACCCAGATCGAGGTCGACGAGCCCGAAGAAGATTCCATGGCCCTTCTCATGGGCGGCGGCGGCGGTTCGCATCAAGAGCGTGCCGACAAGCCCGAGGACGACGATATGTCCGAGGAAAAGCTGCTGCGCGCCCTGATGGAAGCGCAGGAACAGAAGTAGGCTGCGCTACAGCGCAAGCATGGTGCGGACCGGATGATCGACGCAAGCGACCTGATCCAGCTGGTCCGCAACTACAACCCACGCACCGACGAAGACCTTCTCCGCCGCGCCTATGACTATGGCGCGGAGATGCATGAGGGGCAGACCCGCCAGTCGGGAGAGCCCTATTTTTCGCATCCCGTCGCGGTCGCCGCGATCCTCACCGAAATGCAGCTGGATGACGCCACAATAGTCACCGCACTGTTGCACGATACGATCGAGGATACGAAATCGACCTACGGCCAGGTCGCCGACACGTTCTCGGACGAGATCGCGGAACTTGTGGATGGCGTCACGAAGCTGACCAACCTGCAGCTTTCGTCGTCCGAGACGAAACAGGCCGAAAACTTCCGCAAGCTGTTCATGGCGATGTCGAAGGACCTGCGGGTCATCCTCGTCAAGCTGGCCGACCGTCTGCACAACATGCGTACGATCCGCGCGATGCGGATCGAAAAGCAGGTGCAAAAGGCGCGCGAGACGATGGATATCTATGCCCCGCTGGCCGGGCGCATGGGCATGCAGTGGATGCGCGAAGAGCTTGAGGATCTTGCGTTTCGCGTCCTCAATTCGGACGCCCGCAATTCCATCATCCGCCGGTTCATCACGCTGCAGCGCGAAACCGGCGACGTGGTGCAAAAGATCACCCATGACATCGAGCACGAGCTTGAGCGCATGAATATCGAGGCCGAGGTGTTTGGCCGCGCGAAAAAGCCCTACTCGATCTGGCGCAAGATGCAGGAGAAAGAGATCGGGTTTTCCCGCCTGTCCGACATCTACGGCTTTCGGATCATCACCGACAGCGAGGCCAGTTGCTACACCGCGCTTGGCGCGATCCACCAGCGTTGGCGTGCGGTTCCGGGGCGCTTCAAGGATTATATCAGCCAGCCGAAATCCAACGGCTACAGGTCGATCCACACCACCGTTTCAGGCCGTGACGGCAAGCGTGTCGAGGTACAGATCCGCACCCGCGAGATGCACGAAGTGGCCGAGACAGGCGTCGCCGCGCATTGGGCCTATCGCGACGGGCAGCGGGCCGAGAACCGCTTTGCCGTTGATCCGGCGAAATGGATCAGCACGCTGACCGAACGCTTCGAAGCGGCCGAGGATCACGACGAATTCCTCGAACACGTCAAGCTCGAGATGTATTCGGACCAGGTGTTCTGTTTCACGCCCAAGGGCGACGTGGTGAAGCTGCCGCGTGGCGCGACACCCCTGGATTTCGCCTATGCGATCCACACGCGGATCGGCCATGCCTGCGTCGGCGCCAAGGTCGACGGCATCCGCGTGCCGCTTTGGACGCGGCTGAAGAACGGCCAATCGGTCGAAATCATCACCGCCGAAGGTCAGCGCCCGCAAGGCACCTGGATCGACATCGTCGTGACGGGCCGCGCCAAATCCGCGATCCGCCGATCCCTTCGCGCCGAGAACCAGGCGCGCTTTGCCAAACTGGGCCAGGAACTGGCGCGCGTGGCCTTCGACCATGTCGGCAAGAAGGCGACCGACAAGGCGCTGAAGACCGCCGCCAAGCAGATGGGCCTTGACGGCCCTCAGGATCTGCTGGCGCGCCTCGGCAGCGCCGAATTGTCTGCCCACGAGGTGGTCGAGACGCTGTATCCCGAACTTGTCGCGCATCGCGCCGTGGGTGAGGTGGAACCGCTGCGCGCCGTGATCGGCCTGTCTGAAGACCAGCGCTTTGACCGCGCGCCCTGCTGCCAGCCGGTTCCCGGTGAGCGGATCGTCGGCATTACCTATCGCGGCAAGGGGGTGCAGGTTCACGCGATCAACTGCCCGTCGCTTGCCGAGTATGAGGACGAACCGGAACGCTGGGTCGATCTGCAATGGCATTCGGGTCAGCACAAGGCGGCGTATGCGGTCAGCCTTGATGTGACGATCACCAATGACGCTGGCGTGTTGGGGCGTATTTGCACATTGGTTGGCGAGCAAAAGGCCAATATATCAGACTTGCGGTTCATCGACCGCAAACCTGACTTCTATCGCCTCATTATCGACGTAGACATGCGAGATGCTGAACATCTGCATACGGTGATGCTGGCACTCGAAGCGGAAAGCGATGTCGCGTCGATTTCGCGGCGCACTGACCCGGAAAGCGTATCCTAGGGCACGGGGGCCCGTCTGAATGGTTTTCAAGCGGCGCACCGAGCGAAGCTTCTTTCAGAAGCTGCGAGGCCTGGTCTGGCCTCGGGGTGGCTGGGGACGTGCGGCCGAGTACGTCTTCCATCGCCTGCGCCGCCTGCCCGACAAACCCCACAAAATCGCGCGCGGAATCGCCGCTGGGGTCTTCGTCAGCTTTAGCCCATTTTTCGGCTTTCACTTCGTCTTTGCCGCCATCGTCGCACTGGTAATCCAGGGCAACATGCTCGCCGCACTGATGGCGACCTTCTTCGGCAATCCACTGACCTTCCCGATCATCGCGACACTATCGCTCGAAATCGGGATGTTCCTGCTGGGGACCGAAGGCGGCGTGCATGTACACAACATCATTTTCGCCTTCTCCCGCGCTGCGCTGGATCTGTGGCAAAACGTCGTTGCGCTTTTCACCCCGCGCGAGGCGAACTGGGCCCCGATGGCGTTCTTTTTTCGGACCGTCTTTCTGCCTTACCTGATCGGCGGGCTAATTCCAGGCACGGTGTTCAGCTATATCGCCTTCCGCATCAGCCTTCCGCTGATCTCGGCCTACCAGAAACGTCGGGACAAGAAGCGCCGCGAACTGGTTGAAAAGCGGCGGATTGCGCGTCAGATGCAGGAAGAGAAACGGCTCGCCAAGCCTGACCCCGGGCAGCCGAAACTGCAGGAAGGGCTAGACGAATGACGCAAGACCGGCTTCGCCTTGGTGTGAATATCGACCATGTCGCCACCGTTCGCAACGCGCGCGGCGGGGAATACCCCGATCCCGTCCGCGCCGCGAAACTGGCGGAAGAGGCCGGCGCGGACGGCATCACGGCGCATCTGCGCGAAGACCGCCGCCATATCTCGGACGCCGATATCGAAGGGCTCGTCGCGGCGTTGACCGTCCCGCTGAATTTCGAGATGGCCGCGACCGAAGAGATGCAGGCCATCGCGCTCCGCCACAAGCCTCATGCGGTCTGCATCGTGCCGGAACGGCGCGAGGAACGGACGACCGAAGGCGGGCTCGAAGTCGCGCAGGATGAAAACCGGCTAGCCCATTTCATCGCGCCATTGGCAGAGGCGGGCAGCCGCGTGTCGATCTTCATCGCAGCCGACCGGCGCCAGATCGAGGCCGCGAACCGGATCGGCGCCGCAGTGGTCGAGCTGCATACGGGCGCCTATTGCGATGCCCATGCCGAAGGCCGGTTCGATGATCGCGACGCGGAACTCGAAAAGCTGCGCGACATGTCGGCGTTCGCCCATAGCCTTGGGCTAGAGGTACATGCCGGGCATGGCCTGAACTACGAAACGGTCACACCTGTCGCCGCCTTTCCCGAGGTGATGGAGCTGAATATCGGGCATTTCATCATCGGCGAATCCATTTTTCGCGGCCTCACGCCGGCAATCGCCGAAATGCGCCGCCTGATGGATGAAGCGCGCGCCTAGGACGTTGGGCACCGAGAGAGCGGCCCGTTGATCAGCGCCTCGTTCCAGATCAGGCGCAAGACATCGCCCTCCAGCACCAGGTCGAGCCGATAGCCCTGCACGCTGTCCTCTCCGCACTGCGCGAGGGCACTTGAGAAGACGCCAGTCTCGCGCGGATCGTCGGTCTTCCAGACAAGGCGGCACCAGATTTCGCCATGGGCGATCCAATCGGTGTCGATCCGAAAGGGGCTCGCCGGCCGGGTGCCGCCCGGTTTGATCGGCTCACCGGCGCATTGCGTCGACGTGCCCCAGATGCCGAACAGCGCCTCGCGGCCAGCTGCATCGGACATCGTTGGCAGCAGCACAAGGATCAGGGCAAGAGCGCAAGGTTTCATGGTCCGATCATAGCCGATTTTCGGCCCGCGCATACAAAAAGGGCCTCCAAGACGGAGGCCCCCTTTTTGCTGTCAGGAAAATGGCAATTACGATGCGTTGCCTTCTTCTTCCATCTCGAGACGCATGAAGATGTCACGCGCGGTGTCATTGGCGAACATGTCGGTCGAGGTGTTGAAGCGAACGGAGTTGCCGCTGTTGCGCGTTTCATCCGCGCGGATCTCGTTCTGCGCGATTGCAGCGGCTTCCGGCGAGATGCCTTCGGCTGCGTCGATCAGGACGCGGGCGCCGGTTCCAGTTTCGCTTTGCGCGAAATGGGCTTCGGCGGCCTTGGATCCTGCCGGGATTTGCTGAGCAACTGCAGGGGCGGCAATGGTCAGGGCGGCGAGTGCGATGAGAGTGCGTTTCATGATAAATAGTCCTTTGTCGAAATTGGTGCCGGGCGTCGTTGCCCGCGTTCTGGTGTAGTTACGAAACTGGCTTTCGGTGAGTTTCACTTTCGGGGTCACGAAATCATCACAGCGGCGTTACATGTATCTGAAATTCGGGAATATATTTGGAACTTCTTGCCAAGGAAGCCGTCCTCGGTGCGGCGCCACAAGATGAAACGAGCCCCCGAATTGGGGGCCCGTCTCTTTCAGGTCAGTGAACGCATTCTTACGAAGCGTTGCCTTCTTCTTCCATTTCGAGACCCATGAAGATGTCACGCGCGGTGTCGTTGGCGAACATGTCGGTCGAGGTGTTGAACCGAACGGTGTTGCCGCTATTGCGCGTCTCATCCGAGCGGATTTCGTTCTGCGCGATCGCTGCCGCTGCGGGCGAGATGCCTTCGGCGCTGTCGATCAGGACGCGGGCTTCGGTGCCGGTTTCGCTTTGCGCGAAATGGGCCTCGGCGGCCTTGGCGCCTGCGGGGACCTGCTGAGCGACAGCGGGGGCGGCAATGGTCAGGGCGGCGAGAGCGATAAGGGTACGTTTCATGATAAATAGTCCTTCGTTTAATTCTTGCGGGGCATCATTGCCCGCGTTCTGATGAAGTTACGGAAGAGAAAGAAAAGAAGTTTCAGCTCAGGCATCACGAACGCATCACGGGAGCGTCATTTCGTGATTTTCTAAGTAGAAGAGAGAAGAAACTTTTTGGTGGGATGTGGTCGGCGTTTTATCGGAAAGAAAAAGGGCCCCCGGAAGGGGACCCTTTTCGTTCATGTTAGAAATCGTCGATTTACGACGCGTTGCCTTCTTCTTCGGCTTCAAGACGCATGAAGATATCACGTGCAGTCTCGTTGGCGAACATGTCGGTCGAGGTGTTGAACCGAACTTCGTTGCCGTCGTTGCGGCTGTCGTCCGCTGCGATCTCATCTTGTGCAATCGCTGCGGCTTCTGCCGAAATGCCATCCGTCTCGTCGATCAGAACGCGCGCTTCGGTGCCGGTCTCGCTCTGGGCAAAGTAGGCCTCGGCGGCCTTTGTGCCGGCGGGGACTTGCTGTGCAACGGCCGGTGCGGCGATGGTCATGGCGGCGAGTGCGATAATGGTGCGTTTCATAATATATATCCTCTTAGTCAATTTCTGCGGTGCAGCGGTGCGCTGCGTTCGGGGTAGTAACGACCTCAAGGGGCGAATAGGTTGCATCCGGACTGATCACTTGACTATCACGGGACCGTCATGCGGAGCTTAACTGACTGAAATAAAAGTGAAAATGATGAGAGAAAATAGTTTTCGACTTTTGAATACTTCCAGGATTACGGCCCGGATATCGGCGGTACTGACGTGTTTCATCGCCGTCGTCGGCCCCGCGTCGGCGCAATCCATGCGCGATTGCGACACGTTCGAGGCAAATGCCCGGAACATCATCTTCCCGCCCGAACAGTGGACGGCCAGTTATGCCGAAGGTGCAATCCGCTTCATCGCGCTGGATGTCGGCGAGCCTGCCTGCTGCGGTTTGCACCTGATGGTGCTCAACCCCGATCCCGAAATGGGTTTTCAACAGTGCACGCTGATCTCGCATTCAGGCAACCTGGGGTTCGGCACGCTCGACCTGCCAGCGCGCAGTGCGGGCTATGATCCGGCCACCGGGCTGACCGTCGCGATCCCCGTGGGCCTCTACGACGGACAGGATTTCCAGGCCGAGACGCTCTTCGTCACGGTCAATCAGGCGACCGGCGAGGTAGCCGCGCGATGATCCTTGGCATCGGCACCGATCTTGCGAATATCGAGCGGATACAAGGCACGCTCGACAGGTTCGGCGACCGATTCCGCAATCGCGTGTTCACCGAAATCGAACAAACCAAGGCAGAACGCCGCGCCGATATCGCGGGGACCTATGCCAAACGCTGGGCCGCCAAAGAGGCGTGTTCCAAGGCGCTTGGCACTGGCCTGCGCATGGGCATCGCATGGAAGGACATGGCCGTCAGCAACCTGCGCAGCGGCCAACCCGTGATGCACCTGACCGGCTGGGCGAAGGACCGGCTGGACCAGATGACGCCAGAGGGCCATGAGGCGATCGTACATGTCACGCTGACCGACGATCATCCCTGGGCGCAGGCGTTCGTGGTGATCGAGGCGCGGCGGAAGGAAACCGCATGATCGAACTGACCGCGCTAGAGCGCAGCACGCTTGGGGCGGTGCTGGAGGACGCGAAGTCCGCCTACTCTGGCGACGGTCCGGTCTTTGCGGCGGCGATTGTGAAGGACGGCAAAATGATCTGCCGCGCCATGAACGAGGTGGCCGAAACCTGCGACCCAACCCGCCATGCCGAGGTCGTTGCCATCGCCCGGGCCTGCCAGACGCTCGGCACGACCGATCTGACCGGTGCCACACTGATTTCCTCGATGCAGCCCTGCGAGATGTGCCTGGCCGCGATGCGTTGGGCCGGGATCGACCGCGTGATCTTTGCCGCTCAGCAAGATAGCGCCTCTGGAACGTTCTTCATGTTCCCGGATCTGAAGATCGCGGATTACCACATCGCCAGCGGCGCCGCGTTTTCCTATCTGGGCGGACAAGGCGAGGACGAGGTTCTGCATATCTACGGCGGTTCGGTCTAGGGCGCTTTGGCAGCATCGCGGCGGCCGCATGCCCGCTCACCCCTCCGTGCCTTGACAGCCCGCCTTATGGCGCTCATGAACGCGCCGTTCCAGTACCTCAGTCAGGACCATCCGACATGGCGACGAAAAGCGAAAAGTCCGAGGGAATCCTCGAGACGATCAAGACCATCGTTTATGCGCTTCTCATCGCGGGCGTCTTCCGGACGCTGTTCTTTCAGCCGTTCTGGATCCCCTCTGGCTCTATGAAGGACACGCTGCTGATCGGGGATTTCCTGTTCGTCAACAAGATGGCCTACGGCTATTCGCAGCATTCCTGCCCTTTCTCGATGTGCCCCTTCGAGGGCCGCATTCTCGGGAATGAACCGGTGCGCGGGGATGTTGTCGTGTTCCGCCATCCCGTGCAGGGCACCGATTTCATCAAGCGCCTCGTCGGAATGCCCGGCGACAAGGTCCAGATGATCGACGGCGTCCTACAGATTAACGGCGAGGCCGCGCCGCAGGAACCGGCAGGCGAATTCGTCGAGACCTATGGCAAACAGGGCCCCGCAGGCGCGCTGCCGCAGTGCAAGAACCTGGGCGTTGGCCTTGGCGCAGACTGCATCAAGGACCGCGCAACTGAAACGCTGCCGGGCGGGACCACCCATGACGTGCTCGACATCCGGATGTCGCGACTTGATAACACGCCGGTCTTCACGGTGCCCGAAGGTCATTACTTCATGATGGGCGACAATCGCGACAATTCCACCGACAGCCGCGTTGCCCAATCCGCGCTTGGCGTCGGCTTTGTGCCGTTCGAAAACCTCATCGGCCGCGCGGACCGGGTGATGTTCTCATCCGCGGGCCGGTCGATGTTCTTTGTCTGGACGTGGCGCCCCGACCGCTTCTTCAAGGCGGTCGAGTGAAGCTTTCGAAGGATCTGACCGCGTTCTCGGGCAGGATCGGCCACCGCTTTTCCTCGCCCGAGCTCTTGCTGCGTGCGGTCACGCATTCTTCGATGTCGACCCCCACACGGCCGGACAACCAGAGGCTGGAATTTCTTGGCGACCGGGTGCTCGGCCTGGTCATGTCCGAGGCGCTTCTGTCTGCCGATGAAAATGCCAGCGAGGGCCAGCTTGCGCCTCGCTTCAACGCACTCGTCCGCAAGGAAACCTGCGCCGATGTCGCGCGCGAGATCGGGCTGGGCGATGTGCTGAAGCTTGGCCGGTCCGAGATGATGACCGGCGGGCGGCGCAAAGAGGCCTTGCTCGGAGACGGGATGGAGGCGGTGATCGCCGCAGTCTATCTTGATGGCGGTTTCGATGCCGCCAAGGCGCTGATCCACCGCCTCTGGGGTGACCGCATTCAGACGGTCGACGCCGACGCGCGCGACCCCAAGACCGCACTTCAGGAATGGGCGCAGGCCCGTAAACAGCCGCCGCCCAGCTACACAGCGACCGGCCGCGAAGGCCCCGACCACGCGCCGGTCTTCACGATTGAGGTAAAGTTGGCCAGCGGAGAGACCGAGACGGCGAAGGCCAATTCAAAGCGGCAGGCTGAACAGGCTGCCGCAAAGCAACTTCTGGAACGGATGGAAGTGGGCAATGACTGAAACACGCGCCGGATTTGTCGCCCTGATCGGAGAGCCCAATGCGGGCAAGTCGACCCTGCTGAACCGCATGGTGGGCGCGAAGGTGTCCATCGTGACCCACAAGGTGCAGACCACGCGCGCGCGCATTCGGGGGGTGGCGATCGAGGGCGACGCGCAGATCGTGTTCGTTGACACACCCGGCATTTTTCGCCCGCGGCGACGGCTCGACCGGTCCATGGTCGCGGCGGCCTGGGGCGGGGCGGCGGATGCCGATATCGTCGTCCTGCTGATCGAGGCGCATCGCGGCATGACGGATGGAGTCGAGGCGATCCTGTCGGCGTTGAAAGATCGCGGTGATAACCCGCGTGTGGCGCTGGCAATCAACAAGATCGACAGGGTAAAGGCCGACACGCTGCTGGCGCTGACGCAGCGGCTGAACGACAGCTATGCGTTCGAAGAGACGTTCATGATTTCCGCCGAGAAGGGCTATGGCGTTGACGATCTGCGCAAATGGCTTGCGGGTCAGTTGCCCGAAGGCCCCTGGCTCTATCCCGAAGACCAGATCGCTGATCTGCCCATGCGCATGATTGCCGCCGAGATCACGCGTGAAAAGCTGACACTGCGCCTGCATCAGGAACTGCCCTACCAGCTGACCGTCGAGACAGAGCACTGGACCGAACGCGAAGACGGATCGGCGCGGATCGACCAGGTGATCTATGTGACGCGAGACGGGCACAAGGGAATCGTGCTGGGCAACAAGGGCGAGACGATCAAGGGCGTCAGCCAGGCCGCGCGGCTGGAACTGGAAGAATTCACCGGGCGGCGCATTCACCTGTTCCTGCAGGTCAAGGTTCGCCCAGGCTGGCTTGATGAGCGCGAGCGGTATTCCGAAATGGGGCTGGATTATTCGGACGGTGCGAGCGGCGAATGACCCGATTGACGGCGGAGTTCTGGGTTCAGGCCTATCTCACCCGCCTGCGCCTTGCCGATATCCCCGCCTTCGTCGTCTCGCGCGGCGATTCCACGGCCGGTGCGGTGATCGTGAAGCTGAACACCCTTGACGGACGGGCCGTCGCGCATCAGCGGACCTTCGATTTCGAGGCCGACACGCGGCGCTGGATGGTGCTGTCCGAAGGCGTCGAAGCCGAGGTGGACGCGGCCCTGGAACGGCAGCGCTCCTTCGATCCCGACCTTTGGGTGATCGAGATCGAAGACCGCGCTGGCCGCACGCTTCTGGACGAAGAAGGCCTGTCCTGAGGCCTAGAAGTCCAGATTTTCCACGGACAGAGCGTTCTGCTGGATGAACTCACGCCGGGGCTCGACCACGTCGCCCATCAGCTTGGTGAACACGTCATCCGCCTCGGCCAGATCGGCCACGCGCACTTGCAAAAGCGTGCGCGCCTCAGGATCGAGCGTTGTTTCCCAAAGCTGACCGGGGTTCATTTCGCCCAGACCCTTGTAGCGCTGAAGCGTCAGGCCCTTTTCACCCTCATCAAGGATCGCGCGAAGCAAATCGAGCGGGCCGTAGATGTTGATTTCCTTGTCCTTGCGGACAAGCTTGGCCGGTTCGGCGTAGACCTCGCGCAGCATGTCGGTGAACCCGCCAAGGCGGCGCGCCTCGCCGGATCGCAGGACCGCGCCGTCGAGGATACGCACCTCATCGACGCCGCGCAGAACGCGCCACAGCCGCAGGCCCTTGTCCTGCGTCGGGCGGCCTTGCCATCCCTTCTCATACTCCAGCGCGATCAGGTCGAGCCGTTCGGCCACGCGGTCTGCCGTGCCTTGCAGATCGGCATCCACCTGCCCGGGTTGAAAAGCGCCCGCGATGGCGGATTGCTCCAGGATCGTGTGCGAATAGTGGGTCGGAAAAGCCTGAAGGATGCGGCGCACGTTGCGCGCCTCGTCCACGACGCGGGCAAGGTCCTGCGAGACGATCTCTTCGCCGGTGCCAAGACGCAGACCAGCACCGTCGACGCCCATCTGGATCAGGTAATCTTCCAGCGCGGGTGTGTCTTTCAGATAAACCTCGGACCGGCCACGCGCGACTTTGTAGAGTGGCGGCTGGGCGATATAGAGATGCCCGTTCTCTATCAGTTGCGGCATCTGGCGGAAGAAGAACGTCAGCAGCAGTGTTCGGATATGCGCGCCGTCTACGTCGGCGTCCGTCATGATGATGATCTTGTGGTAGCGCAGCTTCGAGATGTCGAACTCATCGCGCCCGATCCCGGTTCCCAATGCGGTGATCAGCGTGCCGATTTCTTGGCTCGACAGCATCCGGTCAAAGCGCGCGCGTTCCACGTTCAGGATCTTGCCGCGCAGGGGCAGCACTGCCTGATTGAGACGTGCCCGGCCTTGTTTGGCCGACCCGCCGGCGCTATCGCCCTCGACGAGGAACAATTCGCGGAATTCGGGACGCTTTTCCTGACAATCGGCCAGCTTGCCCGGCAACGACGCGACATCCAGCGCGGATTTCTTGCGCGTCATCTCGCGGGCGCGGCGCGCAGCCTCACGGGCAAGGGCCGCTTCCATGATCTTGGTCACGATGATCCGGGCGTTCTGGGGGTTCTCCTCAAACCACTCGGACAGCTTTTCGTTCATCAGCCCTTCAACGGCGGGGCGCACTTCGGACGAGACAAGCTTGTCCTTGGTCTGAGAGCTGAATTTCGGATCCGGCACCTTCACCGACAAGACGCAGGTCAGTCCCTCGCGCGCATCATCGCCGCTGAAGTTGACCTTTTCCTTCTTCGCGATGCCCGACTGGCCCGCGTAAAGGTTCAGCGTCCGTGTCAGCGCGCCGCGAAAGCCTGCCAGATGCGTGCCGCCGTCCCGCTGGGGAATGTTGTTGGTGAAGGGCAGCACCATTTCGTTGTAGCTGTCGTTCCACCACATCGCGACTTCGATGGTGATGCCGTCTTTCTCTCCGGTGATGAAGACCGGCTCGTCAATAAGCCCAGTCTTGTTCCGGTCGAGATAGCGCACGAATTCCCGCACACCGCCTTCGTATTCCAACTCGGTCAGCATGGCCTCGGCGGGGCGTTCATCCCTAAGGACGATCCGCACACCGGAATTCAGGAACGCAAGTTCGCGCAGACGGTTTTCCAGCGTCTTGAACTGGTATTCGAGGTTCGAGAAGGTCGTGGTCGAGGCGAGGAAGCGTACCTCGGTGCCGCTTTCCTCGGACGGGCCGACGACCTCGAGATGTTTGACCGTCTCACCGCGTTCGAACCGCGCGTAGTGTTCCTTGCCGTCGCGCCAGACGCGCAGGTCCAGCCAATCGGACAGGGCGTTCACGACAGACACACCGACGCCGTGCAGACCGCCCGACACCTTATAGGAATTCTGGTCGAATTTGCCGCCCGCGTGCAGCTGGGTCATGATGACCTCGGCCGCGGAAACGCCCTCTTCCTCGTGGATCCCTACCGGAATTCCGCGTCCGTTGTCGCGCACGGAAACAGAGCTGTCAGCGTGCAAAATGACCGTGACTTCGGTCGCGTGACCCGCCAAAGCCTCGTCGATCCCGTTATCGACGACCTCGTAGACCATGTGATGCAGGCCGGACCCGTCGTCGGTGTCGCCGATATACATCCCCGGACGCTTTCGGACCGCGTCCAAGCCTTTGAGAACCTTGATGGAATCAGCGCCGTATTCTTCCGGCGCCACTGCGGTATCGGCCATGCCGTGCCCTTCTTCTTATGTGCCTGATTTATACCCGTCCTTGGGGGTATTGTCACGCACCTGACACAAGATTTGGTGGCGAATGCCGGTCAGGTGAAGGGGATCACGCAGCCCACCGCGATCAGCAGCCAGCCTGCCACCAGATTGGTCCTGCGAACGGCGCGCGGCGAGGACAAGAGCCGCTTCACCCGGTCTATGGACAGCGCAAGCATCAGGTTGCCGAAAAGCGGCACGAGCGCCGAGATCCCAGAGATAACCGCCATGTCCACCCAGGTGACCGATGCGATGTCGAAGAACCCCGGCAACATGCCCATGTAGAACAGGATCGCCTTGGGATTGCCGATGATCACGGCAAGTCCCGCAAGGAACCCAGCCCACATGCCGGGGCGTGTCAAACGGCTGTCTTTCGACAGTTCAACATCCGCGTTGCGCAGGATCAGCCAACCCATGATCAGGAAGGTGCCCCCCGCGACCCATTTCAAGGCGATCAGGAACCCCGAAAAGACCGAAAGTACCCAACTGACGCCCAGGATCGCAAGAAAGGGCCAAAGCATATCGCCCACCACGACACCCATCGCGAGCGGCCAGGCCGCGTGGAATCCGCCCGACAAGGCGCGTGCGACCAGCGCGACCCAGACGGGTCCCGGCGTCAGGAACAGGATCAGAAGCGCGCCGGAATAGGCGAGAAGTTCCCAGATCGAAAGCGTCATGACAGGTCTTTCATCAAAACGCGGCTTTCTCCAGCCTCTTCAGTCACTTCGATGTATTGTGAACGCGGGCCCATCGCCTCGAACAACTCCGGCCCGGTGCCGGTCATCCAGGCCTGCGCACCCAGCGCGGCGATCTCGTCATACAGCGCGGCGCGGCGATCGGCGTCCAGATGCGCGGCAACCTCGTCGAGCAAGAGGATCGGCGGTGCGCCAAAATCTTCCGCCAGAGCCCGCGCATTGGCCAGCATCAGCGAGATCAAGAGCGCCTTCTGCTCTCCGGTCGAACAATTGCGCGCCTCGATGCCCTTCGCGGCCCAGATCGCGCCCAGATCGGCGCGGTGCGGCCCGATCAGCGTGCGCCCCGCCGCCATGTCGCGTGGACGGGACTGTGCAAGGGCCAGCGCGAAATTCTCGGCGGCATCGGGAAATTCCGACCCGTCCGCTTGCGACAGCGCAAGGTCCGCCGCTGGAAAGGTCGTTTCGGCCCCATCCTGCGCCGCGGCCAGACGCACCAGCGTGCGCTGCCGCCCTGCATGGATCGCGGCGCCCGCCTCGGCCATCTGGCCCTCGACCGCGCGATACCACGCGCCGTCGCGAACCATATCCTTCAAGAGCCGGTTGCGTTCGCGCATCGCCTTTTCATACGCCAGCGCCGCCTCGCCATGCTCGGGCGCAAAGCTCATGACCATGCGGTCAAGAAACCGCCGCCGTCCATCGGCGCCCTCGATCCACAGCCGGTCCATCGCGGGGATCAGCCAGACCATCCGCAGGATCCGTCCAAGCGCGATCTGCGCCGCCGCCTTGCCGTCGATCAAGACCTGCCGGGGGCCTCCGGGTTCGGCGAAGGTCTCGATCTCATGGCCGCCACCTGATGCCGTCACCTCGGCCCTTACCTTCCAGCCAATCGCCTCGGGCCGACGCCCCATGTCGTCCGCCGCCGCCCGGCGCAATCCGCGCCCCGGCGACAACAGAGACACAGCTTCAAGAAGGTTCGTCTTGCCCGCGCCGTTCGGCCCGAAGATTGCGACCGGACGCGCGTCCACCTCGATCCGGACGCGTTTGTGCGACCGGAAATGGGACATCATCAACGACCGGACCGCAAATTCGGTCACGACCTCATCCTCTTTGGTGTTTCAAATATCCCGGGGGTTCGGGGGCAGAGCCCCCGACTTGCCCGCGACAACATGGTCAGACCCGCATCGGCATCACGACATAGACCGCCGAGGTGTCGTTGCCCTCACGCATGAGCGTCGGATCGCCCGAGGAGTTAAACAGGAACACCGCGTTTTCGCGGTCCACCTGGCTGGCGATTTCCAGAAGATATTTCGCGTTGAATCCGATCTCTAGCTTTTCGTCACCATAGGCCACGGCCAGCTCTTCCTCGGCATTGCCGCTGTCGGGCGCATTGACCGACAGAACAAGGCGATCCTCGTCCAGCGACAACTTCACGGCACGCGAGCGTTCCGAGGACACGGTCGCGACGCGGTCGACGGCTTGGGCGAATTCCTGGGCGTCGACCTCAAGCTTCTTGGTGTTCCCGGACGGGATCACGCGCGTGTAGTCGGGGAAGGTCCCGTCGATGACCTTTGAGGTCAGTGTGATCTCGGGCGTGGCAAAGCGCACCTTTGTCTCGCTCACCGACACGGCGATGGACAGGTCGTCATCCTCAAGCAGTTTGCGCAGTTCCGTCACCGTCTTGCGGGGCACGATGACGCCGGGCATGTCGTCGGCGCCAGAGGGCAGTTCGGCATCGATGCGGGCGAGGCGATGACCATCGGTCGCCACGCAGCGCAGGACCTTGCCGCCTTCGGCTTCGGACACGTGCATATAGACACCGTTCAGGTAATAGCGCGTCTCTTCCGTCGAGATCGCGAAGCGCGATTTGTCGAACAGTCGGCGCAGCATGCCGGCGGGCGCGGCGAAGTTGGACGAGTATTCCGATGACGCCATCACCGGAAAATCTTCGCGCGGCAGGGTCGCAAGCTGGAAATGGGACCGGCCTGCTTCGACTGTCAGGCGGCCTGAGGCGCCATCGTCGGTGAGTTCCACAAGCGCGCCATCGGGCAGCTTGCGGACAATGTCATGGAGCGTCACGGCTGAGACGGTCGTGGCCCCTGCGCGCGAGACCTGGGCGTTCACCTTGTCGATCACTTCGATATCAAGATCGGTCGCCCGGAAACTGGCGCTGTCGCCATCCGCCTCGATCAGAACATTCGCGAGGATCGGGATCGTGTTGCGCCGCTCGACAACCGATTGCGCCTGACCGACCGCGCGAAGAAGCGCGCTGCGCTCAATAGAGATTTTCATGCCACTGTCCTACCGTCCTGACGCGTTGCCGGGGGCTGAAACGTATCCGTTTCGCCCCGCAGCACAAGCCTTTTGTCGGACTGTCCGTCTGTTTCAGCGCACCGTCAAGGGCTGCGGCGATCAGGCTTCCAAAGCGCGGCGCAGAAGCTCCAGATCATCGGCGATCTGGCTGTCCGTATTGCGCAGTTCCTCGATCTTTTTCACGCCATGCATGACGGTCGTATGATCGCGGTTGCCAAAGCGGCGGCCGATATCGGGAAGCGAACGGGTGGTCATGCGTTTGCACAGCCACATGGCGACCTGCCGGGGTCGAGCGATGGTGCGGACGCGCTTGGGACCAAGCAAATCCGAGAGCCGAATATTGTAGTGCTCGGCCACCTTGCGCTGGATTTCCTCGACCGTGACCTTCCGGTCAGAGGATTTCAGGATGTCGGTCAGGCATTCCTGCGTCAGGTCCAGCGTGATTTCGCGCCCAACGAGCGAGGCGAAGGCGAAGAGGCGCATCAATGCGCCTTCAAGGACACGGACATTGGTCGAGATGCGATGCGCCAGGAATTCCAGAACGCCATCAGCCAGAACGAGGCCGGGATATTGCAGGCTGTACTGGTCGACCTTCTGCTGAAGGATGCCGAGGCGCAGTTCATAATCGGTGGGGTGAAGATCCACGACGAGCCCACATTGCAGTCGCGACTTGATCCGTTCTTCCAGGCCCTGGATCTCATTCGGGGCACGGTCGGCAGAAATGATGATCTGCTTGTTGCGGTCGACGAGCGCGTTGAACGTGTGGAAGAATTCTTCCTGCGTGCTGTCCTTACCCGCGATGAACTGAACGTCATCGACCATCAGCACATCAACAGACCGGAAGAGCTGCTTGAATTCCAGCATGCTCTTTTCGCGCAGCGCCTGGATGAACTGGTACATGAAGCGTTCGGCCGAGATATAGACGACCCGCAATTCGGGGCGGCGCGTGCGCAGTTCATGGGCGATGGCGTGCATCAGGTGCGTCTTGCCAAGGCCGACCCCGCCATAAAGGAACAGCGGATTGAAGGTCACGGCCTGGCCTTCGCCAACACGTTTCGCGGCGGCATGGGCCAGCTGGTTCGGCTTGCCCACGACAAAGCTGTCGAAGGTAAAGCGCGGGTCGAGGGGGCCGCCAAGATCCTCGTCGTCAAACCCGGTGAGCGGCGCATGCGCGCGAGGTGCGGCTGTTGCGGCGCGCGGGGTCGTGGGCGTGGCGCTTGTCTCGGTGGTGGCGATCTGGAAATCGAGCCGGTTCACGGGCGCACCGCGATCGACAAAACCCGCAATGATCGCTTCGCCGTAGTTGCGCGAAGCCCAGTTGCCAAGGAACGCTGTAGGTGTCGAGAACATGGCGACCCCCTGATCGACGGACAGAAAGTTCAGCGGTTCGATCCAGTTCCTGTAGTTGTGATCGCCTACAAGCTTCCGAAGGTCCGCCTTCACGCTGTCCCAGATTTCCTTGCTCATCTTGTCCCGTTACCCGACTTCAATGTTTCTGCGCAGTCCAGAGCGGACATGCCTTTGTTACATCGACCCGATAGAACGGGCGAAAAGGGACGCACGGAACAGCCCGCACCGCTGATCGCGGCGCGCCTGTTCCACACATGATCCGGCACGCATTAGGAAGGCCGTTCATCAGAACGGATGGCCTATTCGGCCAATCCGATCATGTCCCTCTTCATGCCGCCTTTATCGGATTTCACGAAACCGCACGGCAGTGTCGGTCTCGTTCAGCAGGCCGGAATATCCGGCAAATGCTAAGCCGCTTTGTCGCCCTGTCCCCACCGGTGGCAAGTCCGGTTCGGCTGTCCCACAGGGCGGGATTTGCGGCTCATCCCCCGTTTGGCGAGTCGTTGCTGAAGGAAGCTACCAACCCCGCCGACAGAGTCGCAACGGCCCAATGCGATGGCGCGGCATGAATCTGGACGAAGTCGGAATTTCCCCTTTTTCCAGCGTAGCGGCGCGTCCCAATTACAACACCCCGAACGCAAAAGCGCGCCGCAAGCGGCGCGCTCTATAGTCCGGAAAATATTGTCCGGGAATCGCTTATCCGAGCGCTTTGACGCGCGAGGACAGGCGCGACATCTTCCGCGATGCCGTGTTCTTGTGCATCACGCCTTTGGTGACGCCGCGCATGATTTCGGGCTGAACGTCGCGCAGGGCGGTCTTGGCGGCATCTGCATCGCCCGAGGCGATCGCCTCTTCGACCTTGCGCAGGTAGGTACGGATGCGCGAACGGCGCGCCTTGTTCACGGCATAGCGCGCCTCGTTCTGGCGGGCGCGTTTCTTGGACTGGGGCGTATTCGCCATGTGTGTGTCTCTTTCGTCTGTCAGGTCGTCAAAAATGCGTAGATGCGCGGGACAACCCGACCCCGGGTTCGATACCGGGCTCTCTGGCCAAGGCGGGCCTCACACGCATGTCTGGCGCGGCGTATAGACGACGCCACGCGAATTGCAAAGCCCGATTCTGCAGGACTTTGAGCTTACTTGTCGCGGAACTGCGGTTCGCGCTTTTCGAGGAAGGCGGCCATGCCTTCCTTCTGATCCTCCGTCGCAAAGAGCGAATGGAACACGCGCCGCTCGAACTGAAGACCTTCGCGCAGCGTGGTCTCGTAGCTGCGGTTCGTCGCCTCCTTGATCGCCATCACGGTGATCTGGGATTTTTCGGCAATCTTCTGGGCCGCGGCCATCGCGGTTTCCATCAGCTTCTTGGCGGGCACCACTCGGCTTACGAGGCCGGATCGTTCGGCCTCCTCGGCATCCATGAAGCGGCCCGTCAGGTTCATATCCATCGATTTGGACTTGCCGACAAAGCGCGTCAGGCGCTGGCTGCCACCAAGACCGGCCATAACGCCCAGGTTCACCTCGGGCTGGCCGAATTTCGCGGTGTCGGCGGCGATGATGAAATCGCACATCATCGCAAGCTCGCACCCGCCGCCCAGCGCATATCCCGACACGGCCGCGATGATCGGCTTGCGGATGCGCAGGATCGCCTCGCTTTCGGCGGTGAACATGTCTTCGGTGAACACGTCGACAAAGCTTTTCGTGCTCATCTCGGCGATATCGGCCCCGGCGGCGAAGGCCTTTTCGGACCCGGTCAGCACGATGCAGCGCACCTTGTCGTTCGCATCCGCGTCGCGCATCGCCTTGGCCAGTTCGCCCAGAAGCTCGGTATTGAGAGCATTCAGCGCGTCGGGCCGGTTCAGTTTGATGAGCGCGACATGGTCGTCGATTTCGACGATGATCGTCTTGAAGGCCATGAGAACTGCCTGCCTGGTTGCCAATAGAAAGGAATCCATACCCGATGAGGGGCGCGGTTCAAGCTATCTTTGGCATTGCGGACAATAGAAGGATGAGCGTCCCGACTGCACCACGCGGCGGATCAGCGTCTTGCAGCCCGGGGTGACGCATGGGCCGCCTTCGCGCCCGTAGACGCGAAAGGTGTGTTGGAAATATCCAAGCTCTCCATCGGCTTGGCGGTAATCGCGCAGGGACGAACCGCCTGCCGCGATGGCCTCTGACAAAACCTCTCGGATGATGGGCACGAGGCTGCGGATTCGGTGTTCGGAAATCCGCCCTGCTTTTCGCGTCGGCGCGATCCCTGCCCGAAAAAGCGCCTCGCAGACGTAGATATTCCCCAGACCTGCCACGACTCGCTGGTCGAGAAGCGCCGATTTGATCGGCATTGCGCGCCCTTTCAGGCGCGAGACGAGGTAATCCTCGTCGAAACTGTTGCCCAAAGGCTCTGGCCCGATTTCGGAAATCAGCCAATGACCTTCGATCCCATCGGTGGCGCAGAGGTCCATCGCCCCGAATCGGCGGGCATCGTTGAAGGTGACGCGCGCGCCATTTTCCATGTGAAACACCACATGATCGTGCTTTGCGGGGGCCGGGTGATCGGAATGAAACGTCCCGATGGTCACACCCGACACCTGCATCCGGCCCGACATGCCCAGATGCACGATCAGCGTCTCGCCGGTCGACAGATCCACGAGCACGTATTTCGACCTTCGCCCCAGACGAAGAACGCGTGCGCCGGTCAAACGCTCGCTCATGCGATCTGGCAGCGGCCAGCGCAGATCGGGGCGATTCACCTCGGCGCGCTCGATCACGCAGCCCTCCATCGCGGGGATCAGACCGCGACGAACCGTCTCGACTTCGGGTAGTTCAGGCATTTCGACCCCTCGATCCCCGGTGCCTTCATTGTCACTGGCCCCGGGCCGCCTATAAGAAAGGTGAGTTTGCGAAAGGCACAAGACCGCGATGAGTGACGATAGCCAGAAAACCACCCATTTCGGGAATGAGACGATCCGCGAAGAGGACAAGGCCGGACGCGTCCATGGCGTGTTTACCTCGGTCGCCTCGCGCTACGACATCATGAACGACGTGATGTCGGTGGGAATTCACCGGCTCTGGAAGGATGCGATGATGGATTGGCTGGCTCCTCGGCCTGGCCAGCGCCTTCTCGATGTTGCGGGCGGGACAGGCGATATCGCCTTTCGCTTCCTTGGCCGCGCGCCAGGGGCGAGCGCGGTCGTCTGCGACATGACCGAATCGATGCTGATCTCGGGCCGCCAGCGTGCGGATGCCGAGGCGATGGCGGACCGGCTGGACTGGGTTGTCGGTGACGCGATGGCGCTGCCCTTCGACGATGCCAGTTTCGACGTCTACACCATTAGCTTTGGCATTCGGAACGTGACCCGCCCGCAAGAGGCCCTGGACGAGGCGTTTCGCGTCCTCAAACCCGGCGGTCGCCTGATGGTGCTGGAATTCAGCCAGCTTCCCGTGCCCGCGATGCAATGGGCCTATGACCGCTATTCCTACAACGTGATCCCGGCCATGGGACAGGCCATCGCCAATGATCGGGACAGCTATCAATACCTTGTCGAATCGATCCGTAAATTTCCCGATCAGGACACGTTTGCCGGGATGATCCGCATCGCCGGGTTCGAGCAGGTGAAATACCGCAACCTGTCCATGGGCATCGCCGCCCTGCATTCGGGCTGGAAGATTTGAGAGGCCCGCACAATATCTGGCGGCTGATCCGCACCGGAGCGACGCTTGAACGGACTGGCGCAATGCGCGTGGTGCTTGATGCCTTCCAGGCGCCCAAGACGCTTCGGCTTGGCGCGCGTATCCTAGGGTGGCCCTTTGCCTGGCTCGGCTACAAGGGCGATCCCGATCTGCCGCCCGTCACACGCGCGCTGACCGCACTAGGCCCGGCCTACATCAAGTTCGGCCAGATCCTGTCGACCCGCCCCGACGTGGTGGGCGAGGAACTGGCGATGCAGCTTCGGGTCTTGCAGGACAAGCTGCCGCCCTTCCCGCTGGCCGAGGCCAAGCGCACCATCGAAACCGAGCTGGAACAGCCCTGGGACAGCCTGTTTTCACACCTGTCCGAACCGGTTGCCGCCGCCTCGATCGCGCAAGTGCACAAGGCGCGGCTGAAAGACGGCGGTCGGCAGGTCGCGGTGAAGGTGCTTCGCCCCGGCATCGAAAAAGCATTCCGCAAGGATGTTGACGCTTTCTACCTCGCCGCCACGCTGATCGAATGGCTTGCGCCTTCGGCGCGCCGGTTGCGTCCAATGGACGTGATCAAGCATTTCGACGGTGTCGTGACGGGCGAATTGGATTTGCGGCTAGAGGCGTCCGCCGCCGCTGAATTCGCTGCGAATACCGCCAAGGACGAAGGCTTTCAGGTGCCGCGTGTCGCATGGTTCCTGTCCTCGCGCCGCGTGATGACGCTCGACTGGGTCGAGGGCGAACAGGCCGGGGACATCGTCGCCATCGACGCGGCGGGCCATGATCGGCGCGCGCTTGGGGAACGGGTGCTGCGTCTCTTTCTCAACCACGCCCTGCGCGACGGCTATTTCCATGCCGACATGCATCAGGGAAACCTGAAGATCGCGCCCGATGGCGATATCATCGCGATTGATTTCGGGATCATGGGGCGGATCGACGAATACACCCGCCGGGTCTATGCCGAGATCCTTTTTGGCTTCATCCGGCAAGACTATCGCCGCATCGCCGAGGTCCATTTCGAGGCTGGCTATGTCCCCGCCGACCGCGATGTCGATGAATTCGCCCGCGCCCTGCGCGCCGTGGGAGAGCCGATCTTCGGGCTGGATGCGACGCAGGTGTCCATGGGGCGCCTGCTGAACTACCTTTTTGAGGTGACCGAACGCTTCGGCATGGAAACGCGGACAGAGCTTATTCTGTTGCAGCGCACAATGGTCGTGGTCGAGGGCGTGGCGCGATCGCTCAACCCGCAGATCAATATCTGGTCCGTCGCACAGCCCATTGTCGAGCGCTACATTCGCGAGAACATTGGCCCCAAGGCCTTGGCGCGCGATCTGTTCCGCACCGTACGCGTGTTGTCCCGGTTCGGTCCGAAACTGCCGCATTACGCCGAATCGGCGCTGATCCGGCAGGGGCAGGATCCAGAGCCTTCGCGCGGCCAGCGCTACATGCCTTTCGTGTGGATGGCCCTCGGCGGCGCAGTGGTCGGCGTTTCGGTCTGGGCGGGCACCCTGATTTAGATCGTATCGAGCCAAGCCACTTCTTCTGCAAACGCCTCGGCGTAGCCGGGCCAGCCCCTCTCAGCCATCCAAGCGCAATAGACCGCGATCCGCCAATGCAGGAACGGCGCTGCAATGTGGTAAGTCTCGATGAGTGTGCGGTCGCCGTAAGCCGTCAGAACATCATCCAGCGCCTGACCAGTCAGCGTGTCGCCGCCATAAAGCCGTCTCATGCCCGGCGACAGGAAGACCGAGAGATCAATCGCCGGGTCCCCGATGGCCGGACATTGCCAGTCGATGAGCCGCACGCCCCGCGCTGTCTGCACCATGTTCGCCAGAACCGGATCGCCATGAAGCTGTGCCTGGGTCGGCAGATCGGGACAGTCCAGCCGCGGCGCGGCCAGTTGGGCTGCGTATTCGGGCGAAAGGCTCGCGATCATCTCGTCGCACTGCTCGGTCAGCTTTGATCCTGAGAGAACCGGCAAACCAGCCAAGGGCTCTTCCCGGTGCAGCCGGGCCAACGCCCGGGCACCGTCAGCATCCTTGGGTTCTGTTCCATCCAGGGCCTCCATCGCGATCCAATGTTGGCCTTCGTGATCACCCCGCGCAGTCGGCTTCGGCGCGAGGTTCAAAGATGAAAAAGCCTTTAGCGCGGGGTATTCGGCGCCTGGGTCATTGCGGAACAGCGGTGTGTCAGCCTCGGGCCGAAAGAGTTTGACGACCACCTGCCCCAGCTTCCAGCAGTGATTGACCCTGCCGCCGGGCAAGAGCACCCAATCCCCGCTACCCAGCCCTTGATCGGCCAGCGCCCGCGACAGCGATAGGGGTATGCTTCCCGTGCGTTCCATGGGCCGCAGCCATGGTCATTCGCGGCGATCTTGGCAAGTCACCGCCGAAGCCCAGACTTCAGTTCGCCCGCAAACCGGTGATCTGATCCGTCCCAAGCACCTGCCCGCTAGCCGTGATCAACCTCGTATCGCCGCCCTCGATCCGCGCCTCGGCAATGCGGGCGTAGGATACGGCGGGGGTTTCGCCAAGACTGGAGGTGCCGCTGAAATGCTCGACACTGACCGAATAATCACCTGGGAGAAGCGCCGATCCACGCGCGTCGCGTCCCGACCACGACATCTCGCCATCGCTGCGCCCAAGATCGATCCGCGCCACATCCCGATCGCCTTGCCGCACCACGAGTTCGCTGCGCGTCGCCGTGGCCGGAACGTCGGTCTGAAGCGCAAGGGTGCTGCCATCGACCCGTAGCACGCCTTCGACCCGCGCCTCTTTCCCGATCCAGTCAGCCACACCCGCGACACCCGATTGCGCGAAGGCGGCGGTCATGGCCTGAAGCAGGTCGTTCGTGCGCACCTGTTGTTCCACACCCGAGAACGTCGCCAGCTGAACGGCGAAATCCTCGGACGCGATCGGATTGAGCGGGTCCTGATTTTCCATCTGGACCGTCAGCATCTGCAGGAAAGTCTCGAAATCCGACGAGATCTTGCTTTCGGATGTCTCTGTCTTGGCGTTGGCGGGTTTGCTGGTCTGCGGGGCGGCCTGCGCGCCGTCTAAGGTGGTTATCATCTGATCATACCCTGAGGTTGAGGCGGTCTGTTGGAATCGTCGTCATGGGGATGGGCGTCGTGTCCGCGTCCATGCGGATCAGCCCTTCACCGACGCGGTGACCATCGGTGGCCGCCGGGTGGTGCTGCCGGTCCTCGCCGAAGCTGAAATTGAGATCGGTAAAGCCCATTTGCCGGAATTCGGCGGCAAGATCGGGCAGGTGCCGCCGCAAGAGCGCGGCCGTATCATCGCGCTGCGCGATGATCTGGATCGACATTTCATCGCCGCGTCCGGTCATCCTGATCTCGACCTTGCCAAGCTCTTCCGGGTGCAGCGCAATCTCGACGCTTTGCGCGGATGGGTTGGCGATGACTGCCGCCAGGATCTGCCGGACTGGCGGCGCCGCCGGAAGGTCCGGGCGCGCGTTGCGTGATGTGCGGATCGGCGCCTCATCCTGCGCCACTGGCGTTGAAGAGAATTCGGCCTGTTCCGGTGCCAAGACGTCGATCCGGTCCACTGCAGGGATCGGCGCCGCGTTCTGAAGCGTCTCGATTGGCAGCTTGGGCGCGGGCAGAGGTGCAATTGCTTGCCTCAAGGTCACTTGAACCGCTTCATTGGGGCGCGATACGGAAATCGGTGCTTCGTGAATTGCGTCACGCGGGCTGGACGGCACCGCCTTGGGAAACGCCTGTTCGACAGGTTTTGGCGAAATCTCATTCTGGATCGCGGCTCGGGGAATTTGACTAGCCTGAGACAGTGCCACCAGGCTGTGGTCGCTGGGCAGTGCGCTGACATGCGTGGCAAGCGGGTTGACGAAAGGCTGCGGGATCGGTGCTGCCGTCGCGTTCTTTCCGGTTTCCGAAAGAACCGGCATCTCGCCTTTCGGCCCGAGCGAAGCGGGATGGGCTTGAGCAATGATCTCTGATGGCTTTCCGGGGTGCGCCGGGCCACTTTCGCGACCTGCAGACGGCGCGGGCACGCGCATTTCTGCGGCGCCGCGTTTTGAGACCTCCAGTTTCACATGTTCCGGTTCCGCGCGCTGAAGAACAGTGTCCAGTGTGATGATTTGACCCTCAGAATCGGCACCGCGGCGAGCCGCCCGGGCGAGAAGTGCGTTTGGGTAATCCTCCTTATGCGGGCCCTTCGGGTCTGTTTTCCCAACCATCGGGGCAATCTGGGATGTGGTTGCAATCTCATACGGTTCGGCGGGCGTTAGTTTCGGTGCATTTTGGCCAGTATCTGCAAACGGGATCGAAGGCGCTGCGCGAGGGGCGACATGCGACCGGACGATGAAATTACCCGTGGGCAGCGATGATTGAGGAGTCATCGGCAGTCGAGGGTCGCTAGCTACGGGCGGAACCTTTGGACCGCCTTCTGGCCGGGTTGGCGCGACGGCTGACGGGACGTCCACCGCCACAGGCCCTTTCAGGAGGGCCACATGTGCAGGGGAGCTTGGCGACTGCAGCAGAGTGAAGCCGGCAGAAGGCAGCTCGACAATACCGTCATCGGCCCTCTCGATCACATCCTTCACCTCAGCCTGAAGGTCCGTCGTCGGGAGTTCCACGGGCGTACGTTCCACGATCAATCCGATGTGATCCATGGCCGCGTCCGGCGCAATGTCGATCAACGCCTCCCCGACCATCACCGCGAACTCTGTGCCGGGTTCACCGGGAATCGCCAGAGGGACGGAAGCAGGCGCTGGGGCCGCGACCGCAAAGGTCATCAAGCTGGGGGCTGTGTTTGGCGTCATGGTGCCAATCTGCCCGCATCAGGTTACCGCATCTTTACCGGTTTGGGGCAGTGATGCCGCCAGAACGGAGGAAATAATGCAAATTCTACCGATTTCACCGCAGACTTCACGAAATGAGCCACTAAGGGCAGTTGCCGAAAAACTTGAGGCGCAGTTCCTGTCCGAAATGCTGAAGAGCGCCAGGCTGGACGCCGCGCCATCACCGTTCGGCGGCGGGGCGGGCGAGGACCAGTTCGCCTCGTTCCTCAGGCAGGCGCAGGCCGAGAAGATGGCGGAGACGGGGGGGATTGGCCTAGCGGAAACCATCTTTCAAAGCCTCGTCAAGCGCAGCGAGGCCGGGGAATGAGCGTCGCCGATGTCCTGTCACTCAGCGCAGAGGAAAAGGCCGCCATCCTGTCGGGCCGGTTCGGCGATCTGGCAGCGATTTCAGCGCGAAAGGAACGGGCGCTGTCACACCTGGCCCCAACCGATCCATCCGATATCGCCCGTTTGAAGAAGGCCGCGCAGGAAAACGAACGCCTGCTTGGCGCTGTTCGGCTTGGCCTCATGCGGGCACGCGCCCGGATACAGGCACTGCATGGTGTGGGCGATCTGAAAACCTACGATGCGACTGGCGCCGCACGCAGCCTCGCACCAGGAGCGGGCCGCCTGACCCGTACCGCCTGAAGCCTTCGATTCAAATGCGCCGCAATCGAATGGCGCAGCTTAGGGAAGGCTTAAACCCCTGCAATCATACCTCATCCCGCGTCCAAAGCGACGAGTCTGGGGGCGACCCGGCCAAGGTCAGAATGACCGGAACAAGCGCAATTTCGCGCGAAATCACGGCGGTTGAACCCGCCGACGGACGAAAGGAACAGTCATGTCCAGCATCCTGACCAACAACAGTGCAATGGTCGCACTTCAGACGCTCAAGGGGATCAATTCATCCCTGTCGAAGACACAGAACGAGATCTCGACCGGCAAATCGGTGGCGACGGCAAAAGACAACTCCACCGTCTGGATCACCTTGGCGTTCGATGAATAGGCGCGTTGCGTCTGGATCAGCTGCGTCAGTTCGGCGGCCACATCCGTGGCGCTTTCCTCGCGCGAATAGCCGATCAGTTCCCCGGTCGGGCCGTCGCCCGCATCCCACAGGAAGAACGCGCCGCTTTCGGGCGACACCTCATACGCCTGATCGCTCAGCGCGACGAGACCGTTGGGATTGGGGACATCGACAAGCGGAATCTGATAGATCGTCCGGGTAAAGCCAATGTCGTAGATCGCGTGCAGGAACCCGTTCGCGTCCGCTTCCACAGAGGTCAGGTTGCCGACCGGCGATCCGTTCTTTTCGATAGCGGTGGGCGCAAAGCTGTCGGACAGCTGCGTCATCCCGTTGGGATCCCCATAGGTTCCTATATTGAGCTCGATCGGCCCGCCTGCTGCAGCCAGGGTGATGATGCCGGTCGTGTCGTCATAGGGCCCGCCCGAAACAACCGCGACATCGCTCAACGTTCCGCCCGTTGCACGGCTGTTGTCAAATTCGAGGGTGAACTGTCCGACGACCGCCCCGCCCGCCGCACTGTCGTGGATGGTCATGCTCCAGGTGTTTTGGGTGCCTGCGGGAGGCACCTCTGGCGTGAAGGTGATGTCCAGCGTCTCGGAGGTGCCCATGTTGCCGAAATATTCGATCGACAGATCCTCGCTGTCGCCTGCCGATCCCAACTCTGTCGCGGTGGCGGGAAGGTTCACGCCAAGCGTCATGCTGGTCGTCGGGTCGCCCGCGAACTGGTTGACCCCGACGCGCACCGGTTCAAGCCCGGCGATGGTGTCGCGCGGAAAGCTGGGGATCGTGCCGTCGATATTCGCAGGCCAGCCCATCAGGACCTGGCCGGTTTCATTCACCAGAAGACCTGTATCATCGGGCCGAAAAGACCCGGTCGTCATCAGTTGCAGCGGCAGGTTGCCATTGTCGTTCTTGACGGAAACGGCCGTCGTGACAGGAAGCATGCCGCGCCCGCTGATCGCGAAATCCGTCGGGTTCGACGTGGAAATCAGAGGACCTCGCTCGTCGATCACCCGCATTGTGGTCGATCTGACGCCGCCCGCCGAATAGGACGATCCACCAGCGCCCTGGATGACGAGAGAGTGGAAATCCGATTGCGCCCGCTTGTAGCCGTAGGTCGACGAGTTCGCGATATTGTCTGAAATCGTGGCAAGGCGCGTTGCGTTGGCGTTAAGCCCCGCGACCCCCGCCGCAAGAGAGGATGAAATGGTCATGACTGCGCCTTTCTGCTGCAACCTTATGTCTTGGCCTCAGCATTAGGCGCGCAGGCTTAATGGCGCGCTAACGTCTAAAATTCTCGGCAATGAGTCCCTAGCGCAGAAGAATGATCTCTATCCGGTTATTGCGGGGTGCCATCGGGTTGCGTGCGGCAGGTTCCCTGTCGGCATGGCCCGTCACACGGTCGAACCGGCCCGGTGCGAGCGCGCCAAGTTCCATCAAGTTCCGGACGCGTGCGGCGCGGTCCATGGAAAGCCCCCAATCGTCGCGGTTGGCGCGCACGATCGCCTCGGCGCTGACATGTCCTTCGACGGCGACCAGATTTGGCGTCGCTAGAAACAGGCCGGAAATCATGCGCGTCAGGGCGATCAGGATCGGGCGCGGTGTGTCCGTCGCCCCATCGAAAAGCGCGACATCGGGAAGATCAAAAAGCTCGACGATCAGCCCTTCGTCCGTGACGCGTAGAACGATGTGGCGTTTGATTTCGGGGCTGACGTCGCTGTCGCCTGACTGGCCAGTCAGCATCTCTTCAAGCGCGGCTTTGGTCGCCTGAAGCCCGGCCTCTGCCGCCTCGGCACTGCCGTCCTTGGTCGCCTCGGCATCGGTGCCGGTAGACCCACGCGCCTCGCGCTGTTCGGTGGGGCGCCTCTGGCTGGCGCCGGTTCCGTTCTTGGCGAGCGTCTGTTCGGAAAAGATGTTTGTGCCGCCAAAAGATCCTTCGCCCCCGCCGGAAATCCGGTTCACCGGGATCGTCGGATTGAAGTAATCCGCGATCCCCTTCCGCTGCTTTTCCGTCGTTGCGTTCAAGAGCCACATCAACATGAAGAACGCCATCATCGCCGTCACAAAGTCCGCATAGGCGACTTTCCAGGCACCGCCATGGTGCCCGCCGCCTGCAATGACCTTCTTGCGTTTGATGATGACCGGCGCGTTTGGTTGCGCGGACATCCCACCACCTCGTTCAATTTCCCCGCTGTCACTGTATGCGCCGGGCATGAACGGTGGCTTAATCGTTCAAATACGCGCAATGCCAGGCGCCGAGTGCAGCGCCAAAGGTGCGTTCCTGCACAGAATCCGTGCCGGGATGCCTGTTTCAATTCGTAGCGAAACCACGACATCTGAGGCCAAGGGCGAGAATGCCATATCGAAAGGAACATCCGCATGATTACCGATATCAAAGGTCTGCACCACGTGACGTCTCTGGCCAGCGGAGCACAATCGAACAACGATTTCTTCACCAAGACCCTTGGTCTTCGCAGGGTAAAGAAGACGGTCAATTTCGACGCGCCGCATGTCTATCACCTGTATTACGGCGATGAGGTCGGAACGCCCGGATCCGTCATGACGTATTTCCCCTTCACCGGTGCAAAGCGCGGCCGGCATGGGGCTGGAGAGGTCGGCATCACCGGGTTCGCCGTGCCGCAGGGCACTTTGCCCTACTGGAAAGAGCGGCTGGGCAATCACGGAATCCAGGGTCTGCGCGAAACGGCAGCGTTCGGCGAGGCTCGGATTGAATTCACCGGGCCCGATGGCGACGAGTTCGCGCTGATCGAGGCCGAGGATGACCGCGCGCCCTGGACGGGCAACGGCGTCGGCGCCGATGAGGCGATCCGGGGATTTCATTCAGCGTCGATGCGTCTCAAGGATGATGGCGCGACGGCAGAGCTCTTGAAGTTCATGGGCTATGAAGAGCAAGAGCGCGACGGCTCTGTCACACGCTTTGCCGTGAATGGCGGCAACGAGGCAAACGTGATCGACGTCGAAACGCTCCCCGGCGCGCATCTTGCCGATCAGGGCGCGGGATCGGTGCACCACATCGCCTTTGCGGTCGAGAACCGGGAAAAGCAGCTCGCTGTGCGCAAGGCGCTGTCGGACACCGGCTATCAGGTAACCCCGGTGATTGACCGGGACTATTTCTGGGCCATCTACTTTCGCACACCCGGCGGCGTTCTGTTCGAGATCGCCACGAACGAGCCGGGGTTTGACCGCGACGAGGACACCGCGCATCTCGGCGAGGCGCTGAAACTGCCCTCGCAGCACGAGCATTTGCGCGAGGTGCTTGAAACGAAATACCTTGAGCCGATCGAGGGCTGAGATGAGCTATATCACCAAGGAAACGAAGGGGGCCGAGGGCGGCCCTCTTTTCTTCACTTTCCACGGGACGGGCGGGGATGAGACGCAATTTCACACCTTCGCGCAGGATCTGATCCCTGATGCGCATGTGATCTCTCCGCGCGGGGATGTCAGCGAGCATGGCGCGAACCGCTATTTTCGCCGCACCGGCGAGGGCGTCTACGACATGGACGATCTGGCCATTCGCACCGATGCGATGGCGGCGTTCCTTTCCGACGCCAAAGCGCGGGTGAAGGCGGATCGCGTGATCGGGCTTGGCTATTCGAACGGGGCGAATATCCTCGCCTCCGTCGCTTTCGCACGGCCAGAGATTTTCACCGACCTCGTCCTCATGCATCCGCTGGTGCCGTGGGATCCCGGCAGGGTGCCCGGTCTCTCGGCCACGCGGGTTCTGGTGACGGCTGGCAAGTCCGATCCGATCTGCCCCGAACCCATGACTCAATCCCTGATCGGCTGGTTCGAAGCGCAGGGTACCCCCGTAGAGCATCTGATGCACCCCGGCGGTCATGAAATTGCCAAACCCGAGATCGCGGCCATTCAGGCGTTTCTGGGATAGTGCCCCGCTAGCGGCCCGGCCCCAATCACGGGGCCGGGCCGAAAATCACATGCTGCATTCGGCGGCGTAGACATCCCCGTGATCTTCAAGCGCGACGCCAATGATCCTGTTGGTGAAGACATCGCCTTCCTGGATCACCTCACGTGCATAGATCGTCTGGATCGGGTGATGGTTCGGCCCGAACCGGAACTCACCGCGCGTGCTGTCGAAATTCGCAGCCTCCAGCGCGGCCTGAAACGCCTCCTTGTCCGAAGGATCTGCAGTCTCAAGCGCGGAAATCAGCAAGTTGGCCGTGTCAAAGCCCTGGCTCGCGTAGAGAGAGGGCAGACGGTCATAAGTGGCTTGAAAGCTCTCGACAAACGCGGCGTTCGTCTCGTTATCCAGATCCTTGGACCATTGCGAGGTGTTCACAACGCCCAGCGCCGCATCCCCGACAGCCTGCAGGATGCCTTGGTCAAAGCTGAACGCAGGACCGACAACCGGCAGATCGACACCGGAATCGGCGTATTGCTTGAGGAAGGAAATCCCCATTCCGCCCGGCAGGAAGAAGAATACGCTATCGGCGTCCGAGGCGCGGATCTGTGCGATCTCGGCGGCGTAATCGGTCTGGCCAAGCTGGGTGTAGACTTCGCCAGCAAGTTCGCCCTCGAAGGTGCGCTTGTACCCGGTCAGCGCATCCTGGCCCGCCGGATAGTTGGGCGCGAGGATGAAGCTGTTGGCATACCCGGCGGTATTCGCATAAGCGCCCGCGCCTTCATGCAGATTGTCATTCTGCCATGCGACGTTGAAATAGAGCGGATGGCACCCCTTGCCCGCCAGCGCAGACGGCCCGGCATTGGGCGAGAGATAGAACACGCCCTGAGCGGTTGCCGAGGGCACGACGGCCATGGCGAGGTTGGACCAGATGATGCCCGTCATGACATCGACACGCTCTGACTGGATCATCTTGTCGGACAGCTGCACCGCGATATCGGGCTTGCGTTGATCGTCCTCGATCACGACCTCGATATCGTCGCGCCCGGATTGTTCGATCGCGAGCATGAACCCGTCGCGCACATCGATCCCAAGGCCCGCACCGCCGCCCGAAAGCGTAGTGATCATCCCGACCTTCACATCGGCCATCGCTGCCGTCGCACCGAGCGCAAGGGCAGCCGCCCCCATCAATAGCGTCTTCATATCCGTCTCCCCGTCAGATTCCTGATTTTTATCGCAAACATGAACCATCCACGCGCCGCGGATGTCCAGAGATTTGATCAATACTGTATCTGGGAGGTACAGGATAAAGTGGTGCGCCTGAAGC
>CBFIJK010000002.1:0-39789 GCA_965662745.1 uncultured Paracoccaceae bacterium
CGCCATCACGACGCGAGTAGTTCAGGATGCCGCGGAAGCCGCCGGACAGGCTGGCGTCGATGCTTGCACCGTAGATAGAAACAGCGCCCTGACCCTGGTAAGCGACGCCGACATTGATGTCGCCAGCCGAGATACCCGAGAAGGTGTACTTGGCGCCAACGCCGTAGACGACGTTGCCAGCTGCTGCGTTCGGAACTTCTGCCGACACAGCGAACGAGAAGCCGCTGAACGAGTAGTCGTAGCGAGCGACCTGACCGTCGATTGCACCGTCAAGACCCGAGTTACCGCTGAAGCCGGGGTGCGAGGTGTGGTCGTCGTTCAGCGTGCCGCCGATGCCGACTTCCTGCATGGCCCAGTCAAACGCACCGTCGGTGTCACCCATGGTCAGGGTGCCGAAAGAACCGGAGACGAAAATCGACTCGCCGCCTTGAGTGGCGGGACCAAATGCGTTCGATGCGCCCTGTGCCGGTGCGTTGGCAGCAGCTTGAGCAGCGGTCTGGTTTGCACCGTCCGACTCGTCGAGATCGATCGACGCGCCGAAGGTGAGACCACCGTCGGTCTGACCCGACATGGTGAAGGTGACGTCGATGTCGGTGAAGAACTGGAGCGTACCAGTGCCGCCGACGTTACCAGTGCCGCCGTAAACGCCCATTTCTGCGGCGCCGGTGATTGCAACATCAGCTGCGGCGACACCCGCGGAGCCGACGAGAGCGGTCGTAGCAAAGAGAACCTTTTTCATGGTTTTCCCTCATTCATTAAAAGGTGCAC
Organism: uncultured Paracoccaceae bacterium; assembly: GCA_965662745.1. Lineage (GTDB taxonomy): Bacteria > Pseudomonadota > Alphaproteobacteria > Rhodobacterales > Rhodobacteraceae > Anianibacter. The sequence continues at coordinate 769 of CBFIJK010000002.1, forward strand.
CTCAACCCGGAGGCTCCGACTTGAGTATGCTGCTGTGTCGCTCCAAGCGCCGATGAATGCAAGGAACCCCAAATGCCCATGGGTGGATGCCCCCCGAATTGATGCACCTATGTCACAGTGATAACCGGCTGCCTTGTTGTTCCTGCGCGTAAAACGCCTTGTGGCAAAGGGGCCTGCAAGATACACCGGGCCAACTTGAGACGATACCGGGAGCACGCGCCATGATCGGCAGAAATCTCGTCAGACTGACCATCGGCGGACTACTTATAACGACGCTGACCGCGTGCGGAAGCGACAGGCTCAGCATTTTCGAGCGGTCGGATTCGACCGGCGTAAGTGATGCGGTGCTGGAGCAGCGTCAGAACACGCCCCTTGCACGGCAGCGGGCAGAGCGGCGCGAACGTGGCTCTGTCTTTGATCTCTTCGCGAACAACGACGATCCCAATGTCACCATCGAGGTGAACAAGTACCTGTGGACCGCGTCGCTCGAGGTTCTCGATTTCCTGCCGATCCAGGCGGCTGATCCGTTCTCGGGCGTGATCAGCACCGGATTCGGCACGCCGCCCGGTGGCGGCACGCCGTATCGCGCGACTGTGTATGTGCAGGACCCCGCGCTTGATGCCCGGTCGCTGAATGTCGCGCTGCAGACGCGGAACGGCCGGTCGGCCAGCGCGCAGACCGTGCGCGCCGTCGAGGATGCGATTCTGACGCGTGCGCGGCAGCTTCGTGTGCGTGACAGCGGACTGTAGCGCCCGCACTGGACCCCGCGGGGTCCGCCCAGTATCACCACGCCGGGCCATGCGCCCGGCGTTTTCATGTCTCAAGGACCGATCCAGCAGATGACCCGTTATTCCGCCCAGGACATCGAACCGAAATGGCAGGCCGCATGGGATGAAGCCGGCAGCTTTACCGCGCGCCGCGATCCGTCGAAGCCGAAATACTATGTGCTTGAGATGTTTCCCTACCCGTCGGGCCGCATTCACATGGGTCACGTGCGAAACTACACGATGGGCGACGTGGTGGCGCGCTACAAATCCTCTGCCGGGTTCAGCGTTCTGCATCCAATGGGCTGGGACGCGTTCGGCATGCCGGCGGAAAACGCTGCGATGGCAATCGGCGGGCACCCTTCGGACTGGACCTATAGCAATATCGCCGACATGCGCGGACAGATGAAGCCGCTGGGCCTGTCGATCGACTGGAGCCGCGAGTTCGCCACCTGCGATCCGGAATATTACGGTCAGCAGCAGGCGCTGTTTCTCGATTTCCTCGAAAAGGGCCTCGTCTACCGCAAGAACGCCGTCGTGAACTGGGACCCGGTCGACATGACGGTTCTTGCGAACGAGCAGGTCATCGACGGGCGCGGCTGGCGGTCGGGCGCCGAGGTGGAACGGCGCGAGCTGACGCAGTGGTTCTTCAAGATTTCCGACATGGCAGAAGAGCTTTTGGACGCGCTCGACGGGCTGGATAACTGGCCCGACAAGGTCAAGACGATGCAGCGCAACTGGATCGGACGCTCGCGCGGGCTTGAGATCGACTTTGCCCTGACCGCCCCGGCCCATGGTATCGACACGATCACCTGCTATTCGACGCGCCCCGATACGATGCATGGCGCCAGCTTCATCGCGATCTCGCCCGATCACCCGCTCGCCAAGGCGCTTGAGGCGGACGATCCCAAGCTGGCCGGGTTCCTTGCCGAATGCCGCAAGGGCGCGACGACAGAGGAAGCGCTGGAAAAGGCCGAAAAGCTCGGCTTTGACACCGGACTGACCGTGCGCCACCCCGCAGAAGACCGCGAATTGCCGATCTGGGTCGGGAATTTCGTTCTGATGGAATACGGTACCGGTGCTGTCTTTGGCTGCCCGGCACATGACCAGCGCGATCTCGATTTCGCCCGCAAGTACGATCTGATGGTGCGCAACGCCTTTTACCTGCCCGGCGAAGAGACCGAGGTCGGCACCGAAGCGCTTGTGCCCGAAAAATCCGTGCCGGTCGTCTTTATTAATCATTTCGCCGGGATCACCGAGGCGACCTCGCAAGAGGCGATCGACATCACCATCGACTGGTTCGAAGAGCGTGGGCTTGGACGCGGGATGACGAAGTTTCGTCTGCGTGACTGGGGTTTGTCGCGTCAGCGCTATTGGGGCTGTCCGATTCCGGTGGTCCATTGCGACGATTGCGGCGTGGTGCCGGAGAAAAAGGAAAACCTGCCAGTCGAGCTGCCCTATGATGTCAGTTTCGACACGCCCGGCAACCCGCTGGACCGGCATCCGACCTGGCGCGACACCGACTGTCCCTCGTGCGGCAAGGCAGCGAAGCGCGAGACGGACACGATGGACACCTTCGTCGATTCGTCCTGGTATTTCGCCCGCTTCACCGCGCCGCGCGCTGAAACGCCGACCACGGCGGATGACGCAGAATACTGGATGAACGTGGACCAGTATATCGGCGGGATCGAGCACGCGATCCTGCACCTTCTCTATTCGCGGTTCTTCGCGCGGGCGATGAACATCTGCGGCCACCTGCCCGATACGGCGATCGAACCTTTCGACGCGCTGTTCACCCAAGGCATGGTCACGCATGAGATTTACCAGGTCCCCGGCAAGAACGGACGGCCCGAATACCTCTTCCCAGAAGAGGTCGAATCCCGGGGTGGCGGGATCGTGCGCAAGAAGGATGGCGCGTCGGTCGAGGTGATTCCCTCGGCCAAGATGTCGAAATCCAAGAAGAACGTCGTCGATCCGATCTCGATCATCGAAGCCTATGGTGCCGATACCGCACGCTGGTTCGTCCTGTCCGACAGCCCGCCCGAACGCGACGTGGAATGGACGGCGGCAGGGGCCGAGGCTGCCTATAAGCACCTCAACCGCGTCTATAACTTGTCGAGCCGCATCAAGGAGATGGCCGACGGCGACGCAAAGCAGGACGAGACGCTCTTGCGCGAGATGCACAAGACCATCCGCGACGTGACGAACGCCATCGACAGCTTTGGCTTCAATTCCGCCATCGCCAAGCTTTACGCCTTCACCGCCACCTTGCAGAAATCGGATGCCTCGAAGGTGGCGCAGCAAGACGCGCTGATGACTCTCGTGCAGTTGATGTCCCCCATGACCCCGCATCTGGCCGAAGAAATCTGGTCCGATCTGGGCGGTAAGGGCCTGATCGCAGACGCGCCGTGGCCCAAGGCGGACGAGGCGATGCTTGTCGAAGACAGCGTGACCCTGCCCATCCAGGTCAATGGCAAACGCCGGTCTGAAATCACCGTGCCCAAGGACATGGGCAAGGAAGAGGTTGAAAAGCTGGTCCTCGAAGACGAAGCTGTGAAGAAGGCTTTGGACGGGGGATCCCCGAAAAAGCTGATCGTCGTGCCGGGACGGATCGTCAATGTCGTCGTTTAACCGCCGTATCGCCTGCCTGATGCTGGCCGCGCTTGTCGCGGGTTGCGGGTTTTCACCCGTCTATGCGCCGGGCGGCGCCGGCAACGCCCTGCAAGGCGCGGTTCAGGCGCGCGATCCCTCAAGCCGGACAGAGTTTCTATATCTCGACGCCCTGGAGTCGCGATTGGGGCAGGCTACGGCGCCTGCCTATACTCTGGAATATTCCATCGCGACTTCGTCGGACGCGCTGGGCGTGACGGTCAACGATGTGACCACGCGCTACCAGTTGATCGGCTCTGCCCGCATCACGCTGAAGAGGATCGACACGGATGAGGTGATCCTGACTGATACGGTGAAAGGCTTCACCGGTTATTCGGCGACGGGCACGGCCCTGTCGCTGGAATCGGCGGGGGTCGATGCCAGCGCGCGGCTGATGACCATCCTCGCGGATCGCACCGTGACCCGGCTTCTGGCGCTCGATCTTTAGATGAAACTGAACGCGCGCGATGCAAATCGCTATTTCGCGCGACCCGGCCCGGATGCGGCGGGGGCGTTGATCTTCGGGGCCGATGCCATGCGCGTCGCCTTGAAGCGGCAGGAACTTATCGCGAATATCGTTGGCCCGCAGGGCGAAGAAGAGATGCGGCTGACGCGCATTCCCGCCGCCGATCTGCGGCGAGAGCCTGCGCTGTTGCTTGACGCGGTGAAGGCGCAGGGGTTTTTCCCCGGACCGCGTGTCGCCTTTGTCGAGGATGCGGCGGACGGGCTGGCCGACACGGTCGCCACCGCGCTGGATGATTGGAACCCCGGCGACGCGCAGATCGTGGTGACGGCGGGCGGTCTGAATGCCAAGTCTTCCCTGCGCAAGGCGTTTGAGAAGCATCCCAGTGCGGTATCCATCGGCATCTACGACAATCCGCCCACTCGCGACGAGATAGAGGCCGACCTTGCCCGCGCGGGCCTGCGCGATATCCCCGCTGATACGATGGCTTCGCTGACGGCTCTGGCCCAGTCGATTGATCCGGGCGATTTTCGGCAAACGCTGGAAAAGGTCGCGCTCTACAAGCTTGGCGACAGCACACCGCTGACTGTAGACGAGGTGCAGCTTTCCGCGCCCGCGACTGTGGATGCCGAGACCGACGATCTGCTTAACGTGATCGCCGAGGCGGAAACCGGTCGCATTGGGCCGCTGATGCAGCGCCTTGAGGGTCAGGGCGTACAGCCCGTGACGCTGTGCATCTTCGCGATCCGCCATTTCCGCGCGCTGCATACGGCGGCCTCGGACCCCGGTGGGCCGGGATCGGGGATTGCGCGGCTGCGTCCGCCGGTCTTTGGGCCGCGCCGCGACCGGATGGTGCGGCAGGCGCAAAAGCTGGGTCTCGTGCGGCTGGAACAGGCGATCCAGATCCTGATCGACCTTGACCTTCAGCTTCGGTCCGCCGCCCAGCGCGCCCCGCAAATGGCACTGGTCGAGCGCAGTTTCCTGCGCCTTTCGGTCATGGCCGGACGCTAGGGCGCGGCTGGACTTTGCCGCCGATCTTGCCTCAGATGCGGCCAAGCATATCAAAGGACTGCCCATGTACACCGTTATCGGCCCGACCAAGACCCGCACCTTTCGCGTGATCTGGGCGCTTCAGGAAATCGGCCAGGATTATGAGCATGTGTCGGCCGCCCCCCGATCGGATGAGGTCACGGCGCATCATATGTCGGGCAAGGTGCCGGTGCTTCTTGTGGACGATCAGGCGATTACCGACTCGACCGCGATCCTGACCTACCTGGCCGACAAGCATCAGGCGCTGACGCATACCCCCGGCACGATCGAGCGGGCGCGGCAGGACGCTGTAACGCATTTCGTGCTCGACGAGATGGATTCGATCCTTTGGACTGCCGCGCGCCACAGCTTCATCTTGCCCGAAGATCGCCGCGTGCCCGAGATCAAGGACAGCCTGAAATGGGAATGGGACCGGTCGGTCACGCGGTTCATGGAAAAGCTGGGCGACAAGCCCTTCGTCATGGGTGACATGATGACGGTGCCTGACCTGATCGCCGCCCATTGCGGTGGTTGGGCAGGAAACGCGAAGTTCCCGATGGAACACGAAGGCTTCAACGCCTATGTCGCGCGGCTTCGGGATCGGCCCGCCTTCAAGGCGGCGGCAGCAACGTGAAAGCGATGAAATGGGTGTGATGCTGAAAGGCAAGTATCTTGCCAAGGATCCCAAGCCGGAAACGGCACGGGATGGGGAATTTCGTCGCGCTGCCTCGACGATCCGGCACTGGATCACCTTCGACGGCCCGTTTGCATGGGAAAAGGGGCGCTATCACCTTTATGCCGCGTGGAACTGCCCCTGGGCGCATCGCGCGCTTCTGGCGCGGACGCTTTTGGGCTGGGAAGATGCGATCAGCGTGTCCTATGCCCGACCGCGCCGCACGGCAGACGGATGGGTCTATGACGAGCAAGGCGAATACGCCGATCCGGCACTGGGCGTAACCGCGTTGCATCAGGTCTATGCCCGGCAGAAGCCTGCCTTTACGGGCCGCGTGACCGTTCCGGTTCTCTACGACAAGCAGACGGATCAGATCGTTTCCAACGAATCCGCCGATATCGTGCGGATGCTGGGGACACTGTCATCGAAGTTCGATCTTCTGCCCGCGGGACAGGCGCTTGAGATCGAGGATTGGAACCGGCTGATCTATCGCACCGTGAACAACGGGGTTTACCGCGCGGGGTTCGCCCGCACGCAAGAGGCCTACGACGACGCGGTGACAGAGTTGTTCGAGACCCTCGACCGGATCGAAGCGCATCTGGAAGACAATGAATGGCTTGTTGGCGGGCAGTTCACCGAGGCCGATCTGCGGCTCTTCCCGACGCTCGCGCGGTTCGACGTTGCCTATCACTATGCCTTCAAGTGCAACATCCGGCGTCTTTCCGATTACTCGAACCTCTGGCGCTATGCCCGGCGTATCTACCACATGCCGGGGGTCGCCGGGACGGTGCGCTTCGACATCTACAAATACGGGTATTTCTCGCCGTCCGAGCTCCGCAACCCGCTGGGGATCGTGCCGAAAGGGCCGATCGTGGACTGGTCGCTCTAGACGTAGTCCTGCACGCCTGTCGGAAGGCCGTCCATGCTGGTTTCCGTGCGCTCGATCCAATAATCGCGCAGCTCGTCCGGGCTTTTTGCCTCGGCCCAGCGATCCAGTGTCGGGCGATCCTGCTTGTGGTCGAAGACCGGAACGCCGTAGCCACAAGAAGTTTGCACGAGGTCAAAGTTGATCTCGACAATCGCGCGCATGCCGGGTCGTTCGGTAAACTCGGGCAAGAGCGCATCGAACCCCGCGCTGCCCCGCCCATGGACCTTGCCTTGCCCGTAAAGACGCAGGATTTGCGGCGGGCCGTCGAAGGCGCAGAACATGATCGTCAGCCGCCCGTCCGCCATCATATGCGCCGCCGTTTCATTGCCGCTGCCGGTCTGATCCAGATACGCAGCGCGGTTCGGTCCCAGGATACGGAAATCGCGGGCAGGTTTGGGGGACAGGTTCACGCGGGTTCCTGTCGCGGCGCTCGCGGTGAAGAAGATGTGCTGCCGTCCGATCCAGTCGGTCAGCTTGTCGTCGAGTTTCTCGAATTGCTTTGCCATGTCAGGTCCCCGCGTAACGTGCCGCATGTTGACCGGCCCAGCGCCCGGTCGCAAGGCAGGCGGTGATCAGGTAGCCGCCGGTCGGGGCCTCCCAGTCGATCATTTCGCCCGCGACAAAGACGCCGGGATGGGATTTGAGCATCAGTCCATCATCCAGCGCGTCCCATGCTACACCGCCAGCGGTCGAGATCGCTTCATCCATGGGGCGCAGGCCGTCATGGCGCACCGGAAGCGCCTTGATCAGGGCGGCGAGCTTTGCGCCCTCGGGCAGGGCGCCGCCGAATTCGCGCAAGAGGGCGATCTTGACGGGATCGAGCCCTCCAGACTTGCGCAGCCAGTTCGTGACGGATGTCTTGCCGCGCGGGCGCGAAAGGCGTTCCGTCAGTTTGTCGAGCGGCCAGTCGGGTTTCAGATCCAGAGACAGCGCTTTGCCTGCGCGAATATCCGGCGTCACCATATAGACGCCGCCGCCCTCTAGCCCCTTTGCAGAGACGACGAACTCTCCCCGCACAACGCGGCCCGCGATCAATAGCGCCACATCCTTGACCGGCTGACCAAACACCCGCGCCATTGGCTCTGACCAGTCGACGCGAAGCCCGGTGTTTGATGGCTGGAATGGTGCAAGGTCGATGCCCCTCTCGGTCAGCATCGACGCCCATGCGCCATCTGATCCCAGGCGCCGCCAGCTGGCGCCGCCAAGGGCCAGCACGGTGACGTCCGTGCGGATCACCTGCGGCCCGTCCGGCGTATCGAACGCCATTCCGGCCTCGTCCCACCCGTTCCAGCGCCAGCGCGTGCGGATATCGGCAGGCAAACCGCCTAGCCAGGCGCGCAAAAGTGGAGAGGCCTTCATCGCGCGCGGAAAGACGCGGCCCGACGATCCGGTGAACACCTCTTGCCCAAGACCCTTTGCCCAGTCCTGAACGGCGACAGCATCGAAGTCGCGCAGGATCGGTCCCATCCGCCCTGCCGCGTTACCGTAGCCCGTCAGCAGCGTCTCGAACGGCTCATCCTTCGTCAGGTTCAGGCCCGATTTACCCGCCATCAGGAACTTGCGGCCGACGGACGGCTTCGCCTCTGCCACGGTCACCGACAGACCGGCGCGTGCCAACTCGGTTGCGGCCATCAGCCCCGCAGGGCCTGCCCCGATCACCAGTGCCGTTGCCATCCCTTGTCCTTTGTCGCCTGCGCCCCAGTCTTCCTTCCACCCCAGGCGCCAAGGCACAAGACCGATGCAAGACGATCCCATCTGCCCCCTGTGTGGGCGCCCCATCCCGTCAGAGGCGCGGCAAAGCCTGCATCACCTGACGCCCAAGCTGCGGGGCGGGAAGGGCGGGCCGACCGTTCTCTTGCACCAGATCTGCCACAACGAGATCCATGCGACGCTGACCGAGACGGAACTGGCACGCGATTTCAACACGGTAGAGGCGTTGCGCGCCCACCCAAGGCTGGCGAAATTCATCGCATGGGTGTCGAAACGACCGCCCGGCTTTCATTCCAAGACACCGGGAAACCGCCGCAAGCGTTGATCCCGATCATGGCGCGGGCCTGTCTTGATCCCCATATCTGAGGGGAAAGGAGGCTTCCATGCCCGTTACATATTCTCAGAACGACACGACCCGGATCGCCGAAATCACGGTCGATGGCCAAGTCGAAGAGGCGGATTTCGACAAGATCGCCGGACCCCTGCAGGATTTCATCGACCACCATGGTACGATCGGCTTTGTCGAAGTGGTCGAGAGCCTTGGCAGTTTCGATTTGTCGATGATCCCCAAGGGAATCGCCTTCGACATCAAGAACCTCAAGCATATCAGCCATGCCGCGATCGTGACGGATATCGGCTGGCTTTCCCCGATCACCAAAGGGGCCGGTGCCTTCATGTCGACAAAGCTGCGAACCTTCCCGCTGGATCAGGTTGATGCGGCGCGTGAATGGGTGAAAAGCGAATTGGCTAACGCAGCATCGACTTGATCGCCGCGACATGGCCTGGATCGGCGGCGTTCGCGTCGGCCGAAAGTTCGTCGATTGTGGTCGCCAGATCGTCCGTGATCCGGTCGAACAGGCCGAAGCTCAGCGCCTCGTCCGCGGTCAGTTTCGCGCCCGTCATCAGGACCAGCTTGGCGCGCGCTGGACCTACAAGTGCGGTCAGGCGCGCCGGGTCGGACGGTTGCGGCAGATAGCCCAGCTTCATCACCGGGTAGAAGAGTTTGGCGCCGGGCACCGCGATGCGCAGGTCGCAGGCAAGCGCCATGCCGCAGGCGCCGCCCGCGACAGTGCCATTGAGCGCTGCGATGCTGAGGCCGGGAAACCCGGCAATCGCGCCCGACAAGCGTTCCCAGACCGGATCGGTCGCCAGGCCCGCGCGCGCAGCTTCCAGATCGGCGCCCGCGCTGAACACCTTGCCGGTTCCCGTTAGAACCAACACCTGCGCTGTGCCGACAGCCTCTTCGACAGCATCGGCCAGATCACCCAACATCTCGGCGGTAAGCGCATTGGCCTTGTCAGGCCGATTGATCCGCAGCGTCCAGCGTCGTCCGTTGCGGTCAACTTCGATCATGCGGTCAGGCCAAGTTTGGCGCGAAGCCCCTCGTCACGCAGGGACAGCTCCTCGCCCTGATGCGCGTCCGCCTCGGGGCCGCACATCCAGATCAGCGCCTTTGCGGGCCAGTCCGGCGGGATGTGATCGGACCATTCAAGCTGGGACACCGGGTTGATGCCAGACGCCTTGATCTCGCGCTGCATTTCGGTCGCTACGGTACCGGGCGACAGACCCATCGCGCGGATCCCGGAGTCGCGGTATTCCTTGTCGAGCATCCGGGTCAGCATCGCCGCGCCTGCCTTGGACGAACAGTAATGCGACCACGCCTCGACCGGACCATGGGCCGCGCCGGATGAAAGCGTCAGAACGCTGCCGCCGCCTGCGGCGATCATGACAGGAAGCGCGGCGTGCATGCCGTAATAGACCCCCTTGAGGTTGATATCGATGACCTTGCCCCAGGCGTCGGGGTCACTGTCGCCGAGGCGCGCGATGGGCTCGATCGCGCCCGCGTTGTTGATCAGCACATCGAGAGAGCCAAAGGTCTCGACCGCCGCCTTCACGGCTGTTTCGATCTCCCAGTAACGGGACACGTCGCAGGGCACGGCAAGAGCCTGCTTGCCGATCTCTCCGGCGATCTCGGCGATGCGATCCTCGCTCCGGGCCGTCAGGACGACGTTCGCTCCGGCCTCGGCGAAAAGCCGGGCGGCGGATTCCCCGATGCCGCGGCTGGCCCCGGTGATCAGGACGGTTTTTCCGTTCAAATGGCTCATTTGGTCATCCCTCTTTCGCACTGCGACGTGATCCGGCGAGGGTGACGAGACCAGAACGGATGCTTGACCACAAGGGGCACAGCGCCGAAGCTGGCGGCATAAACTGCCCCCAGTCTCAGGATTTTTCGATGACCTATAAAGCCAATCTTCTCGCCTCGGTCGCTCTCGTCGCGACTGCCTTTCCCGCGCTGGCCGATGTCACCGCACAGGATGTCTGGACCAGCTGGCAAGACCTGTCGAGTTCGATGGGTCAGACGATGAACGCAGGGTCGGAAACGATGGAAGGCGATACGCTTGTCGTCAGCGATATCGAGATCATGTTCGAGCCTGAGGATTCCGATGCGACTGCCAGCAGCACGATCGACGAAATCCGGTTTACAGAGAATGGCGATGGCACGGTCTCGATCGAAATGTCGCCCAGCTATGACGTGACATCCGTCGCCGAGGTCGATGGCGAGACGCAGAGCGTCACCATGACGATCGAGCAAAGCAACATGGTCACGCTTGCTTCGGGCACGCCAGATCAGATCGACTATGATCTCACGGCCGATGCGATCCGTATTTCCGGCGCGATTCCGGACGATGACGAGATGGCGAATGGTATGATCGAATTCGCGCTGACCGACCTGCAGGGGACCTACAACACCGATATGGGCGCCATGGTCGTCATGGGCATTGACGGAACAGCGGGGGAATTTGCGTTCTCCGTCACCGGGACCGACCCCGAGACCGATGCGCTCACCGACGTGTCCATGTCCGCCGCCGATGTGCAGCTTGCGCTGAACTATGAGGCGTCCGCCGACGGGCCGAACCCGTCTTCGTCGACCGACATGCAGGAAATCCTGGCCAGCGGGTTCGCCTTTGACATGAAGGCCACCCATGGCGAAGCGTCCTCGACGGTCGTTGCGGAAGGCGAAGAGGGGATCAATCTGAACATCGCCGCGGCTTCAGGCACGTTCGATTTCGCTTTTGCCCAGGACGGTCTCAGCTATGCCGCTTCGAACGATTCGGTTGCCATCACCGCCTCTGGCCCTTCGGTCCCGTTTCCCGAGGTCAACGCCGATCTGGAAACGCTGGCGCTCAGCTTCGAGATGCCGGTCGAGCAGGGCGGCGAGGCGCAGCCCTTCGGCGCGGTCATCGAACTGGGTGGGCTGACCATCAGTGATATGATCTGGGGCATCTTCGATCCCGAAGGCAAAATCCCGCGCGATCCCGCGACGCTGTTGGTGGATGTGTCGGGCCAGGCGCGTTGGTTGGTCGATATCTTTGATGACGAAGAAGAGATGGACGATCAGCCCGGCGAGGTGGAATCGCTTGAGCTGAATGAGCTGAACCTCGCGCTGGGCGGTGCAGAACTGACCGGGACGGGCGCCTTTACCTTCGACAACAGCGATTATGAGACGTTCGAGGGGATCCCGGCCCCCGATGGCCAGATCGACCTGCAGCTGACAGGCGGCAATACCCTTCTGGGCATTCTTGTCGAGATGGGGTTCGTGCCGCAGGATCAGGCGATGATGGTGCGCATGATGTCCGGCATGTTTGCGCAGCCCGGCGAGGGTGAGGATACGCTGGTCAGCACGATCCGCGTGGAACCCGATGGCAGCGTCTTCGCGAACGACACGCAGCTTCAGTAAACCTGTTCGGGTGCCTCGTTGACCGGGGCACCCGCATCGTCCGGTCGATTGGTCGCGGCCCCTGCCTTGCACGCGGGTGTGGCACGGACTACCTCCACCTCATGTCATTCCCGAAAGGACGGATATGAGCACCCCCGATCTTGAGACCCTGACCTCGGCCCTTCTGGATGCGGCCAAGGCGGCCGGCGCCGATGCCGCTGATGCGATTGCCGTTGAGGGGACATCCCTGTCCATCGATGTGCGCGCCGGCGCGCTGGAGCAAGCCGAACGGTCCGAGGGCATCGAGATCGGCGTTCGCGTCATGATCGGTCAGCGGCAGGCCTGTGTGTCTGCCTCTGACACCAAGCCCGACACCCTGCGCACCGTGGCCGAGCGCGCTGTTGCCATGGCCCGCGAAGCGCCCGAGGATCCGCATATCGGCCTCGCCGATCCGTCGCAGATCGCGCGGGACTGGGATGTCGCGGCTCTCGATCTGGCCGAGGACGCGCCAGAGCCGGACCCCGCCGCGCTCGAAGACGCTGCGCGCCGTGCCGAAGCTGCGGCGCTGGCCATCGCGGGCGTGTCACAGGTTCAGTCAAGCTCTGCCGGATATGGCTATCGCACCATGCATCTTGCCGCGACGAATGGCTTTTCCGGCGGCTATTCGCGCAGCGATCACGGGATTTCCTGCGTGGCGATCACCGGCGAAGGCGCGAAGATGGAACGGGATTATCACGGCGAGGGCCGCGTCTATCGCGCCGACCTGCCAAGCCCCGAAGAGATCGGACGCATCGCGGGCGAGCGGACGGTCGAGCGCGCAGGCGCGCGTCAGCCCAAGACCGGCGCCTACCCGGTGCTCTATGATGAACGCATCTCGGCAGGCCTGATCGGCCATCTTATGATGGCGATCAACGGCAGTTCGATTGCGCGCGGATCGTCCTGGGCGTCCGATCTGATGGGCGCTGAGGTGCTGCCCGCGTCGATGTCACTGATCGAGGAACCACATCGCGCCCGCACCGGAGGGTCCCGTCCCTTCGATGCCGAGGGCCTGCCGACGCGAAAGCGCGCGATCATCGAGAACGGCGTGCTGCAAGGCTGGGTGCTCGACCTTGCCACGGCGCGCAAGCTGGGGCTGGAGAGCACGGCCAACGCCGTGCGCGGCACCTCTGGCCCGCCGTCGCCGTCATCAAGCAACCTGACTCTGACCCAAGGCGACAAGTCCCGCGAAGACCTTATGCGCGAGATCGGCACCGGCCTTTTGGTGACCTCGCTGATCGGGTCGTCCATCAACCCGACCACGGGCGACTATTCGCGTGGCGCGTCGGGCTTCTGGATCGAAAATGGCGAGATCGCTTATCCGGTCAACGAATGCACCATCGCGGGCAATCTGCGCGACATGCTGAAGGCAATTACCCCTGCCAATGATGCGCGCCTGCACCTGTCGCGGATCGTGCCATCGCTGATGGTCGAGGGGCTGACGCTCGCCGGTGCGTGATCTCGACCTTCTCATTGACGCGGCCAGAGCGGCGGCGCCCCTTGCGCTGAACCGCTGGCGGTTAGACCAGAAAATTTGGGACAAGCCAGGCGGGGCAGGCCCTGTGACCGAGGCCGATCTTGCTGTGGATGCCGCACTGAAGGATCAGTTGCGTGCCGCCCGGCCCGGCTATGGCTGGCTGTCCGAGGAAACACCCGACGATGCCGCGCGCCTGTCCCATGACAGCATCTTCGTCATCGACCCGATTGACGGCACCCGCGCCTATATCGACGGGCAGGACACCTGGGCGCTGTCGCTCGCCATCGTCACGCAGGGCCGACCGGCCGCCGCCGTCGTCTATCTGCCTGCCAAGGACCGGATCTATACCGCAGCCGCTGGCGAGGGCGCGCAGTGCGACGGGGTGGCCATGCGTGCCGCCGATCGCGGTGATGTCACCGGCGCGCGTATCCTGGCAAACAAGATGGCGCTTGATGCGAAACACTGGCCGAACGGTATGCCGGAATTCAGCCGCCATTTCCGCCCCTCGCTCGCCTACCGGATGAGCCTTGTCGCCGAAGGGCGCTATGACGGGATGATCACCTTCCGCGATGCGTGGGAATGGGACATCGCTGCGGGTGCGCTACTGGCGGAAGAGGCAGGCGCGCGGGTGACGGACCGCCATGGCGGCGCGCTGGCCTTCAACTCGGCGGGTGCAAAGACGGCAGGTGTCGTTTGCGCGCCCGAAGGCGTCTGGCGCGGCATTCTGGGCTGAAACGCCCGGTTTCGGCCCTTCAACCCCGCGCACCTCTGGTCTAGGCTTTACGCGAAACCGGAAGCGGAGCCATTCGAATGACCCAGCGTTTGCACCTTGTCTTTGGCGGAGAGCTTGTCGACCCCGGCAAGAACCAGTTCAAGAACACCGAAGAGATCCATATCGTCGGCATCTATCCCGACTACGCCAAGGCCTATGATGCCTGGAAGGCCGAGGCGCATCGCACGGTCGACAACGCGCATATGCGCTATTTCATCGCCCATCTGCATCGCCTTCGGGATGAGGAGACCGCCGCCTCACCCACCGAGGAGATTGCCGTCTGACGACCCCAGAGGGCCCACTCGTCTGGATCCACACAGGCTCGGCCGCTGCGCCGGGAGCGGTGGTGGAATTCGCCCGGCGCCTGCGTCAGGACTGGCCCGAAATCCGGGTGCTTCTGACCGATACCTCCGACGCGTCTGTGCCGGGTCTGCCCCATGGGATCGACCGGGAACCTGCTCCGTCCGAACGCAGCCGTCATGTTCGCGCGTTCCTGGAAGACCACATGCCGGCCCTGGGGCTTTGGACGGAATGCGATTTACGAGCCGAGCTTCTCGTTGCCGCGCATGACATGAAAATCCCGCTTCTGATGGCCGACGCGCATACCGCGCGTCCCGATCCGCGCCCCTGGCGCTGGCGCAGGGGCACAGGGCGGGGACTGATGGAACGGTTCGCGGCCATCCATGCAGGCGATGAGGCGACGCGCGCCGCACTAAGGCGCATCGGCGGCGAGGGGATTGCGATCAACATCACGGGCTTTATCGAGGAAGGGCCACCCGCGCTGCCCTGCGACGACGCGGAGCGCGCCAATCTTGCGCTGCAGCTTGGGGGCCGCCCGATCTGGTTCGCCGCCGGACTGCCGATGTCCGAATGCGATGCCGTCATCGATGCCGCGCTTCGAGCGTTGCAGCGTTCGCACCGGATGCTGCTGATCCTCTCGCCGCTCGATCTTGGCGATGCGCCCGCGATGGAAGAGGCGTTTCAAGAAGCCGGGCTTTTGGTCGCGCGGCGGTCCGAAGGCGCCGATCCGTCAAGCGAATGCCAGGTCTACCTCGCCGATACCGAGGATGAGCTTGGCCTGTGGTATCGCCTGTCGCCCATCGCTTTCCTCGGCAATTCCTTGATCGGTCAGGGCGGTCGTGATCCGTTCGAGGCGGCGGCGCTGGGATCGGCGATTATACATGGTCCGAACGTGTCGGGCTATCGGCACGGATATAGCCGCCTCGCCTCTGCCGGGGCGACACGGCTGGTGCGCAACGCGGTCGAACTGGGCGCGGCGGTCGAAACGCTGCTGGCCCCCGATGTGGCCGCCGCGATGGCGCAGGCCGCGTGGCGGGTGGCGACGACGGGGGCCGAGGTGACCGATCTGCTGATCGAGGAGATCGTGTCGCAGCTGGAAATCACGGGCGCGCTGTGATCGGGCGCGGGCCTGTTCGCGTGACGGCTTCTGTGCCGGTGATCGGCCTGTCGCCCCTGACGCGCGGTGCGGATATCGACCTGGCAGCAGCAGCGCTGATCTTGCGGCTGTTTGGGATGGGTAAGCGCCCTTTGGTTCTATGGTGCGCGAAAACTGCCCCGATTAAGGTGTCCGAAGGTGATGCGCGCTGGCCGGAGGCGTCGTTTCTGTCCAGCTTCGCCCCGGTCTGGGCCGGATCCGTGCCGCCCGACGATCTTGGGCAAGCCGATTGCATCCTGGCGCTGTCCCAAGATCGGGCAGTCGAGGCGGATATCACCTTGCGCGCCGTCAAGGCGCATCAAGGTGCTGGAAACGGGCTTGCGTGGCCGCTCGGTCCGGTTCTTTCAGGGGCGGTGGATGGCCTGGTCCTGTCGGATGATCCCCGTGCGCGGCGCGGCGCGGAATTGCCCGACCCGCTTGCCGCGAAACCCCAAGTCACGGGCCGGGTGCAGATGCTGCAAACCGGGATGGACTGGTCGCAAGTGCGTGTGCTTGCCTTCGCTGGAGGCGGCGATCCCGGCGCGATCTTTGCCGCCGTTCGAAAGGCGGGGGCCGAACTGGTGGACGGCATCGCCGTCGAGGGGCGCGATCCGCTACCGCCCGCGCTGATCCAGAGGCTTTCGCGCGAAGCAGCGGGGCATCGCGCCGCGCTGGCGACCACCGAGCGCGATATGCTGCGCCTGCCGCCTGCCGCGCGCAGAGAGGTGCTGGCCCTGCCAATCCGGCTGGAGGTGCCGGACTGGACACCGCTGGATACTATTCTGAGCGGGCTTTGATCTCTGCCCGTATCTCGTCGCCGTGTTCGTCAAGCGCCGGCGACGGGCGCGAAATCGCCATCTCGGCCTCTGAAAACCGGAATGGCGCGCGCACGGTCGGCACTCCGTCAACTTCGCCCTGAATGCCACGTGCGACGACCTGTGGATCGGTGAACACCTCGGCAAAGTCGTTTATCGGCCCGGCGGGTACGTTCGACGCTTCGCAGGCGGCCAGAAGGTCGGCCTTGCTGCGCGCCAGCGTCGCCTCGGTCAGACGACGGGTCATCTCGGCCCGGTTGGCGATGCGGTCGGAATTGGTGAGGAAATCGGGATGCTCTGCCATCTCGTCCAGCCCCAGCAGTGCGCAAAGCCGCCGATATTGCCCGTCATTGCCCGTCGCGATGATGATCCAGCCATCGGCGCAATCGAAAACCTGGTAGGGCGTCAGGTTCTGGTGTGCATTGCCGATCCGTTCCGGCGCGGTGCCGGTCGTCAGATAGTTCATCCCCTGATTGGCGGTGATGGCGGTGGCCACATCCAGAAGCCCCATGTCGATATGCTGCCCGCGCCCGGTCTGATCGCGCTGGCGCAGGGCGGCGAGGATGGCGGTGACCGAATAGAGGCCGGTGAATATGTCGGTGACCGCGACACCGACCTTTTGCGGCTGGCCTGTCGGATCTCCGGTGACCGACATGAGTCCCGACATCCCCTGGATGATGTAGTCGTACCCGGCGCGGTGCGCGTAAGGCCCATCCTGCCCAAACCCGGTGATCGAGCAGTAGACCAGCGCCGGGTTCACCTTGGAGAGTTCAGCATAGTCGAGCCCGTATTTCGCCAGACCGCCGACCTTGAAGTTCTCGATCAGGACATCGGCACCCTTCACCAGATCGTGGACCAGCGCCTGACCCTCTTCGGTCCGGAAATCGGCCACGATCGACCGCTTGCCGCGATTGGTGGAATGAAAGTAGCTGGCAGACCTGTCGCCCGCACGTTCGACGAAGGGCGGGCCCCACTGACGCGTATCGTCGCCCGCTGGGCTTTCGACCTTGATGACATCCGCCCCGAGGTCAGCAAGCGTTTGACCGGCCCAAGGGCCGGCCAAGACGCGTGCAAGTTCGATGACCTTCAGGCCGTCAAGCGGTGTGGTCATTCTGCCTTGGCGAGTTCGGCGTCCAGAAGCTCTGCCATGTCGGCATAGCTCATGTTCTTGTAGGTCGTGTCGCCGATCACGAAGCTTGGCGTGGCGCTGACATCGTCGGCGATCACGTTCTGCTGGTACTTGGCGATCATCAGTTCGGCCTTGTCCTGGTCGGACAGGCAGACGTCAAGTTCCTCATCCGAGAGACCAGCGGTCTTGCCGATGGTGCGTAGATTGTTCGCGATCTCTTCGGGGGATTCGGCGTCAAGCCAGTCGCGCTGCTTGGCGTAGATCTCATCCGCAATCCCGAAATAGCGCATCTCTCCGCCGCAGCGGGCGACCATGGCGGCCCACAGACCGAATTGATCGAAATAGACCTCGCGGTATTCCAGCTTCACCTTGCCGGTGTCGATGTAGTTTTCCTTGATCTGCTTGAGCGGCCCAAGGTGGAAATTGGCGCAATGGGGGCAGGTGAAGGACGCGTATTCAATCAGCGTCACGGGCGCGTCGGCATCGCCCAGCGTGAATTCCTCGATTCCGGAGGTGTCGATCGCGGCGAGTTCTTCGGGGACCTCTTCGGCATTGGCCGCAAAGGATGTCGTCTGGTCCCCAGACGCCCCGAGGAAATAATAGGCCCCACCCGCGATGGCGATCACGGCGGCGGCGATGGCGAGAAGTCGTGTCATTGGCTCTGCCTCTGGTTCAGGATTTCTTTCGAGATAGGACGTTTCGCCCCAAGGCTTCAAGCGCTGCACGCAATCCGTCATCGGTGACGGGGGCTGCAGCGTCGCGTGCTAATTTCTCGGTTTCGGGATCCGGCGCGCGGTCTTGCGGTTTCGGCGCCGGGGTGAATACGGCCTGCCCGTCGGCAAAGCCGGTGGGTGCGGTCTGGGTGATCCGAAGGCGCGAGATGGCGTTGTAGCCGTAACAGGCATTCACACGCTCTCGGATGCGTTCCTTCTGCATTTCGATCATCGGGGCATCGGCGCCGCGCACCAGCACGGTCAGTGTGGCGCCGAACCCGCCTTGCGCATAGCCGATCTTTACCGGCAGGGCCATGCGGGCGACCTCGTCCCCCACCACCTCTGCCCAATGGGTCAGAAGGCGCGAGACGGCAAAGCCGCGCTGTTCACCCGCCTGGCGAATGCGGGTCTGCATTAGGCCCGAAGCCCGCTCGAACCCGCGTTTCCGTCGCCCGCGCTGATCTGCCCGTAAGGTCATCTCTGGCCCCTGCTGCGTTGAGCCGTATGTTACAGCAAATCGGCGGGGCACCGCCAACGGAAAGCCGGGAACGGGAGCATAAAGATTGCGTGACGAGGGTTTGAGCACCGAGCTGCTGGACTGGTACGATACCCACGCGCGCGCGATGCCGTGGCGTGTGCCCCCCATCGATCGCAAGGCGGGTGTGCGCCCCGATCCCTACCGCGTCTGGCTGTCCGAGGTGATGCTGCAGCAAACCACCGTCGCTGCCGTGCGCGCCTATTTCCATCGCTTCACGGAACGCTGGCCCACTGTCGCCGCGCTGGCGGCGGCCGAGGATGGCGACGTGATGGGCGAATGGGCGGGGCTTGGGTACTATGCCCGGGCGCGCAACCTTCTGAAATGCGCGCGTGTGGTGGCCGATCAGCATGGCGGCGCCTTCCCCCAGACCCGCGCTGCGTTGATGGAGCTTCCGGGCATTGGCCCCTACACCGCATCGGCGATTTCCGCGATTGCATTCGACGAGGCGTCTACCGTGGTCGATGGCAATGTCGAACGTGTCATGGCGCGGCTCTATGACATCCACACGCCGCTGCCCCCCGCCAAGCCGGAACTGACGGCGAAGGCCGACGCGCTGACGCCGCAGGACCGTCCCGGCGACTACGCGCAGGCAGTGATGGATCTGGGCGCGACGATCTGCACGCCGAAATCCCCCGCCTGCGGTATCTGCCCCTGGCAAGCGCCCTGCGCTGCGCGGCAGGCCGGAACCCAGCGCGAGCTCCCGAAGAAAGAGCCGAAAAAGCCAAAGCCCGTGCGCCTTGGCATCGCCTATATCGGGCGGCGCGCGGATGGGGCGTGGCTGCTGGAGCGGCGCCCTGACAAGGGGCTTCTGGGCGGTATGCTCGGCTGGCCGTCGAGCGACTGGACCGATGCACCGGTCCCCGCGCCCCCGATTGAGGCCGATTGGCAGGATCTTGGCGGCGAAGTGCGGCATACCTTTACGCATTTCCACCTGCGCCTTGCCGTTCAAATCGCCCATTTGCCGATGGACGCTGCCCCCGATTGCGGCCAGTTCATCGCGCCAGAGAATTTCCGTCCCTCGGACCTGCCAACGTTGATGCGCAAGGCTTTCGATCTGGCCCATGCGACGCTGAGCCCTGTTTGAGTCTGCGCAAAACGGGCGTATCATTGCCCTGAGGTACAAAGCAGGAGCAGGCCGGATGATACCCGCCGAACAGGTCGCGCGCCTTCAGCGCGCCTTACCCTTCTGGATGTCGCTTGCGCTGATCCCGCTGGCGCTGATCGGGGCGTTTGTCGGGGGCTGGACCGTGCTGCTGCTGCCGCTATCGACATGGTGGCTGTTCTCGATCCTCGACCAGATTACCGGCACCTATGAGGAAAATGCCGACCCCGAGACCGGCGAGGATGACCTTTACTGGTACAAGCTGATCACGCTGATCTGGGCGCCGGTGCAATTCCTGACGCTGTTCTTCCTGATCTGGTACGTCCCGCAGGCCACGCATTTGTCGCTTCTGGAAAAACTCGTGCTCTTCTTCGGCATGGGCGTGATTTCCGGCACAGTGGGGATCGTCTATTCACATGAGTTGCTCCATCAATCGAACCGGCTGGAACGTTGGCTGGGCGATCTCCTTCTCGGGATGGTGATGTACGGGCATTTCCGGTCGGAACATCTGCTCGTGCATCACCGCTACGTCGGCACGCCGCGCGATCCGGTGTCCGCACGCTACAACGAGAATTTCCACCGCTTTTTCGCGCGGGTTCTTGTGCAATGCTTCCGCTCTGCCTTTCGGGCCGAGGCGGATCGCCTGGCGCGCAAGGACAAGCCGTGGTGGGACGCCGCGAACCCGTTCTGGCGCTATTGGGCGCTTCAGGCCGGGTTCATGGCGCTGGCGCTGATCCTTGGCGGCTGGGCGGGGCTTGGTCTGTTCCTGTTCCAGGCGTTCTGGGCGGTCTGGCAGCTTGAGCTGACGAATTACATCGAACACTATGGCCTGACGCGAAAGCATCTGGGTGACGGCAAATACGAACACGTCAAGCCGCACCATAGCTGGAATGCGGCGCATAAGGCGACGAACTGGCTGCTCATCAACCTTCAGCGCCATTCCGATCACCACTACAAGCCGGATCGTCGCTTTCCGCTTTTGCAGAACTACACCGAGGCCGAAGCGCCGCAACTGCCCTTCGGCTACCCTGTCATGACCATCGCGGCGCTTGTTCCGCCGGTCTGGCGGCGCATGATGAACCCACGCGTGCGTAAGTGGCGGGCGATGTATTATCCCGAGATCACAGACTGGAAACCCTACAGCCGCGCCGCCACGCCGATGCCGCGTTAGGGGTCATCCCCGACGCGGACCAGTTGTTTGCCGAAATTCCCGCCTTCAAGCATCTTGAGGAACGCCTCGGGTGCGTTTTCCAGGCCGTCGGCCACCGTTTCGCGGTAGGAAATCTTGCCCTCCGCGACCATTGGGCCGACCTCTTTGTGAAACGCGCCAAGGCGGTCGTAGCGATCGAAAATCAGGAAGCCCTCGATCCGCAGGCGCTTTGTCAGGGACTCGCGCCAGACGACGGGCAGCGGCGGTGCGCTGTCCAGGTTCTTGCCGTTATACCACGCAACCATGCCGCAGATTGCGATGCGCCCGAACTGGGCCATGTTGCCGACGACCGCCGACAATGTCGTGCCGCCGACATTCTCGAAATAGCGGTCGATCCCGTCCGGCGCGGCCTTGGTCATCTGATCGCGAAGGTCATCGGCGCGGTGATCGAGGCAGATCTCAAACCCCAGCGTATCGACCGCATAGGCGCATTTCTCGGCGCCGCCCGCCACGCCGATGACGCGCGCACCCTTTTCGCGGGCGATCTGCCCGGCAAGGCTGCCGACTGCCCCGGTGGCGGCGGAAATCACGACGGTCTGGCCGGGTTGTACCTCAAGCACGTCATTTACGCCGACAAAGGCCGTCAGCCCCGGCATCCCCAGAACGCCAAGGAAGGCCTGTAGCGGCACGTCGAGGTCCTTGGGCAGCCTCTGCAAGTCGGACCCATCACTTATTCCGTGGCTCGTCCAGCCAATGCGGGCCAGCACCAGATCACCCTTTGCATAGCCCTCGAGGTTCGATTCCATCACTTCTGCCACGACCTCGCCGGTCATCACCTCGCCCAGCGCGACGGGATCGGCATAAGACGCCGCATCGTTCATCCGCCCGCGCATGTAAGGATCGAGCGACAGCCAGATCGTGCGCAGCGACACCTCTCCGGCGCCGGGCGCGGGAAGGTCGGATTCGGCAAGGCGGAAATTGTCTTGGGTGGGTTCGCCCTTGGGGCGGCTTTCAAGCAGGATACTGCGCGCAGTGGTCATGGATATCTCCTTTCGGGGGATGCCGGGATACTAGACCGCGCACCGCACAAGAAAAGGCCCCGCCGGACGGTCCGGCGGGGCAAGGTGAGTGCCAAGGGTCCTTATTCAGGCCACAGGCACCGGCGGTATTCTTTGAATTGTGGAAAGATTGGGTCGCCTCAGCGCATTTCCGACCGGATTTGCTGGCGCAAAAGGTCGATGGGCACTGTCTTGCCTTCGCGCCGAAAGCACCAATAGGTCCAGCCGTTGCAGCTTGGCGCGCCTTCAAGGGCGGCGCCGACCTGATGGATCGACCCCTTTACCGCGTCCGAGATCAGCGTGCCGTCGGCGCGCACCTTGGCGGTCTTGCCGTTGATCGAGGTCAGCACCTCTCCGGGGCGCAGCATCCCGCGTTCGACAAGCTGGCCGAAGGGCACTCGCGGTTCGGCGCGCTTTGAGGTCGTGACTTCCAACGCGGCGCGATCGAACTTGCGGATATCGGCGATGCGCTTGGTAGCGACCTCGATATAGCCCTCGTCGCGCTCGATCCCGATATAGTTGCGGCCAAGCATCTTGGCGACGGCGCCCGTCGTGCCGGACCCGAAGAACGGGTCGAGCACCACGTCGCCGGGATTGGTGGAGCCGACAAGAATACGGTGCAGCAATGCCTGCGGCTTCTGCGTCGGGTGCGCCTTGTCGCCCTTGGCGTCCTTGATCCGTTCATGCCCCGTGCAGATCGGCATCGTCCAGTCCGACCGCATCTGAACGCCGTCGTTCAGCTCTTTCAGCGCTTCATAATTGAAGGTGTATTTCGCGCCCTCGTCGCGGCTGGCCCAGATCATCGTCTCATGGGCGTTGGTCAGCCGTTTACCGCGGAAGTTCGGCATCGGGTTGGTCTTGCGCCAGACGACATCGTTCAGGATCCAGTAGCCTTGCGTCTGCAATGCCGCGCCGACGCGGAAGATGTTGTGATAGCTGCCAATCACCCAGATCGCGCCATTCGGCTTGAGGATGCGGCGCGCAGCAGTCAGCCAGTCCTTGGTAAAGCGGTCGTAGGTCTCAAAGCTGGCGAACCTGTCCCACTCGTCGTCGACGGCATCCACCTTGGAATTGTCAGGCCGGTGCAGATCGGCCTTGAGTTGCAGGTTATAGGGTGGATCGGCAAAGATCAGGTCGACAGAGGCTTCGGGAAGCCCGTTCATCACCTCGATGCAATCACCACGTAGGATCTCATTCAGTGGCAGCTCTGTGGCTGCCCCGGTCTTCAACGTCATCATCACTGCCTCTGTCCCAGCGCCATTTTTTCGGCACTTCTTTTGTCAGCAAAGATGAGTCAAAGGTGATTCGCGGTCAATTTCTTTTTGAATCAGTCCTTTAGAGAATGTTCTTGATACAAGATATTGTGGACCGGTTTGAAAGATTGCCTATGGTGAGGGGTCACCCCTAAAGCGCCTATTGCAGCGATATGCGCTTTGGTGGGGTAGCCCATATTTTTGCCCCAATCGTACCCGGGGTGCTGTTGCGCCAAATCCACCATGATCCGGTCACGCGTGACCTTGGCGATGATAGACGCGGCAGCGATGGACAGGCTGCGCGCATCGCCCTTCACCAGCGCTTCGGCCTTTGCGGGCAGATCGGGCGGCAGTCGGTTGCCGTCGATCAGGCAAAAGTCGGGCGCCTGGGGCAGTGCCGCGAGCGCACGCGTCATGGCGAGCATCGCGGCGTGAAGGATGTTGATCTCGTCGATCTCTGCCGGGGTGGCGATCCCGATCCCGACCTTGGCGCGGGTCTGCAGTGCGTCGAACAGCGCCTCGCGGCGCGCAAGGCTGAGTTTCTTTGAATCGTTCAGACCGCCCGGGATATCGTCTGGGTCAAGGATCACCGCGCCCGCCACGACCGGTCCGGCGAGCGGGCCGCGCCCGGCCTCGTCGACACCTGCAATATGCTTGATGCCGGTTTGCAGGAGGGCGGTCTCGGCGGAAAAATCTGGGGTCTGGGCCATGGCACCCGGATTGGACCGATCGAGCGCCGCGATCAAGTCGCGAAATGGGGCAGGCCGTGCCTGTGGGGATTGGACGGCCTGCCCCTTGGTTGTCACGCGCGGCACGGGGTCACACGGGACTGCTCGATCTGTTGTTTATCCGAACTGGTAACCGTTCCGGCGCAGGCAGCGCGCGAGGAAACCGCGCGGGCCGTTATGGACTTTGACCATGCACTGGTTCGGCAGGGCGCGAACGCGGTAGCCCGAGTGACGCAGGCAGGGCGCTGCGACATAGCGGTTGCGGCCATGGCCGCGCACACAGCGGCGCGGCAGAACCGCCTGGCGATGTGCGCGTTGCTGTGGTCGGTGAACGCGCTGGGGCGGGGCCTGACGCGTGACGACATGGCCGCGGTTTTGCGCCTGCGCCTGTTGGTTCAGGATCGCGCCAAGGGCGACAACACCAGCAGCGCCTAGAAGGAAGCGATGAAGGTTGTCATTGGCCTGTGCAGGCGTCGGCGCGAGGGTTGCAAGGCCAAGGGCGATGGTGACAGCGCCAGTGGCGGCGAGCTTGGGAAGGCTAGTGAACTTGAACATGGGGCAGCTCCTTTACATCTGCGATGAGGCGAACTGGGCGTGTTCGCGATGAGATGACGGTGGGGCGACCCCGAAAGTTAGGCAATAACGGCCGGGTGTTATCCGATAACAGGCGCTGAAAGCCCTGTTGTTATTGAATATCTGCGGAACCCGGCGCAATTTGGCAGACATGAAACACACAGTCCTCATCACCGCCGCCATTGCGGCTTTCGCGCTTGCCTCGCCGGCCAGTGCCGCCTGTTTCGTCCAGTACAAGGCGAAGAAGGACAATCCCCTGCGGCTCGACTTCGGCGAAATGCAGGTGGGTGTTTCCGATTGCTCTCGTCAGGGGGTGGCGGACTCCGTCGCGGCGGCTTTGGCTGCGCGCGGCTGGACCTTGCTCACCATCGTGTCCGTCCGAGAGGACGCAGGCGGTTGAGCGGGTTCGACATCGACCCGGTCGCGACGCGCCGGTCCGCCAGCCGCGTGGTGGTGATCGGGATCGCGGCGATGATCGTCGTTTTCCTGCTGTCGGGCGCACTGCTTCTGTTCAACCTGCCCGACGCCAACGCGTTCAACGCGCGGGTCGAGCGGATCTTTATCGAGAACGACAATCTCACCTCGGACGCGGAACTGAAGCTTCTCGAAATCCTCGCGCAGTCGGGCACCTCCTTTGCCGAGGTGATCACGTCCTACCGGATGGTGATCATCATCTTGCTGCTGTTCTCCATCGCGCTCTTCGTGGCGACTTTGGTCTTCCTGTTTACCATTATCGTGCTCAACCGCCGCATGAGCGAGATCGAACGCTCTGGCATCCAGGTCTCATCGCTTCTGATCAGCCGCGACGAGCGGAAGGTTTACCTGAACAACATGGAGTTTTCGTTGACAGAGGCCGCTATCGAAACTCTGGCGGTTCTGGCAGAGGCGCGAATGGATGAGGATGTGCTGACCGGCGCCGAAATCGAGGCAGTGATTTCCGGTCGTCTTGCATCCGATTGCGAAGAGGCCGCTGGCGCGACCCGGATCAAGCGCCTGCGCGATGCGCTGGGCAACCAGATGGTCAGCGAGCTTTTGATCAAGAACATCGCACGGCGCGGCTATATGCTGTCGATCGACAAGGCCGTCATACGGATGCTGTGATCAGGCGGCGTCGCCGTCCCAGTAGTGCAGCAGATCGGTGCCATACACCGGGGCAGGATGCCCGGCCAGTTCCAGCGCATAGATATCTGCGGCAAGGATCGCGGCCATCCGGTAACCGCTGAAGGCGGCATCGCGGCTTTCGGTTCGGGTGGAAAATTCACCTTCGATCCGGGCGGCGGCATCGGTCAGGGCAAAGATCAGCGATAGCGCCGACGCGTCGGGCCAGCGCCCGGCCATATCCCGCGTCAAGGACGCCTTGGCCCGCGCATCACCTGACAACAATACTTCAATCGCAAACGTCGTCCGCGCGACCGAGTCGCCGATACCCATGTGGAATTCACCCTCACACTCCGGTGCAGAGAAATAGCGGAATGCGGGTGAACCTCACAGAAAAAGTTTCGGCGCAGTTAATCTATGCGGATTCCGTGGACAATCACGCGCCGATGCGCGTTCTGATCTGCCGTTCCCACAGCCACCGTGCGAAGGATTCCAGCCCGATGCCGGTACGAATCTCGAATTCCTCGAAATGGAAGTGCCGGGCGGACACGCCATGCTGCGCGAATCCACGTCCCAGGGCGCGCCGCATCTCCAATGGGCCGCAGAACGCAACACGCAGCTTTTCCCCTGAAAGCCCGGTCAAGCTCATCGCGGCGTCCGCCGTCAGGCGGCCCTCGGCGCTCGAGATGTGCCGATGCAGCGTCAGGCGCGGATTGCCCGCCGCCAGTTCGGTCAGCAGGTCCTGATGCGCGGCGTCCTTGGCGGTTCGCGTGCAATGGATCAGGTGCACCTCTGGCCCGTCTTTCGGCAGTGCCTCGGCCCAGGCAACAAAGGGCGTCACGCCGATGCCCGCCCCGATCCAAAGCTGAGGACCGTCGCCGCGCGGAATGGCAAAGCGCCCAAAGCCGCCCTGCACAGAGACTTCCGCGCCCGGTTCGACCCTTTGTGCAAGACGGCGTGTGTAATCGCCCAAGGGCCGGAAGGTGATACGCAGCGATCCATCCTCGCGCGGGGCAGAGCTGATTGTGAAGGGATGCGGTTCTGACAGCCCGGGAAGCTCGAAGCGGAAGAACGCGAATTGCCCGGCGCGGTGGCGCAGCCCGCGCCCCTTTGGCGTAAGATTCACCGCCGTGGCGCCGCCGGTTTGCTGGACGGACGTGACGCGGTAGCCGTGCGATCGCCGCGCCGATAGCGGCAGCAGCGTATAGCAATAGGCCAGCACCCCGAGCGCGCAGAGTCCGCCGACATAAAGCCCGAGCGGATCGAGATTCGAGAACGGCTTGCGGATCAGGATGTAGTGCAAGGCGGATGCGGCAAAGAACGCGCCCATAAAGCGATGCGTCCAATACCACAGGTGATAGGGAATGAAGGTCGCGACAGTGATCACGCCGAGGATAAGGATGCCGTACAGGCTGATCTCGCCCAGCGTCTCGCCAAATTCGCTAAGCATCGTTTCGCGGCCCAGTCCGTTCATTTCTGCATCGATGGTGTCGTGCAACAGGATGCAGACGACCGCGGTGATCGCGAGGTATTTGTGCAGGCGATAGCCTTGATCGAGCGGGCCGAACACGGTCTCGACGCCGGGCGCGCGTGTGGCAATCACCTGTGTAACGGTCATTGTGATCAGGGCGACGATTCCAAGATACTGGCTGAAGAGCGCAATGGAATCCCGGCCCGTGGCCAGCGGCAACATCCAGACAAGCGGGATCAGGACAAGCGCGGCGACGGTAAGAAGTGCGGTAACACGCATGGCAAACCCTCCGGCCGCCAGTTTGGCAGCCACTCCGGTCTGTGTCGATAAATTTGGCCGTCTGGCAAGGTCAGCGCTAGAACTGTGGCACTTTCTCGGCGCGCGCGGCATGATCAGCAACGGTCTTGATGCGTTTCAGGCGCGTCGGCGTAGTGCGTGCGCTGGCGATCCAGCGCAGAACGTTGCGGCGATAGGACGGGGCGAATGCGTCCCAGAATGCCGTGGCGCCCCGGTCCGACAGGGCGAAAGCAAGGTCAGTCGGCACCTCAAGCGCGTCGACATCGGCCATCGCGTCCCAAAGCCCTGCTGCCTTGCTGGCGGCGATGGCATCACGGCCACGCGCGGTCATACGGCCCTCATCCTCAAGCCGCGCGGCGCGGTCCTTGTAGGTTTGCGCCCAGGCCTGTTGCCGCCGGGGCGAGATCAACTGCATCGTCCGGTCCGCGTCCAGCTTCATCCGGCGCCCGTCGATCCAGCCATGGGCAATCAGTGCGTCAAGAACCTCATCCCGAGACACGTAGCGGTCCGGGTGCGCCGCTTTCCAGGTAACAAGCCAGACGCCTGCCTCTTGCCCGCCATTCTCACCTAGCCAGTCCCAGAGCGATGCGGCGGATGCGATTTCAACGTGGTCGATGTCATCGGTGCGATCCATCATCGCAGGTCCTTCTGGCGCGGGGCGCATTAATCGTCTGTGGGTCAAGGGGAAGTCCTGGCGACCCCGGCAGGACTCGAACCTGCAACCTATCCCTTAGGAGGGGATTGCTCTATCCAGTTGAGCCACGGGGCCTTCGGCCTTGTTTTCGCGGCTTGAGCGGTTCGTGGCAACCGTCAATTTCGGATCGCTGCGCCTAAGGCTTCAATCGGTTTGGACAACCGCGCTGGCGGTCGCTAACATCGTCTGACCAGTTGAACGGATGACGCCATTGACCGACGACATTGCTGCCACCCCCGATAGCCGCCCCTTGACGCTTCGCGATGTCTCGGAGGCATCCGGTGTCAGCGAAATGACGGTCAGCCGCGTCTTGCGCAATCGGGGCGATGTGTCGAGCGCGACGCGCGCCAAGGTTCTCGCGACAGCCAAGCGGCTGGGCTATGTGCCCAACAAGATCGCCGGCGCGCTGGCCTCGCAGCGGGTGAATCTTGTCGCGGTGATCGTGCCCTCGATGTCGAACATGGTGTTCCCCGAGGTTATGACCGGGATCAGCGCGGTTCTCGACGAGACGCCGTTGCAGCCTGTCATGGGCCTGACCCATTACCAGCCGGATCGCGAAGAGGCGGTGCTTTATGAAATGCTGTCCTGGCGTCCGTCGGGCGTGATCCTTGCGGGGCTGGAACATACCGACGCCAGCCGCGCCATGCTGCGCAACGCGGGCATTCCCATCGTCGAGATCATGGATACGGATGGTGAACCGATCGACGCCGTCGTCGGGATTTCCCACCGCCGCGCCGGCCGCGAGATGGCCAAGGCGATCATCGCCGAAGGGTATCGCCGGATCGGGTTCCTGGGCACCAAGATGCCGCTCGACCACCGGGCGCGAAAGCGGTTCGAGGGATTCACCGAGGCGCTGGCGAAAGAGGGGATCGAGGTCACCGATCAGGAATTCTACGAAGGCGGTTCTGCCCTGAAGAAAGGGCGCGAGATGACCGAGACGATCCTGACGCGCAGCCCCAGCCTCGATTTCCTGTATTATTCGAACGACATGATCGGTGCGGGTGGTCTGTTGTATTGTCTCGACAAGGGGATCGACGTGCCCGGCCGCGTGGGCCTGGCCGCGTTCAACGGGGTCGATCTGCTTGACGGTCTGCCGCGCAAGTTGGCCACCATGGATGCAGGCCGGGAAGAGGCAGGGCGCAAGGCGGCAGAGATTATCGTGCGCCGCGCGCTGAACGCAGATGGAGAACCGCCGCCCGACCGGATCGTGCTGGAACCCAAGCTGAGTTTTGGCGACACCCTGCGCCGATAGGCGGCGCGCACGCATTCAACCCGTGACAAACCCAGCGCGGAATGATTTGACGCGCGCGTCATGACCAAGGCGTCCCACATACCCGCCATCCCTGAACTGTGCATCGTTGTGCCCAGCTATAACGAGCGCGACAATGTCCGCCCGCTGGTCAAGCTGTTGCACGAGGCGCTGGATGGCATTGCCTGGGAAGTCGTCTTTGTCGACGATGACAGCCCCGATGGCACCGCCGCCGAGGTGACCGCGCTGGGCCAGGAAGATCCGCGCGTTCGCGTCCTGCACCGGATCGGGCGGCGCGGGCTGGCGGGCGCCTGTGTCGAGGGTATCCTGTCGTCCATCGCGCCTGTCACCGCCGTGATCGATGCCGATCTTCAGCATGATGAACGCATTCTGCCAAAGATGTTCGCCGCCTTTCGCGACCCAGAGACCGATCTGGTGATCGGCACGCGCAATGCGATGGGCGGCTCTGCCGGAAGTGGCCTGTCGCCGGTGCGCAAGTGGGGCAGCGACATGGCGACGGCGCTGGCGCGGCGGTTCCTGAAGATCAAGGCGACCGACCCGATGTCGGGTTTCTTCATGGTGCGCCGGTCCTCGTTCAACCAGGTCGTGACCGAGCTTCAGACCGACGGCTTCAAGATCCTCGCCGACATGCTGTCCGCCTCGCGCGGGCGCTGGACGGTGAAGGAAGTCGGCTACACCTTCCGCGAACGCCAGCATGGCGAGTCGAAGATGGATGCCGCCGTCACGCTGGAATTTCTGGGCCTCGTCGTCGCGCGCATGACCGGCGGGATCCTTCCGATCCGCTTCGTTCTGTTCGGTATGGTCGGCGTGTCGGGTATATTCGTACAGCTGCTGTTCGTGCGGCTTGGCCTTGCCGCAGGTCTTGGCTTCACCGCGGCGCAGGTATTTGGCGTGATGGCCGCTATGACCACGAACTTCTTTCTCAACAACGCGCTGACCTATCGCGACCGGGCCTTGCGCGGTTGGGGTATCCTGCGCGGCCTTCTCAGTTTCTACGCGGTCTGCGCGATCGGCGCGGTAATGAATGTGGGCGTCGCGGGCGCGGTGTTTTCAGTTGCGCCGCAATGGGCCCTGGCGAGTATCGCGGGCGCGGTTGTCGGCGCACTGTGGAACTTCGTTGCCTCGTCCTTTGCGACGTGGCGAGCACGCTAGATGGCGGCGGTGCCCCGCGCGGTCTGGATCGTCTTTGGCCTCGTCATGGGCCTGCGCACCATGCTGGCGTGGCTGTTGCCGATGGGCTGGGACGAGACCTATGCCATCGCCGTCGCGCGGGACTATTCACTTAGCTTTTCCGATCACCCGCCGCTGGGTTTCTGGGCGCCGGTCCTTGCGGCCGATCTGACGGGAATCGAAGCGCCGCTGGTCTACCGCTTTCCGGCACTGATCTTTGGCGCGGTGACCTTCTGGGGCCTCTATGCCATCGGATTCCGGCTAGGCGGTGAAAAGGTTGGCCTCTGGACGGTCCTTCTATTCGCGGTGACGCCGATCTTCACCGTGCTCTTCGGCTTCATGGCGGTTCCCGACAGTCCGCTTGGCGCGTTCTCTGTCGTCGCGGTGCTGTCGCTCTTGATCCTGATCGAGCGTCGCGGCGAGGGTCTGTGGCTCTGGGCGCTGGGCGGCGCGGCGCTTGGGCTGGCGCTCATGTCGAAATACCACGCGGGGATCTTCGCGCTGTCGATCCTTGGCTTCGCGGTCTTCTCGCGCACGGGCCGGGGGTGGTTCGCGCGCCCCGGCTTCTGGTTGGCGCTGGGCCTTGCCCTTTGCGGCACGCTGCCGGTGATCCTGTGGAACATGGGGCAGGACTGGGCGAGCCTCGGGTTTCATTCCGGGCGCGCCTCGACCGCGTTCCAGCCTGCGAACCTGACGAAGATGATCCTGATCCAGGCCGTGATGCTGCTACCGCCGATCGCTTACCTGGGGCTGCGCGGCATTGGCTATGCGGTGCGTCGCAGTGATCCGGCCCCGGCGCTCTTGGCGGCGATCGCCCTTGGTCCAATCCTCGCCTTCAGTATGGTTTTCGCGCTCACGCCGCTCAGTTTTGCGCATTGGACAATGCCCGGCTGGCTGTTCGCGATACCGCTGGCGGCGCTCTGGCTGTCGCATCAGGATGCGGGCCGTATCAAGCGCCTTCGCGGCTGGGTCATCGGTTTCGCAGTCCCGTTCTGGGTCCTCGTTCCCATCTTCCTGATCCATGTAAACACCGGCCTCTTGACCCGGTTCACCCATGACACCGCGCCGGTCTGGGACGACACGCGCGCCGCGTTCGATTACCGCCCGGTGCGCGCGGCCCTGACAGAGCGGGCGCTGTTGGATGGCACCGAGGTCCTCGTCGCCCGCGAGTGGATCGAAGGCGGCGTGTTTTCCACCGCGTTGCACGGCGCCTATCCCGTACGCCTTATCGAGGGCGATCTGCACCATTTTCGCTACCTTCCGGGAATGAAGGCGACGGGACAGGCGCTGGCGCTGTCGGCGTTCCTGATCCCGAACGCCGACGAGGATACTAAGCGCTTCCTTGCCAAGACGCGTCAGCTTGATCCCGAAGCACAGCTTCTGGACCCGGTGATCCTGACACGCGGGGGGCGGCCCTACCTGTCGGTCGCGGTGGTGCGCCTGACACTGGATTGATCGGGATGCGACGGGGCGGCAGATCCGGCCGCGCTGCAGCCATCGCCGCGCGCTGGTATCCTCCCACCGGGGCTACGCCCCGCCGTCAGGTACCTTAGCGTTTGCTGCGCCAAACGGAAGCATGAATCTGGTCCGAGGCGGGCGGGCAATCGAGATTACGGACCCTGATTTCGCCTTGCGCCAGGTCGTCCGTTCTTTGATAGCGCTGCCAGTACAGCGTCGGTATCAGCGCCGAGTTCCGGCGCGGGATCCGCAAGGCCCGGCCCGTCCCGCCCGAACTTGAAGCCAGCATTCAGGACGCGTGATCCATCAGCGAGGTCGAGTTCATCCGCGACCGGCGTGTTTGAGCCAGACGAGAAACCAGAATACCCCAACCCAACCTGCTATCTCTCGCTATGACTAAGGGATCGGCAGAGGCAGGTCAGCTTGACCGGTCACCGATGTGTCTCTGGGAACCAAGAGAATCAACCTCTTGCAAGACGATCAAGCTGCAAGTCCTTGGTGTCAGTGGTGAGCCGTGCAGGATTCGAACCTGCGACCCACTGATTAAAAGTCAGTTGCTCTACCAACTGAGCTAACGGCCCACTAGGGCGCCCGTCTAGGAAATGCGGAAACCCTCGTCAAGTGTATAACGCCCGGCTTTTTGCCTTGGCGCGCAGAAAGCGGAATTCCAGCGAAAACGGCCCCCTAGAGCGTGTTGCGTCAAACTGAATTCAAAACACGCTGTCTCTCGCGTACGCTCGAACGCGCGTTTTGATGCAACGGGTTTCCGATCAAACACAACACGCTTTAGAAGGCGAACTCATAGGTCAGGCGGCCACCGATATCGGTGGTGTCCGACCGGACACGCCCGGTGTCGAGATCGAGCGAGAGCGCGCCGCCGCCAAGCTCCATCGTTCCGCCGACACCAAGACGCGGCGCGAGGAACGTATCCACACCCGTCAGCGTCGAGGTGAGCGAGCGGTAATCGAGTGCAACGCTGACATACGGGACGATGCCCCCGGTGCCCTCGTTCGCCGTTGCCGTCAGGCGCGCCCCGGTGCTGAGCGTGTAGCTGGAGATGTTGTTCGCCCCCGTCGCCCCCGTTGTGCCGGTGAACGCTGGCTGCGCCTCGGTAAAGCCCTTGAACTGCGCGAAGGGTTCCAGCCGGTAGACGCCGCGTTCGATCTCGCCGGTGAGGTTCAGTGAGGTGGAATAGCGGGTGGCCGAGAACGTTGCACCGGGGACGGTGTAATTGGGGAAAGCAACGCTGAGGTAGCCGTCGAGATAGAGGTTGGTGTCGAGGCGCGTTGCGAAATAGCCGCCGAAGGCCGGTGCATTCACGATGGCCTGTGTCGCAGCGGTCGAGAGATCCATGTAGTTATAGGCCGCAAGCGCGCCGACGATGGTGCGCGGGTTGAGCTGGAAATCCATGCCGCCGACAAGATCGCCGCTGAAGCCGGTGACCGCGCCGGAATAGAACCGGCCCTCTGCGAATACCCAGGCGTTGTAATCGCTGCGCCCAACCTGGCCCGGCGCGCCTTGGGTCGAGAAGAACAGGTCATTGCGCGTCACGGTGTTCGCGCCGCCGCCGCCAAGACGATTCTGCGTGTTCTTGTTGATCCCGACCTGAGTCGCGGTGGTCTGGCTGTTGCCGCTCAGAACGCCCAGCGTGTTGCCCAGCGTCGTTGGGACATTCGCTGGCGCAGTCGCAGTGGGCTTGGGCGTACAGGTGATGACCGCATCAGTGCCAGAGTGATTGAGCTCTATTTGGCCGTCGACAACCGCTGTCACGCTGAACGGAAGTAAGGGCGTGGAAGGTTGACCGCCGTTGATGCTGACTTCGACTGCTCCTCCTGCACCGGCGGCATTGATAACGTCGCCCGTGCCAACGTTGACCCGCAGGATTGCCAGGCCGGTCAGATTGAATGAACCGACATTCGCGCAATCACGAACCGTGATCCCGACGGCCTGTGCGGGAATAGCCGCGGCATAGGCCGCAGCACAGATCAGAAAGCCTGCGAAAAGGCGCGAAAGACGGTTCATGGTGGATCCCCAAATCCAATATTTCGCCGAGGAATTCTGGCCCCGGGGCTACGTAGCAGCGGCTTTACCATTTCGCCGGAGGTGACCTTGGGGCAAGCCCGATTTGCTTACGGTGCTGGATTCACCGGTGATTGAGACGTATATGCCGCGCCATGCAGGAACGTTCTGACATAATCGGCCAAAGCTTCATGAAGATGCACGGCCTTGGCAACGACTTCGTGGTCTTTGACCTACGGGGCGGTGCACCTGTGCCGTCGCTTGGGGTGATCCGTGCGCTGGGCGACCGGCATCGCGGCGTCGGCTATGATCAGCTTGCCCTGATCGAACAGGACGTGGATGCCGATGCGCGCCTGACATTCTACAATCCCGATGGCTCGCTCTCGGCGGCCTGTGGAAACGCCACCCGCTGCATTGCCCGTCACCTGATGGATGAGACCGGCACCGTTGCGCTGACCCTGCGGACCGAACGGGGGCAACTGGCTTGTGAGGATGCTGGCGGTGGCCTGACGCGCGTCAACATGGGCGACCCGATCTTCGACTGGCGCGCTATTCCGCTGGCCAATGAGGTCGACACGCTGTCCCTGCCCATCGACGGTGCACCCGTCGCCACGGGCATGGGCAATCCGCATTGCACCTTTTTCGTCGAGGATGCCGAGGCGGTCGATCTTCGGGTTTTCGGACCGGCATATGAGCATCATCCGCTCTACCCCGAGCGCACGAATGTCGAAGTCGTCCAGGTGCTGTCTGAAACCGAGATCCGCCTGCGCATCTGGGAACGCGGCACCGGCGTGACGCTTGCCTCCGGTTCATGTTCCTGCGCCGCCGCGGTCGCAGCGGCCCGGCGCGGCTTGACCGGGCGGCGCGTGACGGTGCGCGTCGATGGCGGCACGCTGGAGATCGACTGGCGCGAGGATGGCGTCTGGATGACCGGCCCAACCGCGCATGTTTTCACCGGCACGCTGACACCTGCATTCCTGGGGACGCTCTGACGATGGACCGGACCGTTCCCAAGTTCACCACGCTCGGCTGCCGTCTCAACGCCTATGAGACCGAGGCGATGAAGGATCTCGCCAGCCGTGCGGGCGTCGGCGATGCGGTCGTCGTCAACACCTGCGCCGTGACCTCCGAAGCGGTGCGCAAGGCGCGGCAGGAAATCCGCAAGCTGCGCCGCGAAAACCCAAAGGCACGCCTGATCGTGACCGGCTGCGCCGCGCAGACAGAACCCGAAACCTTCGCCGCCATGGCCGAGGTCGATCTTGTCATCGGCAATACCGAAAAGATGCAGCCCGAGACCTGGGCGCGCATGGCCCCCGATTTCGTCGGCGAGGCGGAACCGGTCCAGGTTGACGACATCATGTCGGTGACCGAAACGGCGGGCCATCTGATCGACGGGTTCGGCACCCGCAGCCGCGCTTATGTCCAGGTTCAGAACGGCTGCGATCACCGCTGCACCTTCTGCATTATTCCCTTCGGCAGGGGCAATTCACGCTCTGTCGCCGCCGGTGTCGTGGTCGATCAGATCAAGCGCCTCGTTGATCGTGGCTACAACGAGGTCGTTCTGACCGGTGTCGATCTGACAAGCTGGGGCGCCGATTTGCCGGGAACGCCGCGCCTTGGCGATCTTGTCATGCGCATCCTGCGGCTCGTGCCGGATCTGCAGCGCCTTCGCATCAGCTCCATCGATTCGATCGAGGCGGACGAGAACCTGATGCAGGCGATCGCGACCGAACCGCGCCTGATGCCGCATCTGCACCTGTCGCTTCAGCATGGCGACACCCTGATCCTAAAGCGCATGAAGCGCCGCCATTCCCGCGACGATGCCATCCGCTTTTGCGAAGAGGCGCGCGCGCTGCGGCCCGGTATGACTTTCGGCGCGGATATCATCGCGGGATTTCCGACAGAGACCGAGGCGCAGTTCGACAATTCGCTTGCGCTGGTGAAGGACTGCCACCTCACATGGCTGCATGTCTTCCCCTACAGTCCGCGCCCCGGAACGCCCGCCGCGCGCATGCCGCAAGTTGATGGCCGCGCGATCAGGGACCGGGCCCGCCGCCTGCGCGAAGCCGGTCAGATTGCCGAAACGCTTCATCTGGATGTGCAAATCGGCAAGACCCACAGCGTCCTGATGGAAAATCCCGGCATGGGTCGAACCGAGCATTTCGCTGAGGTGCTCTGCGATACCCCGCAACCCGAAGGTGAGGTCAGATCCCTGCGCATCACCGGCCGCGAAGGCCGCCGGCTTCGCGCCGTGCCCGATGCATCCTAATCCCGCCTTTCGCACGGCCCGCGATGCGCAGAACATCGCTTTCGCGCGGAAACGCGGATTCGGCACGCTCGCGATCAACGCCGCTGCCGGTCCGCTCCTGTCGCATATCCCCTTTCTGCTGTCCGAAGACGGGACATATGCCGATCTGCACCTCGTTCGCTCCAACGCCATCGCGCGCCTTCTCGACGGCCCTCAAAGCGCCGTCATCGCGGTGAACGGCCCCGACGGCTATGTCTCGCCCGATTGGTATGGCGTCGATGACCAGGTGCCGACCTGGAACTACATCGCCATTCACTTGCGCGGCAGGTTGCATGCGCTGCCGCAATCCGATCTTCGGCGCATCCTGGACGAGGTTTCGGATCATTTCGAAACGCGTCTTGCCCCGAAACCCATCTGGAAGACCTCGAAAATGCCCAAGGACCTGATGGCCAAGATGATGCGCAGCCTTTTGCCCTGCAGGCTGGAAATCGAAAGCATCGATGGAACCTGGAAACTGAACCAGAACAAACCCGAAGAGGTCCGCCAGCGCGCCGCCATTCAAATGGAGACCGCTCCAACAGGATCGGACACGGCCGCACTCGCAAACCACATGCGGACCCCACCGGCATCCAGCTAACACTTTGGTTCTCCAAATACCTCGGGGGTCTGGGGGCGGAGCCCCCAGCGGGTCGGATCGCGAAGCGATCCGAAGCCACACCCATGGACGCCGCGAAGAACGCTGATAGTCTCGATACAACACGCGCTCAGGAGGACGCCCATGTTCACGCTCCACGACAACCCGAACTCGCCCTATTGCCGCAAGGTGCAGGTCCTGGCCCGGGAAACCGGCCAGATGGATGAGATCGAGATCGCCTATGCCGTGGGCCACGCGCTGGCGCCGGAACAGATGCCGACCGCCGTGAACCCTTTGGGCAAGATCCCCGCGCTCGTGCGGCCCGACGGACCCGCGATCTATGACAGCCGGGTGATTTGCCGCTTTCTCGACGCTCGCGCGGGAGGCAAGATGTATCCCGAAAGCCGGATCTGGGAGGTGCTGACGCTCGAAGCGACCGCCGACGGCATCATGGATGCCGCCCTTCTGATGGCCTATGAGGGGCGCACCCGCCCTGAAGACATGCAGTACCAGCCCTGGGTCGACGCGCAGTGGGACAAGATCGACCGCGCGCTTCATGCGATCGAGGCGAAATGGATGGGCCATCTGGCAGGTCCGATCGACGCGGCCCAGATTGCCGTTGCCTGCGCGCTCGGCTATCTCGATCTGCGGCTCGATGCGCGCGCTTGGCGCAAGACCCATTCCGCGCTCGGTGACTGGTACGCGGGGTTCGCCGAGCGCCCGTCGATGACCGAAACAGTTCCTCCGGGCTGATTCGGGCCTGTGGTGCGAAAAATTCGGTAAATCCGCGACAGTATGCCCGCCAAGAATGCGTGATGGGCGCTGGACTGCCATTCACGCCCCCGCTACATACGCGTCCATGTTTGGCGCGGGGTAACTTGCGCCCGAGGCTGTATGGCCGGGGCCCCGGCCGGAAGATGGAGAATTCTCGTGTCCCACGCAGAAGATCACGAAGGCACCCGCCGGGATTTCCTCTACTACGCGACTGCCGGTGCTGGCGCCGTCGCGGCAGGCGCGGCGGTCTGGCCCCTTGTCAATCAGATGAACCCCTCGGCGGATGTTCAGGCGCTTAGCTCGATCCGTGTGGATGTTGGCGGCGTATCCGAAGGCACCCAGCTGACCGTGCAATGGCTCGGCAAGCCGGTGTTCATTCGCCTGCGCACCGAGGCCGAGCTGGAAGAAGCGCGGTCTGTCGACCTCGATGACCTGCCGGACCCGATCGCGCGCAACGCCAATATCGACGGCACCGCGCCCGCGACCGACGAAAACCGCGGTCTGCTGCCGCCCGGAATGGAAGAGGGCGCAGATAGCCCCTGGCTCGTGATGATGGGCGTTTGTACGCACCTCGGCTGTGTTCCGCTGGGCGAGGCCGGTGACTTCAACGGGTGGTTCTGTCCCTGTCACGGCTCGCACTACGACACGGCCGGCCGTATTCGCCGCGGTCCCGCACCCACCAACCTGCCGGTCCCGGTCGCGCGCTTCGACGACGAAGCCACGATCGTCCTCGGATAAGGGAGAGAGAAATGGCTGGAATTCCTCACGACCACTACGAACCGAATTCGGGCGGCGAAAAGTGGCTGCACAAGCGCCTGCCAATCGTCGGTCTTCTCTATGATACCCTGATGATCCCCACGCCCAAGAACCTCAACTGGATGTGGATCTGGGGCATCGTCCTGACCTTCTGTCTTGCGCTGCAGATCATCACCGGCATCACGCTGGTCATGCACTACACGCCCGATACCGAACTTGCCTTTGCCAGCGTCGAGCACATCATGCGCGACGTGAACGCAGGCTGGGCGCTGCGCTACGTGCACCAGAACGGCGCTTCGCTGTTCTTCGTGGCGGTCTACCTGCATATCTTCCGCGGTCTCTACTACGGGTCCTACAAGGCGCCCCGCGAAGTGACTTGGATCATCGGCATGCTCATCTACCTTGCGATGATGGCAACG
>CBFIJK010000002.1:39799-184363 GCA_965662745.1 uncultured Paracoccaceae bacterium
GTCAGATGTCGTTCTGGGGCGCCACGGTGATCACCGGCCTGTTCGGCGCGATCCCCTTCATCGGCGAGCCGATCCAGACCTGGCTTCTGGGCGGACCGGCAGTCGGCAATCCGACGCTGACGCGCTTCTTCTCGTTGCACTATCTGCTTCCTTTCGTGATCGCGGGTCTCGTGATCGTCCATATCTGGGCCTTCCATACCACCGGCAACAACAACCCCACCGGGGTCGAAGTGCGCCGCGGGTCCAAGGAAGAGGCAGAGCGCGACACGGTGCCCTTCTGGCCGTATTTCGTGATCAAGGACCTCTTCGCCCTTGCGATCATCCTTGCGATCTTCTTTGCCATCGTCGGGTTCATGCCGAACTACCTTGGCCACCCTGACAACTATATCGAGGCGAACCCGCTCGCGACGCCCGCACACATCGTTCCCGAATGGTACTTCCTGCCATTCTACGCGATCCTGCGTGCCTTCACCGCGGATGTCTGGGTTGTCCAGCTGACCAGCTTCATCACTGCTGGCATCGTCGACGCCAAGTTCTTCGGCGTCCTCGCGATGTTCGGTGCGATCGCTGTTCTGGCTGCGGCCCCGTGGCTTGACACCTCGTCGGTGCGCTCGGGACGGTATCGCCCGATGTTCAAGTGGTGGTTCGCGCTTCTGGTCGTCGACTTCATGGTTCTCATGTGGGTCGGGGCACAGCCTGCCGAAGGCATCTACAACTGGATCTCGCTGATTGCGTCGACCTACTGGTTCGCGTTCTTCCTGGTCCTCCTCCCGCTTCTGGGTGTGATCGAAAAACCGATCCCGCGTCCTGAAACGATCGAGGATGACTTTAAGGAACATTATGCGGACAAGACCGGCGGCACGAAAACCATCGTGAATCCGGCCGAGTAAGAGAAAAGGACAGACGACATGTTCATGAAACGCACCGCATCTGCCCTTGCTGCACTGGCCCTCTCGGCCGGTGCGGCGCTCGCAGCCGGAAGCGAGGGTCACGTCATTGACTATGACTTCTCGTTTGAGGGCCCATTTGGATCCTATGACCAGATGCAGCTTCAGCGCGGTCTTCAGGTCTATACCGAGATCTGTTCGGCCTGCCACGGGATGAAGTTCGTTCCGATCCGCTCGCTCAGCGATCCGTCCGGTCCCGGCCTGCCCGAGGATCAGGTACGCGCCTATGCCGAGTTCTGGGAAGTCTGGGACCCCGAGCTGCGCGATTGGCGCACTGCGACCCCGACCGACAACTTCCCCGAGGGATCAATGGAAACCGCACCGGACCTGTCGCTTATGGCGAAGGCACGTGCCGGGTTCCACGGCCCTTACGGCACCGGTCTGTCGCAGCTTTTCAACGGCATCGGCGGCCCCGAATACATCGCCTCGCTGATGACCGGCTACACCGGCGACGATATCGAGCAAGCAGGCACGATCCTTTACGAGAACGAGGCATATCCCGGCGGCTACTTCGCCATGCCCCAGCCGCTCTATGGCGACGATGTCGTCTATGAAGACGGAACCGAGGCGACGCTGGAGCAGGAATCAAAGGACGTCGCGGCCTTCCTGATGTGGGCAGCGGAACCGAAGATGATGCAGCGTAAGCAGGCCGGTCTGGTCGGCGTGCTGTTCCTCGGACTTCTCGCGGTTCTGCTTTACCTGACGAACAAGCGCCTGTGGGCGCCGATCAAGCGCCGGGTCAAGGATCAACCGGCCGAGTGATCGTTCGCGCCATCGCAAGACTTCAAAGCGCGCCCTCCGGGGCGCGTTTTTCTTAGGGCGATACCAATCCCGTCTTATCCGAGGATCGACAAGAGCAGCGTCAGGGTCACGAATGCCGCGCTTGTGGCCAGAAGCAGTGACAGCGACGCGATACCCTCGTGCCCGTACGGCTGGGCCAGCACCGGATAGATCGACAGCATCGGCATCGCCGCCGACAGGATCGCGGCGACCCGCATCTCCGGCGACAGGACCACGCCAAACCCTGCGAATACTGCAATGGCCGCAACAACCAACACCGGATGCAGGAGCAGTTTGCCCGCCGCGATCACGCCGGCAAGTCCCACATCCCCGCGCAGCGGCAAGCCGAACAGCGTGCCGCCGATCACCACCAGCGCGAGCGCGCTCGCCGAGGCAGCAAGAAGGCTGGTCAGACGCAAGAAAGGCTCTGGCAGGGGCAGGCCCGTCAGGGACACGACAAGCCCCAGGATCAGCCCGATCATGAAGGGCCGCTTCACCGTCTCGACCAGCGAATGCGCAACCGCGCGCATGAACCCGCGCGAGCTTTCCGCGCGCGACAGATCCATCAGCGCCATGACGAGCGGCAGCATGATAAACCCTTCGACCAGAAGGTTCAGCGCCAGAACCGTTTCGGCCACGTCCGGCAGCGCCAGCAACAGGACAGGATACCCCACATAGGCCGAATTTGGCGCGGCGGTCCCCAGCGCCGCGATGGCGCGCCGGGCCGGACCGATCCCCGACAGGCGCAGGCCCAGATACGTGAGCCCGATGATGGACACCGTCGCGGCGGCCATCACGGCGATGTAATTCGGCTGCAGAACAGAAGACACGTCCCGCGTGGCCACCGCGTTGAACAGCAGGGCAGGCAGGGCGACGTTCAGGACGTATTTGCCAAGCACCCGCATGTCATCGGGGCGGAACGGGCCTTTCCAGACGGCGACATAGCCGATGGCAATGGCCGCGAAGATCGGAAAGGTGATCCCGAGAACGGACAGCATCAGCCGATGGCGCCGCGATTCTCGCCGATCTGGCCGCGATGCAGCAGCAGGTGGTCAAGGATCACGCAGGCCATCATCGCCTCGCCCACGGGAACCGCACGGATGCCGACGCAGGGGTCATGGCGGCCCTTCGTGATGATCTCTGTCTCTTCGCCCGACTTGGTGATCGTCTTGCGGGGCGTCAGGATCGAACTGGTCGGTTTGACCGCGAACCGCACGACAAGCTCTTGTCCTGTGGAAATCCCGCCCAGCACGCCGCCTGCGTGGTTCGAATTATAGACCGGCCCGCCCGGCCCCATCGCGATCTCGTCCGCATTGGCGCTGCCGGTCAGTTCGGCGGCGGCCATACCGTCGCCGATTTCGACGCCCTTGACGGCATTGATCGACATCATCGCGGCGGCAAGGTCGGTGTCGATCTTGCCATAGACCGGCGCGCCAAGGCCCGCGGGCACGCCCCGCGCAGTCACTTCGATCACCGCGCCGACGCTGTCGCCCGATTTGCGCAGATCGTCGAGATAGGCCGCCCAGTCTTCGGCGGCTTGCGCGTCAGGCACCCAGAAGGGATTGCGCGCGATCTCGTCCCAGTCGAACCGGGCCCGGTCGATCTTGTGCGGACCGATCTGCACCATGTATCCGGTGACAGAGATCCCCGGCAGGAACATTTCAAGCGCCGCCCGTGCCACCCCGCCCGCCGCCACACGCGCGGCCGTTTCACGCGCCGAAGACCGCCCGCCGCCCCGATAATCGCGGATGCCGTATTTCTGCCAATAGGTGATATCGGCATGACCGGGGCGGAATTTCTCGGCGATGTCGCCGTAATCCTTGGACCGCTGGTCTGTGTTGCGGATCATCAGCTGGATCGGCGTGCCGGTGGATTGCCCCTCGAACACGCCGGACAGGATCTCGACCTCATCCGCTTCGCGGCGCTGGGTCGTATACTTGTTCTGCCCTGGCTTGCGCTTGTCGAGCCAGACCTGGATCGCCTCTGCCGTCACCGGAACACCGGGAGGGCAGCCATCAACGGTCGCGCCAAGCGCCGGACCATGGCTTTCGCCCCAGGTGGTGACGCGGAAGAGGTGGCCGAAACTGTTAAGGCTCATGGGGCAATTCTCCTTGGTGTCAGCGGTCTAGCGGGGCGCCCTCTGCGTCTCAAGCGGTTTCGCCTTGAAGGTCGCTGGGGTGGGGGCTACGTCATGAAACACCTCGGGGTGGCCCAGCAAGGGCCTGAGATTGGGGAAATGCCCCCTCAACCCGTCGAACCTGAACCGGTTAACACCGGCGGAGGGAAGGTGAATGGAGCTACTCCTCACTGACCGTCCGTCGCCCTGAAGGAGTATCACTATGAGATTACCCATCATTGGCACGGCCCTGATTGCAACAACCCTACCGGCCTTTGCGCAGGACACGCCCACACTGACCGTCTACACCTATGAAAGCTTCGTCACCGACTGGGGCCCCGGCCCGCAGATCGAGGCGGATTTCGAGGCGGTCTGCGACTGCGACCTGAACTTCGTCGCCTCTGGCGACGGCGCATCGCTGCTGTCGCGTCTGCGGCTGGAAGGCGTGCGGACCGAGGCGGATGTCGTCCTTGGCCTAGACACGAACCTGACTGCCACCGCCGCCGAAACGGGTCTTTTTGCCCAGCATGGCATGGATGATACGGCGTTCGATCTTCCGGTCGAATGGGATGACGACATGTTCATTCCCTATGACTGGGGCTATTTCGCCTTCGTCTACGACCAGACGCGGATCGACAACGTGCCCTCGTCCATCGAAGAGCTGGCCGCCAGCGATCTCAGTATCGTCATTCAGGACCCCCGCTCGTCCACGCCGGGCCTTGGCCTCGTGATGTGGGTTGAAGCCGCCTATCAGGATCGCGCGTCCGAGATCTGGGGCGATCTGTCCGACAATATCGTCACCGTGACGAAGGGCTGGTCCGAGGCGTATGGCCTGTTTCTCGACGGTGAGGCTGACATGGTCCTCAGCTACACGACCTCGCCCGCCTATCACATCATCGCGGAAGAGGATGATACCAAGGCCGCGGCCGCCTTCACCGAAGGCCATTACATGCAGATCGAGGTCTTGGGAAAGATCGCATCCACGGATGAGCCAGAGCTTGCAGATCAGTTCCTGGAATTCATGACCTCGGACATGGCGCAAAGCGTGTTGCCGACGACCAACTGGATGTATCCCGCCGTGATGCCGGAAATGGGCCTGCCAGAAGGGTTTGGCGGCCTGGTCTCGCCCGAGTCCGCGCTGATCTTCCCGGCTGGAGAGGCGCAGAACCTGCGTGACAGCGCCATCGAGACCTGGCGTACCGCGCTTAGCCAGTGATGCCGCGCTGGCCCGGCTGGGTCGCTGTCGGCCTGCTTCTTTGCCTGACGCTCGGAACGCTGCTCGCAGTGGCGGTCCGGGCCGAAGGCTGGGCGCGGCTTGGCCCGGCCGATCTGGCGGCGATCCGGTTCACGGTCCTGCAAGCCGGGCTTTCGGCGCTGCTCAGCTGTCTTGCCGCGATCCCGGTCGCGCGAGCACTCGCACGGCGTAGCTTTCCCGGCGCGGGCGCGCTTGTGACGCTTCTCGGCGCGCCGTTCATCCTGCCGGTGATCGTCGCAGTTCTGGGCCTTCTGTCGGTCTTCGGGCGAAACGGCCTTGTCTCGCAGGCACTCGGCGTCTTCGGGATGGAGCCGATCAGCATATACGGCCTGACTGGCGTCGTTCTGGCACATGTGTTCTTCAACATGCCGCTCGCCACGCGCTTCATCCTGCAAGGCTGGCACGGCATCCCGTCC
Source organism: uncultured Paracoccaceae bacterium (assembly GCA_965662745.1). GTDB lineage: Bacteria > Pseudomonadota > Alphaproteobacteria > Rhodobacterales > Rhodobacteraceae > Anianibacter. Next base: position 45,314 of record CBFIJK010000002.1, read on the forward strand.
GAACGCTTCCGCCTTGCCGCATCGCTTGGGTTCTCGCCCAGCGACACCCAACGGTTTCTCGAATGGCCGATGTTGCGCGCCACACTGCCGGGAACGTTCCTGATCATATTCCTGCTCTGCACTACCAGCTTTGCCGTCGCCCTCGCGCTTGGGGGCGGGCCAAAGGCGACGACGGTAGAGCTGGCGATCTACCAAGCGTTCCGGCTGGAGTTCGACCTGTCCCGCGCGGCGCTGCTGGCGCTGGTTCAGGTCGCGATCTGCGCTTTGGCGGCAGCGCTCGCCTTCCGCGTGGCGCTGCCCGCCGGCTTTGGTGCGGGGATGGACCGAGCGCGGCGGCGCTGGGACGCTGGTAGCTGGGCGCTTCGGGGTCTTGACGCCCTCGCGATCATTGCGGCGGCGCTGTTTCTAATTGTGCCGCTGGCCATGGTCGTGGCGAGGGGTGTGCCCGGATTGATGGACCTCGACAGCGCAATCCTAGGCGCGGCGTGGCGGTCGATCTGGGTTGCCGGGCTGTCGACGGCGATGACGGGTGTCGCCGCCTTGTCCATCGCGCTTCTGGTGCAATCGCTGAGGCGCGGATCGCGGCTGGTCGAGGCGGTGGGATACCTGTCCATCGCCGCTTCTCCGCTGGTGATCGGCACAGGGCTGTTCATCGTGATCTTCCCCTTCGCGTCGCCCATCGCCTTCGCGCTTCCGGTCACGGCGCTCGTGAACACGGCGATGAGCCTGCCTTTCGCTCTGCGCGCCCTCGTGCCCGCGCTGGCCGAGGCAGAGGCGGCGCATGGACGCCTTGCCGACAGTCTTGGCCTGACGGGTTGGGCGCGGCTGCGATTGTTCCTTCTGCCGCGTCTCAGGCGGCCTCTGGGCTTTGCGCTGGGGCTCGCAGCGGCGCTGTCGATGGGGGATCTCGGGGTAATCGCGCTATTTGCGGACCCAAGCGATGTGACCTTGCCGCTGCTTCTTTATCAGCAGATGGCGACCTACCGGATGCAAGATGCGGGCGCGTCGGCGCTTGTGCTTCTTGGGATCAGTATGCTGGCATTCTGGGCCTTCGACCGAGGGGGGCGTATTCGTGCTGACGTTTGAGGATCTGACGATCACGCAAGGCGACTTTATCCTACGCGCCGCGTTCGATCTGCCCGAGGGCGCGAAAGCGTCCATAATCGGGCCGTCGGGCGCGGGGAAATCGACTCTCTTGTCGGTGATCGCGGGGTTTCTGGAGCCTTCGGCGGGCCGCGTCCTCTGGCGCGGCGCGGATCTTGAGGGCAAACCACCCGGAGAGCGCCCTGTGTCGATCCTGTTTCAGGACAACAACCTGTTTCCGCATCTAACCGCGTTCCAGAACGTCGCCCTGGGCATCAATCCATCGCTTCGCTTGTCCGCGCAGGACCGCGACAAGGCCGAAGACGCGCTGACCCGTGTGGGGCTGGATGGCTTGGGCAATCGCAAACCCGCCGCCCTGTCCGGCGGTCAGCAAAGCCGCGTCGCGCTGGCCCGTGCGCTCTTGCGGGACAAGCCGGTGCTGCTGCTTGACGAGCCGTTCGCGGCGCTTGGTCCTGGACTGCGCAGCGAAATGCTCGATCTGGTGCGCACTCTGGTCGATGAAACAGGCGCAACGATGCTGATGGTCAGCCATGATCCCGAGGACGCGAAAGAGCTGGATGGGGTGACCATCGTCGTGTCGGACGGCATCGCCGCACCGCCCGTGAAAACGGCGGCGCTGTTTGATGCGCCGCCGCCGGGTCTTGCGAAATATCTGGGTCTTTAGGCAGTGGCGGCCTGAAGCGCAGTGTCCATCAGGGCCTTGATCTGATCGCGCGAGGTGCCCGCGACGATGCGGCCAAGCTCCTGATCGCCCTTCAGCACAATCAGGGTCGAGCGGCGCGGAACGCCGTAGCGCGTGGTGATCGGCGCACTGCGATAGGCGTCCCAGTCCACGTTGATGAACGTGATCTGCGCATCATAGGCCGGGTTCTCGGACCGCAGGGCGTTGATGACCCGTTCCTGCGCGGCGCAGGTGGTGCACCAGCTGGCCTTGTAGTCCAGGAAAACGGTTTTGCCTTCGGCCAGGGCCGCGTCGACCGCGCCTTCGGTATATTCGATGGCAGCGCGCGCCATAGGCGCAAGGACCAGTGCGGCGGCTGTGGTGGCAAGGAAGGAACGACGGTTCATTGGGGCAACTCCTGAGGTCGGGTTAAAGGGAAACGGAAAGGTCGATCAGCCAGGGCGGCAGGTTCTGGATCGCCCAGATCTCAACCATGTGGTGAACGCGCAGCAGGATGCCGATGCCAACGGCGACAAAGACAATACCGAGGATCGGTTTGGCCCGCATGGCAATGGCGCGCATGGCGGCTTGACGGCGTTGGATGACCGATCGGGCGCCGTAGCCAAGAAGCAGGATGACAGTGGACACGCCCGCCGCGAAGCCGACCATGATCAGTGTGGCAAGGATCAGGCTTTCGCCCTGGCTGGCCAGCGAGATCGCTCCGCCAAGCGTCGGGCCGATACAAGGGCTCCACACAGCGCCAAGCAGCATGCCGCCTAGGAATTGGCCGCGCAGGCCGGACCGGTCGATGCCGTCCATCCCCGTGTCCGCGCGCGCCGAGACTCCGGCGGTTGCCGTGGCAAAGCTTTCGGAAAAGCGCGGCACCAGAAGCACGACACCGAAACCGATCATCAGCACCGCGCCCGCGTCCGAGATCATCTCTGGCGTCAAGCCAAGAGAGCGGCCCGCGACGGTAACCAGCATTCCCAAGGCGACAAAAGACAGGCTCATCCCCGCGGCGACGGCCAGCGGCCCCGCCTTGTGGGCTTGAACGGCCGTGGCCAGCACGATCGGAAGGATCGGCAGGACACACGGGTTGATGAGCGTCAGCACGCCCGCGCCATATGCGAACAGGATTTCCATATGCGGCAAAATGACAGAGCTTTCCGCAAAGTCATCCAACGTTTTCACCGCGCGCTGTCACATCGCCGTCAGGAAATTGAAACGTCAGGCACGCTTGGCTTCGACCTTGGACAGCTGCACTGCAAGGATCCCCAGTGCGATGATGCCGACGCCCACCGCGTCGATCCAACCCATTGCCTCGCCGAGCAACAGCGCCGCGATGGCGACGCCGAAGGGCGGGGTGAGGAAGTGGAAGGTCGCGGCGCGCACCGCCCCGATGCGGTTCACCAGAAGGAACCACACCCATGTGGCGGCAAGACCGGGGATAAGCGTGGTGTATGCAAAGGCAAACCCCATGCGCCAAGTCCAGTTCACATCCCAGCTTTCGGTGGCCAGCGCGTAGACGCTGAGGATCGAGGCGCCGACCAGCATCTGAAGCCCGACGATCATCAGAAGGTTCCCGCCCCCCGACGCGCCGCGCACGGCGAGCGTGGCGATGGTCAGCGCGACGACACCCGCGATGCAGAGCGCAACGCCAATGAGATCGGCCCCGCCCGACAGGCGCGAGCCCATGATCAGTGCGACACCGGCAACGCCCGCAACAAGGCCCGACAGGCCAAGGGGGCGGGTTCGTTCACCCAGGAACGCCCAGCCCGCGAAGGCAACCAGAAGCGGCATTGTCGATGCGATGATCGCCGCCAGAGATGCCTCGACCGTCTGCATCGCGACAAAGTTCAGGCCGAGATAAAGCGCGTTCTGGCACAGGCCGAAGATGATCGTCGCGCGCCATTGCAGGGGGTCCAGCCGGATCCGCTGGCCCAGCGCATAGGCGATCGCGATGCCCAGAAAGCCCGATATCCAAAAGCGGATCGCAAGCGCGGTAATCGGCGGGGCGTCCGCCACGATCATCCGGGCCGACGTGAAGGCCGAAGCCCACATTATCGCAAAGGCTACGCCCATGGCGATCGCGCGAATATCCATCCGGGTGTCCTGTCTCAAAGGAAAAGGGCTGCCCAAAGGCAGCCCCGATATCGAAAGGTCGTTTGGACCGATCAGCCGTTCACGCTGTCCTTCAGCGCTTTGGCGATGGTCATCTTCACGACTTTGTCCGCTTCTTTCTTGATCTGCTCACCGGTGGCGGGGTTGCGAACCATACGCTCGGGGCGCTCGCGGCAGTAGATCTTGCCAACGCCGGGAAGGGTCACGGCGCCGCCGTTCGACACTTCTTTGGTGATGACCGAAACGATCGCATCCAGAGCTGCGGATGCGTTTTTCTTGTCGGAATCCATCTCATCGGCAAGCGCCGCGACAAGTTGGGTTTTGGTCATGGGTTTTGACATTTCTCGTGTCTCCTCGCACTGTCCCGATTGGGGGCCGGGTATACTGTCTTGTTTTTCCGTGGGTCACACAACTGAATGTGGCCCGAAAACGCAAGCCGATTTGCGCAAAACAAGCGATAATTCACCGATTCATAGGAACGCGGTCTCTTCAAAGCTGCGCAACTTACGCGAATGTATCCGTTCGAGTGGCATTTCGCGCAGCTTCTCCATTGCGCGGATGCCGATTTGCAGATGGCGGGCCACCTGCGCCTTGTAGAAATCCGATGCCATGCCGGGCAGTTTCAGTTCCCCGTGCAGCGGTTTGTCAGACACACAAAGCAATGTTCCATAGGGCACGCGAAAGCGGAATCCGTTCGCGGCGATGGTCGCAGATTCCATGTCCAGTGCGATAGCGCGGCTTTGGCTGAGGCGCTGCACCGGGCCGGACTGATCGCGCAACTCCCAGTTGCGGTTGTCGATCGTGGCTACGGTCCCGGTGCGCATGATCCGCTTGAGCTCATACCCCTCAAGTGCCGTTACGTCCTCGACCGCGTCTTCCAGTGCGATCTGGATTTCAGCGAGCGGCGGAATCGGAACCCAGACCGGCAAATCGTCGTCGAGGACGTGATCTTCGCGCAGATATCCATGGGCGAGCACGAAATCACCAAGCCTCTGGCTGTTCCGCAAACCCGCGCAATGGCCGACCATCAGCCAGGCATGTGGCCTCAGAACGGCGATATGATCGGTCGCGGTCTTCGCGTTCGACGGGCCGACGCCGATATTCACCAGCGTTACGCCACCATTGTTGGGGCGCTTGAGGTGATAGGTCGGCATCTGCGGCAGCTTGGCCGGGATCGGCATGGCGCCATGGGGGTCGGTCAGGACGGCGTTACCGGGGCCTACGAACTCGGTATAGCCCGACTCGGGATCGGCAAGCGCGGCGCGGGCATAGGCCTCGAATTCCTCGACATAGAACTGGTAGTTCGTGAACAGAACGTGGTTCTGGAAATGCTCTGGCGTGGTGGCCGTGTAATGCGACAGCCGGGCAAGCGAATAGTCCACGCGCTGGGCGGTAAAAGGCGCAAGCGGATGGGCCCCGTCAGCGTATTGAAATCCGTAGCCATTGACGATGTCATCATTGGTCGTTGTCAGATCCGGCACGTCGAACACGTCGCGCAGCGGAAAATCGAGCGCTCCTTCCTGCGGAACGGACACTCCCGGATCGACGGCGAAATGTACCGGCATCGGGGTGTCGGACACGGCCACCGTCACCGGAACCTTGTGGTTCTCGATCAGCAAAGAAATTTGCTGAATCAGGTAGTTCTCGAACAGGTCAGGCCGCGTGATCGTCGCACAATAAGTGCCAGGGACCGCAACATGACCAAAGCTGAGGCGGTTATCCGTCTCGGCATAGCTGGTCGTCGTAATGCGAACCTCGGGGTAGAACGCCCGAAAGCGCGATGTGGGTGCATCCCCGAACAGGGTGGTGGCGAACCTGTCCGACAGAAAGGCGCGCGCGGCGTCATAGATCTCGCGCAGGCGGTCCACGGCTTGCCGGGCATCCGTGAATTCCTGCGGCCCGGGCACCTGCGGCGTCTCGATGGGCAGGTTGCGCGCGGGCGGGGACATCGGCGTCGGAGTCGGTAACTTGGTCATGGCGCATTTCCATCTTTCCCGGGGGGTGTTGCAACAGGAATGTCGCGGGAACCGGGGGGCATTGCCGCGTGTTTGTGCCCTGCCATGCCCGATATTCCCGATCTCGTCTATTATCCTGACAGCCGCCCCGGCATTACCCGGCAGGCGCGTGGGCGTGGGTTTTCCTATTTTGCGCCCGATGGCACGCGGATCGAACAGGCGGCCGAGCGCAAGCGGCTCAACGCCCTAGCGGTGCCGCCCGCCTATTCCGAAGTCTGGATCAGCCCGCGCCCCGATGGTCATCTCCAGGCGACGGGCCGCGATGCGCGGGCGCGCAAGCAGTACCGCTATCATCCGGAATGGACAGCCTATCGCGCCGTGACGAAATACGATGACTTGTGCGATTTCGGGGTGGCCCTGCCGTCGATCCGTCGGGCCATCAACCGCGATCTGAAAGGCAAGGCAGGATCGCAAAGCTATGCCGTTGCCGCCATTCTGGCGATGATCGACCGTCTCTCGATGCGCGTGGGTCATCCCGGATACACCGAAGAGAACGGTAGCTACGGTGCCACGACACTGCGGGCGCGGCATCTGAACCTTGGCGAGGATGGCCTGCATCTGAAGTACCGCGCCAAGGGTGGCAAGGCCGTGTCGAAACAGGTGCGGTGCAAGACGCTGGGTCGCGTCTTGAACCGGCTCGATGATCTGCCGGGCGCGACACTTGTGTCCTGGATGGACGACGACGGCACCTCGCGGGAAGTGACGTCCTCGCAGATCAACGACCAACTGCGGCAGATCACGGAAGACGAGCGCATGACCGCCAAGACGTTTCGCACATGGAACGGATCGGTCGCCGCGCTTGAGGCGGCCGAGAGGTGCGCGGATCGCGTGACGATCACCGCCATGGCCGAGGCGGCAGCAGATCGGTTGGGGAACACTGCTGCCATCGCGCGCAAGAGCTATATCCACCCGGACGTGATCGCACTGTCGGAAGACCGCGCGCCGCTGGATCGTGACCCGCCAGAGTATCGCGGCCTGCGCATCGCGGAACGAAAGCTGCTTGATCTCATTGCCTGATGGCTGGCGCATCGCCCACCGACTGATCTAGGTTGCCCCAACCGCAATGGAGGCTTCCCTATGAACATCGCCCAGCCCGCCGCTCGCGCCAATCTTGATCACTGGCAGGAGCGCGTCGATATGGCCGCCGCTTTTCGCTGGACCGCGCGCCTGAACATGCACGAGGCGGTAGCGAACCACTTCTCGCTGGCGATCAATGATGAAGGCACGCGGTTCCTGATGAACCCGAACCAGATGCATTTTGCGCGGATCAAGGCGTCGGACCTGATCGAGGTCGATGCAACTGATCCCGAAACCCTGTCGCGCCCCGGTGCCCCGGACCCAACCGCCTGGGGATTGCATGGTGGCCTTCACCGCCATTGCAGGCATGCGCGCTGCGCGATGCATGTCCATTCGATCCACGCCACGGTTCTGGCGAGCCTGCAGGATTCGAATCTGCCACCCATCGACCAGAATTGCTGCACCTTCTACGACCGGATCGTCATCGACGATTCCTATGGCGGACTGGCCTTCGAGGATGAGGGCGAGCGCTGCGCGCAGCTTTTCGATGACCCGAAAAAGAAGGTCATGATCATGGGCAATCACGGGGTCCTCGTGATCGGGGACACCGTGGCCGAGACTTTCAACCGGCTCTATTATTTCGAACGCGCGGCCGAGACTTATATCCGTGCGTTGCAGACCGGACAACCGCTGCGCATCCTCTCGCATGACGTGGCCGAGAAGACCGCGCGCGAAATCGAAAGCTATCCCGAACAGGATGAGCGGCACCTCAACGAATTGAAGGCGATCCTTGATGAAGAAGGATCGACCTACGCACAATGATGCGCGGGACCGGCAGGATATCATGACCAAGACTCTCTTTTCGTTCGGCCACGGCTTCAGCGCGCAGGCACTTGCGCGGCGTCTTCTTCCGCTGGGCTGGACGGTGATCGGTACCACCCGGTCCGAAGACAAGGCGGATCGTCTGCGCGCCGACGGGGTAGAAGCTCTGATCTGGCCGGGAACCGATATCGCCCCGGCGTTGAAACGCGCGACGCATGTTATGACCTCGGTCAGCCCGAATGCAGACGGCGATCCGGTTCTCAATACCGAGCGTTCGGCGATTGTCGCGGCGGCGCCAGGCATCGAATGGGCCGGATATCTATCGACCACCGGTGTATATGGCGATCACGATGGCGGCTGGGTGGATGAAGGCACAGATCTGCAACCCTCAACCACGCGCGGCGCGCATCGGGTCTTGGCCGAAGCGGACTGGCGCGCGCTCAGCGCCGAGACGGGCCTGCCGCTGCATATCTTTCGGCTGGCGGGCATCTATGGCCCCGGGCGCGGGCCGTTCCAGAAGGTGCGCGAGGGCAAGGCGCGTCGCATCATCAAGGAGGGGCAGGTGTTTTCCCGCACCCATGTCGACGATATCGCGCAGGTGCTGCACGCCTCGATCGAGCGACCCAATCCTGGCGCGGCCTATAACGTCTGCGATGACGATCCAGCCCCGCCGCAGGATGTCATCGGACATGCTGCGCAGCTTTTGGGCCTGCCAAAGCCAGAGGCTGTCGCGTTTGAAGATGCCGATATGAGTCCGATGGCGCGCAGCTTCTACGCGGAATCCAAACGGGTGAGCAATGACCGGATCAAGGATGAATTGGGCGTAAAGCTTATCTATCCCGACTACCGCGCCGGGCTGGCCGCCTTGCTGGAGGCGGAAGAAGATACCTGAGCCCTAGCGCGCGATAGCCGCAACGGCGGCCGCCAGCGTCAACAGGAGGACCACCCAGGACTGATCGGATGAGGCTGTCGTCTCATCCCGGATGATTGCGGGTTCCATGATGATGGTCGCGTTGGGGCCGGCGGCCTGTGCGCCAAATGGCATCAAGCTCAGGATCAGAACAGAAACAAGGCGTCGCATGTGACCGTCTCCGGATACTATATCTAGAGGGTACCACCAAATCGGCATAAATCCAGAATTTTATGCCCGCTTGCTGTCCAGCCGCGTCACGCCCATGACATCCAGCACTTTCGCCTCTATGTCCTCGGCGTTCAGCTTGGCGACCGCGTACATGTCGCGCGGGCTGGCCTGGTCGATGAACGTATCGGGCAGAACCATGGAGCGGTATTTCAGCCCGCGGTCGAACACGCCTTCCTCGGCCAATAGCTGCGCGACATGGCTGCCGAAGCCGCCAATGGCGCCCTCTTCGATGGTGATTAACGCCTCGTGGTTTGCGGCAAGGTCGAGGATCAGGTCGCGGTCGAGCGGTTTGGCAAAGCGCGCGTCCGCCACGGTCGGGGAAATGCCGCGCCCAACCAGGCTTTCACAGGCGCGCATCACTTCGGACAGGCGCGTGCCGAAGGACAGGATCGCGATGCCCTTGCCTTCGCGGATCATGCGACCCTTGCCGATTTCCAGCACTTGGCCGGTCTCGGGCATCTCGACGCCTTCCCCTTCGCCGCGCGGATAGCGAAATGCGATGGGACCGCTGTCATGCGCGGTGGCGGTGGCGACCATATGGACAAGCTCCGCCTCATCGGCAGCGGCCATGACGACCATGCCGGGCAGGTTGGCCAGATAGGCGACGTCGAATGCGCCCGCGTGTGTCGCGCCATCAGCGCCCACAAGGCCAGCGCGGTCGATGGCGAAGCGGACAGGCAGGCGTTGCAGCGCCACGTCGTGCACGACCTGATCGTAGCCGCGCTGCAGGAACGTCGAATAGATTGCGCAGAACGGTTTCATTCCGCCTGCGGCGAGCGCGGCAGAAAAGGTCACGCCATGCTGTTCGGCAATGCCGACATCAAAACAGCGGCTGGGATAGCGTTCGGCAAAGAGGTTCAGGCCAGTGCCGTCGGGCATCGCGGCAGTGACGGCGACGACCTTGTCATCGCGCCCCGCCTGATCAAGCAGCGCCTGGGCAAAGACCTTGGTATAGGACGGCGCGTTCGAGGGCGCCTTTTTCTGAACGCCGGTGACCATGTCGAACTTCGACACGCCATGGCCTTTGTCGGCGGCGCTTTCGGCGGGGGCGTAGCCCTTGCCCTTCTTTGTGATCGCGTGGATCAGAACGGGGCCGGTCGCGCGGGATTTCACGGTGCGCAGGATCGGCAGAAGCTGTTCCATGTCATGCCCGTCGATGGGGCCGATATAGGAAAAGCCAAGCTGTTCGAACAGCGTGCCGCCGACGGTCATGCCCTTCAGCACGTCGCGCGCGCGCTTGGCGCCCATCTGGAAAGGTTCGGGCAGAAGCGACACGGCGCCCTTGGCGGCGGCCTTCAGTTCCTGGAACGGGGCGCCTGCATACAGCTGCGACAGGTAGGACGACAGCGCGCCGACCGGCGGGGCGATGGACATGTCGTTGTCGTTTAGGATTACGATCAGCCGTTTTCCCAGATGCCCTGCATTGTTCATCGCTTCATAGGCCATACCGGCCGTCATCGCGCCGTCGCCGATCACGGCAATCGCATCGCCAGCCCCCGTCTCGGGCGATCCGCCCAGATCCCGCGCCACGGAAAAGCCAAGCGCAGCCGAGATCGAGGTCGACGAATGCGCAGCGCCGAAGGGGTCATAGGGGCTTTCGGACCGCTTGGTGAACCCGGAAAGCCCATCCTTCTGGCGCAGGGTGCGCATGCGGTCACGGCGACCGGTCAGAATCTTGTGGGGATAGCACTGGTGGCTCACGTCCCAGATCAGCTTGTCCCGCGGGGTGTCGAACACGGCATGAATCGCGACTGTAAGTTCGACGACGCCAAGGCCCGCGCCCAGATGCCCCCCGGTGACCGAAACGGCGCTGATGGTTTCGGATCGCACCTCATCGGCAAGCTGGCGCAGCTGCGAGTTCGACAGGCCGCGCATGTCGGACGGGCTGCTGATCGTGTCAAGAAGCGGGGTGGGCAGGGCCTCATGCATACCGTTTGGGTCCTCCATCCCTGTCGATCACATTTCTCTAGAAATAACGAAACGCGCGGCGGCCCGCAACGATTCCGCTTTCGCGCCAAAGGGCTGCAAAGCGTCGCAGGCCTCATCCACCAGTTCTTGCGCGCGGAACTTGGCGCCTTCGACCCCGAGTAGCGAGACAAAGGTCGCCTTGCCCGCCTCGCCATCCTTGCGCAGCCGCTTGCCCGCCTTGTCCGCGTCACCCTCTATATCGAGGATGTCGTCGGCGATCTGGAAGGCGAGGCCAATCGCCGTGGCGTATTCCGTCATCGGCATCAGGTCGGCCTTGGCCAGCCGTGCGCCCGCCTCGGCAGACCACCGGATCAGCGCGCCGGTCTTGTTCGACTGAAGCTCTGTAATCTTGCCAAGGGACAAGGGCGCACGCACCGTTTCGGCGGCAATATCCTGCGCCTGGCCCAAGACCATTCCATTCGCCCCGCTGCCCCGCGCGAGCGATGCGATCAGATCGACCCGCACCGCTGCGTCCGGATGCATGGCAGGCGAGGTCAACAGATCGAACGCCATGGTCTGCAACGCGTCACCGACCAGGACGGCTGTCGCCTCGTCCCACTTGCGGTGCACCGTAGGCTGGCCGCGCCGCATGTCGTCGTCATCCATGCAGGGCAGATCGTCATGGACAAGGCTGAAAGCATGCAGCGCCTCGATCGAGGCCGCAGCCCAGATCGCGCGCTCTTTTGCCACGCCGTGAAGTGCAGCGCTTTCCAGCACCAAAAAGGCGCGCAGCCGTTTCCCGCCCGACAGCGCATGGGCCATTCCGTCACGGATCACGCTGGGCGTTAGGGCGCGGAGCTGCTCATCCAGATGGATCTGAACGTCATCTGCCCGCGCGCGAAGCTGGTCCTGGAACGTCACGGCGCGTCGAGAGGCGTGGTGCCCTTGGGGGTGCCGTTTTCGTCAAGCGTGATCGCGGCGACCTTTTCCTCGGCGTCTTTCAGCTTGGCTTCGCAGCGTTTTTTCAGCGCCGCGCCGCGTTCATACAGCTTGATGGAATCCTCAAGCGGCACATTGCCCGATTCCAGCTGTCCGACGACATGCTCGAGGGCCGACATCGCCTCTTCAAAGCTCATTTCTTCGACGGGTTTGTCGCTCATGCCCCTCGCTCCATCAATACTCTTACATGCGCCGCGGCACTCGCCCCGAGAGCCTGAAGATCATAACCGCCTTCCAGCGTCGACACCACGCGCCCGCCGCAGGTTTCGTCTGCAATGTCACAGAGTTTTTCGGTGATCCACACGAAATCCTCGGTCGACCAATTGAGTTGAGCGAGGGGATCGGCGGCGTGGGCGTCAAAGCCCGCCGAAATCACGATCAGCTCTGGTTTGAACGCGCGCAAAGCTGGGAAGACCTGATCGCGATAGGCGCGGTTCATGTCCTGCCAGCCGCTTTCCGGGGGCAGCGGCACGTTCAGGACCTGCCCATGCGCGCCGGTCTCGCTTGCCGCGCCAGAGCCTGGATAAAGCGGCATCTGATGGGTTGAGGCAAAGAAAATGCGGTCCTCGTCCCACAGAAGATCCTGTGTGCCGTTGCCGTGGTGCACGTCAAAATCGACCACGGCGACACGCGCCAGACCATGTTCATCGAGCGCCCGTTTCGCGGCGATGGCGGCAGTACCGAAGAGGCAAAAGCCCATTGCTGTTTCGCGCTCGGCATGGTGCCCGGGCGGGCGCATGGCGACGAAGGCATTCGCGACCTCGCCAGCGACCACTGCATCAACGGCAGCGGCCGCCGCACCCACCGCCCGCTTCGCGGCCTCAAGCGAGCCCGGCGAGACATGCGTATCGGCATCCAGCGCGATCTGACCCTCGGTCGGTATCGTGGCTGCAATCCGGTCGAGATAAGCCTTGGGATGACAGCGCAGGATATCGGCATCGTCGCAAACCGGCGCCTCGCGGCGATCCAGCGTGTCAAAACGATCCTCGTCCAGCGCGGCCATGACCGATTGCCAGCGCGCGACCTGTTCGGGATGGCCAGGCGGCGTGACATGCAGCCCGGCGCTGTCATGAGTGAATAAAGCAGTCGTCATTTGGGCCTTTCAGTCGGGTTCCAGCATGTATCCCGCGCCGCGCACCGTCTGCAGATAGCGCGGGCGCTTGGGGTCGGGTTCCAGCTTGCGCCGAAGCCGCGTGACCTGCACGTCGATAGCGCGGTCCTGCGCCGGATCGCCGGGTTTGCCCAGCTTTTCGATCAGCGCGCCGCGGCCAAGCGCCTCGCCCGCATGGGCAGCCAGCGCGCGCATCAGCGTGGATTCCGTGGCGGTCAGGCGAACCATTTCCTCACCGAACCACAATTCGCCCCGGTCAAGGTCATAGCGCATTGCGCCAAGGCGCAGAAGGCGCGGCGCGGCCTCTTCCTCGTCCGGTGGGCTGCGGTCGAGAACGGTGTTGATCTTGTCAAGCAGCGCTGGCGGGTCGAAGGGCAGGGACAGCGCTGCCTCGGCCCCCGCGGCGCGTGCAGAGGCGCAGGCACTTTCGCTTAGGGACAGCGCGACGATGGGCGCGGCACATTCCTCGCGCAGTTCCATGATGAAGGGGGCAGGTTCCGTGTCGCCCAGCCGTGTGTCCAGCACGATCAAATCGAAATCGAGCCCCGCCAGCAGCCGCCGCGCATGATCCGGATCGCGCCCTGTCGTGACGAAGAACCCGTTCTTCGCGGCGTATTTCCGCAGAAGCCCGCGCATCTGTTCGTCGGGCACGATCAGGAAGAGATGCGGATCGACCGGGCGCACCATCAGCCGGCATCCTTGAGCGAGGTGAAATAGCGGCGCATCTCGGGATCCATCATCGCCTCGAGCACGGTGCGAAAGCCCTGCACCGCTTCGGGGCCTGCCTGGCGATAGGCTTGCCGCATCCGCGCGCGCTGGGCATCTGAAAGTTGTTGTTCCAAGGTCGCCCCGCGTTCGGTCAAATAGAGGTTCCGCTCTCGCTTGTCGCGCGTTCCGACGCGGCTGTCGACCAGCCCGTCCTCGACCAGCGTGCGCAACACCCGGTTCAAAGATTGCTTCGTCACGCCAAGAAGCGCCAGCAGGTTGTTGACCGTGGTGCCGGGGGATCGCTTGATGAAGTGGATCGCACGGTGATGGGCGCGGCCATAGCTGAATTGTGCTAGGATTCGGTCGGGATCGGCCGTGAACCCGCGATAGGCAAAGAACATGGCCTCGATGCCTTTGCGCAGTTGTTCGTCTGTGAGAAAGAGAAGCGTCTCGCCCCCCTGGCCCCCGCTGTTGTCAGCCATCTTGTGCCCCCCTTTCGACCTTCTGCGAGGCCAGTTTATGTCAGCCTTGTTGACATTCCAAGTCACCACTGGTAGCGATTCTGCGATTTTGCGTAATTTTATGTCCGAAGCGGACCAAGTTTGCGCAACATTGTGAAACGCGCTGCTTCCGGGAGGCATATCATGGCAGGCTCATACGAAGATCGTGACGGTGTTATCTGGCTCGACGGGAAGCTCGTCGATTGGCGCGAGGCCAACGTCCATATCCTGACCCATGCCATGCATTACGCCTCGTCGGTATTCGAGGGAGAGCGCGCCTATAACGGCAAGATTTTCAAGAGCCGCCAGCATTCCGAGCGTCTGCGGTTTTCCGGCGATCAGCTTGATATGCCGATCCCCTACACGGTCGACGAGATCGAGGCGGCGAAATACGAAACGCTGAAGGCGAACGGCCTGACCGATGCCTATGTCCGTGCCGTCGCATGGCGCGGCGTGGGCGAGGATATGGGCGTCTCGTCATCACGCAACCCGGTGCGGATGGCCGTCGCCGTCTGGGGCTGGGGAAATTACTATGGCGACGCCAAGATGAAGGGCGCGAAGCTCGACATTTCCAAGTGGAAGCGCCCGTCGCCCGAAACGATCCCGGTCCATGCCAAGGCCGCCGGTCTGTACATGATCTGCACCACGTCCAAGCACGCCGCCGAGGCGAAGGGCTGTTCGGACGCGCTGTTCATGGACTATCGCGGCTATATCGCCGAAGCGACCGGCGCCAATATTTTCTTCGTCAAGGACGGCGAAGTTCATACGCCCAAGGCCGATTGCTTCCTTAACGGGCTGACGCGCCAGACGGTCATCGGCATGCTGAAGGATCGTCATGTCAAGGTGCACGAACGGCACATGGACCCCGGCGAAATGGAAGAGATGCAGCAATGCTGGCTCACCGGCACCGCCGCCGAAGTCACCCCTGTCGGCCAGATCGGCGACTACAATTTCGAGGTCGGCGCCCTGACCCGCGAGATCGCGGAAGGGTACGAGGCGTTGGTACGGAGTTAAGGATCGCTGCGAAGGGGTTACTGAATCCCCTTCGCACGCACCTTGCGCTCTGCGGCAGATCTCAGGCCAAGCTGGCGTTCTCGCAAGACGATGGCGATGCCAGCAGCGATCACAAGGCCCGCGCCCAGCATCATCGGCAGGGTCGGCACTTCGCCGAACCAGACATAGCCGATGATCAGCGCCCAGATCATCGAGACATAGGTGAACGGCGCCAGCACGCTTGCATCGGCATAACGGTAGCTGGAAGTCAGGAAGATCTGCCCAATGCCGCCGATCACCCCCGCGCCGACGAGCCACAGCCACTCGACCCCTCGCGGCATGACCCAGCCGAACGGGATTGTCAGCAAGGACAGCCCTGCGGCTGTGAGGGTGAAGTAGAACACGATGGCCGCCGTGTTTTCCTTGGCGGACATGGATTTGACGAAGACCTGCGCAAGTGCGGCCAGGGTGGCCGAGCCAAGCGTCACAACCACGCCGAAAAACGCACCATCGCTCGGCTCAAAGCTCAGGCGCGGCCACATCACCACCAGAACGCCAACCAAACCCACGAGAACAGCTGACAGGCGGATCAGGCGTAGACGCTCGCCCAGGATGAGCGCAGCGAGGATCACGATCAGGATCGGGGTCGCAAAGCGCAGCGCCGTCACCTCGGGCAGGGGCAGATAGCGCAGCCCGGCAAAGCCAAGCCCCATGGCACAGGTCCCGGCGATGCCGCGCACGGCATGGCCTTTCCAGTTGCGCGTTTTCAGGCCAGCGGGGAAATTTCCAACCCACATCAGCCATATCAGCACCACAGGAAGCGACCCGGCAGAGCGGAAGAACACGGCCTCGCCCGCGGGAACCCGGCCTGCTGCCTTGATGAAGGCCGACATGACAAGAAACAGCGTCACCGCTGAAATGATAAGGAAAATGCCGCGCAGGGGCTGCATGGCCGGGCCTTTCGATACGGGATCGCCCAGCCTTAGCGCGGCAAACGAGGAAGGGACAGGCCCCGACGGGGCCTATCCCGTGCATTCAGGCGCGTAACCCGCGCTCGATCCTCAGAAATTGGCGCAGCTTTGAACGCACGGCGCGCGCACCCTGGCGGCGGCGCAGCATGCCAAGCTTGGGATGTTGCGTATCATCGCCGCTCTGGCGTTCCAGTGATGCAAAACGCGCCGCACGTGTGCTGTCCGCGCTATGGCTCTTGTCGATCAGGTGCCGGGTCATGAAGCCTCCTTTCCCTTTTCTAAGGATTCAAGTCTATCACGCCCCGGCCTGTTCCGTAAAATCCGTCAGTTCGACATTTCTTCGGGCGTCAGCCGCAGAACCGCACCATCAGGGCTGTCCCAAAGCACAAGGATCGCGCCATCGGGGGCCACGGCCACATCGCGCATCCGCCGATCACCGGTCAGGAAGCGTTCTTCGCCCGTCACGGTGTCGCCGTCGAGCGACAGCCGCACAAGTCCTCCGGGATTGAGCGACGCGATCAATAGATCGCCGGTCCAATCGCTGAACATCTCGCCGTCGTAAAAGACCATATCGCCGGGTGCGATCACCGGGTCCCAGTAATAGCGCGGCTGCGTCATACCATCCTGCACAGCCTCGCCAGTGCCGATGGGCGAGCCATTATAGTTCACGCCATAGGAAATCTCTGGCCAGCCATAGTTCGCGCCTTTCTCGATCAGGTTCAGCTCATCCCCGCCTGCGGGTCCATGCTCGATGGTCCAGATATCGCCCGTCTCGGGATGCACGGCAGCGCCCTGCATGTTGCGGTGGCCATAGGACCAGACCTCTGCCGCCGCCTCGCTCCGCGCGCTTTCGTTATAGGGATTGCCCTCGGGCGTGCTGCCGTCGAGCGCGACACGCACCAGTTTGCCGTAGGTCGTATCGAGATCCTGCGCGAATTGACGTTCTTCGCGGGTAAAATGCTCGCCCGTGGTAATAAAGGCATGACCCTCACCGTCGAAAACGATCCGGCTGCCGTAATGCATCGGGCTGGGCGAAGACGGCGTCTGCACGAAGATATCCATCACCTCGGTAACTGCGGTCATATCTTCGCTCAGGACTCCGCGCGCGGCTGCCGTCCCACTTTCGCCGCTGCCCATGGGCTTGGCGTAGGTCCAGAAGATCACGCGATCTTCGGCAAAATTCGGGCCGATCTTCACGTCGAGAAGACCGCCTTGCCGTTCGTTGTACACTTCGGGAAGTCCATCGATCGGGTCCGACAGGGTGCCATCCTCGGCCACAACGCGCATGCGGCCCGGGCGTTCGGTGACAAGCCAGCCGCCATCCGGCAGAGCGTCGATGCCCCAGGGATGGACAAGCGTTCCGGAAAATTCCTCGACGGCGAGCGTAACGCCCGACTCCATCGCTGGCGCACGGGTCTGATTTTCGAAGGCCGGCTCGAAGCTTGCATTCTTTGGGCCCTGATCCACAGGGTCCTGCGCGAATGCGGGTCCGGCGATCAGCGCGGCGAGGGCGGCGGTGAAGAAGGGTCCGTTGCGATACATGAGGGCGCTTTCGTTTGACTGAGTTTCAATTTGAAACGTAGCCCCACTTGCCTGCCGGTCCATTCACGTTTCGGACAAGCGCCCCACCGCCCATCTTGCCGCGTCCGACACCACGGGGTCCGGATCCGCTGTCAGGCGCCGAACCTCGGCCATCAGCGCGGTATCGCCCGAATTGCCGATGGCGTAGCAAACATTGCGCACGAACCGGCCTCTCCCAATGCGCTTGATCGGACTGGCGCTGAACCGTGCGCGAAAGCCGGCATCGTCCAGCCGTGCGAGTTCGGCCAAAGGTGGCGCGATGTTTTCATCCCGCGCCAAGAGGCGCGCGTCGCGGGCGACTACGGCGAACTTGTTCCACGGGCAGACGGCAAGACAATCGTCACAGCCATATATCCGGTTGCCGAGGGCGGGGCGCAGCGCCTCGTCCACCGGTCCGTCATGTTCAATCGTCAGGTAGGAAATGCAAAGCCGCGCATCCAGTTGGAAGGGCGCGGGAAAGGCATTCGTGGGGCAAACATCGAGGCAGGCGGTGCAACTGCCGCAATGCTCTTTCTCGGGCGCGTCCGGCTCTATCGGAATGGTGGTGAAGATCGCGCCAAGAAACACCCAGTTGCCGAAATCGCGCGACAGAAGATTGGTATGCTTGCCCTGCCAGCCCAGCCCGGCCGCCTGCGCCAAGGGCTTTTCCATCACGGGCGCGGTGTCGACAAACACCTTGATCTCGCCGTCCGGCACCTCATCCAATAGCCAGCGGCCCACACGCTTCAGCCGCTTCTTGACCACGTCGTGATAATCGCGCCCCTGCGCATAGACCGAGATCGCGGCGCGGTCCTTTTCCTTCAGCACGGCAAGCGGATCGAATTCGGGCGAATAGCTTTCGGCCAGCATCACCACCGACCGCGCCTCGGGCCAGAGCGCCGATGGATCGCCGCGCCAGCCCATGCGCTCTGCCATCCAGCCCATCTGCCCGTGCCGCCCCGCGCCAACGAAAGCGTCCAGTCGCCCAGCGGCCTCGGGGATCGCATCCGGCGTCGTGATGCGGCATGCCACGAACCCCGCCTCAAGCGCCTCTGCGACAAGTCTCTCTTTCAGGGACCCGGTCACGAAAGGGCGCTCCTCTCCTCTTTGGTGTTTCAAATATCCCAGGGGGTCTGGGGGACAGCGTCCTCCAGCGGTCTGACCCTCAGAAATCCAGATCGGCGTAATGCGCGGGCGGCGGAAAGCCCGGAACGACATCGGCGAGGATCGACCGGAAAGCCGGACGCGATTTGATCTTCGCATACCAGTCCTTGACCGTCGCGCTGCGGTTCCAATCCACGTCCGAGATATAGTCGAGCGCCGACAGGTGCGCGGCAGCGGCGAAATCGGCTAGGCTGAGGCTATCGCCCGCCAGCCAGCGCCTCTTGTCGAGAAGCCAGGCCATGTAATCGAGATGATACTTGATCCGCTGTGCGCCGTATTTGACGTTCTTTGAATCCGGATAGCCCCGCGCCATGACCTTCTTGTTCACCCGCTCATAAAGCAGTTTCGAGGTCACCTCGTGGTGGAACTTGTCGTCGAACCAGGACACCAGCCGCCGCACTTCGTAGCGCCCTTCCGGGTCCTTGGGCAGAAGCGGCGGGTCGGGGTGCAGTTCCTCGATGAATTCACAGATCGCTGCGCTTTCGGCCAGCGTCATGCCGTTCATGCGCAGAACGGGCACTTTCCCGGCCGGGTTGCGGCGCAGGAAATCGGGATCGGGATCCCAATAGCGTTCCTCGACGAGCTCGACCTCGATCCGTTTTTCCGCAAGCGACAGGCGCACCTTGCGGCAGTAGGGGGACAGGGGAACGTGGAACAGGCGGTTCATGGGGGCTCTGCGATAAGCTGGGGTGGTCCCGTTCCCTTATCGCCTAGGGCGGGGTGGCTTCAACTCTGGAAACAGGACGCGCGCCCATCCGCGCGGATCGTGGCCGCCCCGTCGGCAATGGAGGATGCCCGCTGCTGGACCGCACCGCTGGGCCGACTTGCCGATCTTTCCTTCGGATTGGGCAGAACGGCAGCAAGCCGCGCAGCCTGTGTCGGCGTCAGATCGGCAGCGGCGACGCCGAAGTAATGCAGGGCGGCGGCGCGCACGCCAAAGACGCCTTCGTCGAATTCGGCAACGTTGAGATACACCTCGAGCACGCGGCGCTTGGACCAGATCAGTTCAACCACCGGGGTCATCAGCGCCTCGAGCGCCTTGCGCGGCCAGCTGCGCCCCTGCCAGAGAAACGCGTTCTTGACGACCTGCTGCGTGATCGTCGACGCGCCGCGATTTGCGCCCTCTTCAAGCGCATCGCGGATCGCGTTCATGTCGAACCCCCAGTGCAAGCAGAAATTCGCGTCTTCGGCGGCGACAGCGGACCGGGCCATGACGGGCGCGATATCCTCGATACTGGCCCAATCGCGATCCACCCCGCCAAGACGCGCGGCCTCGGCGCGGATATAGGGCGTCGTGGGCGGATTGATGACGGTGTAGGCGGAAATCCAGATCAGCAGGATCGCCGCAAAGACCACTGCGCCGCGCAAGAGCCAGCGCAAAGCCCACAGAACAGCACGCCGCAGAGGGCGGCGTTTCGCGGTGCTCTTGCGCTTTCGGGATGTCTTTCGCTGGGCCACGGCGTTTTCATAGGCCAGCACGCCTGCCTTGTCCAAGGCAGAGAGCCGGGCGCGCCGTATGATCTGGCGCGCCCGAGCTTTGCTTTATTCAGCCGGGATCGCCTCGACCGGAAGCTCGACCCGGACAGCCAGTTTGTCGAGCATCTCTTTCGGCACGATCTGCAGGAAGTTCGCCTTCTCGGTCTCCCAGTGCTGCAGAATGTCGAGCGCTTTGACGGATTTCGTCTCATCCGCATGGCGCTGGATCAGGGCCTTCAGCTCGTCCTCGTAGTGGCCGTCATTGACAGGGCAGGTTACAAGCGTCTCGTGGTTCATCACCGAGCGCGCTGCATCTTCGGGGTCATAGAGATACGCCATGCCACCGGTCATGCCCGCGCCGAAGTTCGCGCCGATGGACCCGAGGATCACGGTCACGCCGCCGGTCATGTATTCACACCCGTTCGACCCGCAGCCTTCGACCACGACCTTCGCGCCCGAGTTCCGCACACAGAACCGTTCGCCCGCGCGGCCTGCGGCAAAGAGATAGCCGTCGGTTGCGCCGTAAAGGACGGTGTTGCCGATGATCGTGTTCTCGGATGCCTTCAGCGGCGATGCCATTTGCGGACGCACCACGATTGTGCCGCCCGACAAGCCCTTGCCGACGTAGTCGTTGGCATCCCCAGCAACTTCCAGCTTCAGACCGGGTGCCGCAAAGGCGCCAAGGGACTGACCGGCAGAGCCCGACAGCTTGACCGTCAGGTGATCGGGCTGCAGCGCGTTCCGCATACCGAACTTCTTTACGATATGGCTGGAGACACGCGTTCCAATGGTTCGGTCGGTGTTCCGCACTGAATAGGACAGCTGCATCTTCTCGCCGTCCTCAAGGAAGCGCGCGGCGTCCTTGACGATCTGCGCGTCGACGGTGTCGAGCACTTCGTTCCGGGGTTTGTTGCGGTCGTAGACGATGGATCCGGCGCCATCGACGGTGATGAGCAGCGGATTGAGGTCAAGATCGTCCAGATGCGCCGACCCGCGACTGACCTGCGCCAGAAGATCGGCGCGCCCGATCACCTCATCCATGGACCGCGCGCCGATAGAGGCGAGCACCTCGCGTACCTCCTGCGCGTAGAAGGTGATCAGGTTCACGACCTTGTCGGCATTGCCGGTGAACTTTTCACGCAGGCGTTCGTCCTGCGTGCACACGCCCACCGGACAGGTGTTCGACTGGCACTGACGCACCATGATACAGCCCATCGCAATCAGCGCGGCGGTGCCGATGCCGTATTCCTCGGCCCCCATCATCGCGGCCATGACGATATCGCGGCCCGTGCGCAAACCGCCATCGGTGCGCAGCGTGACGCGGTCCCGAAGGTTGTTCATTGCCAGAACCTGATGCGCCTCGGTCAGGCCCATTTCCCACGGCAGACCCGCGTATTTGATCGAGGTCGCGGGGGATGCGCCCGTGCCGCCATTGTGGCCCGAGATCAGGATCACGTCGGCCTTGGCCTTGGCGACACCCGCGGCGATGGTGCCAACGCCCGAAGATGCCACCAGCTTGACCGTGACCTTGGCGCGCGGGTTGATCTGCTTGAGGTCGTAGATCAGCTGCGCGAGGTCCTCGATCGAGTAGATGTCGTGGTGTGGCGGGGGCGAGATCAGCGTCACGCCCTTGGTCGAATGCCGCAGCCGCGCGATCAGGTCGGTGACCTTCATGCCGGGCAGCTGGCCGCCCTCGCCGGGCTTGGCGCCCTGTGCGACCTTGATTTCAAGCTCTTCGCAATGGTTCAGGTATTCCGCCGTGACGCCAAAGCGGCCCGATGCCACCTGCTTGATCTTGGCCGACGGGTTGTCGCCGTTGGGCTCGGGCACGAAATGCGCGGGATCCTCGCCGCCCTCTCCGCTATCCGATTTCGCGCCGATGCGGTTCATGGCGACGTTCAGCGTCTTGTGCGCCTCGGGCGACAGCGCGCCCAGCGACATGCCGGGGGTCACGAACCGCTTGCGGATCGTGGTGATGCTTTCCACCTCTTCCAGCGGAATCGGCGCGCCGAGCGGCTTGAAGTCCAGCAAATCGCGAAGATGGATCGGCGGCGCCGCGCGCAGCTTGGCCGAATACTGCTTCCACATCTCGAAGGACGCGCGGTCACAAGCCGCCTGCAAAAGGTGCATGGTCTGCGCTTCCCAGGCGTGCGTTTCGCCAGAGCGGCGCGCCTTGTAGAAACCGCCGATGGGCAGAACATCGCTACCACCAAGGAAACCTTGGCGATGCGCGGCGACGATCTTTTTCTGGATGCCCAGAACGCCGATGCCGGAAATGCGGCTGTGCATGCCGGGGAAGTATTCGGCGCACATCGCCCGGCTCAGGCCGACAGCCTCGAAGTTGAGACCACCGCGATAGGACGACACGACAGAGATGCCCATCTTCGACATGATCTTGAGGATACCCAGATCGATGGCCGTGCGGTAACGCGCGACTGCCTCGGTCAGCGTGCCGTCGATCAGGCCGCGGTCGATCCGGTCGGCGATGCTGTCCTCGGCAAGATAGGGGTTCACCGTGGTCGCGCCGCAGCCGATGAGCACGGCAAAGTAATGGGGGTCGATACATTCGGCAGAGCGCACGTTCAGCGAACAGAAGGTGCGAAGGCCCTTCTTCGTCAGCCAGGAATGCACCGCGCTGGTCGCGAGGATGATCGGCATGGCGACCTTTTCGGGCCCCTGGTGATGATCGGTCAGCACGATATGCCCGGCGCCGGAACGCACGGCATCTTCGGCTTCGGCGCGGATGCGGGACAGACCGTCGCGCAACGCCTGATCGCCGCCATCCACAGGGAAGGTGCAGTCAATCTCGACCATCTCGGCGTTGAAATGGTTTTGCAGTTCGGCGAACTGCGCGTTGCCGACAAAGGGGCTTTCCAGCACAAGAATCTCGGTCTGGGCGCTGCTTTCATCAAGCACGTTCTTGAGGTTGCCAAACCGCGTCTTCAGCGACATCACGCGGTGTTCGCGCAGGCTGTCGATGGGCGGGTTGGTCACCTGGCTGAAGTTCTGGCGGAAGAAATGCGACAGCGGCCGGTACTTTTCCGAAAGCACGGCGGGCGGCGTGTCGTCGCCCATGGACGCGATCGCCTCTTTGCCGTCCTCGGCCATAGGCGCGAGGATATGTTCCAGCTCTTCAACCGAATACCCGGCGGCGGACTGGCGCTGACGCAGTTCCGCGCCCGAGAAGAGGGCGGTCTCGGTCACTGATTCAAGCGGCTGGTCCAGCTCGTTGATCTTGCCGACCCATTCGCCGAAGGGCTGGCTGGCGGCCAGCTTGTCCTTGATCTCGGTGTCGTGGAACAACTTGCCTTGGCCCATGTCGATCGCCAGCATCTGGCCCGGGCCAAGCGCGCCCTTCTCGATGACGGTTGCCTCGTCCACGGGAACCATGCCCGCCTCGGAGCCTGCGATCACAAGCCCGTCTCCGGTCACGACATAGCGCATCGGGCGCAGGCCGTTGCGGTCAAGCCCGGCGCAGACCCAGCGGCCATCGGTCATGGCAAGCGCGGCGGGGCCGTCCCACGGTTCCATCACGGCGTTGCAATAGGCATACATGTCGCGCCACGCCTCGGGCAGCTCGACCCGCTGCTTGGACCACGACTCTGGCACCAGCATGGTCTTGGCCATCGGCGCGTTGCGGCCCGCGCGCACGAGAACCTCGAACACGGAATCGAGCGCGGCAGAGTCCGATGACCCCGCGGGGACAATCGGCTTGATGTCGTCGGCCATGTCGCCGAACGCGCCGGAGGCCATGCGGATCTCATGGCTTTTCATCCAGTTGACGTTGCCCTTCAGCGTGTTGATCTCGCCGTTATGGGCCAGCATGCGGAATGGCTGCGCCAGCCACCACTGCGGGAAGGTGTTCGTCGAATAGCGCTGGTGGTAGATCGCAAAGGCGCTTTCGAACCGCTCATCCTGCAGGTCTGGATAGAATTCGGCCACGTCCTGGGCCAGCATCATGCCCTTGTAGATGATCGAACGGCAGGACAGCGACGCCAGATACAGCGTCGGAACCTGCGCGGCGGCGGCGGCTTTTTCGATGCGGCGGCGAATGACGTAAAGCTCGCGCTCGAAGGTCTCCTCGTCTACGCCCTTGGAGTTCGAGATCAGGATCTGCTCGATCTCGGGGCGGGTCGCGTTGGCCTTTTCGCCAAGCACTTCGACGTTTACCGGCACATGGCGCCAGCCGTAAATGTAATAGCCCATGCGCAGGACTTCGGATTCCACGATGGTCCGGCAGGTTTCCTGCGCGCCGAAATCCGTGCGCGGGAGGAACACCTGACCAACCGCAATCATCTCATTCGCGCGCGGTTCGTGCCCGGTGCGGGCGACCTGCTCAAAGAAGAAGGGAACGGGGATTTGCACATGGATGCCCGCGCCGTCGCCGGTCTTGCCATCGGCATCGACCGCGCCGCGGTGCCAGACCGCTTTCAATGCGGCGATCCCGTTTTCCACCACCCGGCGCGACGGCGTGCCGTCGATGGCGACCACAAGGCCCACACCGCAGGACGC
The DNA here is from genome assembly GCA_965662745.1 of uncultured Paracoccaceae bacterium. Classification (GTDB taxonomy): domain Bacteria; phylum Pseudomonadota; class Alphaproteobacteria; order Rhodobacterales; family Rhodobacteraceae; genus Anianibacter. The sequence goes on from CBFIJK010000002.1 coordinate 70,097, forward strand.
GTGTTCGTCCTCGGGGGAATAGAGGCCATTCTCGGCCATGAAAGCGCGCTTGGCCTCTTCCTGGGCGACCCAGGCTGCGTCGAACTTGGTCATGGTCTTCGTCCTTCCTGAAGGGGCGGGGCGCTTGGCCATCTCACCCAGTGGAAATCGTTGCATTGCGTGGGGCGGGCCGGGTTATTCGGCCGCGACCGCCTTGGATGTGGAAAGCTGCTGCAGGATTGCATCCGCCGCCTCGCGTCCGTCTCGGATCGCCCAGACAACAAGGGATGCGCCGCGCACGATATCGCCAACGGCGTAGACGCCGTCCAGATTGGTCTGATGCGTACGGAAGTCGGTCTTGATCGTGCCCCAGCGGGTCACCTCAAGATCGTCCACGCCCCAGAGCGTCGGGATTTCCTCGGGCTCGAAGCCAAGCGCCTTGATCACCAGATCAGCGTCCTCGGTGTAGTCCGCGCCTTCGATAACCTCAGGGGCCTGACGGCCGGTGGCATCGGGCGCGCCAAGGCGCATCTTTTGCACCATAACGCCCGCAACAGACCCTTCGCCGGTGCCCTCGATCGCAACGCCCTTGACCGCGCCGGTATGAGAGCCGCCGGCGGTGAAGCCCCGGGGCGCGGACAGCCAGACGAATTCAACGCCTTCTTCTTCCGCATTCGCGACCTCGCGTTGCGAGCCGGGCATGTTCGCGCGGTCGCGGCGATAAAGGCATTTGACGCTGGTCGCACCCTGACGGATCGCGGTGCGTACACAGTCCATCGCGGTATCGCCCCCGCCGATCACGACGACGCGCTTGCCGTTTGCGTTCAGCTCTCCGCTGGTGAATTCGGGAACGTCATCACCAAAATTCGCCGCGCGGTTGGATGCGGTCAGATAGTCGAGCGCGCGCACGATGCCGTTCGATCCGGCCCCCGGGCCGCCTAGGTCGCGCGACTTGTAGACGCCAGTCGCGATGACGATGGCGTCATGCTTGGCGCGGATATCCTCGAACGAGATGTCGTCGCCGACATTGCAGTTCAGCTCGAACGTGACGCCGCCCTGTTCCAGCTGGTCGATCCGCTTCATCACGACGTCTTTTTCCAGCTTGAAGCCGGGAATCCCGTAGGTCAGCAGCCCCCCCGCGCGGTCATAGCGGTCATAGACGGTCACTTGGATGCCTTGGCGGCGCAGCACGTCAGCCGCAGCAAGCCCGCCAGGACCCGCGCCAATGATCGCGACGCTTTCTTCACGCTCTTGCACGGGAACGATGGGCTTGACCCAGCCTTTTTCCCAAGCGGTATCGGTGATGTATTTCTCGACGGCGCCAATGGTGACGGTGCCATGGCCGGACTTTTCGATCACGCAATTGCCTTCGCACAGGCGATCCTGCGGACAGATGCGGCCACATATCTCGGGGAAGGTGTTGGTCTCTTGGCTGACGCGATACGCCTCTTCAAGGCGGCCGGTTGCCGTCAGGTTCAGCCAGTCGGGGATATTGTTGTGCAGTGGGCAATGGGTCTGGCAATAAGGAACGCCGCATTGACTGCACCGGCCAGCTTGTTCCTCGGCCTTCTGAGCCGCGAATTCACGGTAGATCTCGTCAAAGTCCTGCGCACGGTCATCCGCCTGCCGCTTTTCGGGCATGTCGCGGGAAACGGTCACGAATTGCAGCATTTTCTGCTTTGCCATGGGTCTGATCGCCTAAGCTTGAGTGATCGATTGCCGGACGCATATCCGAGGCCGTGAGGAAAGAAAAGGCATAAGTGCTGACCTATTATTGTCCTGAGCGCGGGTTTCAGGACGCTCGTCCCGAAAAATCGACATCTAAAAGGTCCGTTGCGGCCCTAAATGATCGATTCCATCCAGATGCCAAGCAAATAATGTCACGCGCAGTGATTCTCTCAAAGGCCTCTCCATGCCCCTGTTCCACCTCTTCCTGATTGCCGTGATCCAGGGCGTGACAGAGTTCCTGCCTGTCTCCTCCTCGGGCCACCTGATCCTGTTGCCACAACTTTCGGGTATGGCCGATCAGGGGCTAGCGATCGATGTGGCGGTGCATGTGGGCACGCTTGGGGCTGTCATCCTCTATTTCTGGACAGATGTGCGGAATGCCGCGCTGGGCGTGCCGAAGCTGATCCGCTGGCAGGTGGACGATCAGAACAGCTTTCTCGCGCTCTGCCTTGTCGTCGCAACGATCCCGGTTGTCATCCTTGGCCTCGTCATCAAGCTGCTCGGCTGGGATGAGGCGCTGCGATCCACCGCCGTTATTGGCTGGACGATGCTGATCTTCGGGCTCGTCCTGTACTGGACCGACCAAAAGGGCGCAGAGGCGAAGACGGGCGAGACATGGTCCCTGAAGGACGCGGTGATCATGGGCCTTTGGCAGGCCGTCGCGCTGATCCCGGGCACCTCGCGGTCGGGCATAACGATATCCGCGGCGCGCTGGCTGGGGTATGAACGGCAGGGCGCCGCGCGACTGGCGATGCTGATGTCGATCCCGACGATCCTTGCCTCGGGGCTGGTTCTTTCCATCGACGTGGTGGGAGAGGCCGATTGGGCGCTCGCGCGCGACGCCTCCATCGCGGCGGTCTTTGCCTTCGCGTCGGCGTTGCTCGCGCTGTTCCTGATGATGCGCCTCCTGCGCAGCGTCAGCTTCACGCCCTACGTAATCTACCGGGTGGTCCTTGGCGTGATCCTCTTGATCTACGCCTATAGCTGATCCTATTCGCGCAGCGCCTTGGCCGAGTCCTTGATCGCGGCATACTGGCCCGAAGGGCGGAAGCGCCACAGGTATTCCGGCAGGATCGCTTCCATCGACTGGGGATCGATCCCCAGATCGGAAAAACCGCGCGTCGAGACACCGACGACATTGTCCCGGCGCAACTGACGCACCTGATCGGTCGAGATCGGACCGGCGATCAACCCGCCGCTTGCCCAGCCAAGCCCGTCGAACACGCGCCCCATGATCCCGCCAAGCCAGAACGGCAGGCCAAGGATGATGCGCCGCCGCTGCGTAACTCTGAGCATCTCGGCAATCAACGCGCGGAACGAATGCACATCCGGGCCGCCAAGCTCATACACGCCGCCCTGGGCCTCGCCCGCCGCGGCCTTTTCGGCCGCATGGGCCACGTCGTCGACATAGACCGGCTGAAACTTCGTATTCGCTCCGACAAGCGGGATGGCTGGCGACATGCGCGCCATCTGGGCGAAACGATTGAAGAACTCATCCTCGAAGCCGAAGACGATGGACGGGCGCAGGATCACGGCGCCGGGCATATGCTCCAGCACGCCGGCCTCGCCTGCGGCTTTCGTGCGCGCATAAGCGCTGTCGCTGCCCTTATCCGCACCGATGGCCGAGATCTGAACCAGACGCGCCACGCCTTCCGATGCCGCGATGCGGGCAATACGCTCTGCGCCCTTGTCCTGAACCGCCTCGAAGGTGTTCTTGCCGCTTTCCTCTAGGACCCCGACGCAGTTCACAACGGCACTCGCCCCCCGAGTCACCGCCCGAACGCTGTCATCGTCCCGGATGTTGCAAAAGACCGGCTCGACCTGACCGACCACACCATACTGACGCACGAAATGTGCCCCCGCCGGATTGCGCACCGCCACGCGAACACGCCACCCCCGCTGCGCCATGCGCCGCGCGATATAGCGCCCCACAAAGCCGGAACCGCCGAAAATGGTCACAAGCTGGGTCATCGAGCTCTCCTGATCCTGTGCCGCCTAGGTAGCGGCGACGGCCGGAATGGGCAAGATCGAAGGCGGTGAGTTGCACGTCCAGCCATCCACCTGCAGTGAAGATCACGCGCAAGCTGTGTCGCCGATGCTGATACGACCTTAGCGCTTAAATATTAACCAGTGCGTGTGTGCTGCAACCCTGACCAAATCTCAAACAACCGCGCCGAAAATTGACCAAAATGTATACACGCAAACCTTTGCAACTATTGAAGGATTTTGAGACGCATTCTCTTTGCTACTACGGCCCTGGTCGCCTCCGCAGGCTTCGCAGCGGCTCAAGATGCCGGCGGAGTTGCTCTTTCCGGTACCGCGGAGATGGGCGTAGTCGGATCGACTGCGCAACAGACGCAGTTTTACTCTAGCATGGACGTAACGTTCACCCTTTCTGGCCAAACTGATGGCGGTCTGACCTTCGGCGCGACCATCGATCTGGACGAAATCGGTGACGACTGCCGTGGCGGTACCTATGATGAGAGTCGACCGGGTGCGATAGATATCAACCAAAACGGCGTTGTCGACACAGCGGTGTTCACCTGTACCGTAGGCGACTCGATTGACGCTACGAACCGCGATGGTCAGGGAACGGAAGAGCAGAGCATCTTTGTCTCTGGCGCTTTCGGCACCCTCACGATGGGTGATACCGACGGTGCTTATGATTTTGCACTCGACGAAGCGATCCTTGGTGGAACAATTGCGGACGACCTTGAGCACGCTGGATACAATGGAAATGCAGGGCTCGATGGAACAAACGACGGGCAGGTTGCAACGTATCAATACGCTCTAAGCGGTTTCGAGTTCGCAGTCTCGGCCGAACTCGACGACGGCCGCCGTATTAATCAGGGCACCAACCAGACGATCTATGGGGTCGGTGCGCGATATACTTTCTCCAATATTTCGAGCGCTGCTGACGTTACTGTTGGTGCTGGGTATCAGGGTAGTGGAGGCGTCAATATTTATGGTGCCAGCATCAATGCTCAGTTTAGCAACGGCTTTCAGGCGATCCTCAACTACTCGCGTCTGGACGGAAACGGTGTGAACAGTGCGGCGGACTACAGCCACTATGGAATCGCAGTCGGATACACTATGAACGCACTGACCATTGCAGCCAACTACGGCTCCTATGATTTTGAAGCCGGTGCCAGCTCGGATGGCTACGGTCTCGCCGTTAACTACGATCTTGGTGGTGGTGCTGTGCTTCAAGCAGGTTACGGAAACGGCACTACCCGAGGTGCGCCGCGCGCAGAACAGTACTCCTTCGGTCTGTCGATGGCGTTCTAAGCAAACGTCTTCCAGGTACTCTTAACGAGTTCCTTGTTGGGGGAGCGGGCTTCGGCCCGCTCCTTCGCGTTTGGGGGTAGGTGATACAACCGGCTGTTGCTTGGACAACACGCAGTTCCCGCCAATCGCTCTCGCCACAGTTGCAAGAGGCCCATTCACTCCCGCGTAATTCGTGCCCTGAAGAGGGGACGTGGGGAAAAAGACAAAATATGGGACAGATTGAACATAGAATCCAATCAGATTGGAAACTTCCACCGGAAGACATCACTCTGAACGACTTCTTCGATGAGCACTTTTACCCCTATATAGAATATAGGAAAAAGCGCCCGGAGCATGACAAGCAGCAATATGACAAACATATCAGAAAGATAATTGGGCACCTGCCCGTCCGTGAACTCGGGAATCAGGTGCTGGACCAGTGGACTCGGCAGCAGATCATTAAGAAACTGAAGCCAAGCACAATAAATAAGCACATCTTTTTGTTGAATAGAATACTTAACATCGCAACAAGATGGGGCATTGTCCGGCAGAACGTGTTTCACGATCGTTCTCTTCAGAAGCTTCCAACCGGAGATTACAAACAGCGGTTCCTGACCGAGCGCGAAGTCGTCGCGTTGCTGGATGCCTGCAAGAAGGACCGGCATCCGTTTGTCTATCTCTTCGCGAAGCTTCTGATCCTGACCGGCGCACGGAAAGGCGAGGCGCGTCTTGCGCGGTGGCGGGATTTTGACCGGGCGAACCGGATTTGGACGGTGCCCGTCTCAAAGAGCGGTCGATCCCGTCGAATCGTTCTCAGCGACGCGGCGGATCATCTTCTCGACGAGCTGGCGTCCCGGAATATGAACCTCGAGATCGCGGTCACTCCGAACGACTACCTGTTCACCAATCCCCGAACCGGAACCTGCTATGACAGTTTCTATGCCGCCTGGCATCGGATACGGGATGTCGCTGGCCTGCCAGAGGTCCGCATCCGCGATCTGAGGCACAGTTTCGCCAGTTTCCTGATCAACAAAGGGGCCTCTATTTACGAGGTTCAGCAGCTTCTCGGGCACCACCATATCTCGATGACGCAACGCTACGCGCACCTGCTTCCGAACACCTTGCGCAACCGTGTCGAGATCGTGAGCAGCGCGTTGAATGCCACCGATGACACGCTGTTTTAGCGGGCTGATCCGAAGGGCGCGATCAACGGTGAAAATACCGGTGAAATGATCGCATCTGCCCGTTGACTTGCCCATCTGACGGGTCTATCTGCCCGCAACGCACCTGTGCCCAGGTGGCGGAATTGGTAGACGCGCTGGTTTCAGGTACCAGTGACTTAACGGTCGTGGAGGTTCGAGTCCTCTCCTGGGCACCAATCATCCCGACAACCCATTGTTGCGCCGCGCTTTCTTGTGGAGACTGCGCGGGCGTAGGACATTTCGGTCCGGTGTCCGATCGCAAACAATAGCATTCCCTTGCCCGATCGGAGACTGTCTTTTATTTTGAGGCCCACTCCGGCGGGCCGCTGGGTGAAATACCCGTCACCGCAGCTTCAACGCAGGCCCTCAGACCACCAAGGCGTGCGTGGAGGCCCGAAAGCCCGTGGGCGTAGTGGGCGTATTTCCCGGAATTTGTCATGATGCCGCGCGTGTCGGGCGGAAATATCGGCTTGGTGATCGAGCACCAGCACAGGTCGGGGATCAGGCGCACGCCTTTATGGGCGAGTCGCTCGACCAGTCCGTCCTTATGTACAAGGCTCAGCACATCGCGCCCGATGGTGACGATCATTTTCGTTCCGGGCGCGCAGCTGCGGTCGCCGAAGAGATCAGCGATCCTCTGGATTTCTATAAGGGAGGCATGAGGGCTGCCGATCGCGACAAGGTCGATCTCGGGCGATCCTCGATTGAGGTCGTGCCAGGCGGCGGTGAGATCGCCAGTCGTCAGCCGCGCCAGTGTGGAGCTTGGCTTTGGGGATAAATGCGCTTCGGGTGTGTGCCCGGCGATGTGCAGCATCGGCGCGCCAGAGGTGGTCGCGAAGGCGGCGCACAGGGCCTTGAGGTCATCGGGGCCGGGGCGCAAGTGCTCCAGTCCCTTGAGCAGCGGGATATTGCCCGGCGCCATGATGCCGACTCGCCAGCCGAGCACGGGCCAAAAATCTTCGTCCTCGACCTTTGCCGGGGCGGCAATGTCGATCACGATGTCCGGGCGCCGTCCTTCATCTGTATAGACGCCCGTCGCGGGCGCGCGGCCGGTCATTGCGATGAAGAGGTCCAGGTAGTCGGGATGCTTGGGCGAGCGCGCGCCAAGCACGCTGTTCGCATATAGCACCGCGTTGGATTCCGACCATCCGATCCGCTCGCCCGCCTCGGGGCTGTCCGCCAGCAGGTAGGGCGCGCAAGTAAAAGTCGGACGAGCGCCCATTCGGACATAGGCATCCGCGAGGCGGCTTGCCTTCGCGCCAAACGAGGTCTCAACGCCTTGCGTTGTCCAGTTTTCGCGGTCCACCGAGATCGCGTTGATCGTGGTCGGGATCAGGACCTGACCGCCCAGATCAGCGATTTTCTCGGCGAAGATGAGGTTAGCGTCATGGGCAAGGATGCAGCCGTCGATATGGCCGCGCGTCACATCCAGCAGATGATCTGCGCCATTCGCCGCAGCCATTCGGCAGAGAACTTCCATGGCGACTTGCGCGGCGGGTCCCTTGTCACCGTCCAGCAACGCACGGTCCGGGGCGGTCAGTTCCAGATCCTGTGACGTGAGGGGGCGCAGCGGACGCTCGGTTTCGCCAAAGCGTAGAACGCCGTCCTCGATCTTGGCCGTCTTGGTCCGCGCCAATGCGTCGAAGTCTTGGCGCGAGAGCTGAAGGACTGTCAGCGGGCACTTGAAGATGTGTTCGGCCACCAATGCGCCCAGGGTAAGGATCTCCTCGTCTTCGCAGAAGACAAGGGACGCCGGAGCGAGGCCGCTGAGTGCGAGCTGCAAGAGAACGCCGCTGCCGCTGCACGAGCCACGCGAGGTGGGCATCAGAACGATCTTTCCAGCGACAGAAGTACCATGTTCCGGGTGGCGTGCGTCGATGATCCTTCCTGTGTCAGGATCGACGCCGCCCCAGAAGCTTAACCCTTCGCCGCAAGCCAGCACGTCTCCGCTTGCCGCTCCGCCGGTCACGATCCGGGCGTCTGTCTCAATGCGATCACTCATCCGCCTGCCCCTTCTTGGTGGGCATCGTCTGAAAGCACCCATGCGGCCAGTTCTGCGTGGGTGGGAAACCAGACCGCGCCGCGCGCCTTGGCGTGTTCTATCAGCTGGTCGAGAATCCAGATGCGAGAGCGGTAGCCGATTACGAAAGGATGCATGACCAGCTGGCACAGTCCGCCCTCATCAAAGGCCGCATCGAATTCTCGCCGGAAGATGTCGAACACATCCTCTGGAGAGGTCCAGGGGCGCGTTGTGGGGTGGCGATTGAACAAAAGGTAGACCGCATCGTCGCGTACCCAGTCTACGGGGATTTCGACGACTCCAGTCGGCTGGCCGTCCGACAAAAGCTCGTAGCAGTCATCATCAGCCATCATCGAGCTGTCATAAGCAAAGCCAAGTTCGGCCACGAGGTCTATCGTATTTGCGCTGAGATCCCAGTTCGCTGCACGGTGGCCGACGGGTTCGGCGCCCGTTAGGTCTTGCAAGGTCGCCCGCGCGCGGATCATCAGGTCGCGTTCGGTCGCACGGTCCAGTTGCGCGTTCGTTTCATGGATCCAGCCATGAACGCCGATTTCGTGACCCGCAGCGGTGAGGGGGCGCATCGCGTCCTGGTCTATAAGACCGGCGACAGCGGGCACGAACATCGTCGCCCGGACGTTGTGCCGTTCAAGCATCTCTAGGATACGCGGCACGCCCTTGCGGCGACCGAATTCCCCCCAGCCGAGCCGACCGATCGCGGCGCCGCCTGTGCCAAGCTCGAACGTCTCGTGGTCACAATCGAAAGACAGCGCAAGCGCACAGCGCGCGCCGCCCGGCCAACGGGTCGGGGCCAGGCGCCTGCCCGCGCGCACGCGGTTCACATCGGCGCGCCATTCAGCCTCAGGCGTGGTCCATGGCGCGTCGGGGTTCAGGGCAGCACCTCGTGTATGGCGTCTCGGGTCACGCGGATGATTTTGTCGATTTCGTCTTCGCTGACCGACAGGGGCGGGGCGAAGCCGATGGCGTCCGATTGCGGCATGGCGCGCGCGATGACCCCGCGCGACAGCATTGCAGCGGCGACCTTGGGCGCGACTGTAAAGGTCGGAAACCAGATGCGGTTCGTGGGGTCGTCCATTAGTTCGACGGCGGCCAACAAACCCTCGCCGCGCACTTCGGCCACTTTAGGATGATCGCCAAGCGCCTCTTGCAGGCCGTCCACCAGCCGCGTGCCCATCTGTCCAGCGTTTGCCACAAGGTCGGCCTCGTCCACCACTTCAAGCGTCGCGATCCCGGCGGCGGCAGAGATAGGATGCGCCGAATAGGTCCAGCCGTGATAGAGTGGTCCGTGTGCGTCAGAGCCATCTTTCAGCACGTCGAAAACCCGGTTCGAAATGATCGAGCCCGAGAGCGGCGCATAGGCCGAGGTAAGGCCTTTCGCGATTGTCATGAAATCAGGCTTCAGGCCGTAGTAGCCAGAGCCAAACATCGTGCCCATCCGACCGAAGCCCGTCACGACCTCATCCGCGATGAACAGGATGTCGTTTCGCGCCAGCACCTCTTGAACCCGCGCCCAGTATCCCTTTGGCGGCGGGATGATCCCGCCCGTGCCCATGATGGGCTCGCCGATGAAGGCGGCGATGGTCTCGGCACCTTCGCGCGCGATCATCGCCTCAAGCTCGGCGATCAGCCAGTCGAGATACTCGGCCTCTGTCATGTCCGCCTCTGAGCGGCGAAGGTAGTGCGGCGTCTCGGTATGCAGAAAGCCAGCAAGCGGCAGGTTGAAGCGTTGATGATAACCGTGCAGCCCGGTCAGCGAGCCCGAGACAAGCCCAGATCCGTGATACCCGCGCCAGCGGCTGATGATCTTGGTCTTTTCCGGCTTGCCGCGCAGAATCTGGTAGTGCCAGGCGAGTTTGACGTTGGTCTCGTTCGCGTCCGATCCCGACAGTCCAAAATAGACCCGCGCCATGTGATCAGGCGCACGATCCATGACCATTTTCGCCAAGCGGATCGCAGGCGGATGGCCGGTTCCAGCATAGGCGTGGTAATAGGCCAGCTCCTGCGCCTGTTTGGAAATCGCATCGACGATCTTGCTGCGCCCATAGCCGACATTCACGCAATAAAGCCCTGCGAACCCGTCAAGCAGGCGGACGCCGTCGCGGTCCTCGATGAAAGAGCCGTCACCGCCGGTCACGATCCGGTGGGGCACCTCTCCACGCGCGAATTGCGCTGTGTGTGTCGCGGGGTGCAGCAGGTTCTCGCGGTCCCAGGCCGCCAGATCGTCGTTGCGCAGCGCCTCGTTCATATGAAGGTCTCCAGCCGGGTGTTGAGAACGATCTCGGGCACACTGGCCTGATTGGGCATCGACAGAACCATCAGGACCATGTCCGCCACCGTTTCTGGCGTCAGGCGGTCGGCCTTGGGAGTGACGCCGGGAATGTCTGCGATGAGGTCAGTGTCGATCGCGCCGGGGCAAAGAGCCGTGGCGCGCACGCCGTCGTCCCAGCCCGCATGTCGCACCGCCTGTGTCATTGCCAAAAGCGCGTGCTTGGTCATCGCGTAGCCCACAGAAGTTCCGGGGCGGAACCGTTTCGCGTCGGTCGAAGCGATGTTGACGACGCGCCCGGTGCCGGAGGCCCGTAGATGCGGCAAGGTTGCGCGGATCAGTCGAAAGGGCGCCTTGACGTTCACTGACCAAAGCGCGTCGAGGTCATCCTCGTTGCCCTTTTCGAAGTCGACCATTCGCAGGATTCCGGCATTGTTCACCAGCGCGTCGAGGTGGCCGAACCGGGCGATGGTCGCCTCGGTCCAGGCAGTGGCTGATGCCGGGTCGGTGGCGTCGAATCGCGCAGCGAAAAGCCGATCCGACGGGACGTCGAACTGTTCTGCCTGCCCGGTGTCGCGCAAGCCCAGCGACACGGACCACCCGGCGTCCAGCAGCCTATCCACAATGGCGGCCCCAAGGCCCCGGCCGCCGCCCGAGACCATCGCGACTCTTGTCATTAGAACAGCCCCTGATAGACGCCGCCATCATTGACGATGTTCTGGCCGGACATGAACCCGGCCTGGGCCGAACAGATATAGGTGATGAGATCGCCGCATTCCTTGGGATCGGCGAAGCGGCCGGCAGGGCACGTTTCCTTGCGGTTCTGTACGATGGCCTCGTAGGTCGTGTTCCCACGTTTCGCATGGCCATGCAGGTTCGTGTGCAACGCATCGGTATCGAAGAGGCCCGGGCAGACAGAATTGATCGTCACGTTGTCCCCGATCAGGTCGCGCGCCATGGCTGCCGTCGCACCTGAAAGCGCAAGACGGGCGGCGTGGCTGTGGGCGAAGCCGACTTGCGGGAACTTGATGAAGCTGACCGACATGTTGACAATACGCCCAAACTTGCGCGCGCGCATACCTGGGGCGACGGCCTGGATCATCTGCATCGAAGACAGGAAATGCACCTCGAGCCAATAGCGCCAATCCTCTGGAGCAATGTCTTCCCACGGGGTCGGCACCTGCCGCACGCCGGGATTGTTCACCAGGATATCGACCTCGCCTGCGGCCTTCAGGATCTCGGCGCGGCCTTCGTCGGTATTGAAATCAACGGCGACGGGGATCGCCTCGGTGCCGAATTCATCACGAATTTCCCGTGCTGCCGCCTCCAGCGCTTCAGCGCCGCGTGCGTTCATCACGACATCAACGCCTTCCCCCGCGAGCGAGCGCGCGGTTGCCAGTCCAAGCCCGCGGCTGGCCGCCGTCACGATGGCGCGCTTTCCCTTCAGTCCCAGATCCATGTGCTTGCCTTCCTTGTTCTTATTCCGTCAGGCGCTTTTGGCCTGAACCGCGTTCATCCTGTCCCATCCGTCCAGCAGTCGCGACAACGCGGGGCCACCCAGATCGCGATAGGGTGGGCGCATGTAACCGCCCCCCGGCATGCCCATGTGGTTCATCACCGCCTTGGTCGCCGGATAGAGCGTTAATCCATCCGAGGTGAACAACTCTGTCATCCGCTCGCCGGTGCGCTGCAGCGCCCAGGCGCGGTCAAGCCGGTTCGCCTTGGCATCGTGCCAGAGGTCAAGGCATTCGGGCCAGACATTCGGGAAGCAATCGATCAGCCCGTCGGCTCCGGCGAGTGTCGCCGGCACGCCGAAGACTGACGAGGGGCCGCAATAGACGCGGATGCGGTCCGATACGCGGGTCAGCGTGGCGTGAAAGTTGTTCCAGTCACCGCTGGATTCTTTGATCGCTACGACATTTTCCAGATCGGCAGCGCGGTGCGCGACATCGGGCGTGATCGCGTTCACCGCGCAGACGGGGATGTTGTAAAGTACGATTGGCAGCGCCGTTCCCGCATCGACGGCAGCGAAATGGGCGACGATCTCGTCGTCGGTGACCATCGCGAAATAGGGCGGCAGAACGAGGATGCCGTCGGCCCCAGCCTCTTTCGCGGCGATGCTTTGGGCGATTACCTCATCTTCCCTAATCGCTCCGGTGCCGACAATCACGGGGCCGCGCCCGGCGCTGGCCTCGACGGCCAGCTTTGCCAGATGTGCGCGCTCGTCGAAGCTGAGAGACCAGAATTCGCCTGTGCACCCCGCGACGATTATGCCGGTAGCGCCCGCGTCATACTGGCGGTCGATATTGCCGCAAAAGCTGTTTTCGTCGATCGAACGATCGGCTTTGAAGGGTGTCGTGATGGCGGGCATGGGGCCTGCCCAGTCGATCGAATCGCGGTTCAAGACGAGACCTCTTTTAGAAGGGTTTTGTTTTCCGACCCGGAGATGCCCCGGGGCGAAGGCGCTGCGTTCAGGCGCCGTCCATTCGGGCCATCGGCAAAGAAATGCGCTCTGTCGGGGTCGATCGAGACCATGGTGGTCTCTCCCGGGGACCAGACCAGATCGGGTGTGGTGCGGCCGGTCATACGAATGTCGCCGACCGACACCACGACGATGTTCTCGTGCCCCGTCTGCTCGACAAGGCGCACGGTTGCCGGGATGGTGCCTGTGCCGATGGTAAGCGCCTCGGGGCGTACGCCCATGGCGGCGGGGCCTGCGTCGGTGCCCGGGGCAAGACCCCGCGCCTCGATTGAAATACCCGGCGCCTCAAAACGCCAGGCGCCTTTGCCGCCTGTCAGCGCGCCGTCGACAAGGGTCATTCCGGGCGTACCGATGAAGCCCGCGACAAAGCGGTTGGCGGGCGCGCGGTAGACCTCTTGCGGTGGCGCAAATTGCTGAAGCTTGCCGCCTTCCATCACCGCGATGCGGTCGGACATGGTCATCGCTTCGAGCTGGTCGTGGGTCACGTAAACCATCGTGCGCCCAAGCCGTGTGTGCAGCTCAATGAGTTCCGCGCGCATGTGCCCGCGCAGCTTGGCGTCGAGATTGGACAAGGGCTCGTCCAGCAAGAAGACCTTAGGATCGCGGACGAGCGCCCGGCCAAGCGCCACGCGCTGCTGCTGGCCGCCGGACAGTTCACGCGGCTTGCGCGACAAGAGCGGCGTCAGTTGCAGCATGTCTGAGGTTCTGCTGACCATCTCGGCGCGTTCGGCTCTGTCCACGCCGCGCTTTTTCAGCGGATAGGCGATATTTTCGCCAACGGTCATATGCGGGTAAAGCGCGTAGGATTGGAACACCATCGCGATGTCGCGCTTGCCCGGGGCGACATCGTTGACCACTCGGTCGCCGATGCGGATTTCTCCGGAAGTGGGAAACTCCAGCCCGGCGAGCATGCGCAGCGTCGTGGTCTTGCCACAGCCCGAAGGGCCAAGCAGCGACACGAATTCGCCTTGCTGGATTTCCAGGTTCAGGTCCTCGACAGCACGGAAAGTGCCAAAGGTCTTCTGGACGTTTGCGAAAGTCACGTCGGCCATCAAATTATCCCTTTACTCCGCCAGCGCCGAAGCCGCGGGTAAGATAGCTTTGCAGGAATGCGAACACGATGATGAGCGGCACGCTCATCATCACTGAGGCGGCCATCAGCAGCGACCACTCGATGTTGAAGGATGAGACCAGCATGTTCATCACGCCAGTCGTCAGCGGGCGCGCCTCGTCAGAATTCACCAGGACGAGCGCGTAGAGGTATTCGTTCCACGACAGGATGAAGGTGAAGAGCGCGGTCGAAATGATACCTGGCAGAAGTTGCGGCAGGATCACGTCCTTGAAGGCCCCCATTCGGGACGCCCCATCCACCAGAGCGGCGCTTTCGAGATCCTCGGGTATGCCTGCCATGAAGGACCGCAGCAGCCACAGCGCATAAGGCAGGGCAAAGGTCGTATACGCGATCACCAGCGAGGCGATGGTGTTCGACAGCCCCAGCTGCACCAGCATCAGGTAAAGCGGCAAGATAAGTACGACCGATGGCAAGAGGTAGGTAAAGAGCACCAGGAACGCAAGCGTTTCACGCCCCCGATATCGGAACCGTACGAGGCTGTAGGCGCCGACCGTGGCGATGGCCACGACGATCAGCGTCGTAGTTGTCGAAAGAATGATCGAGTTCTTGAAATACGTCAGGAAATTCGTCTCGGTCAGTAGGCCGATGTAGTGCTCGAACGTCCAGGTTTCAGGCAGGATCGTAGGCGGGCGGCGGAAAAGTTCGAACTGCGGTTTTACTGATGTCACCAGCATCCAGAACAGCGGAAAGGCCACCGCCAGAACAAGGGTCCATGCAAAAAGGTTGAATGCGATACGGCGGATCATGCGCCGTCCTCCGATTTCGTGCGGCGGATGTAGAGGATCATGAAGATCAGCATGATGAACATCATTACTACCGCATAGGCAGACGCCATGCCCATCTGGTTCAGCGCGAAGGCCTCTTTATAAACCAAGAGGGGCAGCGTTTCGGTCGAGGTGACAGGTCCGCCCCCGGTCAGAAGGAAGATCAGGTCGAATTCCTTGAAGTCCCAGATTGCCCTCAGCATGATGATAACGACCAGCACCTCGCGCAGTTGCGGCAGCGTCACATCGAAGAATCGTGCGATCGGACCTGCGCCGTCGATACGGGCGGCCTCGTACAGCGCGTCGGGGATGGTTTGCAGCCTCGCCAGAACCGCGATCACGACGAAGGGAAAGTATTTCCACGCCCCCACCAGGATCACCGAGATCAGCGCATTTGGCATGGTGCCCAGGTAATCGACGGGAAAGTCGATGATGCCGGCGGTCATCATCAGGTGGTTGAGAATGCCGTAAAGGTCGTTGAAGAGCCATTTCCAGACCAGAACGGCGACCACCGTCGAGACGAAATACGGAAACAGGATCAGCGACCGGGCGAGGCTGCGGAACCAGATGTTCTGATGCAGAATCAGCGCCATGCCGACCCCGGCTACGATCTGCAGCGCAAGTGTGCCCACCGTCCAGATCACGTTCACTCGAAGCGCGGACCAGAATTTGCCGCTGCTCAAGAGCTCACTGTAATTGGCAAGGCCGACCCATTCGCCTTCCAGCGTGGGCGTGAAGATCGAGAAGAGCGACAGGTAGATCGCCGAGATCAGCGGGTAGACGATTACTGCGCAGAACACGAGCACCGTCGGCGCAATAAGCACGAGGCCCAGAAGCGAATAGCGCCGCTCGAGAAGAGTTTTGGACCGTATTGACATGGGGACTTTCGCTGTTGCGTCGGGGCCACCCCAAAGGATGGCCCCGTTTCGGGATCATGAAGGGCTAAGATCAGCTTTTCATGATCGCTTCGATAGCCATCGACGTGTCGCTGATGACTTCGTCAACATTGTCACCGTTGAGGATGACGCGCTGCACCATCTCTGCGATGACGCCCGATCCGACGACCTCGCCCGCCTTTTCGTTCGACGGATGCGCGGTGGATTCATAACCAAGGTTGAAGCCACCGGCCGCCGCCTGAGACATCAGTTCGACCTCTTCGGGGTACTTCTGAATGATCTCGTTATCCTGGTAGTCGGGATTTTCGTTGATCGATTTCAAGACCGGCAGGACGTGGCCGGGCGCCGCGTGAAGCTGCTGGATGTAGCCTTCGGGATCGAAGAGCGAGGCGGCGAATTTCTTTGCCATCTCGATATTCTGCGACTGCGCCGGGATGAAGACCGACGGGAAGTCGTTGAAGGTCCAGGGTGCGATATCGGCCGATTTCGTCGGATAGCGCACGCATGTCACGCTGTCCGCAATTGGCGGGTTCTGCGCATTGACGTTGCCCAGCACGCGGCCGGTGTAGATGCCAGTGGCGGTCGCGCCCGAAACAAAGGCGGTGATTGCCTCGCCCCAGGAATAGTTGGTCGCGCCGGGCGGGCAAACTTCGCGCATCGCGCCGTACCATTCCAGCGCGTCGCGGGTCTCCTGAGTGTCGAGCGCCACGTTGAGGTCGGTATCGAAAATCTGGCCACCGGCTTGGTGAATCACCCCCGAGAAGATCAGAGTCGTCATCGAGTTTGCGCCGTACGGCAAGGGCGCGCCGAAAATGCCGTTCTTCTGCATGGCCATCGCGGCGGCGCGCAGTTCATCCCACGTCGTGGGCGCGGCGTCGATGCCGGCCTCTTGCATGAGGTCGGTGCGCAGCCACAGCATGTTCGCCGCCGAGTTGCCGATTCCCGTGCCGCAATAATTGCCATCCGCAGCGCGGAAGACATCATTGGCCCCGTCATAGAAATCATCGGCGCCGATCATGTCGATGACGTCGTTGAAGGGTTCCACAAGCCCGTTGGCATAGTAGGACTGGATCGCGAACGAGGGCAGGTGGGTGACGATGTCCGGCACTTCACCCGAAGAGAAAGCCGCCGCCAACTGCGGCGCATAGCCTTCGTCCGATGTAGTCTCGAACACGACCTTCACGCCGGGATTGGCGGCCTCGAAGTTCGCGATCTGTGTCTGGTAGGCCGCGACCTGAGCGGGCGCGGATTGCGGCGACCACCAGCGCAGCGTAGTTTCCTGGGCACTTGCGACGCGGGGCAGAGCCGTCATTGCCGTCGTGGCCACAAGTCCCTTGAGCGCTGTGCGTCGTCCGATGAGCATTCTCGTCATTCGTTGTCTCCCTGCGTATATAAGTTCACATAGCGAACTCTTGTTCGATATAACACTCGCCGAGACGAGTCTGGCAAGAAGAGATTTGCCCGGCGCACACGCGGAACATCTGGTGTAGACAGCGCCCGGGCCTTATCACGCGTCCTTAAATAACCGCAGGAGTTGAGCAATGGCGGACGAAGGAACACCTGCCACCAAGGCGAGAGACAGCGACAAGGCACAAGCCCCGGCTTCGGGGCTGATGACCGGGCCGACCCAGGACGACCCGGATGGCGCGTCACTAAACCCTCGTGATTATGTTAACTCTCTTGCCCGCGGGCTGGAGGTGCTGCGGGCCTTCAATCGGACGGGCCGAAAGATGACGCTTAGTCAGGTCGCGTCGGAAACTGGCAACACGCGGGCAGGTGCGCGGCGCATCCTGTTGACCCTGGTGCATGAGGGCTACGCAGTCACCGATGGCAAGCTCTTCGATCTGACGCCACAGGTCCTTGAACTCGGCTATTCGATCTTATCGTCCAAAGGCGTCTGGGACATCGCGCGTCCGTTCATCGCGCACCTGTCCGAAGACGTACGCGAAAGCGTTTCGGCCGCGATCCTAGACCGGTTCGATGTGGTCTATGTCGGCGGTACGCAATACCACCGTGTGATCTCTGTCGGGATCTCCGTTGGCGCTCGCTATCCGGCCCATTGCACCGCCAATGGCCGCGTCCTTCTGGCGATGACCCCGGAAGATGACTGGGATGCAATGCTCGAAAACATCGAGCTGAAGAAGATGACGGATCGCACCGTCACACGGAAATCAGAGTTCCGGTCGGTTCTGAAAACGGTGCGCGAGCAAGGTTGGTCTCTGGTGGATCAAGAGCTCGAGATCGGGCTGATGTCCATCGCGGTTCCGGTACGCAATTCGTCCGGCGGTATCATCGGTGCAATCAACGTGGGCGCGCCGACCATGCGCATGACGCCCGAGCAGTTGGTCGAGGAGATCCTGCCGAAGCTGCAGGCGACCAGCGAAAGCATCGGCGCGGCCCTGAAAACCGGTCACTGAACAGCAAAGCGCGCGGGCGAGAACGCTCCGGGATCGTAGGGCGGCTCGGCGCCTGTCACAATGCTGGCTGCCATGCCTGCCACGATGGGGCCCAGCGTATAGCCCGCATCCCCCGGCACCGCGACGATGATGCGCGGCGCACCCGGCACCGGACCTACTGTTGAGGCGCCATCAATTGTGGTGTTCATTCCGGCCCAGCTGCGCAGCACCCGCACCCCGCCGATGGCCGGCGCAAGCCGGGCTGCGAGCGCCACATTGCCCAGAAGAGAGCCGCTTATCACGCTTGGCACCTTGCTCCCGCCGCGCGCCTCGGCGGGCCAGCCGCCACCGATCACGATCTGACCGCCGCCAAGCTGCTTCAGCGTGATCGAGCGTTCGGCGTGTTGAATGAGATGCCCGATCTCGGTCCGGCACGGTTCCGTTATGTTCATATGCAGCGGCTCTGCCCTTGTCGGCATCGAAAGCCCCAGCCCTTGCAGGATCGGCCCGGTGCCCCAGGCGGCGGCCAGCACAACGCGATCCGCCGTCCAACTTCCCGAGGGGCCGACGGCGATGGCCTTGCCGTCCTGTTCGCGAACCTCTTTAATCTCGCCGGTCTTGAACTTGACGCCACGGTGCCGTGCTACATCACGCAGGCGCAGATTCGCTGCCAGCGGATCAAGTTTGCCCTCGTTGCGGCACAGCTCGGCACCGATGATCTGCGGTCCCAGCCAAGGCGCGATCTGGTCAAGCGCATGGCGCCCCAAAATCTCGACATCGAGTCCCGCGCGATCCTCCCGCTCTGCCTTTTGCATCAGAAATTCAAGCTGACCTTGGGTTTCCGCCAGCATTAACCCCCCTTTGCGCACCATGCCAAAGGGGCCAAATTCCCTCTCCAGCGTCTCCCATCTCTGGACTGCGTCGCGGTAGAGTGGCAACGAGGCTTCAAGGGCAGGGACCTGTTCAGGATAAAGGCGCATAAAGCGGCTTTGCATCTGCACATGCAGGCTTCCCGCGTTCGCAGTCGAGCCGGAATGATAGCCCGCATCAACCACAGTGACCCGCGCGCCGCTGCCTGCAATCTCAATGGCTGCGACCTGCCCGACGATGCCGCCTCCGATGATGAGAACGTCAGTCTGCGTCGTCACCGAGCGCCTCCTGCGCGGTAAGGATTGACGAGATCGCGACTGGCTTGATCGGGACGCGCGGCGCGAAAAAGCTGAAATCCTCGATCGGTTTTCCGGTCTTTCGCGCGACAAGGGCTGCAGCGACCGGTCCGCAATACCGCCCCTGACAGCGCCCCATGCCGACACGTACGGCCCGTTTCAATGTGCCCAGGTGGTCCGTGCTGGGATCAAGCGCCGCTTCCGCCTCGGCTCGGGTGATCTCTTCGCAGCGGCAGATGATGGTTTCGGGCGGCATCTCGTCGAGGGCTTGCGCGCCGGGATCGTAGACTCGCCACAGGTGCCGCTGGAAACGGCGATGGCGGTTCAGGGCGCGCGTCTCTGCCGATGTTGCGGGCTGTTTCGGTTTGCCGTTTGCATAAGCTGCAGCCGCGCGCCCGGCGATCCTGCCTTCGATACAAGCGGCAGGCGCGCCGCCCAGCCCTGCGCAATCCCCGGCGGCGAATACGCCCGGCACACTGGTTGTCATCACCACGTCGCGGGTGCATCGCAAATGTCCATATAGCGCGTCAAATTTCATGTCCGCGCCAAGCAGGCGCAGGATCTCGTTTTGCGGCTGGAACCCATCATTCATGCAGACCGCGTCTACAGTCTCGGTTCGTTCCGCACCGTGCGCATCGGTGAAGATGGCGCGGAGTCGGTCGCCCTTTTGCTCGATGCGACGAAGACGCGATCCATAGCGCATGGGGACGCCGCGCCGCGCGAGGCTGGAAAGGAGCTTGAGCCCCTTTACCGTGAGAGCGGGACCGGCAATCGCCATTCCGCATGTATCAGCAAGCCGTTTCGAAGGATGCGGCGCGCTGTCGAGAACGGCTGCGATCTCGCTTCCGCCCGCCGCAAGCTCTGACGCAACCTGAGCGTTCAGGGGCCCCGATCCGCAAACCAACACACGCGCGCCCGGCAAGGTCCGGTAGCTGCGCCAAAGCGTTTGGGCCGCGCCGGTGGTCATGACGCCGGGCAGTGTCCATCCCGGCACCATCACCGGTCGCTCATAGGCACCGGCTGCAATGACAAGCGCCTTGGGCCGCACCGCGATGGCGCGGCTGTCGGCTTCGGCCAGCAGAAGCGGACCGTCAAATGCGCCCCATATCTCGGCACCGCCAAGGATGTGCGCGCCCGAGGAGGCGGCGCGCTCTACAAGGTCAGCGCCCTCGTTCTGCTGTGCATCAAGGCGCGGGGCATCCCCGGCAGTCTGCTTGTAATACTGGCCACCTTCTGTCTTGCGCTCGTCCAGCACTACCGTGTCTGCGCCAGCGGCACAGGCCGCAATAGCGGCCGAAAGGCCCGCCGCGCCACCTCCGACGATTGCAACATCGGGTTCAAGGATCTTGGGCGCGCCAGTCGTCTTGGCCTCGGGAACCCCGTCCAGGACAGGGAAGGCGACCTGACGCTTCACCTCTTGACCGGGCGATGCGCGGGCCATGCAGGCGCGCTGGTTTGGCTGGCCGTCGATGGTGACGAGGCATTCCTGGCAGACGCCCATGCCGCAGAACATTCCACGCATACCGCCCTTTGCGGTATGTCGGAGGCCGCGTTCACCCGCCTCGATCAGCGCGGCAACAAGCGTCTGGCCATCCCGAAAGGGAATACGGCGACCCTCGAAAGAAAAGCTATTCTCGCCCATCATCATCCCCTGCCAAGGCATCGCGCGCGGCGACCAGCCGGGCCAGCGCCTGCGCGCGCCACGCGCGCCGGTCCTCTACGGTGAGACCACCGCGCAGCGCCTCACGTTCAAGTGCGACATGGCTCACCAACTCATCCGGCCAGTCGACCCGCTCGCCGCGTTCCTCGCCCATTCGTTTATACGCTGCGCCCATCCGGGCGGCATGCGCCTTGATGCCGCCGTCGGTGTTCAGCTCGGCGGTCTCGAACGGCCCTGACAGCGACCACCGGGGGCCAAGGCCCATGCGCATGACGGTGTCGATTGCGCCAACATCGGCGACGCCGTCCTCGACCAGCCTATATGCCTCGCGCAGTACCGCGCCTTGCAGGCGGTTCAGAAGGAAACCCTCAACTTCGTGACCCAGAACGACAGGTGTGAATCCGGTGGCCTTGAAGAGTGACACGGCGCGCTGTGTCACTGCTGTGTCCGTGCCCGGCGCGGGGCAAAGCTCGATCAGGCGCAGGATCGACGGCGGATTGACGGGATGGGCCACGATGCAGCGCGCCTGATCGGCGGGATCGGGAAGGATGCGCGAGATCGTGATGGCCGAAGAGGCGGTCGCAAGGATCGCGGTCGGCGGAGTATCGGCCAGAAGAGCAGCAAAGATGGCCTGTTTCGTCTCTAGCCGCTCGGGGCCGCATTCGAGGACGAAGTCGGCTTTCGCGACGGCCTTGGAGCTTTCCGCTTCATACACGATCTCAGAGCCTGAGCCGCCCATAGAAAGCCGCGCGAGCGCGATGGCCCCTTTGTGCGCATCAAGGGCCGCTGGCGCTTCTGCCAGACGCTGCGGGTCCGGGTCGCACAGGGTCACGGAAGCCCCAGCATCCGAGAATACGGCGGAAAAAGACGTGCCGATGACACCGGCGCCAAGGATGGTGATGCGCGCTGGCATGGATGCAGCCTCCCTCTTGATTCTGTTCGCCATACGCACAAGAGTGCGAAAATGATACCCGTGCAAGGAGGATCGACTGATGGACGTGGATGCACAAGGCCTTCGAGGACGCCGCGCCATCGTGACGGGGGGCAGCGCAGGTCTAGGCTTGGCCATCGCGCGCCGCCTCCTCGCGACGGGCGCCGCTGTGACCATCGTCGACCTTGTCCCGCCGCCGGACGATCTGAGTGTTGAATTCACTCATTTGGACCTGTCGTCTGACGATGCGAGATCCGCCATGTCCGCCTTGGCAGATCAACTGGGCGGACTTGATATCCTTGTCGCGAATGCGGGTGTTGTGCCGCCGTGGCGCGGCCTGCGAGAAGTCGACGCTGAAGAATGGCGCCGGGTCATGGCGATCAACACATGGGGCGTTGCTGCCTCGATCGGCGGATGCGCGGACGGGCTGGCGGCGTCGCGGCGAGGAAGCATCGTGGCTATGGCGTCGATCAACGGCTACCGCGCGCATGCTGCGCAGGTCCTCTATACTGCGTCGAAACATGCGGTGATCGGCATCGTTCGCGCCGCCGCGCTTGACCTTGGTCCGTCGGGCATTCGCGTCAACGGATTGGCACCCGGCCCGATTGCGACAGAGGCGCTTCAATCCCGCATCCGCACCCGAAGCGAAAGCGGCGGCCAGGATCTGGACGCAGCGCTGGTCGCTCTGGCCGCCGAAACGGCACTTGGGCGGATGGCGACCGAGGACGAGGTCGCAAAGGCGGCGTGTTTTCTGGCCTCTGATGCCGCTTCAGGGATGACGGGTACGATCCTGCCGGTCGAGGCGGGTCTCGTTTAGGTCGCTGATCAGCGGGTTTGAAGTGGCTCCCATCCGCTTTGCGCAAGGATCTCATGGCTGGCGCGGATGTCGCCGTCCGGGTCGGTGCCGGGCTGCATGGCGTCGGCGATGATCTCGAGTACGGTGTCGCCCGTATAGCCGATGTCTTTCAGCGCCTCGGCGACTGGCCTCGGCTTTACGATGCCGTCACCAAGCCGCTCGTGCTTGAACTCATCCGGGCCGCTGTCCGAGATATGCACGTTCCTGACAAGATCGCCCATCATCCGGATCGCCTCTGCCGGGTCTTCGTTGATGAAGGCCGCGTTGCAGATGTCATAGTTGATCCCGACATTCGGTCCGATCAGCTTGGCGGTATCAACCATCTCTTGCGCCGTGGGCAGGTAGGTGAACGGCACGTTCTCAAGCAGCAGGTCCACCCCGGTGCCCTTCATGTGCTCGAGCAGTTCTTGCATCGCTTCGACAAACCAGTTCAGCATCCAATCATGTGGCGGATTAATAAGCGAATTCACCGGCCCGGGGATCGAGATCACATAGGGGCAATCCATCTCTGCCGCGAAATCGACTGCTTCCTTGTAGCGATCAAGCGTGTAGTCGCGCATCAGCTTGTCGACAGAGTTCGGGTTGTTGTCGAGCGCGGGATAGCACAGCGACGACAGACGAACGCCTTCGCCTTCCAGCCACTCCTTGTAGGTGCGCCGAGTTTCCGCGCTCAACTCGACAGGCCAGCAATGGGGCGGAAAGATCATCAGTTCGAAGATGTCATACCCCATGCCGTGAAGGTGCTTGAGCGCCCCCAGCCCGTCATGGGAATAAAGGAAGGGAAAGGTGCTGGCCGCGACTTTGAGGGTGGTCATTGGGAAGGTGTTCCTTTTCGCGCTTGTCAGGCTGCGCTTAGGTGTTCAATCTGCGCACGAAAGTTACTATACCGCACGAAGTTCGCGGAGCAACTCAAACCTTTCCAAAGGATATCCCGTGTCCCCAAGATTGTTCGACCCGATCACGCTTGGCTCTGTCGAAATCCCCAACCGGATCACCGTCGCACCGATGTGCCAGTATTCTGCGGATTCGGGTGTTCCGGGGGATTGGCACCTTGTTCATCTCGGACGGTTCGCGATGTCAGGCTCTGGCCTGATCTTCACCGAGGCGACGGGCGTGGAAGCCGATGGCCGGATCACATTGGGATGCACAGGGATCTATAACGATGAGACCGAAGCCGCTTGGACGCGGATCGTATCTTTCCTGAAATCGGTAGGGGATGCGCGGGTGGGGATGCAGCTAAGCCATTCCGGACGCAAGGGAAACACCGTGGCCCCGTGGGAAGGGGGTGGGCTGATCGAGGACGGCGGCGGCTGGGTGGTGCCTGCGCCGTCTGCAGTGCCCTATCTGCCCGGCTGGCCTGCGCCAAAGGAAATGGATCAGGCGGATCTGGACCGCGTCAAAACGGCCTTCGCTGATGGCGCGCGCCGCGCTGCTCGTGCGGGGTTCGACACCGTGCAGGTCCATGCAGCCCATGGCTATTTGCTGCACCAGTTCCTGTCGCCCATCACGAACCAACGAGAGGATGCCTATGGCGGATCTCTTGAAAACCGCATGCGCTATCCGCTGGAGGTGTTCCGTGCCGTCCGCGAGTCGTTTCCTGCAGACAAACCCGTGATGCTGCGCCTGTCGGCGTCGGACTGGATCGACGGCGCTTGGGATATCGAGCAATCCGTCGAATTCTGCCGCGCGCTTAGGGCCGAAGGCTGCGCCATGGTCGATGTATCGTCGGGCGGGCTGGATCAGTCGCAGAAGATCGAGACCGGCCCGGGCTATCAGCTTGATTTCTCCGCCCGCATCCGGGCCGAGGCGGATATCCCTACGATGGCGGTGGGGCAGATCACCGATCCCATTCAGGCCGAGACGATTGTCCGAACCGGGCAGGCCGACATGGTCGCTCTGGCGCGGGGCATGCTGTGGGATCCGAACTGGACGTGGAAGGCCGCCATGGCCCTCGACGCCGAGATCGCGATGCCTGCTCCCTTTGCCCGCTGCAATCCGAAACTCCGATCCACCCCATTCGTGAAAAGGGACGCGCGATGACCGATTTGTCGGGACGAACGGTGTTGCTGACTGGCGCATCGAAGGGCATCGGTGCCGCGACAGCCAAGGCGATGGTCGATGCCGGTGCGCGTCTGATCGCCCACTACGGGCGTGACAGGGAAGGCGCAGAGATAGCGACGGCGGGTGCTGAGGAGGGCCAAGTCACGTTGATCGGCGCTGATCTTGCCCAGCCGGACAGCGCAGCAGAGCTCTACGCCAAGACGCGCGAGGCCCTGGGCGATAGGCCGCTCGACGTTTTGGTAAACAATGCCGGGATCATGTTCCAGTCCGGTGGGATCGAGGACGATGCCGCAGTGTGGGATACGGCGTGGACAACCTCAATGGCTGTAAACGTTCATGCCCCCGCACGCCTCTTGCGACTGGCGGTACGCGACTGGCTGGATCAAGGCCACAAGGGCACGGTCGTGGCCATCGGAAGCTGGGTGACCACACGCGGCACCACGAATCCGGGTGCCATCGCTTACGCGGCGTCCAAGGCTGCGATTGCGGCGGCGACCAAGACTGTCGCGCGCAACTACGCCGATCGCGGCATCCTTGCCTATGTCATCGCGCCCGGTCCGGTTGCCACGCAAATGTCGCTCGACAGCGCGGAGAAGACAGGAGGCGTTTCGGCGGTAACGGCGGGGCTGCCGATGGGAGAGATGATCCCGCCGTCCGAAATCGCCGACCTCGCCGTATATCTCGCGGCCGGCAAAGCGCGGCACCTGACCGGAGCGACGCTAGACGTGAACGGCGCGGCCTATATCAGATGAGAGCCGCCTGCAGGCGACGCCAGGGCCGCTTACTCCGCAGCGGTGGGCCGCGCTTCGACCTCGTCGACAATCCGGTCAAGCTCTTGCATCAGCGGCACCATCCGCGCGACGCGGTCTTCGCCTTCGGCGCCAAGGCTTTCGAACGTCGTTATCGGTGCGCGAACATCGCCCACGGGATGCCCCGCCGCAGCGGCAAGCGCCTTGGAGTAACACTGGTGCCCGTAAAGTGGATGTCCTTCGGTGATGATCGTGTCGAATTGCGAAATCACGCTTTGGACCCGCTGCACATCATCCCAGCGGCCCTGTTCGGCCCATTCTACGAATTTGACCGAAGCGCGGGGGATGTAATTGCCATAGGGATTCACGTAGCCTTCGGCACCCATCTTGTAGCTTTCAAGCACGCGCTGACCGGCCCAGGGGTGCATGTGCCCTTCGCTTTCGACGATAATATCGTGGATCCGCTCGATGCGTTGGCTGGCTTCCTTGATATAGCGGATCTGCTCGAAGGACTTGGCGAGCCGTCCCACCAGCTTGGCAGACATGTCCACGTTCGACGTGAACGGATTGTTGTAAAGCATGATCTGCAAGTCCTGCGCCTCGCAGATGGCCCGGTAGTAGTTGAAGATCTCGTCGTCGGTGGGCGTGTAGTAATAGGGTGGGATGATCATCAGTCCGTCCGCGCCAAGATCTTCGGCTTCTTTCGAATAGCGGACGGCGTTCGGGGTGTATGCGTTCATCGTGCCGACCCAGACGATCATGCGTCCGGCCACATAGTTCACGGTATGACGCACGAAAGCGGTGCGCTCGGCATCCGTCATCGTCAGGAATTCGCCGGTCGTACCGAGGATAATGATGCCAGGGACACCGCAAGAGACCTGCCAGTCGATGAATCCTTCCCAGGCCTCGAAGTCGATTTCCGCGCCGCCCGGGGTAAAGGGCGTGACGGTGACCGTATGACTTCCGGAATATTGCTGTCTCATGATGTGGGTCCTGATCTGGGGGCGGCGGCATGACCGAACGCCATGATGTCGCCATTGTGGGTGGGGGTCTCGTGGGTCTCTTCGCGGCGCTCTACCTTGCGGATGGCGGCGCATCGGTTGTCGTGCTCGAAGCAGGCGATCCGGGGGCCGAAGCCTCTGGCGCGAACGCTGGATCGCTGCACCTGCAAATCCAGTATCCCGAGTTCGTGAAATTCGGCGTGGACTGGGCGCGCGCCTATGCGCCAACCTTGAGGTTTCTGGCTGGGTCGATCGATCTCTGGCAGGGGCTCTCGGATGCGCTGGGCGAGGAACTTTCGGTCACGACGAAAGGCGGTATTGTTGTTGCGCAGACGGACGCACAGATGCGTGCGATCGAGGCTAAGGCGCGGATCGAGGCAGAGGTGGGCGTCGAGACGCAGGTGCTGTGCCGGGCCGATCTTGCAAGGCTGGCCCCTTATCTGTCGCCTAAGGCCATCGGTGGCGGCTTCTGCCCGGGGGAGGGCAAGGCCGATACTCTGCGCGCTACGCCCGCGCTCTTGGCAGCGGCACGCCGTGCCGGGGCCGATATCCGCGCGCAGACCGAAGTTCTGTCGATCAGTGCCGAGACCAAAGGTTTTTGCCTCAGGACCAGCAAAGGCGAGATGCACGCGGCCCAGGTCATCAATGCCGCAGGAGCCAGAGCAGCCCGGATCGCCGAAATGGTTGGTGTCAATGTCGCCATTGAGGGCTTTCCATTGCAAGTCACCGTCACAGAGGCGGTGGCCCCAATCATTCCGCACCTGGTGTATTCTGCCGCTGGAAAGCTGACGCTGAAACAGGCGCCCAATGGCGGATTGATCATCGGCGGCGGTTGGGCGGCGCGTGTGCGTGGCAGCGGCGGTCTGGTGACGAACCCGGTGAATTTCGCGGCCAACATGGGCCTTGCGGCAGAGGTCGTGCCCTGCGTCGCCGCAGCGCGCAGCTTGCGCAGCTGGACGGCCTGGGTGAACGGAACCGCCGATTGGCGCCCCGTGATTGGTGAGGCGCCGAGCGTGCCGGGCTTTCACCTTGCGTTGTTTCCTTGGGTGGGCTTCAGCGCTGCGCCCATGACGGGGCGGGTGGTGGCCGACCTTGCGCTTGGCCAGACGCCCACCGTCCCGCTCAAGGGCATTTCCGTCCTTTACGACTGAACGTAGCGCGTCCATCCGGTCTACGCTGCACCCTGTGACGCATCCTGGCCGAGGATCTTGCGCTGGTAAGCGCGCCAGGTCATCGCCCATTTCGCCGGATCTTCGAACGCGTCGCCCTTGGCCTGCGCGACTGGCTGGTTGTGGGGGGCGGTCTTGACCAGTTCGGGAGTCTCGCGCGCCTCTTCGGCAATCTTCGCGATGACGGCGATCCATGTGTCGATATCGTCCTTTGACCACAACTCTCCGGCTTCGGGGGTGAAGGGTTCGGCGACGATCCAGGGCTCGTGGCTCATCCAGTAGGGATCGATGCCGTAATCAGCCATGCGGTTGGCGAAATCGGCGGTCGAGACACCGGTTTCCTCGGTCAACGGCCCCAGCGACCAGCGCGTCATTTCCATCCGCCATGCGTTGATGCCGGGGTTGGAGATCTCGAGCCCCGGTATCTCGGCCAGCTTCTTGTCCATGTAATTGTTCGCTACGACTGAAATGTCCGAGGCAAGATCGATCCCCTCAGCACCCATTGCACGGGACCAGGCATAGGCCTTCACGACCTGCGGGATGTTGCCCCAGTATTCGCGCACCTTGCCGGTGGATTTCGGGCGGTCCTCGTCCAGTCGGTACGTGTCGCCCTCCTTCACGACCACCGGGCCGGGGACGTAGGGCGCAAGCGCTTCGGTGCAGCCGAAGGCGCCGACGGCGGGCCCGCCGCCCGCCTTGGGCGCGCCGAAGGTCTTGTGCAGCATGAACATGCAGGCATCAAAGCCCAGTTCGCGAGCCGACAGCTTGCCCATCACACCGTTGAAATTCGCATGATCGTAGAAACACAGCGCACCCGCTTCTTTCGCGATCCGCGTCCATTCCTTTATCTCGGGATTGTAGATGCCCATGTCGTCGGGATTGTTGATCATGATCAGTGCGGTCTTTTCGCTGACCGCCGCTTTCAGCGCATCGAGAGACGGATAGCCGTTCTCTTCCAGCGGCAGGTTCACAACGTCGAATCCCGCCGCTGCCGCCGTCGCCGGATTGCACGGATGCGCCTGAACGGAAGTGACCATTTCGGTCCGCTGATCCAGCATCCCCTTGTCGGCCCAATAGGCACGCGCGACCGTCGCCATCGTGTAGGCCGCATCCGCGCCGCCGCCCGCCTGGAAGATGAACTGATCCATGCCGGACAGGCTTTGCAGGATGCCGTCGAAATCATGCACTATCTCAAGCACACCCTGTAGTGTTTCCTGCGGCTGGTAGGGATGCACGCTGGCCAGTTCTGGGCGTAGCGTCGCGTATTCGGCGGTCTTCGAGTTGTACTTCATCGTGCAAGTGCCAAAGAGGCTGATGCCCATCATGCCCAGCGTCATCTGGCTCAGGTGCAAGTAGTGCCTTTGCGCCTCGAACTCGGTGATCTCGGGCAGGACGGGCACGTCCTTGCGGGCCATCGCGCCGGGGATCAGGGCCTCTCCGGCAGCCTTGGCGACGCGCGGCTCTGGTGCGTCGAAGATCTGTCCGCGCGCGCCGGGTCGGCCGATCTCGTAGATCACCGGCTCGTCCCATTTCGCGGCGTGGAATTCGGGAATGCGGGTCATTGCACGATCTCCTTCAGGGTCGCTGCCAGTCTGTCGATATCGTCGGCGGTATGGATCTCGGTGACGCAGTAGAGTGCTGATTGACCCAGCGCGTTGTCCTCGTTCGAGATGTCCTTGCCCCCGAAAATCCCTTTGGAGTGAAGGGCCGAGTTGATCTCGGCAACGGTCTTTCCGGTGTCGTCGAAATTGACGACGAACTCCTTGAACGTGGTCTCGGGCCAAACGATATTGACGCCCGGAACCGCGTCCAGTCTCTTCGCGGCATAGCGCGCATTCGACACGATCAATGTTCCGACCTCGCGAAAGCCCTGCGGGCCCAAGAGGCTCATATATACAGCGCCTGCGATGGCCCAGAGATAGGTTGAATTGCCGGTCCAGTCCTTGCCATGCTCGCGTGAGCCATAGGAATTCTGGTGCGGACAGGCGAGGCCGAAGGCGTGCTCGCCGTCTTTGAGGGTCTCCACGATCGAGACCAGAAAGCCGTTATATTCCAGCACATATTTCTCTTCATCGCGCGAAGCGATGAACCCGCCTGCGCCGCCTCCGCATTGCATGTGAACCCCTAGCGTCTGCACCGGGCCCGTGACGATATCCACGCCGTAGTCGCCGGGTGCGGTCATCACGCCAAGGCTGATCGGATCGACGCCGACGATGGTCTCGGCGCCAGCGGCGCGCGCGGCTTTGGCAATCTCGGCGGCCTCGGTTTCGATGGTGCCAAGATAGGCGGGGTTCTCGAAATAGACGGCGGCAACATCGGGGCCGAGCTTTGATTTCAAATCCGCCAGATCCATGCGGCCGTTTGTCGGATCGGCATCGACCATAACGATCTCGATCCGGCCGGCCATGCCCTCGGGCTTGCAATAGGTCCGGACGACCGACAGCCGCTCTGGATCCGACAGCGTCGGCAAGAGCACTTTGGACCGACCGTTGATCCGCGCCGCCATGCGGATCGCGTGGCCAATGGCGCAGCCCCAGGAATAGACCGGCAGTTGCACCACATCGAGGTTCAAAAGCGCGCCGAGTTGCGAGGAAAACTCGAACCACGCCTGGTTACGCCCGTGATCGGACTGGTAGCTGCCCCAGACATTCGTCGCGAACTCTGTACGACCGACGATCTCGTCCACGACGGCGGGGACATGGTGCTGCCAAACGCCCGCGCCCAGAAAGCTGAGCGTCGTCTCGCAGTTCCCGTTCTTCTTCAACTTGCCGATCAAATCGCGGCGCAAAGCCAGTTCGGACGACAACTGCGGCGGAAGGTCGAGAGGGTTCGAGCGGAAGTGGTCTTCGGGGATTTGCTGGAAGACCTCGCGCGGTGAGGACACGCCGATTTCGTCCATCATGGCCTTGAGGGCGCCGGGCGCGGAATTGGCCATCCAGGGGTGGGACAGGTCACTTTCGGTCATGGCGTCGGGTCCTCCGCGTGTTGGGCTGGGCTTGGCTTGATCTAAACAAACGTGCGCATATCGCACAACTGCTTTCATTCAGAGGTCACGCGCATCATCGTTACGCGGCCGGCGCCGGTTACAACGCGATGAAAGCCCGACAGCTTGGCGTCGAGACCGGCATCACCGGTATCGACCAGAAGGCGCGGTGCGGCGAGCACGGCGAGCTTTTCTGGCGAGGCGATGAGGATCAGTCCTTCGCGCTCGGCGCGTTTCAGGATTTCCGCGTCGATTTGTTGATTCCCGCGCCCGATGACGAATCCCTGTTGGCCGGTCACGCCAAGAACGATCCGTACTTGGCGGTCGGCGAGAAGCGCATGCAGGTCAGCGGCCGCCGCATCCCGCGCAACGACTTCGCCGTCCAGCAGCGCATCGACGCCAAGCAGTGTTGGGGTGTGGCCAGCCGCCTGCATCACCGCGCCCGCGCTGCGGCCCGGGCCGATGATGTAGAGGATGCCGGGCTGCATCGCGGCAGCGATGTCTTTTGCGGCACCATTCACGGCGCCTTCGGTATCGGGTGGCGGCCCGCCTTTGGCGGCCTGCATCAGCCCTGCCTGCGCCGGGGTTTGCGCCAAGCTGTATAACTGGGGAGATATAGTTCCCGCCCGCAGCGCCGCTTCGTCGATATCCATGATCTCGGCCTCGCGCCAACGGATACGGTCTGGTGCGCCAAGGATGTCCGCGATCAGTGCGCCCGCTGCGCGGGGGGTCACAGCGAAGACACCGGAATGCATTTTCACGCCTGCCGGAATGCCAAGCATCGGCGTGTTCGTTGCGGCCTTTGCAACGTCGCGCGCGGTGCCGTCACCGCCGGTAAAGACGATCAGATCGCAGTCACTGAGGGCTGCAGCGGCGGTCCGCGTATCGCGGGCGGTGCCCGTTAGCGGCGGCATTGCGATGGGGCGAATTTTCAGGTCCAGCCCCGCGACCCAATCCCCGCCAAGCGGTCCAAGAGGGGTCTTCAGTTCAGCCCCGGGAGCGCGGCTAGCCAGAAGGGACAGCGCCTCGCGCGTTCGCAGCCCCGCCCGTTCCACAGCACCGCGTGCGCGCGCCTCGGCGACGGTGCCCGGGCCATCGGTGCCCTTCAGCCCGACAGCACCGCCCATTCCAGCAACCGGGTTCACGACAAGTCCGATTCGCATGGTATCCCCGCATCTGCCTTGTGGCGTCGTTCATTTTGCGCACAGATGTTCGGAAAGAAAAGGGACGGAAGCGCGCATGGAACAACCGACAACTACCAAGCTTGGTCGATTCACCATCCGGCGGCTGGTTACGGGCCTGTGGCAGATGGCCGATCAGGAGCGTGACGGACGCGCGCTTGATCTGGATCGCGCGGCAGAGGCGCTGGTGGAGTATTCGCGCGCCGGGTTCGATACATTCGACATGGCCGATCACTATGGCAGCGCCGAGATCGTGGCTGGCATGGCAGCAAAGGCCCTGCGCGATGCGGGCGAGACGCCGCCGGTGATCCTGACCAAATGGTGCCCAGAGCCTGGCCCAATGGATGCTGGGACGGTGCGGCAGGGGGTCGAGACTGCGCTCGAACGGCTTGGAGCGGACCGCGTGGATGTCATGCAGTTCCATTGGTGGCGCTACGAGATGCCGGAATACCTTGATGCGATGGCCCATCTCGCCCGCCTGCGCGACGAAGGGCTGATCGGCGAGATCGGCCTGACGAATTTCGATGCTCAGCACTTGCGGCTCTTGCTTAAAGAGGGCCTGCCGATCGCGTCGAACCAAGTCTGCTTTTCTATGCTCGATCGCCGCGCAGCCGGGGAGCTTTCAGAGGTCGCGCGCGCCCACGACGTCACGCTGCTGGCCTTTGGCACGCTGGCGGGGGGCTTCTTGTCAGACCGCTGGGCGGGGCAGCCGGAACCCAGGACGATCGAGGATTGGAGCCGGATGAAATACGCCCGCTTCATCGATACCGCCGGGGGCTGGGACAGGTTCCAAGGTCTGCTGACTACCCTATCGGGCATCGCTAAGAAGCATGGCAGGTCGATCTCGAACGTCGCCTCGGCCTGGGCGCTGTCGCATGACGCTATTGGTGCCACAATCATCGGCGCGCGGCTGGGCGAGAACGAACATCGGCATGACAATCTGAAAGCCTTGTCGCTACCCCTTGATGACGAAGACCTCGCCGCACTGGCTGCCGGGACCGCTGCGCTTGAACAGATCCCCGGCGATTGCGGGGATGAGTACCGCAAGCCGCCCTTCCTTACGGCCTCGGGTGATCTCAGCCACCATCTTGATGCGCTGCCGCCGGTCTTTCCCACTGCCGAGACACGCCCGGGACGCATCCGCGCCGAGTCGGGTTCGATATGGGAAGAGAAGGCCGGGTTCGCGCGTGCGCTGCGCGACGGAAACCGCATTCTTGTCAGCGGCACCACTGCCACGACGCCGACAGGCGATCCGGTCTGCGAAGGCGATGCCGAGGGGCAGGCGGTCTATATCCTCGATAAAATCACCGCCGCGATCGAGGCTCTGGGCGGCACGCTTGCCGATGTCGCCCGTACGCGCATCTACCTCCAGCGGGTGGAGGACTGGCAAGCGGTGTCCAAGGTCCATTCCCGGTATTTCATCGACATTCGCCCGGCGAACACCCTGATCAGCGGGATCGAGATCATCGGTCCCTACATGGTCGAGATCGAGGCTGAGGCGATCCTGCCCTCTGCGCAGTGATCCAAACAAAACGTTGACTCGTGAACGGTTCTCACCGACGCTGTTTTCGCACAAGCGTTCGTTTTGCGCACAAATCGGGAATTGAACCCGATGGCATGATTGGACCGGGAAACCGGCCGACCGACATGGGAGATTACCAAGCTATGAAGAAAAGAACCTTTCTTTCGGCCCTCGCAGGCTTTGCCGTGGCGCTGTCCACCACTGCGGCGGTCCAGGCGAAAAGCCTCGACGATATCCTGTCCGATGGCGTGATCCGCATCGGCATCAACCCCAACTTCCCGAACATGAGCACCCGAAACGATTCCGGCGAATGGGAAGGCTTTGACATTGATGTCGGCCAGGCGCTTGCCGACGCCATCGGCGTCGAGGTGGAATGGGTGCCGACCGAAACGCCCCAGCGCGTGCCGTTCCTTGTGTCGGACCGTATCGACATCTCGCTTGGCGCGCTGACACGCAACACCGAGCGCGCAAAGCTGATCGACTACACCGTTCCGCTGCATACCGAAGTGCTTGCCGTGCTTGCCACCGACCAGATCGAGGGTGACAGCTGGGAAGACTTCAACAAGGAAGGCGTGACGCTTGCCAACATGCGCGGCAACTGGACCGTGGACTGGATCCAGGAAAACATGCCCAACGTCGAGCTTGAGCTTGTCGATACGCTTGCTGACACGGTTCGCCTTGTCGGGCAGGGCCGGGCCGATGCCATCGTCGAGAATATCGACTTCTTCATGGCCTTCACCGAGAACTATCCCGACACCACCTGGCGCGTGGTCGAGAATCCGATCTTCGTGGCCTACTGCGCGATCGGTGTCGCTCAAGGCAATGACAACCTGACCGAGGTTCTGAACATCGCTCTCTACAACATGCATTCCAGCGGCATGATAAACGAGACGTGGGAAAAGCATTACGGCGCGCCGATGCTGCGCACGGTCGATCCCGTTCCCTACTTCTGATCGTCGGACGTCTTAGCCTCGTCCCCTAGCCGGGGGCGAGGCGACGCCAGTTGGAGTCATCCCTTTCGTGAACTACAGATTTCAATTCGGTGTGGTCTGGGACAATTTCGGCCAGCTGCTGGAGGGCGCATGGCTGACGTTTCAGCTTGGTGTATTCGCCTTCGCGGGCGGGGCACTGATTGGCCTCTTTTGTGCTGCGGTGAAGACTTATGCGCCGCAGCCTTTCCGGTTTCTGGTCGATACCTATGTCGTGTTCATTACCAACACCCCGGCGCTGATCCAAATCTACTTTCTATATTTCGGCCTGCCCGAGGCAGGTATCCGCTGGTCCAACGAGGCGTGCCTTCTGATCGGCCTGACGTTGAACGCGGGCGCCTACCTGACGCTGATCCTGCGTGCCGGGTTCATTTCGGTGCGCATCACCGAGATCGAGGCGGGGCAGACGCTTGGCATGTCTCTGATCCAGCAGGTCCGTTACATCATCGTCCCGCATATCGCCAAATCCATCTATCCAGCGCTGGCGAATTTCTTCATCGTCGTTCTGGTCATGGGCACTTCGGTCGGCGCGCTGATCGGCGTGGATGAATTGACCGGGCAGGCGATCAACCTCTCTTCGGTCAACTACCGCTGGCTGGAATACTTCACCGTGGTCGCCGGCATGTATGTCGTCCTGACCTTCGTCGCCTCCATCGGTCTGGCGCTTCTGGGGCGCTGGGCATTCCGGGTGAAGGCGAGGATTTTCTGATGGAACGTATCCTCGAACAGGCGCCGCGCTTTTTCTCGGCCAACAACATGTGGCTGCTTCTGGAAGCAGCCGGAATGACATTGGGGATGACCCTTGTTGGCTGCCTGATCGGCTTTGGTCTGGCCTTCGTGCTGGTGTTTCTACGTCAGACGCCGGGCCTGTGGGCTCTGCCACTGCGTTTTGTCTGCATCGTCTATGTCGAGGTGTTCCGCCGCATCCCCTTCCTCGTGGTGGTCTATCTGGTGCTGTTCTTCATTCAGGCGGTGACCCCGGACGCGTCGCTCTTCACCATAGCAGTGATCGCCATCTGCCTCTACGCGGTGGCCTATACCGCCGACATCATCCGCGGCGGGATCGAAAGCGTGCCGACGACCCAATCCGAGGCCGCGGTCGCGATGAACATGTCTCGTCTGCAAACCATGGTTTGGGTCGTCCTTCCGCAAGCCTGGCCCGTCATCGTGCCGCCTGCCATCGCTTTTGCCGTAGCCTTCATCAAGGACACCGCGCTTGTCAGTCAGGTCGGCGTGTTCGAGCTGACATTCCGGGGCAAGGAACTGAACAACCAAGGCTTTTCAGGTCTCCTCGTCTTCGGCGCCATTGCGATGTGCTATTTCATCCTGTCCTTCCCACTGAGCCTTCTGGGCCAACATCTGGAGAAACGTCTTGGCACACCTCGCGGTCAGCGACGTAAGAGCAAAATATGGCACCCTTGAAGTTCTGAAAGGCATCAGCTTTTCGATAGAAAAAGGGGAAATCGCGGCGCTGGTCGGACCTTCTGGGTCCGGCAAGTCGACGGTCTTGCGCGCCCTCATGGGCCTGACCGCGATCACCGGCGGCGCGGTCGAGATCGCAGGCGAGCAGATGAACTATTCCTCGTCGAAAGAAGTGCGCGCGGCGCGGGATCGAATGGCCATCGTGTTCCAGGCATACAACCTGTTTCAGAACATGACGGTCATGCAGAACCTTACGTTGGCGCCGCTGAAGATCAAGAAATGGCCAAAGGCCGAGGTCGAGGCCGAGGCGCGCAGGCTGTTGGGCCTTGTCGGTTTGTCGGACAAGGCGGATGCGTATTCCGACCAGCTATCCGGCGGCCAGCAGCAGCGCGTTGCGCTTGCGCGGGCGCTGGCGCTGCGTCCGCAGATCCTTTTGCTGGATGAAGTGACATCTGCGCTTGATCCCGAGCTTGTGGGCGAGGTTCTCGATGCGATCCGCAAGCTTGCCGCCGAAGGCATGACCATGGTCATCGTCAGTCACGAAATGGGCTTTGTCCGGGAGGTCGCCGATCAGGTGGTGTTCATGGACGCGGGGCAGATCGTGGAATCCGGCAAGCCCACCGAGATTTTCGATGCGCCCAAGACCGACCGCGCGCGGGATTTCTTCTCGAAGATATTGAGGCACTGATGATTGAATTCTTCTATAATGGGGCGCCGAACCCATTGAAGGTCGCGCTTTTCCTGGAGGAAAGCGGGCTCGACTATCGTCCTGTGCCCATCGACACGAAACGCGGCGATCAGCACACCGAAGGCTACCGCGCGATCAACCCGAACGCCAAGGTTCCGGCTATCAAGGACGGCGAGACGGTGGTCTTCGACAGCAGCGCCATCCTTCTCTATCTCGCAGAAAAGACCGGGCAGTTCCTGCCGGACGCATCTAATCGTGGCGCGCTCTTGTCGTGGCTCATGTTTATCGCCACCGGCGTCGGCCCCTATAGCGGACAGGCATTTCACTTTCGCAATATCGCGCCGGAATTCCCCTACGCGATCAAGCGGTATCATTATGAGACGAACCGCCATTGGCAGATCGTCGAGGACCGGCTGGACGGACGCTCCTACATGATGGGCGAGACCTACACGATCGTCGATATGGCGGTCTGGGGCTGGGCGCCCCGCATTCCCTTCGTTCTGGGAGAACCGGAGGCCTTCGACCGCTTCCCCAACATCACGCGCCTTATGTCGGAGCTTGACGCTCGGCCCGCAGCCAAACGCGTGCACGAACTGGTCGCCAGCCACGCGTTCCTGTCCGAACTCGACGAGGCCGCCATGCGAAATCTCTATCCACAAATCTACGCGGCGGATCCGGCATGACCGCCCCGGATCCCACGCCCTGAAAGGACCAATCGATGCAAGGTGACGCGTTCACGGGCTGCATGCCCGCCCTGATGACCCCCTGCAAGCCCGACCGCACACCTGATTTTGACGCGCTGGTCGCCAAGGGCCGCGAACTGATCGATCTTGGCATGTCGGCGGTCGTCTATTGCGGCTCGATGGGCGACTGGCCGCTTCTGACAGACGCCCAGCGGATGGAGGGCGTTTCCGCGCTCGCGCATGCTGGCGTTCCGGTCGTCGTCGGGACCGGTGCGATCAACACCCGGTCGGCTGTGGCGTTGTCTGCCCATGCGGCCGAGGTCGGCGCGCGCGGGCTGATGGTGATCCCGAGGGTGCTGTCCCGCGGCCCGTCTTCAAGTGCGCAGCGCGATCATTTCAAGGCCGTCCTGTCGGCAGCGCCGGAAATCCCGGCCGTCATCTACAACAGCCCTTACTACGGCTTTGCCACCCGCGCTGAGTTGTTCTTCGACTTGAGAGCCGAACATCCGAACCTCGTAGGCTTCAAGGAATTCGGCGGGATTGCCGACCTGCGCTATGCGGCGGAAAACATCACCTCGCGCGATGAAAGCGTCACGCTGATGGTTGGCGTGGATACCGCGGTGTTCCACGGCTTCGTGAACTGCGGCGCGACGGGTGCGATCACGGGTATCGGCAATGCGCTGCCCCGCGAGGTGCTGCTGCTCATGCGCCTTTGCGAAAAGGCAGCAGCAGGCGATGCCTTGGCGCGGCGGCAGGCGCGCGAATTGGATGAGGCGTTGGCCGTTCTGTCCAGCTTCGACGAAGGACCCGACCTGGTACTCTACTACAAGCACTTGATGGTCTTGAACGGCGAGGACGCATACCGCCTGCATTTCTACGAGACAGATGCCCTGTCGGACGCGCAGCGCAATTATATCGAGGCGCAGTACCGGCTCTTCCGGACATGGTTCGCCGATTGGTCATCGCGCGAAGGGTTATAGCCGGAGGGCTCGTGATGCGCAGCACCAAGACGATCCACGTGATTTCCTGCCATGCCGAGGGCGAGGTGGGCGACGTGATCGTTGGCGGCGTCGCGCCTCCGCCCGGCGATACGATCTGGGACCAGCGCAGTTTTATCGCGAATGACCAAACCTTGCGTAATTTCGTCCTGAACGAGCCGCGCGGAGGCGTCTTTCGTCATGTGAACCTTCTTGTCCCACCCAAATCGCCAGAGGCGGATGCAGCCTTCATCATCATGGAGCCGGAAGACACGCCGCCGATGTCCGGGTCGAACTCGATCTGCGTGGCGACGGTTCTTCTGGACAGCGGCATCCTACCGATGACCGAACCCGAAACCCGGATCACGCTGGAAGCCCCGGGCGGGCTTGTTCGCGTGCGCGCTGACTGTCGAAACGGGAAGGCAGAGCGGATCAGCGTTCGTAGCGTGCCCAGTTTCGCCGACCGCATCGGCGCTCCGCTTGAAGTCGAGGGACTGGGCACGTTGACCGTCGATACGGCTTATGGCGGCGACAGTTTCGTGGTGCTGGACGCGCAGCCGCTTGGCTTTGCGCTAACCGAAGATGAGGCGAGCGATCTGGCGCGTCTTGGGATGAAGGTGACGGCGGCGGCGAACGATCAGCTTGGCTTTACCCATCCTGAGAACCTGGATTGGGACCACATATCATTCTGCGCTTTCTGCGGTCCTTTGGGTCGGACGCCCACGGGCGTGACGGGACGATCCGCCGTCGCCATTCGGCCCGGCAAGATCGACCGTTCGCCGACCGGAACGGCGGTTTCTGCCCGTCTTGCGTTGATGGCGGCGAAGGGTCAGTTGTCTCACGGACAAAGCTTTGAGGCTGTGTCGATCATCGGGTCGCGCTTTACCGGAACTATCGTAGATGAAACGACTGTCGACGGTCGCCCAGCCATCATCCCCGAAATCTCCGGCCGTGGGTGGATCACTGGGGTTCACCAGCACATGCTCGATCCGTCAGATCCTTGGCCAGAGGGCTACCGGTTGAAGGACACCTGGGGCGTCTGAGGACCGGCTCAATGGGGTGCCTCCGCATCACGGCCAATCGGTGAAACTGGTTTCCTGTTCCGGGGCCGGTTCGGCGTGCCGGGCGGCGTATTCGGTGCGGTATTTGCCTGGCGGTCTGCCTTCCCGTTGCCGGAAGAACGCGCTGAATTGGGCGGAGGTCTTGAACCCGAGATAGGCCGCGATCTGGTCGAGCGTCATGTTCGACCGCGTCAGAAGCGCCTTCGCTTCGCGCTGCGTACGCTCATGGATCAATTGCAGCGGCGTGCGCTTTAGTCTTTGAGTGGCAAGATTGTGCAGCCGATCGGTGGTGGTGCCAAGGGCGTCCGCGTAATCGGCAACCCGCCATCGGTTGCGAAAATGGGTTTCGACCAATTGCCGGAACCGCCAAAGCGCATTGGTGCGCGGGCCGTCCGCGAAATGCGCTTCGCTTGTACTGTAGCTAATTCGCCAAAGCTGGATGAGGATGCAGCGCAGCTGCGCCTCGATCACGACATGGCGGCCCGGCGCTCTGCCTCTCGTCTCGGCCCCGATCACGTTCAGCGCTTGCTGGACTTGCAGGTCCTGCGCCGCGCGCCCGGTCAAGGCAAGAGCGACAAGATCGCGGACCATCACGCGCAGTTCGACCGCCTCGGGCCGGTTTCCCAGCGCGTTGGCCATCCCGACCTCATCGAGCGCCAGATGAACGCCCGAAGATCCGGCGAGCAGCTTGATCTGCCTTTGGGCGCTGACCGGAAGGCAGAGCAGTCCGGGCGCCTCGAGAAGATTGGCGCTGTGCGTCCCTTCAGGGTCGGCAGTCAGGATCTCGGCGGCGCCGGACTGGACGTAAACGATCTGCCAGCTTCGCGTCGTGCCGGGGTAGGGCGCGACCACGATACGCTCCTGCAGGCCGCTCTTCAGCTCGGCGAAAAAGAGGTGGCTGTCGACGTCGTCCAGAGGCGTTGCTCCTGTTTCAGCGCATCTTGCCAGTTTTTGAAAATAAATGGCCAACTTTTCATATTTTTTTTGCCCGGCGCTGTGCCAACTATCCGGTTGCGCAACGGAGGACGTTCCAACGGGACGGTTGCGCAGGGGAGGATGCATTGCAGTTAGGTCGCGTTTCCAGCGATGTGCGTGAGGCTGTCGGGGACTCGTCCTCGGCCACGCGTCAGGCGGACGAAGCCGCCAACGCGGCGGCGCGCGCGTTCTGGGCGTGGTCGAAGACGACTGCGGCAGAGCGGATCGCGCTGCTTCGCGCGATGGCCGATGCGCTGGAGACCGAACGCGATGCCCTTGTCGAAATGGCGGCGATGGAGGTCGGCGCCGCCCCTCAATGGACCGATTTCAACATCGCGGTGGCGCGGCAAATCCTGATCCAGGCCTGTGATCTGGTTCCTTTGATGGAGGATCAGAACGTCGCCCATCCCGACGGGCGCACGTCGATCCTGCGGCGGCAGGCGGTTGGCGTGGTCCTCGGATTCGTGCCGTGGAACGCACCGATCACGCTTGCCGTGCGCGCGATGGCGGCGCCGGTCGCCTGCGGAAATTCCGTGGTGCTGAAAGCGTCCGAACATTGCCCGCGGACACATCAGCTGGTCGTCGATCTGCTGATCCGTGCGGGATTGCCGAGGAACGTGGTCACGGTCGTGACCAGCGGCGGCGATGACAGCTTTGCCGTCGCACGCACGTTGATCCGCCATCCGACGATCCGCCGGATCAATTTCACCGGCTCCACCCGGGTTGGCCAGATCGTCGCGATGGAGGCCGCGCAGGTGATGAAGCGCTGTCTGCTGGAATTGAGCGGGAAGGCCCCCCTGATCGTTCTGGACGACGCCGATCTCGATACCGCTGCCGCCGCCGCCATGACCGGGGCATTCTTCAATCAAGGTCAGGTCTGCATGTCCACGGAACGGATCATCGTTCTGGAGTGTGTGGCGGACCGGTTCGTCGATGCGCTGGTGTCCAAGACCGCCGCACTGTCCGCCGCCGATCCCAAGGATCAGGCTGCGCCGCTGGGCCGGTTGATCAATGCCGATGCCGCGCGGCGTGTCCGGGGGCTGATCGACGACGCCGTCGCCCTTGGCGCGACGCTGCGCATGGGCGGCGAGGTGGACGGCGCTGTCATGCAGCCTGCGGTTCTCGACCACATCTCGCCCAGCATGCGCATTTATCGCGAGGAAAGCTTTGGTCCCGTAGCCTCGGTGATCCGGGTGCGGGACCAGGAAGAGGCGATCTCGGTCGCGAATGACACGGAATTCGGTCTCGCCTCGGCGGTCTTCAGCCGCGATCCGGACCGCTGCGCCGCCATCGCGGACCGGCTTGAGACCGGCATCTGCCAGATCAACGGGCCGACGGTGTTCGACGACCCGACGATGCCCTTCGGGGGCATGAAATCCAGTGGCTATGGCCGGTTTGGCGGAACGGCCGCGCTGGATGAATTCACGGAAATCCGCTGGCTGTCGCAGCATCACGACCTGCAGGCCAAACAAATCGAAGAAATGCTAAACCTTGGGAGGAAAGAAAAATGCTGATGAAACGCAGGACTGCCCT
Source organism: uncultured Paracoccaceae bacterium (assembly GCA_965662745.1). Lineage (GTDB taxonomy): Bacteria > Pseudomonadota > Alphaproteobacteria > Rhodobacterales > Rhodobacteraceae > Anianibacter. Next base: position 111,854 of record CBFIJK010000002.1, read on the forward strand.
GAAGCTTGGTGCGGCCGCCGTCGCCGGGCTTGCCGCGCCGCGTCTGGCACTGGCCCAGACCGATGTGGTCAAGATCGGTGCCGTCGCGCCGAAGACCGGCCCGCTTGCGGGTGGTGCCACCGTGACCCAATGGCCGAATGTCGAGCTTTGGGCCAACCAGGTGAACGCCAAGGGCGGCCTGATGGTCGATGGCGGACAGCGCATGATCGAGATCATCGAATATGATGACCAGACCAACCCCGGCGAGACGATCAAGGCCGTTCAGCGCCTTGCGACGCAGGACAACGCGGATTTCATCATCGCGCCCTACGGAACCGGCCTGAACATCGCGGCCGCGCCTCTGTTCGACCGTTACAACTATCCGCATATCGCGGTGTCAGCGATCACCGACCAGGTTGCTGATCTGTCTAGCCAGTTCGGCGGCATGTTCTTCACGCTGGGCTCGACCACCGCCTTTGCAAGCGCGGTCGTTGACGTGCTGAGCGGGATGCTCGCCGAGGGCACCCTCAGCGGCAACAAGATCGCCATGGTCAACGTCGCGGATGCCTTCGGGATCGAGCTTGCGACCGCCGCGCGGCCCCTCTTTGAAGAAGCCGGATTCGAGATCGTCTATGACACCTCTTACCCGCTTGGTACGCAGGACCTGTCGCCCGTCGTCAAGGGCGCGAAGGCCGCTGCGCCGAACGCGTTCGTTGCCTGGTCCTACCCGCCGGACACCTTCGGCCTGACCGAACAGGCGATCATCGAGGATCTGCAGGTCGATGCGTACTACACGGCCGTTGCCACCTGTTTCCCGGCCTTCGGCGCACGCTTTGGCGCGGCGGCGAACGGCATTCTCGGTGCAGGCGGCGTGAATCCCGACAGCGAAAAGTTCATGGCCTATGCCGCCGCGCATATGGACGTGACGGGCCAGGCGCCCGATGGTTGGGCCTCGGCCACGACCTATGCGTCGCTGCAAATCCTGGAACAGGCCATTGGCGCTGTCGGTCTAGACCGCGAAGGCGTGACAGAGCACATCAAGGCGTCGACCTTCGATACCGTTCTGGGTGACATGTCCTTCGACGAGAACAACTTCAATCCGCGCTTCTGGACGGTCGGCCAATGGCAGGACGGCGTCTACCAGGGCGTAGCGGAAACGGGCCGCGACGGCGCGAAGCCGGTTCTTGTGAAGCAAGGCTGGGCCTAAAACCCCCTGCCGGTCTCGCCAACGGGCGAGGCCGGCGCTTTCGGGCTTCTTTCGGGCATAAGGATGTGCCCGACCGCTTCGCCAACTAGGGACGTCTAATGGACATTATTGTCATCGGGCTCTTGCTCGGCGGGACATATGCGCTGATCGCAATGGGCCTGAACCTGCAATACGGTGTGGCCCGGATCATGAATCTCGCCAATGGCGAGATGCTGGTTGCGGGCGGATTCACCGCGTTCTGGTTCTACACGGCTGGAAACATCAGTCCGCTTCTGACGATCTTCATCGTCGCACCCGTCGCCTTCGGGGTGAACTGGCTGATCTACCGGATCATGCTGGAACCGCTGGTGCGCCGCGCCAAGACCCGCGGACAGCTTGAGGTCGACAGCATCCTTGCGACCTTTGGCATGTCGTTCATCGCCGTCGGCCTGATGCTGGCCTTCTTCGGCGGGGATTATTTCAACTATTCGTTCCTAGCGGTGCCCGTCACGATCCTTGGAGAGACCTATGCGCAGAACCGTGTCGCGGCCTTTGCCTCGGCGGTGGTGATCTGCGCGATCCTTTATGCGTGGATTACCTATTCGCGGCCCGGCCTGTCGCTGCGCGCGATTGCCGTATCGCCGGAAAGCGCGCGGCTGTCCGGCATCAACGTGCGCCAGCGCGCGGCGATCGCCTTTGCCCTCGGCGGTGCGATAACGGCGGTCGGTGGCGCGCTGATCTCGTCCTTCCTGACGCTCGATGCCTCGGCTGGGGTCGCGTTCACGCTCAAGGCCCTGATCATCGTGATCATGGGCGGCGTCGGCGATGTGCGCGGCACCATCGTCGCGGCGCTGCTGCTGGGCGTCGTGGAAACCCTTGTCGCCTCGTTGATTGATCCGGGCCTGACACTGGCGGCGGCCTATACGCTCTTTATCCTGATCCTGCTGTTCAGACCGCAGGGCCTGTTCGGACGGAAGCCGACATGATGGAGGGCAAGGAAATCCAGGGCGTTATCATCGCCGCTGTCCTGTTGCTGATCGCGGCGGCGCTGCCCTACTACGGATCGGACTATCTGCTGTCGATCGGTATCACGATCGCGATGTTCACCGTGCTTGCGACGTCCTGGGCGCTGTTCTCGGGGCCGACGCACTACATCTCGCTGGCCACGGCGGCGTTCTTCGGGCTTGGAACCTACACCGCCGGACTGGGGATCGAGACGCTGCCTTTCTGGGCGCTGATCGGCCTCGCGGGGGTCTTGGGCGCTGTGCTTGCGGCGCTCGTCGGCGTCGCGACGCTGCGCCTGTCGGGGGTGTACTTCGTGATTTTCACGCTCGGTCTGGCAGAGCTTGTCCGCCAGGTCATCACCTGGGGACAGAACATGACGGGCCAGAAGGGCCTGTATGTCCTGACCGATTTCACCGAGGCGAACCTTTACCAGATGCTTGTCGCGCTTGGTGCGGCGGTCTTTCTTGTCGGCTGGCTGATCAACCGCTCCAAGCTGGGCTTTGCCCTGCGCATCATCGGCGACGACGAAACCGTTGCTGCGCATTCGGGCATCAACACAGCGCAGGCCAAGGTCCTCCTGTTCATGGTCTCGGGGGCCGTGGCGGCCATGACCGGCGCGATCCTTGCCCCGCGGTATGTCTATATCGAACCCTCGCTCGCCTTCACGCCGCTGCTGTCCTTCCAGGTGGTCATCATGGCGCTCCTCGGCGGGGTCCACCGTCTTTGGGGTCCGATCGTGGGCGTGATTCCGTTCACCATTATCCTCGAGACCATCTCGGCCAATTTCCCCAATCAGGTGACGCTGTTCATCGGGATCGTCTTTCTGGTCATCGTCTACTTCATCCCGCGTGGCTTTGCCGGGCTGATCGAACAGGCGCGGCACTGGTCCCGAAACCGGGAGGGCCTGACATGAGCGAGGCTGTCCTGACCCTAAACGGGGCCACCAAGCGCTTTGGCGGTCTGGTCGCGGTGAACAACATCGATTTCCAGGTGCGCGCCGGTCAGGTGCTGGGCCTCATTGGTCCGAATGGATCGGGAAAATCGACGACGCTGAACTTAATCTCGGGGGCCTTGCCCCTGACCGCCGGCGAAATCAGCCTGCGCGGCACTGCCATCAGCGGCCTGCGCGCCGACAAGATCGCCAAACGCGGCATCTCTCGCACCTTTCAACTTGTGCGCCTTCTGCCATCTATGACGGTGGAACAGAACATCATCGCTGGGGCCGTCTTTGGCCATCGCCGCCGGTGGGGGCAGGCGGCCAAGCAGGAGGCCGCGCGACTGGCCGCGCGTGTCGGACTGTCCGGCAAGGGGCATATGCCCGTGGGCCAGCTTACCTACATCGACACAAAGCGTGTCGAACTGGCCCGTGCGCTCGCGTCCGATCCGAAGGTGCTGCTGCTCGATGAATGGCTGGCCGGACTGAACCCCACCGAATTGCAGGTCGGGATCGAGTTGATCCATTCGCTGCGCGACGAGGGCCGGACCATCGTGCTGGTCGAGCATGTGATGGATGCAATCCGCTCACTTTGTGATTACTGCGTCGTCATGTCGTCGGGCGCAAAGATCGCCGAGGGCACCCCGGCCGAGGTGCTGTCGGACCCGGATGTGATCCGGGCTTATCTGGGGGATGACGATGCTTGAAATCCGTGATCTCAGCGTTGCCTACGGCAAGCACCAGGCCCTCGAAAGCGCCGAGCTGCATGTGAACCCCGGCGAGATCGTCGTGATCCTCGGGGCGAATGGTGCGGGGAAGTCGACGCTGCTGAAGGCCGTGTCTGGCATCTGCGAAGGCAAGGTCAGCGGATCGGTAACGCTGGACGGGCAATCGCTGGACCGCCTGCCGCCGGACAGGATTGTCGAAGAGGGGATCGCCCTTGTGCCCGAAGGGCGCGGCATCTTCGGTGACCTGACCGTCGAAGAGAACCTGAAGCTGGGCGCTTATCCCGAACGCGCCAAGGGCGAGGAGCAGGCCAATCTCGACCGGGTCTTCGCGCTCTTTCCCAAGCTGATCGAACGCCGCCGTCAGGTCGCGCGCACGATGTCGGGCGGCGAGCAGCAAATGGTCGCCATTGGCCGCGCGATGATGTCTTCGCCGCAGATCCTGACGCTGGACGAGCCGTCGCTCGGACTGTCGCCGCTCTTGTGCAAGGAACTGTTCCAGAACCTTAAACTAGTGCGCGAACTGGGCATCGGCATCCTGATGGTCGAGCAGAACGCCAAGCAAAGCCTTGCGATTGCCGATCGTGGATACCTTCTGGAGAACACTCGGATCGTCCATGAGGGCGAGGCGAAAGCCCTGATGACCGACCCCGCCGTGCAGGCGGCCTATCTGGGCGGCGGCGGGGCCGCTGCGCCCGCAACCCATAGTCCAGCCTCGGCCGAGACGGAAAAGCCCGCCAAGTTCGCGGTGCGCGCGCCAAGCCGCGCGCGCCAATCTGCGGATACACTTGTCGGGCTGAACATCGGTGATCTCGTCGCCAAGGCGGGGCAGTCCGCCAAGGCCGCCCCGCCTGTGCCCGCCGCCCCGATGGAGAGCCATGGCGAGCGGCAGGACGACATCAAGGCCATGCTCAAGGAATTCGAAATCGCCGCCGCCCGCGCCAGTCAGTCCAAACCACTGCCCAGCTACACGCCCGCCGCGCGGACGGCGCCGAAGCGCCCGCATGCTCCTGCCGCTCCCGTGGATGACAAGCCCGTCACCATCGAAGTTTACCGCGCCCCGCGCGTCGAAGTTTACCGCCGCCGCCCCAGCGGCGATTTTGAAAGGGATTGAACCGATGCTGGATCACTCTGGACCACATAGCCTGAAGGGCATGTACATCGGCGGCCAATGGGTCACGCCCGCAGGGACCTTCGACGATATGAACCCGTCTGATGGCACCGTCTGGGCAAAAGCGCCCGATGGCGGCGCCGCCGAGGCGCGTACTGCGATCGAGGCCGCGCAAAGGGCGTTTCCGGCATGGTCGGGCCTGATGTTTCAGGAACGTGCGCAATACATGCTGAAGATCGCAGACATCATCCAGCGCCGACAGGCCGAATATGCGACTGCCAATCAGGGCGAGGCAGGCGGCTGGTTCGGCAAGGGAATGTTCGAGGCCGGGTATGCCGTCGAGGTGTTCCGCGCTGCCGCCGCCATGTGCTATCAGAGCATCGGGGAAATCCTGCCATCCGAGCATGGCAAACTGTCGACCGCGCAGCGCGTTCCGATGGGCGTCGTGTCGGTCATCTCTCCATGGAACATGCCCTGCATCCTGACATCGCGGGGCTTTGCCTTCCCGATGGCGGCCGGCAACACCATCGTCCTGAAACCGTCCGAGGATACGCCCTATTGCGGCGGGCTGTTCTTTGCCGAGGTGCTGGAAGAGGCAGGCGTGCCGCCGGGCGTGTTCAACGTCGTGACCTCCAGCCGGGACCGCGTGGCCGAGATGGGCGACGAGCTTGTAGAGAACCCGCTGGTGAAGGGCATCTCGTTCACCGGATCGACGCCGGTCGGGCGGTCCATCGCGGCAAAGGCCGGGGCGCATCTGAAGAAATGCTGCGTGGAACTGGGCGGCAAGGACAGCCTGATCGTCCTTGAAGACGCGGATATGGACCGCGCGACCTCATCGGCCAATTTCGGCGCTTTCATGCACCAGGGCCAGATCTGCATGAGCGTGGAAAAGGTGCTGGTTCACGAAAGCATCTACCATGATTTCCTGGCCCAGTTGAAAGCGCGCACTGCAAAGCTGAAGATGGGCGATACCGGCGACAAGGCGAATGTCATCGGCCCGCTTATCAACGACCGCCAGGTCGCGCGCGTGGCCAGTCAGATCGAGGATGCCATCGCGAAAGGCGCAAAAGTCGAGATCGGCGGCGGCGTAAAAGGGCGCTTTGTCGAGCCCACGATCCTGACCAATGTCAACGCCAGCATGGACGTCTGGCGGGACGAGACGTTTGGCCCGGTCGTCGTGGTCGTGCCGTTCAGCACCGACGATGAGGCCATCGCACTGAACAACGACACGGAATACGGGCTGTCCTCGGGCATCATCACCCGGAACGAGGCGCGCGCCTTGGAAATGTCGAAGCGGCTGGAGACGGGGATGTGCCACGTCAACTGTTCGTCGGTGAACGATGAGCCGCATGTGCCCTTCGGCGGCTCCAAAGCTTCGGGTGTGGGGCGGCATGGTGGGCGCTGGTCGATGGAGACCTTCACCGAAACGCGCTGGATCACGCTGGATCGGGGCCACCGGCCCTATCCGCCGGTCTTCTAAGGAGACGTTATGAAAGACCTTCTGAAAGACAAACGGATCGTCGTTACCGGCTCTTCCTCGGGGATCGGGTGGGAGACGGCGAAGATCCTGACAGCGCAGGGTGCCGAGGTGCTTGGCGTCGACATCAACAAGAACTTCGACCATGTCGAGGAATTCTATCGCGCCGACCTGTCCGACCCCCGCGCCATCGACGCACTGATCGACGTGCTTCCGGACGGCATCGACGGGCTTGTGAACAACGCGGGCCTGCCGCCCACGCGTCCCGCCGAGCAACTGATCGCGATCAACCTTCTGGCAGTGAAACGCCTGACTCACGGCTTGATCGCCAAGATGAACGACGACGCCAGCATCGTGAACGTCGCCTCGCTTGCCGGGTTTGGCTGGCGCGATGCGGTCGATGCGATCAAGGCGAGCGAAGACCTCGATTTCGGCGCCATCGCAGAGTTCATGGCAGCGCACAAGATTACGAACGAAGGCGGGCGCAGCTATTTCTTCACCAAGGAAGCGCTGATCGTCTGGACCATGCAGAACCGCTGGACCTGGCGTGATCGCGGCATCCGCATCAACAGCGTCAGCCCGGGACCGGTGAACACGCCGATCATCGGTGATTTCCTCGAAACGCTTGGCGCGCGGGCCGAAGAAGACGCCCGCGTCATGGATCGCCCCGGAGAGGCCACAGATATCGCCCCCGTCATCGCCTTCATGCTTAGTGATCTCAGCCAGTGGATCCGCGGCACCAATATTCCAACCGACGGCGGTATGTCGTCCAACATCCTGTGCGAAATGCACGGGCTTTAGGAAAGGAACACCCATGTCTGTTCTCGGCTGGATCATCCTCCTTGTCATCATCGTCGCGGCCCTCGTGGTCCTTGCGGCGGCCTTCTATCAACGCGCGTCGAATGAGGTCGCGCTCGTGAAGACGGGGATCGGGGGCCGCAAGGTCGTGATCGACGGCGGCACACTGGCGATCCCGTATTTCCACGAAATCGCACGGGTCAACATGCAGACCATTCGCATGAGCGTGACCTGCAACGGCGAACGTTCTCTTATCACCCAGGACCGCCTGCGCGTCGATGTCGGGGCCGAGGTCTATGTCAGCGTGAAGCCTGAAGAAGACGCCGTTTCACGGGCGACGCAGACCCTTGGCAAGCGCCTGTTTCAGCCGGACCAGTTGCGCGGGCTTCTGGACGGCATGGTAATCGACGCCCTGCGTGCCGAGGCCGCGAAGGCGACGATGGATGAGCTGCATGAGAACCGCGGCGCCTTTGTCGGGAACGTGCAGAAGGCGCTGACGGCGCCGCTTGCGAAATTCGGGCTGGAAATGGACAGCGTGTCGCTGATCGGTCTCGACCAGACCCCGTTTTCCGCGCTGGACGAGAACAACGCCTTCAACGCAGTCGGCATGCGCAAACTGGCCGAGGTGATTTCGACCTCGCGCAAGGAACGCGCCGAGATCGAACGCAATTCCGAGGTGTCGGTCACCCAGACCACCATGGAAGCGGCAAAGCGCAAGCTTGAGATCGACCTCGAACAGCGGCGGGCCGAAATCGCGCAGGCGCAGGAAATCGAGACGCTGCTTGCGACCCAGATGGCCGAGATCGCCAATCGCAAGGCCGAGGCAGAGCGTTCCAAGGCCCGCGCCCGCATCCAGATGGAGCAGGACATCCAGGCCGACGAGATCGCCAGCGCCAAGGCGCTGCGGCAGGCCGAGATTGCCCGTCAGCAAGAGCTTGAGCTGGCCGAACAGGACCGGATGATCCAGATCGCTGCCAAGAGCCAGGAAGAAAGCCGCGCGCAGGCCAGCGCGGACGAGGCGCGCACCGAAGCGGTGAAGGCGTCTGAGGCGCTGCGCACCGCAGAGGCGATGGCGCAGGCGGAACGCAACAAGGCGCTCGCCCTTCTCAGCGCCGAACAAGAGGCCGAAAGCGCCGCCACTCGCGCGCGCATCGCATCGCAAAGCGACAAGGCGACCGCCAAGGACCGGCGCGAGGCGAAGGAAGAAGAGGCGCTCGCGCTCAAGGCGGTGGAACTTGCCAAAGCCGAGGCGACGCTGGCCCAGATCAAGGCCGAAAACGCCCGCTCGGACGCGATCGTCGCGATGGAGATCGAAAAGGCCAGGCTGGAAAGCATGCCAAAGATCATCGCGGAAATGGTGCGTCCGGCGGAAAAGATCAAAGGGATCAGCGTGAACCATATCAGCGGCATGGGCAGCACTGGTGGAGACGCCGGATCCACGGCACCGGTCAGCCAAGCCATCAACAGCATCATGGACATGGCAGTGCAGATGCCAGCCCTCAAGAAGATCGGGGATGCCGTCGGCGTGAACCTCGAAGAGTCGATCGAGAGCGTGACCGGCAAGAAGACCGACAAGTCCTGAGTTTGCGCGAACGGCGGGCCTGTCCGGTCCGCCGTTCTTCCGTTCTCGTGGCTACGGCGTTCCGCTTTCCGCCTGTTCCATCGCATTTTCCCATTCCGTCAGGAACGTCCGCCGGTTCAGCGGGTCGAGATACACCATCAATGCGGGTCCAAGCCTGATCGGCCCGAAACCTGCAGCAGGGCCTTCCGCGCTTTGGCCGAGGGGTGGAAGGGGCCAATCGCCTCTGGTTTCGCGTAGTCCAAGATCAAGCAGCATGTCGATCAGCGTGCCTGCACCTTCGGTGTTCTCGGCGGTGCCTGGGATGATCGCGGTGCGCAGCATGACGTTGGCGAAATCCTCCATCCTAGCGATCTGCACCTGCCCGCCGGTCTTGCCGGCGAGCCGTTCGGCCGCGTAGCTGCCAAGGACGTTGTAGGCGAGGGACAGGCGCCCGCCGATCACGTCATCGACCATCTGTCCCGAACAGCAATAAAGGGTCGGCGCAAGGCGGCCCATGACCTCGCTCAGCCGCCAATAGGCGTCGGTGGACCGCGCCTCTTGCGTCGCGAAAAGATACCCCAGACCACTTTCGCGCACGTCATAGGTGCCCACTGCATTCTCGAACCGTTCGGGGTGGTCGCGCAGAAGGGTGATCAGCTCTTGCCGGGTCGCCGGGACCGGCTGACCGCCAAGCGCTTCGGTGGACAGGACGACGACGGCAGGCTCTGCGGTGAAGGCAAAGATCAGGTCGCGCCATCTGGCCCAGTCGGGCAGCGTATCTGTCGCGGCGGACCGATAGCTTCGCGCAAAGCCGTCATTGGCCAGTTGCAGCTGCAAGTCCATGGCCGAAGACAGAGCAAGGTCATAGCTGAGCCCGGCGCGGATCGCGCGGTAGAGTTCAACCGACGAGGCGACGGTGTAATCCACCGTCAGGTCGGGGCGCAGGGACTGGAAGGCGTCGATATAGGGCTCGAACACATCCAGATCGGCGGTCGAGATGATTCGCAGGATGTCGCTGCCATCGCCGGGATAGACCTTGCGGTCTTCGACTTCCTGCGCAGCCGCAATGGCGGACCAGAGGATCAGGCAGAAGGCAAGACAAGTGTGACGCATGCGCCAATTCCCTTCGGGTTGGGGCCAAGTTCAAGACGCCCGCCATGGGCGGCAAGGACATCGGAGGCGATCGTCAGGCCAAGGCCCGACCCTACGATTCCGCCGGTGTTGGTGCCGCGCTGGAATCTTTCGGTCAGGGCCTCGGCGGGACCATCGCCCAGGCCGGGGCCTTCGTCGGTGACAGTGATGTGGGCCTGCTCGTCTTGGTCACGAACGGCGATCCGGACTGTGGTGTCTTCGGGCGAGTACTTGACCGCGTTGTCAAGCACGTTGCGCAGGGCGGAATCGAGAAGAACAGCGTCGCCCGCGATCAGGATAGAGGCCGTATCGACGTGGATCGCGATGTCCTTCATGGCCGCCGTAGGCTCCAGCGACGCTGCCGCTTGTTGGACAAGCTCTGCCAGGTCGATGCGGTCGCGCGCCAAATCCTCGGCCCGAAAGGCAACTGTCGCATGATCCAAGAGTTGTCCGGCAGAGCGAGAGCTTTCGTCGACCGCACGGATGATCTGCCGCAACCTGTGGCGTGTGTCTTCGCCCTCGGCAGAGCGCAGGGCGATCTCGGCCTGCGTGCGCACGGTGGCGAGAGGCGTACGAACACGGTGTGCGGCCTCGGCGATGAAATCCTCGGATCGCCGGATCGACTGGCCAAGGCGATCCATCAGCCGGTTGAGCGCGCTGCGCAGCGGGGTCAGTTCAGATGGGGTGTTGCCGCGCAGAGGGCGCAAGTCAGACGGGCCGCGCCGGGACACGGCTTGGGCGAAACTGTTGAGCGGGCTCAGCGACGCCCGCGCAGCGACCGAGGTGAGGATCGTTGCCACGGCAAAAAACGCCAGCGAGAGGGCCGCCGCAAGGCGCGATAGCTGCCCCGACACCGCGCCGACGCCGCTGAGCGTCTGGGCGACCGTGACGATCACCGGCACCGGGTCGGTTCCTGCCAGCACCACCCGGCGGACGGATGCCATGCGGATCGGTTCCCCCAGGAAACTGCCGGTATCAAAGGCGGTGCGTCCGTTGGTCAGGTCCGGTTCTGGCACGGGAAGATCAGCATAGCCGGTCAGCACCTCGCCGCCCGCGGTGACACGGTAGAACACCCGATCCTCGCTGATCGCGCCCAGCATGGAGAAGGCCGAATAGGGCAGTTCCAGGCGCACCTCGCCCTGTTCGGTGCGGATCGTCTCGGCGATGGAGGTGGCTGATGCGGCAAGGATATTGTCCTGCGTGCGCGTCGCCGCCTCGCGCGCCAGTTCCGACACCATCCACCACGAGAGCAGCGACAAGAGAGCGGCGACCCCAGCCAGAAGCAACGTCAGGCGGCGGCCAATGGACAGCGGGCGGATCATTCGGCGCGAAGCCGATAGCCAAGCCCGCGCACCGTTTCGATCGTCAGATCCATAGGTGCGATCCGGCGGCGCAGGCGGCCAACATAAACTTCTATGGCGTTCTCGGTTACCTCGGCATCGAAGGAAAACAGCCGATCAAGAAGCTGCCCCTTGGAAAAGGTTTGCCCGGGATGACGGGCCAGAATCTCTAAAAGCCGCGTTTCGCGATTGCGGAGGGTCACGCTTTCGGCGCCTAGGCGCAGGCTGCCAGACAGCGGATCGAAAAGCGCCGGGCCGACCGCGATTTCGTTGCGGGCTGAACCGCCGCGGCGGCGCAGAACAGCGCGAACGCGGGCCTCAAGCTCGGAAAAATCGAAGGGTTTGGTGATGTAGTCGTCGGCCCCCTGATCGAGTGCGCCAACGCGGTCGGATACCTGCGCACGGGCCGTCAGCACGATTACCGGCGTTTCGATCTGCGCGCGGCTGCGGGCCAGAAAATCGCGCCCATCGCCGTCAGGTAGCATCACGTCCAGAAGGATCAGGTCATAGCTGGCGCCGCTCAGGCAATCTTCGGCCTCGGCAAGGCTGGCGGCATGATCGACGGCGTGCCCGTCGAGCGACAGGCGGTTCACGACCGCCTCGGCCAGTTCCCTGTTGTCCTCGACCAGTAGGAACCGCACGCGTTCATGTCCTTCGTTTACCTGTGACACCCCCACGGTCAGGGCGTGTCAGGCCCATGTCAGCTTTGTGTGGTGCTTTGCGAGCATGGGCGGAGGAGGTCCGCCTGTCAAACGGGAGGAATCCAGATGAAAACGAACATGACCCGCCGGGTCGTGATGGCTGCTGCTGCGGCCACGGTCGGCTTTGCCGGCATCGCGCAGGCGGAATCGCACCAGGTTCTCGATCAGCTTCACTTCGTGATCCCCGGCGGCGCCGGTGGCGGCTGGGACGGCACCGCGCGTGGCACGGGCGAGGCACTGACCGAATCCGGTCTTGTCGGCACTGCCAGCTACGAGAACATGTCGGGCGGCGGCGGCGGTGTGGCCATCGGCTACATGATCGAGAATGCCGAAAGCCTCGACAATACGCTGATGGTCAACTCGACGCCCATCGTCATCCGTTCGCTTACCGGTGTCTTTCCGCAAAGCTTCCGTGACCTGACCCTCGTGGCCGGCACCATCGGCGACTATGCCGCGATTGTCGTGCCCGCAGACAGCGAGATCGAGGACATGGCCGGTCTGATCGGTGCGTTCGAAGAGCAGGGCGACGATTTCGCCGTTGGCGGCGGTTCGGTGCCCGGCGGCATGGACCACCTTGTCGCGGCGATGGTCATGAAGGCCGCGGGCCAAGATCCGATTGCCGTCAACTACATCCCCTATGACGCGGGCGGTGAAGCCATGGCAGGCCTTCTGTCGGGCGAGATCGACGCGCTGTCGACCGGCTTTTCCGAAGCGATCGCGCTGGCCGACCAGGGCGAAGTGCGCATCCTCGGCGTGACCGCGCCCGAGCGCGTTCCGGCCTATGACGCCGCACCGACCTTCGTCGAGCAGGACATCGACACCACCTTCGTGAACTGGCGCGGGTTCTTTGCCGCTCCTGGCATCTCGGAAGAGAAGCGTCAGGAATACGTCAACGCCTTCGGTGCAATGTACGACACCGAGGCGTGGGAAGACGTTCGTTCGCGCAACGGCTGGGTGAACATCTACAACCCCGGCGACGAATTCCTGAACTTCCTCGAAGCACAGGAACAGGAAATCCGCGACCTGATGACCCAGCTTGGTTTCCTCTAAGCCTTTGGGCTTTCGAACTTAGCTGAAGAACGGGTGGGCCAGTCTCGGCCCGCCCGAACAGCCAATCAGATTTCAGGCACCCGCCAGGGAGGGGACAGATGGCACTCGACCGTTGGATCGCGCTTATCTTCGTCGCATTCTGCGCCGCATACGGCTACTTAGCCTTCTTCACGATGGACCAGCTTTTGCCGCCCTTCATGCAGCGCAATCCGGTCTGGCCCTCGACCTTTCCCAAGGTGCTTTCAGTCCTGGGGATCATTGTCGGGATGATCGTCCTTCTGGGGCTTGAGCCGACGACCGGCGAAAAGGAACCCGGCGCATCCGAGATCAACTATCGCCGTTTGACCGACTACAAACTGGGTCAGGCCCTGTCCCTGCTTGCCTTGATGGTTGTCTACGCCCTGGCCCTGCGCCCTGTCGGCTTTCTGATCGCGACGACCGTGTTTCTCGCCGGTGGCAGCGCCATTCTTGGAGAGCGCAAGTGGCACATCATGATCCCGGTCGCAATTCTGGCCGCCGGTTGCGTCTGGTATCTTGTGCAGCAGGTGCTTGGCATCTTCCTGCGGCCCTTTCCGTATTTTCTGGGGATCTGAGACATGATCGACGGTATTCTCATCGGCCTTGAGGCCGCGTTTTCCATTCAGAACCTTCTTATGGTCGTGGCGGGCTGTCTGATCGGCACCTTCATCGGCATGCTGCCGGGGCTGGGGCCGATGTCGATCATCGCAATCATGATCCCGGTCGCGATTTCCATCGGGGATCCGACGGCGGCGCTGATCCTTCTCGCGGGCGTCTATTATGGCGCGATCTTCGGCGGGTCGACCTCGTCGATCCTGCTGAACGCGCCGGGGGTGGCGGGCACCGTCGCCACATCCTTCGACGGCTATCCGATGGCGCGGAAGGGACAGGCGGGCAAAGCCTTGACCATCGCCGCCGTGGCCAGCTTTTGCGGCGGCACCATCGGCGCGATCCTTCTGGCGATCTTCGCGCCAGCGCTGTCGTCGGTCGCGTTATTGTTTCATTCGGCGGAATATTTCGCGCTGATGGTTGTGGGCCTGTCGGCTATCGCGGCCTTCGCAGGCACAGGGCAAGTGGCCAAGGCGCTGATGATGACCGTCCTGGGCCTTATCCTTGCGACAGTGGGAGAGGGTGCGCTTTTCAACATGCCGCGTTTCACGCTGGGGATGATGGACCTGCAGTCGGGCATTTCGTTCATCACGCTCGCCATGGCGATGTTCGCGTTGCCCGAGGCGATCTTTCTGGTGCTCAACCCCGGCCGATCCTCGCAAGAGGGTGGATCGGGCAAGATCGAGAACCTGCGCTTTTCGCGGGCCGAGGCGCGCGCCATGGCCCCCGTGATTGGTCGCCAGTCGATTCAAGGCTTCTTCATCGGGGTATTGCCGGGTGCGGGGGCGACCATCGCGTCCTTCCTTGGCTATGCGGTCGAACGCAACATCGCGTCCGAAGAAGAGCAGAAGGAATTCGGCAAGGGTTCGGTCAAGGGACTGGCCGCGCCCGAGACGGCCAATAACGCGGCCTGCACCGGGTCTTTCGTGCCGCTGCTGACGCTAGGCATCCCCGGATCGGGGACCACCGCGATCCTGCTGGGCGCTTTGATCGCGCTGAACGTCACGCCGGGTCCGCGCCTGATGATCGACGAGCCGGATATCTTCTGGGCGGTCATCATCTCGATGTATATCGGCAACTTCGTCCTCCTGGTGCTGAACCTGCCGCTGATCCCCTATATCGCAAAGATCCTCGCGATACCGCGCAACTACCTGATCCCGTTCATCATGTTCTTCACGCTGATGGGGGCCTATATCGGGCAGAACAATTCGACAGAACTGTTGATGCTGGTCGGCCTTGGCGTGCTGGCGACGATCTTCCGCTTTGCCGACTACCCGCTAGCGCCGCTCTTGATCGGGTTCATCCTGGGCACGATGCTCGAGGATAACTTCGCGCGGTCGATGCAGCTTTATCGCGGGCTCGACTTTGTCATCGAACGCCCGATGACACTGGGGCTTCTTGTGCTGGCGGCGTTCCTTGTCCTTTTGCCAAGCTTCCGTGCGCGGCGAGCCCGCGCGCGCGCCAAGGGCGTGGCCGATGGGGATTAAGAGCCGCCGGGGATGACACGCGCGCTCGAAGGCATACGCGTTCTCGACCTGACGAATGTACTCGCTGGGCCGTTCGCGTGCCATCAGCTTGCCCATCTCGGTGCCGAGGTCATCAAGGTCGAAGCGGTGGGGCGCGGTGATCTTGCGCGCAACCTTGGCGCCGATCCAAAACTGTCGGCCAAAGGTATGGGGATTTCCTTTCTTGCCCAGAACCCAGGGAAGAAAAGCCTGACGCTGAACCTCAAGGCCGCGAAGGGCAAAGAGGCGCTGCGCCGCCTCGTCCAGACCGCCGATGTGCTGGTCGAGAACTTCAGACCCGGCGTGATGGATCGCCTAGGCCTTGGCTATGAGACGCTGAAGGTGGAGAACCCCGCGCTGATCTACTGCGCGATTTCAGGCTTTGGGCAAGATGGCCCGTGGGCGGACAGGCCCGCCTATGACCAGATCATCCAGGGCGTTTCTGGCGTCATGTCGGTGACCGGGGATGCAGACAGCGCGCCTTTGCGCGTCGGCTATCCGCTGGCGGACACGGTGGGCGGGCTGACGGCTGCCATGGCGATCGCCGCTGCGCTGAATGCGCCGCAGCGGGGGACATTCATCGACGTGTCCATGCTGGATTCGGTCTTGGCGACCATGGGCTGGGTCGTGTCGAACCATCTGATCGGCGGTGTGGATCCCGCGCCGCAGGGCAATGAAAACCCCACCTCGGCGCCGTCCGGGGCGTTTCAGTGCAGCGACGGGCTGATCAACATTGCGGCCAACAAGGACGAACAATGGGTGCTTCTGGCGGACTATCTGGGGCGGCGCGATCTGCTGGATCAGCCCGATTTCACAACGCGAGAGGATCGCAAGGCGCACCGCCTGCGCCTTCGGGCAGAACTTGAAACGGTGCTGACCACGCGCCCCGCCCGCGATTGGGCGCGCGAGCTGAATGCCATCGGCGTGCCCGCAGGCGCGGTGATGACAGTGCCAGAGATACTGGCCCATCCACAGATCACGACCCGTGATCTTCTTGCGCGTTTCGATGGTGCGCCGGGGGTGGACCGGGCCATCGACCTGATGCGCATCGGCGCGATGTTCGACGGCGTGCGGCCCCGTGTGGACAGCCCGCCACCCGCGCTGGGTGCGGATACGGAGGAAATCCTGGCCTCGCTTGGCTATTCCAGCGATGAAATCGACGATATGCGCGAAGAGGGAACGGTATGACGAGTGATGTAAGCGATTGGTGGCATACGCGGATCATCGACATGGAGCCGGGCCGCATCCATTTGCGCGGTCGGCCCATCGAGGACCTGATCGGCAACACCGGCTTTGCACCGATGATCTGGCTGATGGTCACGGGCGAAGAGATCAGCGGCGCGCGGGCTGCCCTGTTCGAGGCTGCGTTGGTCGCCGCCGTCGACCATGGCCCGCAGGCCCCGTCCATCGCCGCCGCACGAATGGCGGCGACCTGCGGGATCGGCTTGCAATCGGCCATGGCGACAGGGCTCAACATGCTGGGCGATGTGCATGGCGGGGCGGGGGAACAGGCGGTGGAGCTTTATACTCGCGCTGCTGCGGCAGACCCCAAGGCCTTGCCGCAGATCCTCGATGACTGGCGCGCAGAGCATGGCAAATACATTCCCGGTTTTGGCCATCGTTTTCACAAGCCCGTCGACCCGCGCAGCCCCAGGCTCTTGGCGCTGGTCGACGCGGCGGCAGAGACGGGCGCCGTGCCCGGGGCCTTCGCGGCGATCGGGCGGGCGATCGAGGCGCACCTGGCCGCTGAGCGGGGCAAACCGGTTCCGATGAATATCGACGGGGCGACGGCGGTCATCTTTGCCGAACTCGGCTGCCCGCCGCCCCTTGCGCGGGGCTTTTTCGGGCTCTCGCGATCCGTTGGTATCCTCGCCCACGCGTGGGAACAAACCCAGCAAGGCGGCCGCAACAAGGGACCGACCCCGCCCGCCTATCGCTGGACTTACGACGGGGATTGAAACGGGCCGTCCGGCTTTCCAACCTTTTGTTCGGCGCGTATGCATTGGCCTGACCGTGTAACCGCAAGGGCCCGTGTACCGTGCTTCCCATCAATCCCGCGCAGATCCCGAAGCTTTACGCCGAAGCGCTGCGGTTGCGGCAGGGTGGAAAACTGGACGAGGCTGTGGCGATCCTGGATCGGATCCGGGCGGTGAAACCAGATATCCCCGAGGTGCATTTCCAACTGGGTGAGATCGCCTTGGCGCGCCGTACGCCGGGGCCTGCTTTCGATCATTACCTTGCCGCGTTGCGGCTTAAGCCGGGCGAACCGGCGATCTGGCAGGCGGCCCTGCGTTCCGGCCGCGCGCGTGCGGCGGGCCACAAGGAGGCCGCCGCCGAACTTTCGCAGATCGCCAAGACAGCCAGGCTTGGCGGTCAGGGCGCGAAAGAGTTGAAGCAGGCCATCGCCGATCTGGCGCAAACCGCGCCCCCGGTACTGGACGCCTTTCGCGCGGCCTTGCGCGCGCCTGATGAGACCCAGCTGACCGACGTGCTGAACGGACTTGACCCGGCGTCCCTGACCGAGACCGAGCGCAGCGAGATACTGTCAGAGCTTTTGCGGCTGGGTCGGCTTGACGCCGCGCGGCGGCTGATGGACCTTGCCAAGCGTGGTATGCGCCACACGGCGGATTATTACTGCGATCAGGCGCAGCTTCTGGTGGCGGAAGGGCGTGACGACGAGGCGCTGAAGGTTCTGGCGCGGGCCAGCGCGAAGCATCCTCAGCAGACCCGAACGATGGGCGAAGAGGCAGCTCTTCTGCAAAAGCTTGGCCGGTTCGACGAAGCCGAGGCGCTGTTTCGCAAAGCGATCGCCAAAGACCCGGACGAGCCGACCCATGCCTATCTTCTGGCGCTCAGCCGCAAGCTGCCCGAGGACGATCCGCTGATCGGCGAGATGGACCGTCGTTTTGCGGCCAAGGACGCCCCGCATCAGACCAAGGCGGCGCTGGGCTTTGCGCTGGCGAAGGTGATGGAGGATCACGGCAAATTCGACCGGGTCTTTGCCTATCTGCGCCCGGCGAATGACGCCGTGAAGGCCGCTTACCCCTACTCGGCAAAGGGGCGGCAGCGTGATCTTGATGCGATCAAGACGGCCTACGCAGAGGCCGACTTTCCACAAGAACCCGACGAGACCGGCTTTGCGCCGATCTTTGTCACGGGGCTGCCAAGGTCCGGCACGACGCTGGTGGAGTCGATCATTGCCGCGCATTCCGGCGTCACGGGGGGCGGGGAACTTGGCCTCGCCCGCGAGATCGCGATGCGCAGCATCCTTGGCGACGGTCGATTTCTGGATCCAGCGGAGCTGGGGCAAGATCGGGTGGCCGCGATCGCGTCAGAGATCGAGCGCACCATGCGCCGTGTTGTGCCCGGGGCGGACCGGATCACCGACAAGGCGGTGCAGACCTACACTTTGATCGGCCCATTGGCGCGGATCCTGCCCGCCGCGCGCTTTGTCGTGGTGCATCGCGATCCACGCGATACGCTCCTCTCGATCTACAAGAATTACTTCGAGGCCGGACAGCACCGCTTTGCCTACGATCTTGCGGATCTGGCGGGCTATTATCGCGGCTTTCTCGATATCGTGGCGTTCTGGCGTGCGAAGATGCCGGGGCGGTTCATCGAGATCCGCTATGAGGATCTGATCGCCGCGCCCGAAGAGGAGGCGCGGCGACTGATCGCAGGCGTCGGGCTTGGCTGGGAAGACACCTGCCTTAACTTTCATCAAAGCAAGCGGCGCGTGGATACGCTGTCCCTCGCGCAGGTGCGCCAGCCGATCTATAAGAGCTCTGTCCGGGCGTGGGAACGGTACGGCGATGCGCTGAGGCCGTTGATTGATGCGCTGGGCGACACGCTGCCGAAGGAGTGAGCCATGGGTTTGGATGAGATCACGGCGCGGGTGCGCAGCGCCGAGCAGGCGGCCGGGCGGGCTGCGGGATCGGTCACCCTGATCGCGGTGTCCAAGGTCCAGCCAGACGCGCGGGTCGAGGCGGTGCTGGAGGCCGGGCACCGGGTGTTCGGCGAGAACAAGGTGCAGGAAGCGCAAGGTAAATGGCCCGGCTTTCGCGAACAGTTTGGCGGGGTGGATCTGCACCTCATCGGCCCTTTGCAGACAAACAAGGCGCGGGCGGCGATGGGGCTGTTCGATGCGATCCATTCCGTCGACCGACCGAAACTGGCAAACACCATCGCGCGGATCGCGCAGGAAGAGGGGGCGTGTCCGTCCCTGTTCGTGCAGGTGAATAGCGGCGAGGAAGATCAGAAGGCCGGGGTTTTGCCCGCCGATGCCGACGGGTTCATCGCAGAGTGCCGAGCGCTGGATTTGCCGGTTCAGGGGCTGATGTGCATTCCCCCCGCCGATGAGGAACCGTCTTTGCATTTCGCATTGCTTGCGAAAATCGCAGAGCGGAATGGTCTGACGGGTCTGTCCATGGGGATGAGCGCGGATTTCGAAAGCGCGATTGCATTGGGGGCGACCCATGTGCGTGTGGGATCGGCGATCTTCGGTGCGCGGGACTACGGAGAATAGCGGAACGCGCTATCGCGCGTGTTTCCTTGTTTGGCGCGCCCTTCGGGCCCGCGGTGCCTGCGGCGCAGGTATTTTTCGAACCAAAGTGATAAGGGCGCTACGGAACGATCAGCCGGGTCTCATAGGTGATCTGCGATGCGATCTTGCGAAGGTGGTCGCGGCGCAGCGCAATGCAGCCTTCGGTCGGGTGGCGCGGTTTGCGCCACTGGTGGATGAAGATCGCCGAGCCTTTGTTCGGGGTGGCCTCGGGCCAGTTCCAGTCGGTCAGCAGGATGAGATCATATAGCGGATCGGCGCGGCGCAGGTGTTCGTGGCTGTGGGTGTAGGGCGCGCGGACCATGAGGTTGTAGTCCTCGTGGTTAGGGTCGTCGGACCACAGGTCGCCGGGGCGGATCGGAAGAGCCCAGTCACAGGGCCTCGCGATGCGGTTCGGGCGGTAGAGACAGCCGATGATCCGATGGATGCCGCGCGGGGTGGCGCCGTCGCCTTCGCGTTTGTCGCTTGTGATGCCACCCCGACCAATGGCGCAGGGGTAGAGGACGCGGTGAAAGCGCACGCCCTTTGCCGTCAGGACCAGATCGCTCGGGGTCATGCGGCCTTGTCGAGGCGGAGATCTTGCAGGACATCTGCTGCGATCTCGAAGGATCTGAGACGTGCGGCATGATCGTGGATTTGGCCGGTCAGGATCACTTCGTCGGGTTCGTGTTCGGCGATGAGCGCCTGAAGCTGGGCCTTAACGGTGCCCGGCGCGCCGGTGGCGGTGACCTTCAGCGCTTCGTCCACGGCGCGGCGGATGCCGGGGCCGATGGCGGCGTCGATGTCATTGACAGGCGCGGGCAGTTTGCCGGGCTTCCCAAGGCGCAGGCGCGCGAAGGCCTGTTGCATCGTGGTTCTGAGATAGGCGCCTTCCGCGTCGGTATCCGCGGCGAAGACGTTGATGGCGAGCATGAAATGCGGGCGGTCCAGCGTGGCGGAGGGTCTGAAGTTACGGCGATAAGTCTCTCGCGCCTCGGTCAGAGCGGCGGGCGCGAAATGCGAAGCGAAGGCGTAGGGCAGGCCGAAATGCGCAGCCACCTGCGCGCCGTAAAGGGAAGAACCAAGGATCCAGAGAGGCACATCCGTGCCTTGGCCGGGATGCGCGCGGACAGCGGCCTTTGGGTCCTCGGGGCCGAGATAGGCCATCAGATCGGCGATATGATCGGGGAACCGTTCGGCCTTTTCCGCAGTCGCGCCAAGGGCGCGTGCAACCGCCATGTCACCGCCGGGCGCGCGGCCAAGGCCAAGGTCGATGCGCGGGCCGTGGATGGTGGCGAGCGTGCCGAACGCTTCGGCCACGGCGAGCGCGGAATGGTTGGGCAGCATGATGCCGCCCGCGCCGACGCGGATCGTTCGCGTGGCGTTCGCGACATGGCCGATCAGGATCGCGGTGGCGGAACTGGCGATGCCGGGCATGTTGTGATGTTCGGCCAGCCAGTGGCGATGATAGCCCCAGCCTTCGGCATGGCGCGCCAGATCGACGGTATTCGTGATCGCGTCGACGGCGGTCTGGCCTTCGGGAACGGGGCAGAGATCAAGGACGGAATAGCGCATGGTCGGCTCCTTCTTGCCACTGAAGGTAAGGGTCTGCGCGCCGGATGTTTAGAGCAAATGCCCCGATTTCCGCGCCTTCGTGTCTAGGTATTTCGCGTTGAGCGGGTTCAGCCCGACCTTGAGCGGCACCCGTTCGGTGACACGCAGCCCGCAGCTTTGCATCATCGCAACCTTCGCCGGGTTGTTCGTCAGAAGCCGCACTTCGGCAAAGCCGAGTCTGCGCAGGATATCGGCGCCAATGCGGAAATCGCGTTCGTCGTCCTCAAAACCCAGGCGATGGTTCGCCTCGACCGTGTCGAAGCCCTGATCCTGAAGCGAATAGGCGCGCATCTTGTTGGCAAGGCCAATGCCGCGCCCTTCCTGGTTGAGATAGAGGAGGATCCCTGCGCCGTCCTCGCCCATTCGCGAAAGCGCCGCGCGCAGTTGTGGGCCGCAATCGCATTTCAGGCTGCCCATCAGATCGCCGGTGAAACAGGCGGAATGCAGGCGCGACAGGACGGGGGCCTGACGGTCGGGGCGGCCGATCTCGATGGCGTAATGTTCCTCGCCACCGTCATCGGGTCGGAAGACATGCAGGCGGCTGGCAGCAGAGACGGCAAGCGGGACATTGGCGCTGATGACGCGGGTCAGGGGCGACAGATCGGCCATCGGGTCGGGAATGTCCGAAAGGGCGATGTCGATCAGGTGGTTGGCGGCCGCGAGTGCGCCGGGATCTTGCACCTCGACCACAAGTGCCGCGGGCAGGATGCGGGCGGCCTTGGCCAGCGCGATGGCGGCGCGGGCGAAATCGGCGCTGCCAGCGCGCACGGCGCTCAGCGGCCCTTTCATCGGGTTCGCAAGATCGCCGGATGGATCGGCAATGGCCGAAACCCAGCGCGCGCCTGCATCATCTGGCAGGTCGATGCGCGCGAGATCGCCGTCATAGACCCGCGCTTTCAGGGTTTCGGCCCGGCGCCCCGTGATCGCGAGATAGGGCTTCCCCAAGGCCTTCAGATCAGACAGCCTTTCGGGGTCCAAAGTTTCGGCGGCAAGGATCACCGCGCCGCTGTCCGCCCCTCGAACGACAACCGGCACGCCCATGCGCAAATCCGCGCGGGCGCGGGCGAGGCGTTCGGTCGAGGTGGGGGAAAGCGACATGGCAGGTCCTGAAAGGGGGCTCAAGGCGTTCAGATATGAAACATTCGGCCCAAAGTCGACACGACCGCGTGAGAGGTTTGACGCAAATCTTGCCGGAACGCGACGGGCATCACAGGTCTTTCCCAGAAAGTTGAGGAGGCCATGATGAGCAATCTTAAGAAAATCCTGCTGGTCGATGATGACGACGACCTGCGCGAGGCGCTGAGCGAGCAACTTGTCGATACCGACGACTTCGACGTATTCGAGGGCGCAAGCGGTGTCGACGCGATGGAAAAGATCAAGGCCGGGCACTACGATCTGGTGATCCTTGACGTGGGCCTTCCCGACACCGATGGCCGCGAGCTGTGCAAGAAGATGCGCAAGCAGGGCGTCAAATGCCCCATCGTGATGCTGACGGGCCATGACAGCGATGCCGACACGATCCTCGGCCTCGATTCCGGCGCGAACGACTACATCACCAAGCCGTTCAAGTTCCCGGTGCTTCTGGCCCGCATCCGCGCGCAGCTGCGTACGCATGAGCAATCCGAGGACGCGGTCTTTACGCTTGGCCCGTATACCTTCAAGCCCGCGATGAAGCTCTTGATCACGGAAGACGAGCGCAAGATCCGCCTGACCGAGAAAGAGACGAACATCCTCAAGTTCCTCTATCGCGCCTCTGAAGGTGTGGTGCCGCGCGATGTGCTGCTGCACGAGGTCTGGGGCTATAACGCAGGCGTTACGACCCACACGCTTGAGACGCATATCTATCGTCTCCGCCAGAAGATCGAGCCGGAGCCGTCCAACGCTCGGCTCCTTGTGACCGAGAGCGGCGGCTACCGCCTCGTCGCGTGATGGAACCCTTCCCCCGGTGCCGGGGTTAAGGCATCAACCTCCCTGTTGGACTGGCCCCGGTTTTTTGCCGGGGCCTTTTTTACGCCGGCCGCATGACCCGCCCAAAATACTCCGACAGCTCCGCATACGCATTCAGCGGCAGGACCTGCGCGATGTATTGGTCGGGCCGCACCACGATCAGGGCGCCTTGGGTCCGGTCGATACCGCGCAGGTCGTAAATGTCTGCGGCGGGATCGGGGCAGAAGGCTTTTTCGTAGTCGTTGAGGCCGAAGGGGCCTTTCTGCGGAAACAGGACGCCCGGCAGATCGGCGACGGTCATCTCGGCATGGGGCCGCTGGAATACCGCGCGCAGGTCGATGACGCTGTCGGGATCGGCGCCCTTTGGCGTGTGGCGCAGGATGGGTGAGGCGGGATCCTCTGCAAGGAACGCACAAAGATCGGTCAGTCCGGTGTCCTTCCCCTCGAACGCGAAGATGCGCCAGCGACCGTCGGCCTTGACCGTATGGCCCAGATGCACAGGCTTGGCATCAGCCATGCGGATCACAGGGGCGGAGTGAAAGCGCATGCCGAGGCGTAAACCCGTTGCAAGCGCTTGATGCGTGCCATCCCCGGTCAGCAGCGATGGCGCGTACAGCGTCTCGGTCCCCGCCGTGTAGCGCCCATGCGTGACGAAATAGCGCTGAAACGCCTCGGGATCGACGCCGCCGGTGCCGCCTGCCTTGGCGCGATCCGAGATCATGGCAGACCACTCGCGGTCGAAATCGATCAGCGTCTGCGCGATACCCTGCCGTTCCTCGGAATAGGTGGCGAGCAGCGTTTCATCGGCCTGCCCGCGCAGCACGGCGGCCAGCTTCCAGCCGAGGTTGAAGCTGTCCTGCATCGACACGTTCATGCCCTGACCGGCCTTGGGGCTGTGAGTGTGGCAGGCATCCCCGGCGATGAAGACGCGCGGCGTTTCGGTGCCATCGTCGAAGCGATCGCACAGGCGCTGGCCGATCTGGTAGCAGGACCACCAGACCACGTCCTTCACATCCAGCGTGTAGGGCGCGAAAATCCGCGCGGCGGCGTCGATGAGGCCCTGTTCGGTGATATTCTTCGCCGTGATCCGCTCGCCGTCGCCCAGCTTGTCGAGTTCAACGTATATCCGCGCAAGATAGCCGCCTTCGCGCGGGATGATCAGAAGGTTGCCCGCATCGGACTGGATCACCGACTTGCGGCGGATGTCAGGGAAACTGGTGTTGCACAGAATGTCCATGACGCCCCAGGCCGTATTCGCGCTGTCGCCTTTAAGCTCTTGCCCGATCGCCTTGCGCACGCCGCTGCGCGCACCGTCGCAGCCGATAACGTAGCGCGCCTTGATGCTGGCCGTCTCGCCGCTTTCGCGCCTTAGCGTAACCGTGACGGCGTCGCCCTCATGGGTCAGCGAGTCGAAGGCGTAATCATAATACGGCTCCAGCCCAGAGGGGCTGTTGCGCATGGTCTCGAGATAGCGGTCATGCACGCGCGCCTGGTTGAGGATCACATGGGGAAATTCCGACAGGCCCTCTTCGGTGTCGGGAATGACCCCGGCATGGACGATCCCGCTGCCATCGTCTGCGGGTTTCCAGAAGCAGGTTTCATTGACCCAGTATGCCTCGCGCAGAACCTCTTCGACGAAGCCGAAGGCGTTGAACATCTCCATGGTTCTGCAGGCGATCCCGTCGGCCTGACCCTTTTCCATGGGTCCGGGTTTCTGGTCCACGATCACCGTGTCGATATCCGCAAAGGCGGACATCTGCGCGGCCAGCGTCAGGCCCGCAGGGCCACAGCCGACAATCAGGACATCGGCTGTGTCCGGCAACGCCTCGGGCCGTGTCTTGACCGTTTCGGCAACGCGCGGGTCGCCGGGCCGAAAGCCGTTCCAGTGAAAATCCATGATCGTTCCTCCCCGGCGCATGGTTGGCGCGCCGGGAGGGGGGCGTCAATCGGCGTCGTCGCCTTCTTCCGTCTCAGGGGAAGGCGTCAGAAACTCGGGCGTTTGATCGGGCAGGTCTTCGCCTTCTTCAAGGAAGGTCACATCGCCCAGCCGTTCATCCCGGTGCACGGCGATTTCATCGCCCTGCCGGAAAAAGCGCAGGCACCCACCCCAATCGGCCAGAAGGCACAGGCGGCCGCTGGGTTCGAGATCCCAGTCCCCGGTGATTTCAGTGATCTCGCCGTCGCGCACTATATCGCCCGACACGCCGCCGTCGCGGGTGAACAGCAGATCGGCGGAGAAAGCAGAGCCGCCGAAGGCGAGGCGGCGTTCGAACAGGATTTCTTCGACCTCACCCGCGATCAGGGCGTCCTTGGGCGGACGTCCACCGTCATCCTGGGGGCCGCACAATTCCGGCAGCGCGGAAATCGCGTCGCGCGAGCCGCTGAGCGGCGCGACAAAGCTGAACGCGTTCGCGCCACCGCCGAGGACAAGCTTTGCCTCGCTACCGGCCATCAGCGATTCGAGCAGGTCGGCGTCGCGGCTTTGGCGAACCGGGGTCGAGAAGTCGAATTGATCCGCATCCGGCAGGCGGCGCATGCGGATGGTGATGGTGGGGTTATCGTCCACCGTGATGCGAAGTTCCGGCGAGTCGTCGTCGAACGCGACCCCGGCAAAGGCCGTGCGCAGGTGCAGCGGACCGCCCAAGGGCGCGCAGGAGATCAGGAAGCAGGCGTAATCGTCGTTCTCATAATCGTCTTTGGGGCAAACGGCTGCGCCGCGCCCTCCGTCATGGGAATAGGTTTCCCATCTCGCGCTGTCGTCATCGCTGTCCTGCGCGAAGGCCGGGAAGGCCCCCAGACACAGGGCTATCGTGATCGCTGCTCTCATATCGCCACCTGGCTTGTTTTGCCGCTACCGTGCCCGATGGACGCCCTTGCGATCAAGGGCGTTGGCGGATCTCCGCGACAGGCCAGTTCGGCCGATTGCCAAAAGTGCGGCGCGCGGTATCGTCGCGCCCATGAGATTGATCCTGTGCCTTGCCGTCCTTCTTGGCCTTGCTGCCTGCGCGCCTGCTGCGGCGCCCGAACCCGTGACGCGGGACGTTGCGCTGTTCCCCGGCGAGACGCCCGAGATTCGCGTGCTGGTGAATGAATATGCCGACCATTACGAGGTGCCCCGCGCCCTTGTTCACCGTGTGATCCAGCGCGAAAGCGACTACCGCCCACGCGCGAGAAACGGGCCATATTACGGCATGATGCAGATCCTGCCGCAGACCGCCCGCACCATGGGCCATCGCGGCCCGCCAGAGGAACTTTTGTCCGCCGAGGAAAACCTCAGATGGGCCGTGAAGTATCTGCGCGGCGCCTGGATGGTGTCTGACGGGGATTTCGACACTGCCGTCGGCTGGTACGCGCGCGGGTATTACTACGAGGCCAAGCGCAGGGGGCTTCTGGTCGAGACGGGGCTGCGGCCTGCGGGCTGAGAGCGCGCCTTGAAGGCCGATGGGCGTCCGTCTAGGGTCCCGCGACCAAGATAGCCGGAGCCTTTCATGTCCTTCACCCTCGCCACCTGGAACATCAATTCGGTTCGCCTGCGCGCGGGGCTGGTCGAGAAGCTTTTGACCGAAGAAAACCCGGATGTCCTGTGCCTTCAGGAGTGCAAATCGCCGGTCGACAAGATGCCGCTGGAGCGTTTTGCCGAACTTGGGTGGTCCCATTGCGTGGCGCGCGGTCAAAAGGGCTATAACGGCGTCGCGATCCTGTCGAAGCTGCCGCTTGAAGACGCCGGGCACCGCGATTTCGTAGGCAAGGGCGATGCCCGGCACGTAGCGGCGCGGCTTGAGAACGGCGTCACGATCCACAACTACTACATCCCCGCTGGTGGCGATGAGCCGGACCGCGAGAAGAACCCGAAATTCGGCCACAAGCTCGATTTCCTGACCGAGATGCGCGACTGGTTCCGCGAAGATGCGCCCGAGAAGTCGATCCTCGTGGGGGATCTGAACATCGCCCCGCGCGAAGATGACGTCTGGGATCACAAAAAACTTCTGAAAGTCGTCAGCCATACGCCGATCGAGGTCGATCACCTTGCAGCGTCGCAAGAGGCGGGCGGCTGGGTCGATGTCACGCGCAAGGATATCCCCGAAGGCAACCTCTATTCCTGGTGGTCCTACCGCGCCAAGGATTGGGACGAGGCGGACAAGGGACGGCGGCTCGACCATGTCTGGGCGACCGGCGATATCGCAGACGCCACCCATTCTTCGCGCATCCTGCGGCCGGTGCGCGGTTGGGAACAGCCCTCGGATCACGCGCCGGTGTTCGCGACAGTCGATCTTTAGGCCAGCGCGCCGATCTTCTCCGCAACCACCTTGCCGAAACCTTTGTGCGCCTCGGCGTCCCAATGGACACCCTCTTCTGGGTGCACTTTCACATGCGCCCTGGCATCAAGGAACGCGCAGCCGTAGTCGACGGCAACTTCTGCCAGCAACGGCGCAAGGCGCGCACTTTTCTCGGCTGCGCCGCGAAATTCGACGGCGAATCCCCCGACCTCAACAACGGGTGCGGGGGCAATTAGCAGGATTTTCGGCGGCCCCGTCTCGATGCCTTCCTTCAGCGTAATATCGAGCAGCCCGGCGATTCCCGCCGCAATCGCCTCGGCGCTCGCATCAAACCGGCGTTTCAGATCATTTGTCCCAAGCATCAGCGTCATCACATCGACCGGCCACTGGCAGCGCAGGGCAATGCGCAAACCGTCGCGCCCGTCCATGAAATCACCCATTACGGGGCAGGGGCGGCAGGTTGTGCGGCCCGGCAGGCCGTCCTCGGCCAGAACCCAACCCGCGCCAAGCGCCTGTGCCGCGACAGTCGGCCAGCGAATATCAGGCCCATGCCGACCCGCCTGGCCGCGCAGACGCGGCACAGATCCATGGGTGTTGCTGTCGCCGAAACAGAGCAATGTCCGCGCCATGATACGCTCCCCCTTGGACTTCGCGTCCACGGCGATCATATAGGGCGCAACGGAATGCAAAAGAGGTAAGCCATGCTGGAACTGGGCCAAGCAAACGCCGCCGCCGCGGATGTCGTCAAGGACGGGACCGAGGCGACCTTCATGGCCGATGTCATCGAGGCGTCGGCAGAGACCCCGGTGATCGTCGATTTCTGGGCGGAATGGTGTGGGCCGTGCAAGACGCTTGGCCCGATGCTGGAAGACGCGGTCAAGGCGCAGGGCGGCAAGGTTCGCATGGTCAAGATTGACGTCGACAAGGAACAGCGGCTGGCGCAGGCGCTGGCGCAGCAGGGACTTCCGATACAATCGATCCCCACGGTCGTCGGTTTTGTCGAGGGCCGTCCGGTGGACATGTTCCAGGGCGCCGTGCCGCAAAGCCAGGTGACCGAATTTGTCCGCAAGCTGGCCGAGATGGCGCCTGCTGCCGATGGCGGGTTGGCTGATGCCGTGGCCGCTGCCGAGGAGATGCTTGAACAGGGCGCCTTGACCGACGCGATCCAGACCTTCGGCGCGATCCTGCAGGAAGACCCGCAGAACGCCCCCGCCTATGCCGGCCTTGTGCGCGCGCATATCGAGGCGGGCGATCTCGACCAGGCCGAGGCGATCCTGAACGGTGCCCCCGTCGAGATTTCCGGCGCGCCGGAACTCGAAGCGGTTCATGCCCAGATCGAGCTGAAAAAGCAGGCCGCCGGCGTGGGGCCAGTCGGAGAACTGCTCGCCGCGGTCGAGGCTGATCCCGACAACCATCAGGCGCGGTTTGATCTCGCGAAGGCACAGCAGGGCGCGGGCGATACAGAGGCCGCGATCGAAACGCTGCTGGAGCTGTTCCGCCGTGACCGCGAATGGAATGACGAGGCCGCGAAAACGCAGCTTTTCACCATTTTCGACGCGCTTCCGGCAAAGGACCCGGCGGTGCTGCGCGGGCGGCGTAAACTCTCGTCAATGATATTTGCCTGACGCCCCCGTCGGCCTACCTCCATCGTTATGATAGCAGCCGCCGATCTTCCCAAGACAATCCCCGTCTTTCCGCTGCCCGGCGCGCTTCTTTTGCCGCGTGCCCGGCTTCCGCTTCACATCTTCGAGCCGCGCTATCTGGCGATGCTGGACGACGCGCTAAAGACGTCGCATCGGCTGATCGGAATGGTCCAGCCGATCGGGCCGGACAAGCGCCTGCACAGCATCGGCTGTGCGGGGCGCGTCACGGCGTTCTCCGAGACCGAGGATGGCCGTTACATGATTACGCTGGCGGGGATTTCCCGCTTTCGCGTGAAGCAGGAAATCGACGGATTCACGCCCTACCGGCGCTGCGATGTTGATTGGTCCGGCTTTGACCGCGACCTTGGATCCGCCGAGACGGACCCGGAACTCGACCGCGATGCGCTTCTCGATCTTCTGGCGCGGTTCTTCGATGAGAACGCGCTCAAGACCGACTGGGAATCGCTGTCCGAGGCGGATGACGAGCTGTTGATAAACTCGCTCTCCATGCTTTGCCCATTCGAGCCAGAGGACCGCCAGGCGCTGCTGGAAGCACCGTCGCTGTCCACGCGCCGCGAGACGCTGATCACCCTGATCGAATTCGCCCTGCGCGGCGGGTCGAGCGAAGAGGCCATGCAATGAGCGACGAGGTCAAACGCGCCTACGACCGCCGCATGCTCGAGGCACTCGTCTGCCCGCAGACCCAAGCGCCGCTCAGCTTCGATTCCGAGAACATGGAACTGGTGTCGAAAGCCGCCCATCTCGCCTACCCCATCCGCGACGGCATCCCCGTCATGCTGATCGACGAGGCACGTCAGCTGGATTGAGCGAACGTTCGACTTCACCGTAGAGCTAATCCGAGAGTTTTTGAGGTACAGTCTGGCGGTGGTTCTGGCACTTTCGGTGTTGTTTGGCCCGCCGCTCAAAACGAAAAAGGCCCCCGCCGAGGCAGGGGCCTTTTCCTTGATCACATGCGAAATGCGTTATTCAGCAGCCTCTGTGGACAGCACCATCAGGCCCTTGAGGATGTCGATCGCGTAGGCGAGCTGGTAATCCTCGTCGCGCAGTTCGGCGGCCTTCTCGGCGGCGGCCTGTTCTTCCTCGATCTGGCGGCGCTGGTCCTCGCTGAGGCTGTCATTGGAAAGGCTGCCCCGCAGGTCGGCTTCGGACCGGCTGCGCAATGCATTGCTTTCCTCTTCGTCCTCGGCTTCGGGCCGTGTCGGGGGCTGCTGCACCACGATATCGGGCGACACGCCAAGCGCCTGGATCGAGCGGCCGGACGGCGTGTAGTAGCGCGAGGTCGTCAGGCGCATCGCACCATCACCGCGTAGGGGCATGACGGTCTGGACCGAGCCCTTGCCAAAGCTCTTGGTGCCCACGACCACCGCGCGGCGGTGATCCT
The DNA here is from genome assembly GCA_965662745.1 of uncultured Paracoccaceae bacterium. GTDB lineage: Bacteria > Pseudomonadota > Alphaproteobacteria > Rhodobacterales > Rhodobacteraceae > Anianibacter. The sequence goes on from CBFIJK010000002.1 coordinate 142,407, forward strand.
GCAGCGCGCCCGCGACGATCTCGGACGCCGAAGCAGAGCCGCCGTTGATCAGCACGACGATGGGCTTGCCTTCGGCCAGATCGCCGGGGGTGGCGTTATAGCGCTCGCCATCCTGCGGATCGCGGCCCCGGGTCGAGACGATTTCGCCCGCTTCGAGGAAGGCATCGGATACCCGGATCGCCTGGGTCAGAAGACCGCCGGGATTGTTGCGAAGATCCAGAACGAAGCCGCTGACATTGTTCATTCCGCCCAGATCGTCGACGGCCTTTTGCAGATCTTCCTCAAGCGCCGGATAGGTCTGGTCGTTGAAGGTGGTCACGCGCAGGACGACGGTGTCGCCTTCGGTGCGGGTGCGCACAGCGGTCAGCTTGATCGTGTCGCGGATGATCGACACGTCAAAAGGCTCGTCGATACCTTCGCGCACGACGCTGATGATGATCTCGGATCCGACCGGGCCGCGCATCATCTCGACTGCTTCGTCCAGCGTCAGGCCCAGAACCGACTCGCCGTCGACATGGGTGATGAAATCGCCGGCTTCGATCCCCGCATCGTCGGCAGGGGTGCCGTCGATGGGCGAGACGACTTTCACAAAGCCTTCTTCCTGCGTGACCTCAATCCCGAGACCACCGAATTCGCCGCGCGTCTGGATGCGCATGTCGGCGGCGTCCTGGGGGGCGAGATAGCTGGAATGCGGGTCAAGCGAGGTGAGCATGCCGTTGATCGCTGCCTCGATCAGATCGCGTTCGTCGACCTCTTCGACATACTGCGCGCGAATGCGCTCGAAGATGTCGCCGAACAGGTCCAGTTGCTCGTAGACCGTCGCGTTGCGCTGGCCTTCCTGCGCGATCAGAGGACCGGCAACCTGGGTTGTCGCGATCGCTCCGACCAGGGTTCCACCCAGCGCGGCCATGACGAATTTTCTCATGAAATCCTCTTCCTCAGTCGATCGTGAACCATGGCGTCGGGTCCACCGGTGTCTCGCCTTCTCTGAGTTCCAGATAAAGCGTTTCTGTCAATTCCCTGCCGCCTGCGCCGGTCGTCTCGCTAAGGAGCGATCCGACGTCTGACGCCGCGCCGCCCATGAGGCCCACGGGCGCACCTTGGGGCAAGACCTCTCCGACGTCACCATAAACCTCTTCGAGTCCGGCGAACACCATCAGATACCCGCTGCCCGGCTCTACGATCATCACGTTTCCGTAGTCGAGAAGCGGGCCTCGATAGCGGATCGTGGCGGGCCAAGGCGTTGTGACAAGGGCGCGGGGCGGCGTGGCAAGGATGATGCCGGGCCGCGCGACGCCGGCGGCATCGGGCGTGTCGAATCCGCGCAGGATCCGCCCGGCGACGGGGGCTGCAAGGGTACCGCGCGCCGAAGAAAAGTCGCGGATCGTGGGTTCGGCGGCCTCGGGGCCGATATCGGCAAGGCCCGACGCGAAAGCAGCCAGCGTTTCGCTTGACTGAATGAGGCTCGACAGCGCGGCCTCGTCCGCCATGTAGCGGCGCGGCAGGTCCCCCCGATTGGCGATGGCCTGCGACAGGGCCGTGCGTGCCTGCTGCACACCGCGCAGGCCTTCCTCCAGCGTCTGGGCGGCGTTGGTTTGCAGGGCGCGAAGAAGCACGACCTCTTCCAACTCATTGCGCAGGACTTCCGCCTCACGGGTCAGCGCGGGCGTGATGTCTGACACGATCATGCCAGAACGCGCGGTGTCCACAGGGCCGCCGGGATGCAGCAGGAGGAGCGGGCCGGGTACCGACTGAATGGATTGCAGCACGCCCAAAAGCTGCGACAACCGCGCGCTTTCGGAATCGAATTTGGCGCGGATCGCGTCTTCGCGCAGGGCGGCACGGCGCAGCCCGTCGCGCAAGGCGGCAAGCCCGGTCTCGAAGGCGCGGATGACATCGGTCAGCGCCGCGACCCGGTCTTGCGCACTGTCTGCCGCAGCAAGGGCGATCTGCGCATTTTCCAGCGCGCGAGAGGCTCGGGCGGCATCTTCGGCGGGGCTTTGGGCCATGGCGCTGGTGCCCAGCCCAAGCGCAAGGGCAAGCGCGCGCAGAAAGGTCATCGGCGGATCAGGCTTTCGCCGGTCATCTCTGCCGGTTGGTCCAGGCCCATCAGGTCGAGCAAGGATGGCGCAAGGTCGGCCAGCCGTCCTTCGGCAATGCCAGCGCCGTCCGGTCCGCCCACAAGGATCACCGGCACGGGGTTCAAAGTGTGGGCAGTATGAGGCCCGCCGGTGTCGAGGTTGATCATCGTCTCGCAATTTCCGTGATCGGCGCAGACGATCATCGCGCCGCCTGCCTTTTCCAGCGCCTCAAGCACTTGTCCAAGCCCCTGATCCACCGCAGAGCATGCGGCCTTTGCCGCCTCCAGATCGCCGGTGTGGCCGACCATGTCGGGGTTCGCGTAATTGACGACGATCAGGTCATAACCCTCCTCGATCGCGCTGACGAAGGCCTTGGTCACTTCACCCGCCGACATTTCGGGCTGCATGTCGTAGGTCGCAACACCGGGCGATTTCGGCATCTTGCGATCCTCGCCCTCTTCGGGGGTTTCCTTGCCGCCGTTGAGGAAGAATGTGACATGCGGGTATTTCTCGGTCTCGGCGAGGCGGAACTGCCTCAGGCCCTGTTTCGCGACCCACTCGCCCAGCGTGTTCACGATCTTCTGGCTGGGAAAGATCACGTCCATGAATTCGTTGTGCCGGTCGGAATACTCGACCATCCCGGTCTTTGCGGCCCAATCAGGGCGCTTGATGTCGAATTCGGCAAACTGCGGATCCGTGAGGGCCGACAGGATTTCCCGCGCGCGATCGGCGCGGAAATTGATGAAGAGAAGTCCGTCGCCGTCTTTCGGCGCCTTATACCCATCAAGCACCGTGGCTTTGATGAACTCGTCATTCTCGCCCGCCTCGTATGCGGCGTCGATGGCATCCTGCGCAGTGCCTGCGTTGCGGCCCTTGCCGGTCAGGACAAGTTCGGCGGCCTGCTGCACACGGTCCCAACGGTTGTCGCGGTCCATGGCAAAGTAGCGCCCGACCAGCGTGCCGATCCGCGCGTCATAGGGCAAGGCGCTCGACATTTCTTCGATCTGTGCCTTGGCGGATTGGGGGCCGACATCGCGCCCGTCGGTGATGGCGTGGATCTGAACCGGAACGCCCGCTTCGGCGATGACCTTCGCCGCATGGGCGATGTGGCGCTGGTGACTGTGCACGCCGCCGGGAGAGGCGAGGCCGACGATCTGCGCCGTGCCACCGGTGCCTTTCAGTTTGGCGATGAAGTCTTGAAGCGCCTGTTTCCTGTCGAAGCTGCCATCCTCGATGGACAGGTCAATCTGTCCCAGATCCATAGCCACAACGCGGCCCGCGCCGATATTGGTATGTCCGACCTCTGAATTGCCCATCTGCCCGGTCGGCAAGCCGACATCGGGGCCGTGGGTGATCAGCGTGGCGTTAGGGCAGGTCGCCATCATGCGGTCCATAGTCGGCGTATCGGCCAGCAATGGGGCGTTGCCTGTCTTGGACGCACCGATGCCCCAGCCGTCGAGGATACACAGCACAACGGGTTTGGGTCTGGTCATATGCTTTGCCTCTGCGCCTGTTGGGTGTGGTTCTAGCGCGGGGCGGGCCGCCGGGAAACCCGTCTCAGGCGCGGTGATAGGGGCTGCCTGCCAGGATCGACGCGGCGCGGTAAAGCTGTTCGGCCAGCATCACGCGCACCAGCATGTGCGGCCAAACCATCTGCCCGAAGGAAATCGACGTCTCGGCACGGGCGCGCAGGGCCGGGTCGATCCCGTCCGCGCCGCCGATGACGAACGCCATTTCGCCCTGCGCGTCGTCTCGGTAGCGGGCGATCATCTGGGCGAACTCTGGTGAGGACAGCATCTTGCCGCGCTCGTCCAGCGTTATGATCCGGGCCGAGGGGGGCAGCGCCTTGTCGAGTAGCGCGGCCTCGGCGGCCATGCCGCCGCCCTTGCGGTCTTCGACTTCGATAAGATTAAGCGGACCAAGCCCAAGAGGGCGCCCGGTTCTGTCGAACCGGGTGACATAGTCATCGGTCAGCGTGCGCTCTGGGCCAGATTTCATCCGGCCCACCGCGCAGATATGCAGACGCATCAGCCCTTGAGAGCTTCCGCAGCTTCTGCGGGCGTCATCCACATCTTCTCAAGCTGGTAGAAATCGCGCACTTCGGGGCGGAAGACATGGACGATGATGTCGCCCGCGTCGATCAGCACCCAATCGCCCGATTCCTTCCCCTCGACCTTGGACGACCAGCCAAAGGCCTGCTTGACCCGGTCGGTCAGCTTTTCCGCTATGGATCCTACCTGGCGCGAAGACCGGCCGGAACAGATCACCATGTGATCGGCCATCTCGGATTTTCCGCGCAGGTCGATGGACACGATGTTTTCGGCTTTGTCGTCTTCGAGTGAGGCAAGAACGAGATCAAGCTGTTCTTCGCTTGTGGGGAGCGCCGGCGTCTCGGTCATCCGAGATTTCGGCACGGTCGTTCCACGGACCGTTTCTGCAACGTAAGACAGGACATTGTCCTCCTGAAGGTTAACGCCCTCAACCCGGGCGCGTGGATTCATTTAACATCGGGCGGGTGAAATCTCAATGAAACGGCGCGCCATTCGCGCGAATGTGTGGTTTTCCGCGCGTCGCGTGCCACGTAGTGCATCACGCAACGGAAAAGAAGGGAGGTTTGCGATGTTTGAACGCGGTGTGTTTCGCATTCTTCGCGATGCCTTTCAGATTTTCACGGATCGCGACCTGAGCCTCGTCGCTGCCGGGGTCGCGTTCTATTTCATGCTGTCGCTGTTTCCGGCAATGGCAGCACTTGTCGCGCTATGGGGGCTGGTGTTCGATCCCGCCCAGGTGGGCGAGCAGCTGACGCTTGTGAAAGGCGTGCTGCCGCCGCAGATATACGATCTTCTGGATATGCGCGTCGCGCAGCTTGTATCCGCAGATCAGGGCTCGCTTGGGCTTGCGTCTGCACTGACGACCTTGCTTGCGCTGTTTACGGCACGACTTGGGGTGGCCGCGCTGATGCGGGCGCTCAATACCGTTTACGAGACGCAGCCGCGCGGCGGGATAAAGCAGCTTTTCGTGGTGATCGTGCTAACGCTGACGCTGATCGGTCTGGGCCTTCTGGCGCTGGCCAGTGTCGTCGTTGCGCCGATAGCCGTGGCGATCTTGCCGCTGGTGCCTGCCGACAGCCTGATTGTCGGGGTGGTGCGCTGGGGCGTTGCGATTGTCGCGATCACGCTGGGGCTGTCGCTGCTCTATCGCTACGGCCCCAAACATGTGGGGGCGCGGGCGTCCTGGATATCGCCGGGCAGCGTTTTCGCCTTCTTTGGCTGGCTGATCATCTCGGCTGCGCTTTCGATCTACCTGACCACCTTTCCACGCTTCAGCCAGGTCTACGGGTCCATCGGGGCGGCGATTGCGCTGATGCTCTGGCTTTACCTGTCGGCGTTGGTGATCCTGCTTGGCGCAGTCCTTAACGTCGTCTTGCTGGGCCGTAGGCGCGAAAAGCGCGAAGCGCTGCAGACAGAAAAAAGCCCCGGCTGAACACCGGGGCCTTTTGGAGACTCATGCAAGCCGATCACGCCGGTTCGCTTAGCGTTTCCGTAGACGAGAAGAACATCGCCTGGCTCACGGCAGAGCGAACCTGTTCTTCGGAATAGGGCTTCGAGATCAGGAAGGCCGGTTCCGGGCGCTCGCCTGTCAGCAGGCGTTCGGGGAAGGCGGTGATGAAGATCACCGGTAGATCGCCGAATTGCTCGTACAGCTCGTTCACCGCATCAATGCCCGAGGAATTGTCGGCCAGCTGGATGTCGGCCAGAACCAGATCGGGCTCGGTCGAGATGCCCATTTCGACTGCGGCGTCCTTGGTCCGGGCGATGCCCAGAACCTCGTGCCCCATTTCGGAGACGATGGAATGAAGGTCCATCGCGATGATGGCCTCGTCCTCTATGATCATGACGCGGCCGGTGATGGAGCTTTCCATTTCCTGGATCGCGATGTTGATCAGGCCCTCGGCCTCGCTGTCGCTGACCTTCATGATCTGCGCGATCTCGTGAACCTCGAACCCCTCGATCGTGTGCAGAAGCAGTGCCTCGCGGGTGTTGGGCGTCAAGGCGCTCAGGTGATCCGTCGCCGCCGCCTCTATCTTCGACAGGGTTTCATCCGTCTGTGCGACGGGATTGCCGGTCGACGCCCAGATCATGTGGAAGGTGTGGAACAAAGCAACCTTCGCGGACATTCCCTTCTCGAAGGCGCTGTGGTCCTCGAGGATGGCCTCAAGCGTCGCGGCAGCATAGCGGTCACCGCTGGTCTGTCCGCCCGTCAAGGCGCGTGCGTAACGTCTGAGATAGGGAAGCTGGCTGGCAATCTCGGTCGAAAGATCATTGGGTGCCCCGGTGTCGGTCATGTCCGTCCTCGAAAAAAAATCATTCTGTCGGGAACCAAACGCAAAAGCCCGCCGTTAGTTCCCGACTCCGGAGTGGAAAAATCAGATCGTGTTACACACAGTGGCAAAAGACTTAGACAAATCAAATATTCGCAAGCAGATCGATGAGAACCTCAAGCGCGTCTATAACGAGACCGCTGCGGAAGAGGTGCCTGATCGATTTCTTGAGCTGCTAAACCAACTCAAGGAAAAAACTGGTGGGTCATCAGATGACCACGCGTGATCCTCGAGACGAGATGATCGAACACCTTCCGGCCTTGCGTGCCTTCGCGATGAGCCTGACGCGCAGCCGCAGTTCGGCGGACGATCTCGTGCAGGACACGATCGAAAAAGCCTGGAGCAATCTGGACAAGTATCAGGTCGGCACCAATCTGCGGGCGTGGCTGTTCACGATCCTGCGCAACACGTTTTATTCCGGACGCCGCAAGGCGAAGCGTGAGGTCGAGGACGTCGATGGCGTGATGGCCGCTGGTCTGGCCGAGAAGCCGCATCATGATGGCCGCCTTGCGATGAACGATTTCAACGCAGCGCTGAAAAAGTTGCCCGATGAGCAGCGCGAGGCGCTGGTTCTAATCGGCGCGGAAGGCTTCACCTATGAAGAAGCGGCAGAGCTGTGCAATTGCGCTATCGGCACGATCAAGAGCCGAGCGAACCGTGGGCGCAAACGGCTTGCGGAACTTCTTGAGCTTGGCGAAGACGAAGACATGCTGATCTCGGATCACAACAACGCTGCGGTCATGTCCTCGAAAACGCACGCCGCGTGACATTTCATGCTTGGTGTTGGTAGCGGATTTGACCTGCTCGACAGGTTGGGGTTTCGGCTGATCGCGCTACTCTCGGTGGCATTGTTGCCGCTGGGCCTGATCGCGATTCTGCAAACCTACCGCGTGCTCGACGAATCCGCGCAGCGCACCGATGCCGCCATGATCGGCGACACCGTCGAGGCGGCGTCGTTCGAACGTGAACTGATCCAGACAGCCATCGGCGCGGCAGAGGCGTTTGCAGTGTCGATGCCGCAGATCGGTGACAGCGAAGAATCATGCAGCGTGCCATTCGCAAATTTCGTTGAAGGGCATGCGGAATATGTCTTCGCCGGGTTTATTCGCCCCGATGGCCAGTTGATCTGTTCATCGAACGGGCGGACCGATCTGAATTTCTCTGGCTATGGGCCCTGGGAACGGACGGTAGAGGACCAGTCGATTCGCGTCAGCGTCAGCCAGCGCGGTCGTGCGTCGGGTGAGGCTGTCGTCGTCGTCACCGTTCCCGTATTCGAAGACGGTGAGTTCGCCGGTGGCATTCCCCTGTCGATTTCTCTGCGTACGCTGCTGCAACGGTCCTTCCCGATCGTCGAAGGGCCTGCCCCGATTGATGTAATCACCTTCAACGCGGATGGGGATGTCCTGACCTCTGTCGTCGGGTTCGACACGATCAGCGAACGCCTGCCGCTGAACCGTGCGCTTGCTGCCCTGTCATCGCCGGAACCCATCGTATTTCGCGACGAGGCGGAAGACGGGACCGATCGGACCTATACGGTCGTTCCGCTGATCGGCGAGACGGTCTTTGCGATGGCGGTCTGGCCGCGAGACGGCGGCGCGACGGTTCTTGACGTGATCCCGTTGCCGACGATCCTATTTCCAGTGCTGATGTGGCTGGCCAGTCTGGCCGTCGCCTATTTCGCCGTCCACCGGCTTGTGATCCGCCATGTACGCCATTTGCGGCATCAGATCCGGGTCTTCTCATCCGCCCGGCGTATCCTGCCAGAGCCGGTTCCCGCCGACATGCCGTCGGAATTGCGCGAGGTGGGCGAGGCGTTCGACACGATGACCCGCCGCATTCTTGCGGATGAGGCCGATCTCGCCAACTCGCTGCACGACAAGAACGTGCTGCTGAAAGAGGTTCATCACCGGGTCAAGAATAACCTGCAACTCATCACCTCGATCGTGAATATGCAGATCCGGCAGTCCCGGTCGAACGAGGCAACGGATATGCTGAAGCGGCTGCAGGACCGCGTCCTTGGCCTGTCGATCATCCACCGCAATCTTTATCACGCGTCGTCGCTGTCGAAGGTACGCGCCGATATCCTTGTCCGCGAGATGGTGAACGAGATCCTGATGCGCGCTCTGGGTCATCATAGCGGTGTACGGATCACCCATGCGCTCGACACCACGGTGCTTTATCCCGATCAGGCGGTCCCTTTGGCGCTGATGGCGAACGAGACGATTACCAACGCGCTGAAATTCCTGGGCCGCCCGGAAACCGGCGAGGCTTGGGTCGACGTCAAGATGCACCGGCTGCCCGATGGCCGGGTCGAACTTGTGGTTCAGAATTCTCTGGGCGAGCCCTTGGCGCAGACGAAGTCAAGCGAGGCCAGCGGCCTTGGGGCGCAGCTGATGCGCGCCTTCACGACCCAGCTTGGCGCAGAACTTGCGACCGAAGAGATGGAAGATCGCTACAGCATGAGCCTGACCTTCGAGATCGCCGAATTCGAGCAGCCCGAGGACCGGAATGACAGTTGAGGGGGCTGAGGTTTACCTTGAATTGACGCCGCCAAGGGGCGTCGATGGCGCACCGCGAAAGGTCGGGATCGAGATCGAATTCAGCGGCCTCGAAGAGCAAGAAGTCGCTGACATCCTTGCCGCCGAGATCGGTGGGACGATCGCAGAAGCCGGTCCGCATGAGCTGGTCGTCGAGGAAACCGAACTTGGCGATATCAAGGTCGTTCTGGACACCGCGTTCCGCGACAAGGCGACGACCCCGCTTGCGAAATGGGGCTTGGAAAAGTCCCGCGCCGTCGTGCCGGTCGAAATCGTGACCGATCCGATCCATCCTGCCGATCTTGGCCAGCTTGACCAGCTGATCCACAAGCTGCGCGAGGCGGGGGCGCTGGGCAGCCGCGATGGCGTACTTCTGGGCTTTGGCACGCATCTGAACCCCGCTTTGGCCGGGACGGAGGTGGGCGATGTCCTTCCCGTCCTGCGCGCCTTTGCCCTTCTCGAAGACTGGCTGCGCGACGCGGAACCCATAGACCAGTCGCGCCGAGTCCTGCCCTTCGTCGACCCTTATCCCCGAGAGCTCGTTGATGCGCTCGCCAGCGATGAGGCCGCGCATTGGTCGTTAGATCAGATGATCGACATGTACCTTTCGAGAGCCCCGTCGCGGAACCATGCGCTGGACCTCTTGCCGATCATCCGGCATCTGGATGAGGACCGGCTGGTCAATGCGCTGGGCAGCGATGCCAGTTCCGTTTCCGGTCGCCCTGCCTTTCACTACCGCCTGCCCGACAGCCGCATTGACGAAGCGGGTTGGTCGCTGGTGGACATGTGGAACCGATGGTGCCTGATCGAGGCCGTGGCGGGCGATCCCGCGTTCGTCGCGCATCTCGCCCGCACGTTCCGCGAACATCGGCGAGGGCTGACGACGGTGCGCGCCGACTGGGTGCAGCGCAGTGGTGACATGATGGACGCCTGGACGATCGCGAAAGGGTTGACCTGATGCGCAAGCCGGTGATCGGGGTCACGACGTCCCGCAAGTCTGGCTGGCGGATCTTTCCGCTTGTGGCGTTCAACGTCTGGCTTGCGGGCGGGCGCGCCGTGCGCTGGCAGGCAGGGCATGAAGCCGATGTTGCCGATGTCGACGGGATCATCATCGGCGGCGGCGACGACATTTCCCCTGATCTTTACGGTGGCAAGCTGGTTACCAGCGCCCGGCTTGACCCCGACCGCGATGCGCTGGAACAGCGACTTGTCTGCGATGCGTTCGAGGCTGGGAAGCCCGTTCTCGGGATTTGCCGCGGCTCGCAGATGCTGAACATTGCGCTGGGGGGAAACCTGCATCAGGACGCTTACGGGTATTACGCAAGCAGTGAACGCTACTGGACGATCCTGCCGAAAAAGACGGTGCGCGTGCAGCCCGGCACACGGCTGGTTGAGGTCGCGGGGCCCGAAGACATGGTCGTCAACGCGCTTCATTCCCAGTCGGTGAAGGATCTGGGCCGCGGCCTTCAGGTCGCCGCACGCGACAATGGGGGAATGGTGCAGGCCATCGAACGGGTGCGCGATCCCTTTGCGCTGGGCGTGCAATGGCACCCCGAGCACCTGTTCTACGCCCGCCGTCAGCGCGCCATCTTCCAAGCGCTTGTCATGGCCGCCAAGGCAAAGGTCGAGGACGCACCGCAGATCGAAGCGGCGCGCCAGGCGGGGTGATCATACCTCGTTCTTGACCTGACCCCAGGCGAGAAGGGCGAAGACGATCGTGCCGCCAACGACATTGCCGACGAAGACCGGAAGCAGGAATCCAAAGAGGCCGCCGAAGAGGCTCATCTCGCCCGTGACGATCAGATAGGCCATCTCGACCGCGCCCGCGATGACATGGGCAAATTCGCCAGCCGCGATCAGCCAGGTGAATGTCAGGATGATCAGAAAGCTCGCCCCGCCCGAGGGCAGCATCCAGACCAACGCTGCGATGATTACGCCGGCGGGGACCGCCTTGGCCAAGAGCGTCATGAATGGCGGTTCCGTCGCGTGTTCTGACAGCGCGCGGATATTTGCGAGAAAGTCAGCGTCAAACGCGCCGGAAAATGCGATGAAGACCGCAGCGACGAACGCGCCGACGATATTGGCGACAAAGACGATGCCCCAAAGCCGCCCTGCTGCGAAGATGTTTTCGCGGCAAAAATCGTTGATTACGGGAAGAACCGTGGTGATCGTGTTCTCTGTGAACAGCTGCATTCGGCCAAGGATCACCACGAGAAACCCGAAGGAATAGCCCAGGTTCTCGACCAAGGGCCGCCATTCACGGTCCGGCAGATGCGAGCGGAAGATTGCTTCGCCGATGACCGACAGCGCGATCAGAAGACCTGCCGCCAACCCCGAGTAGATCAGCGACGCGTTCGGACGGCGCAATTCTTCCATGCCGTCACGGCGCACCACTTCGTAGATGAGGACAGCGCTCAGGCGGGAATGGGATTGAACCTCTTCTTCCTCGTCCTGATTGTCGACGGCCTTGTTTTCCTTGTTCATTCGAAAATTCCTCAACGATCCATGATGGAACGCCTTTCTGCACAGGGCAGTTCCCCTGCTGCGGCGGAACCACGCGGTGGACGGGGTGTTTTTCCCCTGACACGCGAACGTTCAGAAGACCGCGAAATGACAAAGGCCGATTTGATCAAGGCACAGCGGGATCGCTAAGGCCGCGCGGATAGCGGATTAGGCCGCCCGCATTCGCAGACCTGTCACACTCCTGTGATTAGCAAAGGTTGGCTGCTCAATTCGATGGGCCGCCCCGAAGAACGCCACAGGAGAATTTAGCAATGTCCGCTCGCGCCCTGACCATGTCGTCAGCTCTTGTTTGTCTTGCCGTGCCCGCGATGGCGCAAGAGATGAACTTCAACCGCATCGCGTCCTTCCAGGTCGCCGAAAACCTGCCCGACGCCGAAGAAACCTCGGCCGAGATTATCGCCGCTACGGCCGATGGCATGACGCTGGTTTACACCGACAGCCCCGGCGGTTCGATCGGCTTTGTCGATATCACCGACCCGGCGAACCCGGTCGCCGCTGGCGTTTTCATGCCTGATGGGGAGCCAACCTCGGTCGCTGTGATTGGAAATTACGCGCTTGCCGGTGTGAACACCTCGGAAAGCTACACCGCACCGTCGGGCTTTCTGGTCGAGATCGACGTGACGACACAGCAGGAAGTGGGCCGTTGCGATCTTCCCGGTCAGCCCGACAGCGTCGGCATTGCGCCCGACGGTTCGTTCCTTGCCGTCGCCATCGAGAATGAGCGGGACGAAGACCTTGGCGATGGCCGCGTGGGCCAGATGCCTGCTGGGTCCGTCTTCATGGTCGATCTGACCGAAGAGGGCCTGATCGATTGCGACAGCGCACGGGTTGCGGATGTGACCGGCCTTGCCGACATCGCGCCGGAAGACCCCGAGCCTGAATTCATCTCGATCAATGCCGAGAACGAAGTCGTCGTGACGCTTCAGGAAAACAACCACATCATCGTCCTGAATTCTGCGGGCGAAGTCCTTAGCCATTTTTCGGCCGGTGAGGTCACGCTTGAAGGCGTCGACACCAACGAAGAGGGCGCGCTGGTCTTCTCTGACACGATCACCGTTCCGCGCGAGCCCGACAGCGTGACCTGGATCGACGACACCCATTTCGCGACGGCCAACGAAGGCGACATGGACGGCGGATCGCGCGGCTGGACGATCTTCAGCCAGGATGGCGAGGTCGTGTACGACAGCGGCACATCCTTCGAATACGCGATCGTCGAGATCGGTCACTACCCCGAAGAGCGGTCCGGCAATAAGGGCGTGGAGCCTGAAAGCGTGACCTTCGACGTCTTCGGCGACACGCCTTTCGTCTTTGTCGGCGCAGAACGGTCCTCGGTCGTCGGTGTCTATGACATCACCGATCCCACTTCGCCTGTTCTGGCGCAGCTTTTGCCCTCGGGCATCGGCCCTGAAGGCTATGTGACCATCCCCGAGCGTAACCTGCTGGTCTCGGCGAATGAAACCGATGACGCGGGCGCGCGGGCGCATGTCATGCTGTTCGAATACCAGGATGCAGCGGCGGTTTATCCGCATCTGACCTCTGCCGGGATGGACGAGCTGACTGGTTGGGGCGCGATCTCCGGCCAGGTCATGGCGGAAGACGGCACGATATATGCCGTGTCCGACAGCTTCTACGGCATGCAGCCGACCATCTTCCACATCGATGTCAGCGAGACACCGGCAAGGATCGTCGACGCCATCCGCGTGACGCGCGAAGGCATGCCGGCGCAGCTTCTTGATATGGAAGGTATTGCGCTTGATGGGGACGGCGGGTTCTGGATCGCATCCGAGGGCCGGTCGGATCGCCTTGTTCCGCATGCCATTTACCATGTGGGCTCTGATGGTGCGATCGAGGACTATGTTGCACTGCCCGACGCGCTTCTGGCGGTCGAGCGCCGCTTCGGCTTCGAGGGGATCACCCGCGTGGACGACATGCTTTATATCGCCGTGCAGCGTGAATGGCGGGATGATCCCGACAACCACGCCAAGGTTCTTGGCTATAACATCGGAACCGAAGAATGGTCTGTGATCCACTACCCGCTGACCGAACCCGCCACCGGTTGGGTCGGCCTGTCGGAGATCGTGGCCCATGGCGATCACGTCTACTTCATTGAGCGCGACAACCAGCATGATACCCGCGCGGTGACGAAGGTCATCACCCGCGTTCCGATGGACGAGATGGACGGCATGGTTGCGCTGGGCGAAACCCCCGCCGTGCTGGAGCCGGAAGTCGTCGTCGATCTTCTGCCCTACCTCACCTCCACGGGCGGCTATGTTCTCGACAAGGTCGAAGGGCTGGCGATCGCGGAAGATGGAACGATGTGGGTGTCGACCGACAATGACGGTGTCGACGACCACTCGGGCGAGACGATGTTCTTCGCGATCGACGCGCAGTAATCGCAGCGCCGGAAACGAAGGGCCCCCGCGCTATGCCAGCGTGGGGGCCTTTTTCTTATCCCAAGTCCTCGTGAACGATCTTGTCGTCTGGCACGCCAAGATCGCGCAGGGTGTCGGCAAGATCGGTGACCATCTTGTCGGGACCGCAGATGTAGAAATGCTGCTCCCACTCGGCGATGGTGTCGCACAGAAGGGTCTTGTCGATCCGACCCTGTTTCAGCGCGTCATTGTCGCCATCGGTGACCGTGAAGAGGACGCCAAGACCTTTCATCTGCTGCCATTCCTCGCGCAGGATGATGTCTTTCTCTGTCTTGTTCGAAAAGATCAGCGTGCAGGCACTGAGATTGCCGGTCTTTTCCCGCTGCCTCAGGATCGAGATGAAGGGTGTGATTCCCGCGCCGCCGGCAAGGAAAACACCGTCGCCTTTGTCCTCGATCGCGCCCCAGGCGTCTTCGATCAGAACCGTATCACCGGCCTGCAGCTTTGCGATCTGTTCGGTCACGCCGTCATGGTCGGGATAGCTCTTGATCGTGAATTCCAGGTCGTCGTCAGACGGAAGGCTGGTGAAGGTAAAGGGGCGCTTTTCCTCGCGCCAGCCAGCTTTGTCGAGCGCGAACTCCGTCGCCTGCCCGGGCGTGAATTCGTATCCGTCGGGTTTTGTCAGCGTCAGCCGATTGGTGTCATGGGTGACGGGGGTAATCTCTTTCAGCGTCAATGTATGGGTCATTCAAATCTCTTTTGCCTGTTCCGCAGACCAACAGAGGAAACAGGCGCAAGGTTCCTTCAATCGCCAAGCGGGGCCGCCGAAAGCTGTGAGCCTTCGAGCATCTTGACCTCGCGCTGCGGGAAGGGGATCGAAATGTCGTGTTCCTGGAACGCATCCCACAGCGCGAGATACACGTTGCCGCGGATATTCGTCAGCCCGCCGGTCGGATCGCGGATCCAGAAGCGCAGGATGTAATCCACGGAACTGTCGCCAAAGCCGACGATATGGCAGACGGGCTTTTTGTCGGGCAGCACACGTTCCGTCCCCGCTGCCGCCTCGATGGCGACCTTGCGTACCAGATGCGGATCGTTGCCATAGGCGGTGCCGAAATAGACGTCGAGCCGGACAAAATCATTGGAATGGGACCAATTGACCACCTGGCCGGTGATCAGGTCCTCGTTCGGGATCAGGTATTCCTTGCCGTCCCGCGTGGTAATCGACACGTAGCGCGCGCCCAGCGCGTTGATCCAGCCGAATGTATCGCCAAGCGAGATCACATCGCCCGGCTTGATGGACCGGTCGAGCAGAAGGATCACACCCGAGACAAGGTTTGACACGACCTTCTGCAGGCCAAAGCCAAGGCCGACGCCGATGGCGCCGGACAGAACCGCAAGGCCGGTCAGATCGACCCCGACGAATTTCAGCCCTATGAAGAAAGCCGCCGCATAGAGGCCGATCTGCAAGAGCTTGACCATCAGCACGCGCATGGACGGGCTGATGTCTTCATTGGCGCGGATACGGGCGGATGTGGTCGAGGAGACGATGCGCGCCAGGGTGAACAGCACACCGATCACGATGGCGCCCTTCAGAAGCGTCAGGGCGGACAGCCGGAAATCACCCGCCTGGATCGCGATCCTATCCAGCAGCGCGGCGGTCTCGTCAACGAAGCCGGTATAGTAGAGGATAACAAACGCCCAGAGGCCCCAGCGCACCACGCCGCGCAGAGCCGGGTTGCGGACCAGCCGGGTTGCGAAGGTGACGAGCAAGAGCGCCAGCGCGATGGTGGCGACAATTTCCAGGATATAGCTGCGCGACGGGAACAGATGGATCCTCTGCATCGTCCATGTCGCAATCCAGGCGAAGACCGTGAACAGGATCAGCACCATGCGCTTGTCGATGACGAGGCCTGCGCGCAGCCGCCATTTCGGCCAGCCGTGCCGCGTCCGCAGCCATTCGCGGAAGGTCGGCGACAGCACCAGTTTCGCAGCGTAGGCCAGCACCAGACAGCCGACGAGGATGGCAATCTGCACCAGCCGCGACGGGAGCAGCATGTTGCGCGCCTGGGACTCGATCATCGCGCCCAACGCCTGAAGCTGTGCTGCCAGTGCCTGAAATTCCCCGTCCATGCCTGTCCGTCCGTTGTTGTACTTATTTACAATGTGCGGCGAATGCCTTTCTGGGCAAGCAAGGCATGATGCGAGCGTGCTTGAACGACTCGCCGCAACCGAGTATCGCAATCGGCATGGAACGGATTTTCGATCTTGATGACCACGCGCGCCTGCCCTGGCGGTTCTTTGGCGCGACGCTCACGGTTCTGGCACGCCTATAAGCGCTGCCGCCCCGCGCGTCCGCGCGCCGTTTCCGAACGCTTTTTCAACATATCCCCCGGGAGAGGACCAAATGACCGCCCCGAAGACGCTCTATGACAAGATCTGGGACGCCCATGTCGTCCACGAGGCCGATGACGGCACCTGTCTTTTGTATATCGACCGCCATCTCGTGCATGAGGTGACAAGCCCGCAAGCCTTTGAAGGTCTGCGCATGACAGGCCGCAAGGTCCGCGCGCCGCAAAAGACCATCGCGGTGCCCGATCACAACGTGCCTACCGATCCGACCCGCCTTGAAGGGATCAAGGACGAACAGTCCCGCATCCAGGTCGAGGCGCTGCGCCAGAACGCCAGGGAATTCGGCGTCGAGATGTATGACATCGACGACGTTCGCCAGGGCATCGTTCATATCGTTGGCCCGGAACAGGGCTGGACCCAGCCGGGCATGACGATCGTCTGCGGCGACAGCCACACCGCGACGCATGGTGCGTTCGGCGCGCTGGCGCATGGCATCGGCACGTCCGAGGTGGAACATGTGCTCGCCACCCAGACGCTGATCCAGAAGAAATCGAAGAACATGCTCGTGAAGGTCGAGGGCAAGCTCGCCCCCGGCGTCACCGCAAAGGATATCACGATGACGGTCATCGGGATGACCGGCACTGCGGGTGGCACCGGCCATGTGATCGAGTACGCAGGTTCAGCCATCCGCGATCTGTCGATCGAAGGCCGCATGACGGTCTGTAACATGGCGATCGAGGGCGGCGCGCGTGCCGGCCTGATCGCACCGGACGAAAAGACCTTCGAATACGTCAAGGGCCGTCCCCATGCGCCAAAGGGCGCGGCGTGGGAAGCGGCCGTTGCTTGGTGGAAAACGCTCACCTCGGACGAGGGCGCGCACTACGACAAGATCATCGAGATCGACGCCGCCGATATCGTGCCGGTCGTTACCTGGGGCACCTCGCCCGAGGACGTGCTGCCGATCACCGGCGTTGTGCCCGCACCCGAGGACTTTGCGGGCGGTAAGGTCGATGCGGCGCGCCGTGCTCTTGATTACATGGGGCTGACCCCCGGCCAGAAGCTGTCCGAGATCGAGATCGACACGGTCTTCATCGGATCCTGCACCAATGGCCGGATCGAGGATCTGCGCGAAGTCGCGAAGATCATGGATGGCAAGAAGGTGAAGGACGGCCTGCGCGCGATGATCGTGCCCGGATCCGGCCTCGTGCGCCTTCAGGCCGAGGAAGAAGGCATCGCGCAGAAGCTGCAGGATGCCGGGTTCGAATGGCGCATGGCGGGCTGTTCGATGTGCCTTGGCATGAACCCCGACCAGCTGGCCGAAGGTGAGCGCTGCGCCTCGACCTCGAACCGCAATTTCGAAGGGCGTCAGGGCTACAAGGGCCGCACGCATCTGGTGTCGCCCGGCATGGCGGCCGCGGCTGCGATCACGGGTCGTCTGACCGACGTGCGTGAACTGGGCTGATACGTTCTTTGTCCGGGCGGCAGGTTCCGCCCGGATGATCCCTTGGAGAGTTCAGTGAACAGCACCTACCCCCGCGATGTCGTGATCCTGGCCGGAGACGAAAGTCTTCTCGGCCAGCCAAGTTCCGTTGAGGATCTGGATCGCTGGCAGGCGGGACTGAGCGACGTCGCGGAATGGCTCGAAGGCGGCTGGACGCCCGTTCTGGACGCCGCTGCCGGGTATCGCGGGCCGGAAATGGCGCTGGCTGATCTTTATGCGACCGAGTCGGCGCGCCCGTTTGGCCTGCTGAAATTGGCGGTGCCGAACAGTTCCCTGACGCTGGATTGGCACGGGCAGCATACCGGGCATCTGCTGGATGATCTGATTGCCCAGATACAGGCGCTGATGGTGGACGGGCCGGTTCGCGTACGCGGCTTTGTCTGGTGCCAGAACGCGGCGGACGTGGCCGATAATCGCAAGGCGCGGGTCTATGCGACATGGCTCGACCGGATGATCGAAAAGCTGCGCGCGGCGGTCGGCATCCCGGATTTGCCGGTGCTGACGGTGATCCCCGCCTTCGGCGCGCCGGAAACGGCGGCGAAGAAATCGCTGCGCCAGGCCCTCAGTATCGGGGGCGATCACCGCTATCCCGTTGCCGCGCATGATCTGCCGACGAGCGGCGGCGCGCTGTCGCGCGAGGGGCTGACCCGGCTGGGCCGTCGGCTGGGCCATGCCTTGCTGTCCCTCGAAGGGGCGGTCGCCGGGGCGGACCGGGTGCGCCGTTGGATCTGGAACGACGCGCGCTACCAGGTCTGGATCGAGGGGCAAACGCTCGATGCGGACACCGCGCTTGTGACCTTTCCCTTCGTGTCCAAGGGCGACGGGTTCCTGGAGCCGGGATTCGCCCAACGGCTTGCCGTCTCGCAGGGCTGGACTTCTGTTCATCTGCGCGCTTCGCGGAATGACTGGTTCCAGTCAGATAGCTTTCAAGACATCGCCATGGCGATCCGGACCGCGCTGCCAGAGGGCGCGCGCGTTGTCACTTATGGCAGCAGCATGGGCGGGTTCGGCGCTCTGCTTTTTTCGGGTCCGCTCTTGGCAGAACGCGTGATCGCCATCGCGCCGCAAGCGACCATCGACCGTGCCGACGTTCCGTTCGAGACGCGATGGGCCCGTGCCGCCGCCGATATCGGGCCTTTTCAACACCACCTGCGCGATCATATGCGCGCCGATATTCAAAAGATCATTGCCTTTGACCCGCTGTCGCCGGATGCAGGTCACGCCGCTTTGATACCCGCCGATAGCGGCATCGAGCATCTGCGCCTGCCCTTCGCCGCGCATCACGTCGGCGAATACCTGGGCGAAACGAATGCACGTGAAATCCTGATGCAGGACTTGCTGGGCCGTGGGCCAAGGCCGCGTGCTGTGCTGAAGCGCGTCCGCTCCAACCGTCATCGCAGCCGGTTCTACTGGCAGGGCCGGGCCGATGCGCTGGTCGCGCGCGGGCATCCCGGCGCGCCCGAGGCGATCGCTCAACTCGAGAAACTAGGCGGCACAGACCGCAAGATCCGAATGCTGACCGAAACACTCGCCGCGCGCAAAGACGCGGCTAAGGCCGAATAGATAGAAAGGACGACCATGGAAAAGTTCAAAACGCTGACCGGCATCGCCGCGCCGCTGCCGCTTGTGAATGTCGATACCGACATGATCATTCCAAAGCAGTTCCTGAAGACGATCAAGCGCTCGGGTCTGGGCGTGAACCTCTTTGACGAGATGCGCTATGACCGGCAGGGCAACGAAAAGGCTGATTTCGTGCTGAACGAGCCCGCCTATCGCGACGCCGAGATCCTTGTCGCGGGCGACAATTTCGGATGCGGATCGAGCCGTGAACATGCGCCTTGGGCGATCAAGGATTTTGGCATCCGCTGCGTGATTGCGCCCAGCTTTGCCGATATCTTCTTCAACAACTGCTTCAAGAACGGCATCCTGCCTATCGCCCTGCCGCAGGAAACGGTCGATGTCCTGATGAAGGATGCCGAGAAGGGCGCCAACGCCCGGATGACCGTTGATCTGGAAAACCAAGAGATCACGACGTCGGACGGCCAGACGATTTCCTTCGAGGTCGACCAGTTCCGCAAGCATTGCCTGATGGAAGGTCTCGACGATATCGGCTTGACGATGGAACGCGGCAAGTCGATCGACGCCTATGAGCAAAAGCTGGCGGCAGAGCGTCCCTGGGCCTGATCTGCCTTATTTCATCGCCGAACGCACAAGATATAGCGGTGCCGAAATGCGGCACCGCTAGCGCGCTGTTTTGTTGATGCAAAGGCGCACCACTTTCTCCCTCAAAATGCCCTGAAAGTTTTCCAAGCTGCCTCAAGGGGTTGCTGGACGGAGTGAATGTGGGCAACATTGTGACCAAGTTGAGGCAGTCCGTCATCTCAGGCGGCATCAAATTGGAACAAGGCCGCGGCATCGAATCGCGTCCGTCCAATATGAGGGAACAAGAGCGGTGATTACCCGGCTCACAGGTGCGCTTTTTCGCGCGATATTGATGGTGTTGCTTATCGTGATGCCGTCCTTTGCGTTGCCGGGCGTTACTTCCGACACGATGCAGATCGTGTCTTTGGTGGCGATCTTCGCCGCCGGTCTCGTCATTTTCGAATATGGATCGACTTATCCCGGCCTGATCGAGTTCCGTGATGCGCCGCCCTTCAACCGCATCCGCTTTGTCGCACTTTTTGCCACCGTGCTGATCCTGACGCTGATCACGCGCAACGCCGTCTCGCCCAGCGGCGCCGGAACGGTCCTGCAGACCTTCGGCACGCGGATGGCGAATCTTTTCGATTTTCCCTACAGCCCGGTACGCCTTGTCGTGCTGATGCTGCCCGAAAATACCAGCTACGCGCTGGTCCAGCAGCTTCGCGTTGCGGCTGCGGTGGCTTATCTCGTGTCGCTTCTTTCGCTGATCTTTTTCTACTACGCGATCCGCATGCGGCGCTGGCCGGTCCATTCCGGTACCTTCAATGTCTGGGTGAACCTGCCGACATTCGACCCGACCGTGGGCGGCGATATCGTCACGCGCCTGACCCGCGACGCGCGCTTTAACATCGCGTTAGGGTTCTTGATGCCATTCTTCGTCCCGGCAATGACGAAAGCTGCGGGGTCGTTGTTCGGCGTGGTCGAGATGCAAAATCCGCAGACGATGATCTGGATCGTAGCGGCATGGGCATTTCTACCGGCATCGCTCTTCATGCGTGGCCTGGCGATGAGCCGGATCGCGGCGCTGGTGGAAACCAAGCGGCGTCTTCACGCACGCGCCGCCGAATCCTCGCTGCAGCCAGCCTGATCCTTCTTCTCTTGCCGCTCTGCGCTGTGGCCGACCCGCTGCGCATCGCGACCTGGCATGTCGAGCTGACACGCGACGGGCCGGGGATGATGCTTGCCGATATTGTGGAAGGTGATGAACAGACGCGGCTTGTCGTCTCTGGCATTGCCTCTGTCCGGCCGGATGTGCTGCTTTTGACCGGGATGGACTGGGATGGTGGGCTACTGGCGCTGTCCGTCTTGCAGGACAAGCTGGCCGATGCCGGGCATCCCATGACCGGGGCTTACGCGCCCGCGCCCAACGCAGGGCTGGCGACGGCGCTGGATATCGATCGCGACGGACGACGCGGCGGGCCACGCGACAAGCAGGGATACGGACGGTATCACGGGCAGGGCGGCATGGCACTGCTAACGCGCTTTCCGATTGAGGAGAGCGGCGCGCGAGATTTCAGCGGCTTTCTCTGGCGCGATCTGCCAGGGGCGAGCTTGCCCATGGTGGACGGACAGCCGTTTTTTCCCGAGGAGGTTCAGGACATCCTGCGCCTGTCGTCGACCGGGCATTGGGACGTTGCGGTCCGCACGCCGGACGGTCCTTTGCACGTTCTGGCGATGCACGCGACACCTCCGGTCTTCGACGGGCCAGAGGACCGCAACGGTTTGCGCAACCACGATGAATTGCGGTTCTGGGAGAAATACCTGAACGGCGCGCTCGCGTTCGAAACGCCAGAGGCGCCGGTGGTCTTGCTTGGGCATTTCAACATGGACCCGGTGGACGGCGATGGAATCCGGCAGGGGATCACCGATCTGCTGGATCATCCGCGCCTGCAAGACCCGCAACCCGTTAGCAACATTGGCACGGCCAAGGCCGAGGCCCAGGACGGCGCGAATGCCCGTCACAGGGGCGATCCCGGCCTCGATACCGCCGACTGGCGCGATGATCCGGGGCCAGGGAACCTGCGCGTAAACTACGTTCTGCCGGATACGCGCCTGACGGTGCTGGACGCGGGGCTCTACTGGGCGCCTCAAGGCGAAAACGGCCTTCCCGCTCATGCGCTTGTCTGGGTGGATGTCGAAACCGGCGGCTGATTTCTTGACCCCTCACAAGGGCCGGGATAGGGCAAACGGCAAGATATTTCAGCCAAAGGATCTGCCCCATGTCGAACCCGTCTCTGCTTATCCTCGCCGGTGATGGCATCGGACCCGAAGTCATGGACGAGGTGGTGAAGGTCATCGACTGGTACGGCGACAAGCGTGGGCTGGCCTTCGATGTCGATCATGATCTCGTCGGGGGCTGCGCCTATGACAAGCACGGCACGCCGTTGACCGACGAGACGATGGAGAAGGCGCAGGCCGCTGACGCGGTTCTGCTGGGCGCCGTGGGCGGGCCGAAGTATGACAACCTCGATTTCAGCGTGAAGCCAGAGCGCGGCCTTCTCCGCCTGCGCAAGGAAATGGACCTGTTCGCCAACCTGCGGCCCGCGCAGTGCTTTGACGCGCTTTCGGATTTCTCGTCGCTGAAAAAGGACGTGGTCGCAGGCCTCGATATCATGATCATCCGAGAGCTGACCTCGGGCGTGTATTTTGGTGAGCCGCGCGGGATCATCAAGGAAGGCAATGAGCGGGTGGGCATCAATACCCAGCGCTATACCGAATCCGAGATCGCGCGCGTCGCTCGTTCGGCGTTCGAACTGGCCCGCAAGCGGAACAACAAGGTCTGTTCGATGGAAAAGGCCAACGTCATGGAATCGGGCATTCTTTGGCGCGATGTCGTGACAGAGGTCCATGAGGCCGAATTCAGCGACGTGGAATTGACGCATATGTATGCCGACGCGGGCGCGATGCAGCTGACCCGTTGGCCAAAACAGTTCGACGTGATCGTGACGGATAACCTGTTCGGCGATCTTCTGTCCGACCTCGCCGCGATGCTGACCGGATCGCTCGGGATGCTGCCCTCTGCCTCGCTGGGCGCACCGATGGAAAATGGTCGCCCGAAAGCGCTGTATGAGCCGGTCCACGGCTCTGCGCCTGATATCGCGGGGACGGGCAAGGCGAACCCCATCGCCTGCATCCTCAGCTTTGCCATGGCGCTGCGCTACAGCTTTGACCAGGGCGACGAGGCGACGCGCCTTGAGACGGCTGTTGAACAGGTTCTCGCCGATGGCCTGCGCACTGCCGATCTTTTAGGCGAAGAGGGCCGCGATCCCGTGTCCACCACCGAGATGGGCGACGCGATCATTGCCAAGCTGGATGCGTCGCTCTAACACGCGACCCATTCAGGAGACCTGACATGGCCGACAAGCCAAGACGCGGCGCGCTATTCGCTCTCGCGGCCTTTGGACTGTTTTCGACGCACGATGCGCTTGTGAAGGCGCTGGGCGGCACCTATGCGCCATTTCAGGTGATGTTCTTTGCGGTGCTGTTCGGCTTTCCGCTGGTCGCGATCATGCTGATGAGCGAGTCGCAGAGCGGCAATCTGCGCCCGGTCAACATGCGCTGGGTGCTGATCCGCAGCGTCTTGGGCATCACCGTCGGCCTGACGGCCTTCACCGCCTTTGCATTGCTGCCGCTGGCACAGGTCTACGCGATCATCTTCGCGCAGCCGCTGCTGATAACGGCACTTTCGGTGCCGGTGCTGGGCGAAAAGGTCGGCCCGCGCCGCTGGACAGCGATTGCCGTGGGGCTTGTGGGTGTGCTGATCGTCTTGCGGCCCGGATCGGCGGAACTGGGGCTGGGGCATCTGGCGGCGCTGGTCGCATCGCTCGGCGGGGCATTTGTCGCCGTCATTCTGCGCAAGTTCGGCGGGGCAGAGCGGTCGGCGGTGCTGATCCTTTATCCGATGATCGGCAATTTTGTCCTGGCGGGGATCGCGCTGCCGTTCATCTATGTGCCGATGCCAATCGTCGATATCGGGCTTGCGGCGGCGCTGGCGGCCTGTGCGTTTCTTGCCTCGTTGTCGATGATCCTTGCCTATCGCGCGGCGCCCGCGTCTATCGTCGCGCCGATCCAGTATTCACAGATCCTCTGGGCGACGGTCTACGGCGCGCTGTTCTTCGCGGAATTTCCCGACACGTGGACAGTCGTTGGCGCGGGAGTGATCATCGCGAGCGGGCTTTTCACCGTGTCGCGCGAGACGAAAGGCGGCACATCGGTCATCCGCCCGATCACCCAAGCGCGGTCCCAGCGCGGCGATACTGTTCCGGGCTTGCGTCTCGATGCCTGGCTGAGGAGCGGGAAGACCCGCAAAAACGAAGGGCCGCACCAAGATGGCGCGGCCCCTTCGCGGGAAAGTGAGTGATCGTCGGTTAAGCCAGTCCAAGGAAGGACAGGATAGCGATGACGATGACGACAAGGCCGACGATATAGATGATGCGGTTCATAATAGGACCCCTTTCGGTCGATCTATGCATTTTGGTTCGATTGCCATGTGAACGCGCGGCCTGGTGCGGGCGTTCCCTGAATCGCCGCCGATGTGTGCAAATTGTTGACCCAAGAACGAAAACGCCGCCCCAAGAGGCGGCGTTTTCCATGGAAATCGAGGACTGTCTTAGCCTTTTTTCAGAACCTTCTGGCCCAGAAGCTCTGCGATCTGCACCGCGTTAAGCGCAGCGCCTTTGCGCAAGTTGTCAGACACGACCCAAATGTTCAGGCCGTTATCGATCGTCCCGTCCTGCCGGATGCGGCTGACATAAGTGGCAAAATCCCCGGCGCAGTCGATGGGGGTCGCGTAGCCGCCGTCCTCGCGCTTGTCGAGCACCATGATGCCGGGCGCTTCGCGCAGGATATCGCGTGCCTCGTCCTCGTCGAGGTGATCCTCGGTCTCGATATTGATCGCCTCTGCATGTCCCACGAAGACCGGAACGCGCACGCAGGTGGCCGTGACCTTGATCGAGGGGTCGATGATCTTCTTGGTCTCGACGACCATCTTCCATTCTTCCTTGGTCGACCCGTCTTCCATGAACTTGTCGATATGGGGAATGACGTTGAAGGCGATCTGCTTCGGGAACGTCTTGGGCGGCACATCCGAGGTCGGGTTGTAGATCGATTTGGTCTGATCCCAAAGCTCGTCCATCCCGCCTTTGCCGCTGCCCGACACGGACTGGTAGGTCGACACCACGACCCGCTTGATCCGCGCGCGATCATGTAGCGGCTTCAGTGCCACGACCATCTGCGCGGTCGAGCAGTTGGGGTTCGCGATGATGTTCTTCTTGGAATAGCCGTGGATCGCATCGGCGTTGCATTCCGGCACGATCAGCGGAACGTCCGGGTCATAGCGATACAGCGACGAGTTATCGATCACGACGCAGCCCGCCTTGGCGGCCTTGGGCGCGTAATCCTTTGTCGCGTCCGACCCGATGGCGAAGAGGGCGATATCCCAACCAGTGAAATCGAACGTGTCGAGATCCTTGGTCTTGAGTGTCTTGTCGCCAAAGCTGACCTCTGTTCCCAGCGAACGGCGCGAGGCAAGCGCCGCGATCTCGTCCACGGGGAACTGGCGCTCGGCCAGGATGTTCAGCATTTCGCGGCCCACGTTACCGGTGGCGCCTGCGACGACGACTTTGTAGCCCATTTTGGGTCTCCTGTTGTCACGACTTCGGACGGGGCCTCATATCGCAAGGCCTGTCAGGGTGAAAGGGGTCAGTCGGTCCTGTCCCGGCTGAAGAGGTAGATCAGGCAGCCAAGGACCAGCAAACCGGCGAAGACAGCGAAGAGCGCTTGGTAGGGAAGGGCCGGATCGCCGCCGGTTGTCGCATCGTAAAGACGTCCTGTGAATATCTGCGCAAACCCAACGCCCGAGATGCCAAAGAGGTTCATCAGTGTGACGCCCCGTCCGGTCAGGTGCGCGGGGAAAAAGCTGCGCGCATGGGCGATGATCAGCGCATAGGTCATGGTGAAGAACCCGATGGCGGACAGCAGCACCGCCGACAGGATCACGCCGCCTTGGGGGAAGGCGAAAAGGGCTGCACATGCCCCCGCGCCGATGACATTGCCGGTCAGGATCACCCATTTGCGCGTGCCGAACACCCGGTCGAGCGGCCCGATGGCAAGGCTGCCGACGACCATTGCAAGGCCCATCGCCAGCGTCACCCAGCCAATCACGGCGGCGTTTGCGCCGTAGACCTCGGCCATGTAGGGTCCGGCCCAAAGCCCGCGCAGCGCAGCGGCGGGGATGTAGTGGACAAACATGATCGGAAAGATCAGCCAAAGCGCCGGCAGCTTCAGCAGATCGAGGACCGATCCCTTTTGCTGCGGCCCATCCTCGGCTTTCGGATCGCGTACGAGTAGCGTCACTGCGATGCCGACGACAAAGGTCAGCGCGGTCAGTCCCGCCATCGCACCGCGCCAGCCGAAGGCCTCGGCCGCGAGCGCCAGCGGGATAGAGCCTGCCACATTCCCAAGCGAGCCGACGCCGATCATCGCGCTCGCGATGGTGGCGAAGATCGCGGGCGGGTAGACGCGCGCGCAGATGTAATAGGGCGCCATGAGAACCGGCGAACAGGCCATCCCCAGAAGGACCATCGCGCCGTTGATTGCCAGCGCGCCGTTCGCCAGCGTGAACAGAGCCGCGCCCGCCGTTCCGGCCACAAGGAACAGGGCCGAGGCCGTCTTGCGGGGGCCGATCCGGTCCAGCGCCCAGCCGACGGGAAGCTGCATCGCGGCGAAGGCGGCGAACCACAGGCCAGACGCGGTCGAAAGTTGCGCCGCCGTGACGCCAAGA
Organism: uncultured Paracoccaceae bacterium; assembly: GCA_965662745.1. Taxonomy (GTDB): domain Bacteria; phylum Pseudomonadota; class Alphaproteobacteria; order Rhodobacterales; family Rhodobacteraceae; genus Anianibacter. The sequence continues at coordinate 169,137 of CBFIJK010000002.1, forward strand.
TCCGCGATCAGCATCGGCGCCAGCACCGCGAGGAATGCACGGTAGAACTGGCTTAGGACATAGGCGGCAACTAGGGCGGCAAGACCGGCACGCATCAGCGAGCTCCGACAGGGGCGTAACGGACGAGCCGTATCGCCGGCGCAGCGGCGGAACAACCGGTTTCGGCGAGGATCAGGCGGACAGGTAGTCGTTGATCGCTGCTTCGGTTCCGGCATCCCAGATACGGGCAAGCCAGCGCGAGAACGCCTCGGCGAACCGCGTGTTTTCGGCCAGACCTCCGTACAGCCAAGTCTGTTCGATCCAAGCGGCGGGCCGGTTCTTGGCATCTTGCGCGGCGATCATCAGCCGGTCGTGGTGGGGATCGTTCGGCACGATCTCAGACCCGTCGTCGCGGGTGCCATGGGCCATGCGCGCCCAAAGCGCCTCTACCAGCGCAAGGCCCTCGATCTTTGCCCCGGCTTGCAGCGCATCGCGCAGGATCGGCAGCAGAAAGCCGGGATGGCGGGACGATCCGTCAAAGGCCACGCGGCGCACCGTGTCGCGGATTTCAGGATTGGTGAAGCGGCGGTCGATCAGCTCGACATAAGCCTCGGGCGTCATTCCGGGCACAGGGGCAACATGGGGCACGATTTCTGTCATTTCCACCTTGCGGAACAGCCCGTTGATCGCCGGATGAGCCATGCAGTCCGCGATGGTGGCGACGCCAAGAAGCTCTCCGGGATTGGCGAGGATCTGATGGCCCGCATTCAGGCAGCGCAGCTTCATCGCCTCGAAGGCATGGACGTCATCGGTAAAGGTCGCCCCGGCCTTGTCCCAGTCGGGGCGGCCTGCGCAAAAGCGATCCTCGATCACCCATTGGCGGAAATTCTCATGGGTCACAGGGGCGGCGTCCTCGATCCCGAAGGCGCGGGCGAGGGCCAGCTCGCTGGGCCCTGTCGCAGGCACGATGCAATCAACCATGGCATTGGGGAAAGTGGCGTTCGCGTCGATCCAGTCGGCCAATCTCTGGTCCGTCAGCCTTGCAAGGCCGACAATCGTGCGCCTCAGAATATCGCCATTGCCCTGAAGGTTGTCGCAGGATTGGCAGGTAAAGGGGCCAGCCCCCGCCGCGCGCCGTTGTCGCAGCGCCTCGACCATCGCGCCAAAGGCGGTTCGGGGCGCGCCGGGATGCGCGGCATCGTGGCGAATATCTTCGTGATCCGCGTCAAAGCTGCCATCGGAGGATTGGTAATAGCCGCCCTCGGTCACGGTCAGCGCGACGATGCGGATCGCGGGATCGGCCATCCGCGCGATCAGCGCGCCGTTGCCGTCCTCGACCGGAAGAAAATCGATCATGGATCCTGTGATCTCGGCCGATTTCCCGGCCGGGTCCAGCTCGATCAGGGTTGTCAGGTAGTCCTGAGCCTTCAGCCGGTCGCGCTGGGCCGCATCGTTCGCGCGCACGCCTGCGCCGATGATGGCCCAGTCCAGCGCCTCGCCCATGTCCATCAGGCGGTGCAGATACCACGCTTGGTGCGCACGGTGAAAATTGCCAAGTCCGATATGGACGATGCCGGGTGTCAGGGCCGCGCGATCATAGCGCGGCACACGGATCCCGTCGCCGAGCGTCGCCAGAGTCGCGTTCGACAGGGGCTGTGTGTTGGTCTCGTTCATATGCGCTGCGCCTAGTTCAAGCTGTCGCCGCTGTCCAATCGCCTGCCGGTCACGCGATGCGAAGACCGTCCGCGCCGAACCGGTGGATCTTGTCGGCCTGCGGTTCGAGATGGATCGTGTCGCCGTAATGCAGACTGACTTCGCCGCCCACACGGACTGTCATCGATTCTTCCAGCCCCGCGACATGGACGTGAAAGAAGGTGTCGGACCCAAGGTGTTCGGACACGCCGACCGTGCCGGTAAAGGTGCCGCCCGAGTCGACAACGTCGATATGTTCGGGGCGGATGCCGATCGTGTGCGCGTCATGCTTGGTCGCACGATCGCCCGAGATGAGGTTCATCTTGGGGCTGCCGATAAAGCCTGCAACGAAGGTGTTGCGTGGTTCGCGATACAGCTCCAGCGGGCTGCCGACCTGTTCGATGTGACCCGCGCGCAAGACGACGATCTTGTCGGCCATGGTCATGGCTTCGACCTGGTCGTGGGTTACGTAAACCATGGTCGTCTCCAGCTTCTTGTGAAGCTCGGAGATTTCCATGCGCATGCCGACCCGAAGCGCGGCGTCGAGGTTCGATAGCGGCTCGTCGAAGAGGAACGCGGCAGGTTCACGTACAATCGCGCGGCCGATGGCAACGCGCTGACGCTGTCCGCCCGAGAGCTGGCCGGGGCGGCGATCAAGGTAGTCCGTGAGGTTCAGTGCCTCGGCGGCCTTGGCGATGCGCCTATTCTGTTCGGCCTGATCCATGCCTGCCATCTTCATCGGAAAGGCGATGTTCTTGCGCACGGTCATGTGCGGATAAAGCGCGTAGGACTGGAACACCATAGCAAGGCCGCGCTTCGCAGGCGGCAGATCGGTGGCGGGCGTGCCGTCGATATTGATATTGCCGCCCGTGACATCCTCGAGCCCCGCGATCAGGCGCAGCAAAGTCGACTTGCCACAGCCCGATGGGCCGACGAAGACGACAAACTCACCGTCTTCGATTTCCAGGTTCAGCGGCGGAATGACTTCGACATCGCCGAATTTCTTCTGAACTTTATCAAGCGTGATGCGTCCCATGTCGATTATTCCTTATTTCACGGCGCCGAAGGTCAGGCCGCGGACAAGTTGTTTCTGGCTGAACCAGCCGAGGATGAGGATCGGCGCGATGGCCATGGTCGAGGCCGCGCTCAGCTTGGCGAAGAACAGGCCCTCGGGCGACGAATAGCTGGCGATGAACGCTGTCAGGGGCGCGGCATCAACGGCTGTCAGGTTGAGCGTCCAGAATGCCTCGTTCCAGGCAAGGATGAAGTTCAGCAGAAGCGTCGACGCGATGCCGGGGACAGCCATTGGCGTCAGGACATACAGGATTTCATTGCGCAGTGACGCCCCGTCCATCCGAGCGGCTTCCAGGATCTCTCCGGGGATTTCGCGGAAATAGGTGTAGAGCATCCAGACAATGATCGGCAGGTTGATCAGCATCAGGATGACGACAAGCGCGAGGCGGCTGTCGAGCAGGCCGAATTCGATGCAGATCAGGTAGATCGGATACAGAACGCCCACCGCAGGCAGCATCTTGGTCGACAGCATCCAGAGCAAGATGTCCTTGGTCCGCTTCGAGGGCACGAAGGCCATCGACCATGCTGCGGGCACCGCGATGATAATGCCAAGGATGGTCGAGCCGCCCGCGATGATCACAGAATTCCACAGGAACCGCATGTAGTTCGACCGCTCCTGCACGATGCGGTAGTTTTCGAGCGTCCAGTCGAAGCCCAGGAAGATCGGCGGATCGGCCACCGCCTGTGCCTCGGTCTTGAAGCTGGTCAGGATCGTCCAGAGGATCGGGAAGAAGATCACAAGGCCGATCGCCCATGCGAGAGCGGTGTAGGCCGCCTTGCGTTTCGTGGTGACTGCGCGTGCCATGGTCAGTCCCTCCTCAAGCGTCCAGGTTCTTGCCGACGATGCGCATCAGGAAGATCGCAACGATGTTGGCAAGGATGATGGCGTAGACACCGCCTGCGGATCCCAGACCGATATTCTGGCTTTCCAGCACACGCTGGAAGATCAGGTAGGTCAGGGTGCGGGTACCGAAGGCGCCGCCGGTGGTGACGAAGATTTCCGCGAAGATCGCCAGAAGAAAGATCGTCTGGATCAGGATCACGATGGTGATCGCCCGGCTGAGGTGCGGAAGGATGATGTAGTAAAAGCGTTTGAGGTTCGGCGCACCGTCCATTTCGGCGGCTTCAAGCTGCTCGCTGTCGAGCGACTGGATCGCGGTCAGAAGGATGAGCGTTGCGAAGGGCAGCCACTGCCAGCTGACGATCAAGACGATCGAAAACAGCGGCGCGTCCGAGAGCCAGACCACGGGATCGGCCCCGAAAAAGCGCCATAGATGCGCCAGAAGGCCGTTGGTGGGATCCATGAACATGTTCTTCCAGACCAGCGCCGACACGGTTGGCATCACGAAGAAGGGCGCGATCACGAGGATCCGGACGATCCCCTGTCCCCACATCGGCTGATCCAGCAGAAGCGCCAGAAGGATGCCGAAGGCGATGGTGATCAAGAGCGCGCCGCCGACGATGATCAGTGTGGACTGAACCGACGGCCAGAAGGCCGTTGAGGTGACGAAGCGGACGTAGTTGTCGAAGCCCACAAAGCCCTGATCGCCGCCCCGCAGCGGCAGGAACCGGCGGAACGAGAACCACAGCGTCATGGCGAGGGGAACGAGCATCCATCCCAGAAGCAGGATGACGGCGGGGGCCATCATGAACCGTGCTGCGGATCTCGAGTGTTGAGTAGCCATGATGCCCTCCCTGTCGCGGCTTTGGCCCGCGGGTCATTCGCGAATTGGCGTCGACGATCGTCTGTCCCTGATCCCGCCCTGCCAAGGATCGTCGAACCTGGCGTGCGGGGCGAAAAGGGGCGGCGAACCGCCCCTTTCCAAGAAGGCGCGAGGCTTAGTAGCCAGCCGCTTCCATTTCTTCGGTGGTAATCGCCTGCGCTTTTTCCAGCGCTTCGTCGATGGACTGCTGACCGGCATAGGCCGCCGAGAATTCCTGGCTGACCTGGGTCGCGATACCTGCGAATTCCGGGATCGCCGCGAACTGGACGCCGACATAGGGAACCGGGTCAACCGTGGGGTTGTTCGGATCAGCCGACAGGATCGAGTCGAGCGTCATCTGCGCGAACGGAACCTCTTGGTAGTTGGGGTTCTCGTAAAGCGAGGTGCGCGCGCCCGGAGGAACGTTCGCCCAGCCTTCGTTCTCGGCAACGAGAGCAATATAGTCCTTCGAGGTTGCCCATTCGATGAACTGCTTGGCTTCAGCTTCTTTCTGGGTGCCGGCGGGGATCGCCAGGGCCCAGGCCCAAAGCCAGTTGGACCGCTTGCCGAGACCGGTATCGGGCGCCAGCGCAAAACCGACGCTGTCCGCAACTTCCGACTCGTCGGGGTTCGTCACGAAGGACGCCGCGACGGTTGCGTCGATCCACATGCCGCACTTGCCCTGCTGGAACAGTGACAGGTTCTCGTTGAAGCCGTTGGTCGCGTAGCCTGCAGGACCGCTTTCGTTCATCATACCGGCATAGAACTCGAGCGTGTTCTTCCACGCCTCGGTATCGAACTGGGCGTTCCAATCTTCATCGAACCAGCGTGCGCCGAACGAATTGGACATCGCGGTGATGAAGGCGCCGCCCTCACCCCAGCCGGCCTTGCCGCGCAGGCAGATGCCGTTGATGTCGTTGTCGCGGTCGGTCATCGCCGCAGCTGCGTCGCGGATGAATTCCCAGGTCGGGGCGTCGGGCATCTCCATGCCGGCCTGTTCCATCAGGTCGGTGCGGTACATGATCATGGAAGACTCACCGTAGAACGGTGCTGCGTAGAGCGTGCCATCATGGCTAAGACCGCCCGCCATCGCGGGCAGAATGTCGGCAGCGTCATATTCTTCAGACAGATCGTTGAGCGGGACGAGCCAGCCGTTGGCGCCCCAGATCGGCGTTTCGTACATGCCGATGGTCATGATGTCGAACTGACCGCCCTTGGTCGAGATGTCGGTCGTGACGCGCTGGCGCAGAACGTTCTCTTCCAGCGTGACCCACTCGACTGCGATGCCGGTCTCTTCGGTGAATTGATCGGTGTAACCCTGCATGCGGACCATGTCGCCGTTGTTTACGGTCGCGATGGTCAGGGTTGCGGAATGGCTTGCCGCAAAGGCCGCGCCTGCGGTCAGGCCGAGCAGGGCAACCGATGTGGTCAGTGTGCGCTTGATCATTGAATATCCTCCCAAAGGAAATGTTTACACGCGTTCAATTCCTAGAGAAGCATTGCGGATACGTCAATCCTGAACTGCATACAGCGCAGGGCTATCCTGAATTTTCGTTGGTTTTAAGCGGACTGACGCATCTTCAATTCGCCATCAAACAGCTTAACTGTATGCAAATTGTTGATTTTTTCCCCGCGTATCTTTTTTACGAGCCTGGCCACCGCTGCCTGGCCAATCGCGTCCACATCCTGTGCCACGGTCGTCAGGGTCGGCGTGGTGAACGGGCAAAGCGGGTAATCGTCATGGCCCGCGATTCGCAAACCGCCACGGCGTGTCGCTCCCGGCTCCAGTCCGAAATCGGCAGCGGCCCGCAGCGCGCCGATGGCGACGCGGTCGTTCACGCACAGGATCGACCTGTCGGTCAGCCGCCCGGCGCTGAACTCCTGGGTCAAGATCGCTTGGCCGTGGGATTCGAAATGCCATGTATCCTCGACCATTTCCGTGCCGATGATCTCGGGCTCCAGCCCCAGCTCTTCCATCTTGGCGATATACGCCCGCTCTCGTTCCATCGCATTGAAGTTCACGCGGGGCATGGCAAGAAAGACTGGCGGGCCGCCGACTCGCAGCAGGTATTCCGTGATCAGCCCCGTGCTTTGGACATGATCAGTTCCAATAAAATCAATACCTTGAAGTGTCCGGGGTCGAGAGTCGATCATCACGAAGGGTAGGCGCGTCTGCAGGCGTTCATGCGCTTTCTCATCGCTCTGGTTGCCCAGGGGCGACACGATCGCGCCGTCGACATTCATCGACATCAGCGTCTCTGCCGCTCGCGCCTCGATTATCGGGTCGGAATGCGAGCATTGGGTCATTACCGTAAACCCGGCATCCATCGCCGCGCGTTCCACGGCCTCGAGCAGCTTGGAAAAGAACAGATCGTTCAGGTAGGGGATGATGACGCCGATCATCCCCGTGGTCTTGCGGTTCATGCGGGTGGCGAAAAAGTTCGGGACGTACTCGATCTCCTCCAGCCCGCGCTCGATCCGGGACCGAGAGGTCCGCGAGACCCGTTCCGGATCCTGGAAATAGCGCGACAATGTCGGGCGGGAGACGCCGATTGCGATGGACAGGTCCTCCATCGTATTGATGCGGCGTTTCTTGGGCGCGTCGCCGTTTTCGTCTGCCATTGGGGCTGATCCTCTAAAAATTTTACGCTGCGCTTGCAGAAATTTTACATCACGTAAAAATAATCATGGTTTCGCACCCCATCGCAAGTGAATTGGGAAAGTTTTTTCAGTTTTGCTTGCCCGCTAGATCAGGAGGCGCGCGGAGCGCCGTTCAAAGCCGCGCAATATATTTCCGCGCGGGACCGCCGTGATCTTGTGCTGGTGCATACCGTGTTCATATCTTTGCAATGCGGAACTGGATCAGCCAGCCCGCCCCTCACAAAGTCCACCGCCCTGATGCCCGTCAGGCAACCTTGGCCTTCTCGGGGAACGGCCCGTCTCGCATCCCGCGAGCGGATGAACTTCATGCGAGGTCGTTATGAGCAAAGGCAACAACAGACGTGGCAACAAGGAAGTGAAGAAGCCCAAGAAAGAGCAGCCGAAGGTTCTGGCCACCGCCAATTCCGGGGCGGCCAAGCCGATATCGCTCGGCGAGAAGAAGAAGTAGCCGGTCGGGGCGGGCCCCACGCCCGCCCTTCGAAGACCCATCACGCGCCTGATCGCTGATACAAGCCCATCCAGCTTGCGTCCTGTCCGGCCGCGCCCCATATCGCCCACGAGGATATCGAGGGTCTTAGACATATGCGCGATCAGGTCGCCGCCTGGCTGAACACGCCGAAGGTTCAGAATTTCATCATTGGAGTGATCCTGTTCAACGCGGTGCTGTTGGGCATGGAAACCTCGTCCACGCTGATGGAAGAGGTGGGCGGGCTGATCAAGGCACTGGACCGCGCTTGCCTTGCCATTTTCGTCATCGAGATCGGCCTCAAGCTATACGCTCTTGGCCCGCGCTTTTTCCGGTCGGGCTGGAACCTGTTCGATTTCGTGATCGTCGGCGTGTCCCTGACGCCCGGCGCCCAGACGATGTCGGTGCTGCGCGCGCTTCGTATCCTGCGGCTGCTTCGCGTCATCTCGGCGGCCCCTCGTCTGCGCCGGGTGGTCGAAGGGTTCATCACGGCCCTTCCGGGGATGGGAAGCGTGTTCATGCTGATGGCGCTGATCTTCTATATCGCGTCGGTCATGGCCACGAAGTTGTTCGCGGCCAGCTTTCCCCAGTGGTTCGGCAGCCTTGGCCAAAGCGCCTATTCACTGTTCCAGATCATGACGCTGGAATCATGGTCCATGGGCATCGTCCGCCCGGTGATGGAGGTCTACCCCTACGCCTGGGTTTTCTTTGTGCCCTTCATCATGATGACGACCTTCGCGGTGGTAAACCTCTTGGTCGGTCTGATCGTAAACTCCATGCAGGACGCGCATGGGGCGGAAGATGCCGTCAAGACCGACGCCTACCGCGATGAGGTGCTGGAGCGTCTTCGCGAGATTGAAAAAAGGCTCGATGATAGGGACGGTCGGCCAGATTAGCCCCTTTTCCGAAAGGTGTGGCCGCACGGACCTTGGCATTGCCTTGAGGTTCAAAAGCTTGTCCAGCGCGCGGCGTGTGAGTGTTTGCTCGGAACTCAAGCCGCCGCGCTCTGTTAATAGACACACGTATTGAAATCGTGGCCCGGCGCGCCGGGAACCGCTTGGAGGACCCACTGTGACTGATATCTGGTTGCCGCTGTTGGGAGGTCTCGCGCTGCTGATCGTCGGCGGAGAATTCCTCGTCCGAGGTGCCGTGAACGTGGCTACGCGCCTCGGGGTGTCCCCGCTCGTGATCGGGTTGACGCTGGTGGGCTTTGGCACGTCCACGCCAGAGCTCGTGACCTCTGTGCAGGCTGCGCTGAGCGGCGCACCGGGGATCGCCTATGGCAATATCGTCGGCTCGAACATCGCGAACATTCTGCTGATCGCCGGGATCGCGGCACTTCTGGCGCCGATCACGGTTGCATCGAGCGCGCTCAAGCGTGACGGCCTAGTGATGTTCGCGGCCGCCGCCGCATTCGCGGGGCTTTCTGTCATAATGCCGATGGGGCGCGTGGTTGGCGTCGTGTTCATCATCGCACTCGGCCTCTACATCTGGCTCGCCTTCCGCCAAGAGCGCCAAGCACCGGCAAGCGACCACGGGGCTGTCTACGACAAGGGCCTCGCGCTGCAAGAAGCGGACCCGGCCCTTGCCCCGTCGAAAGCCGACGGTCCGGCGCTTGGCATCTCGGTGCTGACCGCACTCGCGGGCCTCGCGCTCGTGGTGTTCGGTGGCCGTTACCTCGTCGAAGGCGCGGTCTTGCTCGCCCGGGGCTTTGGTATTTCCGAGACGGTGATCGGCCTGACCATCGTCGCGATCGGCACGTCGATGCCCGAACTCGTCACCTCGGTCGTTGCGGGCATCAAGCGGCAGGGCGACGTCGCTTTCGGCAATATAGTGGGATCCAACATCTACAACATCCTCGGGATCGGCGGCTTCACCGCATTGACCGCGCCGGGCGTCGTTCCGTCCGAGATCGTGTCCTTCGACAACTTCGTCATGCTGGGCGTTTCGGCCGTGATGATCCTCTTTGCGTGGACGAGTCTTCGGATATCACGCGTCGAGGGACTCGGCCTTTTGGGCGGCTACGTGCTCTATGTCTATCTAATCTGGCCGTAGGAAGTTGAACGGGAAGGTTCGAGGCGCAGACGGCTCATACTGGAGCGTTCTTGCATGCTGGGCGCCTGGGCCGCATGGCATTGGATTGGCGGCACAAAAGAAAAAGGACCTGTCTACTTACCGTAGAAGGTCCTTTTGAAATTGGTCGGAGCGAGAGGATTCGAACCTCCGGCCCCTGCCTCCCGAAGACAGTGCTCTACCAGGCTGAGCTACGCTCCGACCGTGGCGGGTGCTTTGCCTCAAAGACTGCCCGTATGCAAGAGGGCGTTCGCAAAAACACGGCTGTGGTCAGGACACCGGTTCGAACTTGCCGGTCCCGGCGTTCAGCTGTTCCAGATCGCCGCCGCCGATATCGGTCCAGAGGCCGTGCAGCGTCAGGGTCTCATCCTCGACGGCCTTCGACACAAAGGGGAAGGTCATGAGGTTTTCCAGAGATACAATCACCGCCTCTTTTTCCAGTTGAGAGCGCTGGGCATCTACATCGGGCAGGTCCTTAACGCGCTCATAGCCGGGGCGCAGGATATCCATCCAGCGGCCCACGAAGCTTGACGTTTCCTCAAGCTCGGGCGCCTCGCCGGAACACATGGCATGGCAGCCCGCAACGCCGCCGCAACTGGAATGTCCCAGAACGATAAGATGCGACACATGCAGCGCCGTCACCGCGTATTCCACGGCCGCCGAGGTACCGTGCTGGTTTCCGTCAGGCTCGTAGGGCGGAACGAGGTTGGCGATGTTGCGATGGATGAAGAATTCGCCCTGATCCGCGCCGAAGATCGAGGTCACGTGAACACGGCTGTCGCAGCAGGAAATCATCATCGCGCGCGGGCGCTGGCCCTCGTCGGCAAGGCGGCGATACCAGCCCTTGTTCTCGGAATAAGTGGTGGCTTTCCACCCCTGATACCGTTGCACGAGGTAGCTGGGCAGGGGACGGGCCTGAACCATCGGGGTCTCCTATTATCGCGTGGCGTTGGCCCGGATTAGGCGGCTTTTGACCGAAATACGAGAGGTTTCGCATCTGTGCGTCAACGTTTGATTGGTCTTTTCACCGGACTGTCGGCGCCGGGGGAAAGGGGTGAGAATGGCTTGTATCATCAGGCTGCGTCCGCATGAACGCGTTGCGGTCGTCAGTCCAACGGCCTGCGCGAATAGCGCAGAAGACCAGATTTCAGCGCTGGCGCACTTGATCTATCACTTGCAGGCTGGCGATACCGTGGCGGCGCACCGGATCCGTGATCTGGCCTGGCGGTTGGGTCTTTTGACCCTCGCTGAAATCGCGCGGCAGGCGGCGGAAAGGCTCCCCGATCTGCCCGCCAGTCAAGAGGCTGCCCTGCGCGCGCGGCTCTTGCGGGTGGGTGAGATGTCGATCCTGAAGGCCTGGGCGCTGGATGATCGGCAGATTTGACGGCGCGGGACGGCTTGCAGCCAAAGCAAGGCAGGCTAGTGTCAGGTTGCCGCTTAACCCAAGGACCGCCATGACCCTTCGCTTTGCCGATGCCACCACCGACGCCACGCCGATCCATCTTGTGACGGCGGAAGGACTGGAGGATTGGCTGAAGTCACAGCCCTCCACGCAGCAGGGATGGCTTAGGACGCTTGGCTTTGCCGCGTCGCCGGGCAGCCTGTTCCCGCTGCCGAACGCCGATGGCGGGGTCGAGAGGTATGTCGCTGGGCTTGGAACATCTTCGGCACGCGCGGCGCAGCGATTCCTAGCGGCGAAAGCCGCCGATCATCTGCCGGACGGCACCTATTCGCTGGAGACGGACCTTTCTGGCGAGGCGCTGGACGAGGTCGCGCTGGGCTGGCTTCTCTCTAGCTACCGGTTCGAGAAATACCGCAGCGCAGAGCCGCGCGCGGTGGAGATCGTGGCGCCAGGCGGGGTCGACGCCGCCCGGATCGAGCAGATGGCGCAAGGCGAGGCGCTGACGCGAGACCTGATCAATACGCCGGCCTCTGACATGGGTCCCGATGCACTGGAAGACGCGGCGCGCGGCCTCGCGACCACCCATGGCGCAAAGATCGAGGTCATCACCGGTGATGCGCTGACCGAACAGAACTTTCCGATGATCCACACGGTCGGGCGCGCCTCGGCCAAGGCGCCGCGCCTGATCGACATGAGCTGGGGCAGCGAAGGGCCAAGCCTGACGCTTGTCGGCAAGGGCGTGTGTTTCGACACCGGCGGGCTGAACATAAAGCCGGGCAGTTCCATGGGGCTGATGAAGAAGGACATGGGTGGCGCGGCGACCGTGCTGGGGCTGGCGCATATGATCATGGCGCTGAAGCTGCCGATCCGCCTGCGCGTCCTGATCCCGGCGGTCGAGAATTCCATCGACGGGTCCGCCTTTCGCCCCGGCGATATCCTGACCTCGCGCAAGGGGCTGACGGTCGAGATCAACAATACCGATGCCGAGGGGCGGCTCGTGCTGGCCGATGCGCTGACCTATGCATCCGAGGCCGAAACGGACCTGATCGTTTCCATGGCGACGCTGACCGGCGCGGCGCGTGTTGCGGTCGGCCCGGATATCGCACCCTTCTACGCGACCGCCGATCACATGGCTGCCGCGCTGTCGATAGCGGGTGACAAGGCGCGCGATCCGGTCTGGCGGATGCCGTTCCATGTGCCTTACGAATCGATGATCGACCCCGGCATCGCCGATCTCGACAATGCGCCGAAGGGCGGGTTCGCGGGCTCGATCACGGCGGCGCTGTTCCTCAAGCGGTTCGTCACCGGGCAGTACCTTCACTTCGATATCTACGGCTGGCAGCCGAGTGCGGCACCTGCCCGGCCGAAAGGCGGCGCAGGGCAGGGCGCGCGCGCGATCCTCGGCGCGTTGCCGGACTTGCTGGGCTATTGATGGACCGGCGCAGGCTCTGGTCGAATGGGCGTGTGGCCCATACGTCCCTGCGGGGACAGGTGGAAGCTGAACGTTTCACCGAAGGCACACCTTATGAAGTCGTGACCACGGTTGCCACGATCTGGACCGAACCGGGTGGCAAGCGGGACCGGCAGGTCCTTTTGGGCCGCCGTTTCATCGTGCTCGACCGACAGGACGGCCATGCCTTCGGGTTTGCGGAAAACGATGGCTATGCCGGTTGGGTGCCCGAGGCCGAGATCATGCCCGCCCGCGCCGCGCCGACCCATGTCGTGAAGACCGCGCGCAGCTATGCAATCACGCAACCCGAACTGAAGACGTCAGAGACGGGCCTGCAGATCTCGGGCGGTTCGCTGGTGCATGTGACGGCCGATCATGGCCGTTTCGCCCAGATCCATGTCGCTGGCGAAGAGACCCCGCGCTACATGCCCGCCGCGCATCTGAACCCGGCGAAGACGGCTGGCGATGATCCGGTCGAGGTGGCTGAATTGTTGCTGGGCACGCCTTATTTGTGGGGCGGGGACAGCGCCTTTGGCATCGACTGTTCCGGTCTTGTGCATATCGCTTGCCAGGCCTGCGGCATCGCCTGCCCCGGCGACGCGGATATGCAAGAGGCGGAACTGGGCGAGACGCTGGACCCTGACATGCCGCGAAAGAGGGGTGATCTGGTGTTCTGGAAAGGCCATGTCGGCTGGCTGTGTTCGCCCGATACGCTTGTCCATGCAAATGCGCATCATATGGCGGTGGCCTATGAAGGGTTCGACGCGGCTGTCGAAAGGATCGAGGCGCAGGGCGATGGGCCGGTGACCCGGATCGCGCGGCTTTAGTCGACGGAGCGGATCAGCTTGCGGTCGAGAACGCGCAGCACGGTCTTCAGATCATGCCCGCGCTTCAGGATCTGGCCGTCCATTGCGATCACCGAATACATGCCCTGCTTGTTGCGCAGCTTGGGGCGTTTCTCGATCCGGTAGATCGGGTGCTCGGCGGTGCGGCGAAAGATCGAAAAGATTGCCACATCGCGCAGATGCGACAGCCCGTAATCGCGCCATTCACCGGCGGCGACCATGCGGCCGTAAAGGCCCAGGATCACGCCAAGTTCGGTACGGTGAAAGGCAACCTGATCGGTCGGGTGGGACGGGCCGGGAAAAGGCGTCGGGTTTTGCACATTCATCCACGGAAAGGTGGCGTGGGTTGCCCGTTAAATCAAGCGTTTCCGCGCGCGGCATCCTGCCGTGCCCCGATTTCGCCTTTGAAAGACCCCGCGACCGCACCGGGCCGTCCATCACCGTGCCGCGATCCGGAGCGAGAACAGGGTCATAGCCAGCGAGTGCTATCCCCGGCTCCATGGGCGACAATTGCCCCCACCCAAGCCCATGGAGCCCGGGCCTCGCAGCCGGATGTCTCAAGTGTTCCAGTGCGGCCTGTTTCCCCGATTTCCCAGCTTCGAGATGCCGCGCAAAGACTTGATGCGCGTCATTTACTCTGCCTTGGTCTTGCCTTGAAATGAGCGCCGCGATTTCACGTCGTGCCCCATCTTCCGCCGCTTTGGCAGGCGATAAAGACACCATAGCGAGAGAGAGCTATCTCCGGCACTGTGCTCTAATTGCCCCCACCCAGCGCGGTGTCGGAGTTCTCTCTTTTCAGGCGAACATCCCCTGACAGAACCAGCCCGACGACATTGTGCCGCCATGGGCGTAATAGAGCCACAGGCGCTTGCCATCCGTCGTCACGATATCCCAGTAATCGCGTACGCCCGACCGCCATTCCGGCTCATCCAGCCACCATTCCGGCGCGATGCGTTCGGGGCCGCGCGCGCGGTGGACCTCGTGCGTGCCGCGCCGCCAGCGAAATTGCAGCGGCAGGGCGGGGGTATCGTCAACCATGATGGGCTCGGGCCGCCAGATCAGCACCGGGCGCGGCGTGGGCGAGGGCGGCCAATGGGTCGCGGGGTCCGACCACGCGGCGGCAAGGCGCTTTTGCTGTTTTTCGGGGATATGGCTGTCCGCGGGGTGCAGGCGCGTGATTGCATCCATTCCGACGCGCGCCCCGATCCGGCCGATCAGGTCGTCCATTGCCGCATCGGCGCTGCCGCTCAGCCGTTCCGCCGCATCCTCGGCGGCGTCGAGATGCCCGCGATGCTGGGTGTCGTAGACGGGTTCCGTCACCACCGCCTCGATCCGCACGGCGTCGATGCCGAAACCGGCGTCGATCCCGTCCACCTTCATCGCCAGCAGCGGGCGGATGCGATCCGGCGCAGAGGAGGGGCGCGCAAGCCCGACCTCGACGGTCTCCAGCCCCTGATCGGCGCGAAAGCATTGCATCCGCACCCGCCGTGCGCCTTGCCCCTTGGCGTCAAGCCGCGTCTCGAGTTCCGGCAAAAGCCGGTCGATGGCGGCGAGGATGTCGCTTTCAAGGCCGATGGGTTCGGGCAGGGTCAGGCGGACGGCAAAGCGCTTTTCCGGCAGGGCAGGGGACACCGGGTCGGGCACCAGCCCCAGCGCCTGATCCAGCCGCTGCACCAGTGCCAGGCCAAACCTGCGCGCCAGCGCGGCGCGGGGCATTCCAAAGAGATCCTCGATTCGCCTTAGCCCCACCCGGCCAAGGGCGGCGACCGTCTCGGCGTCGATACGCAGCGCGGCGACGGGCAGGCTGGCGATGGCCTGCCGCGTTTCGGCCTGCCCCGCCACGCGATTGCCCGCGCGATCGGGCGTCTCTGGCCGGGGCGCT
>CBFIJK010000003.1:0-62275 GCA_965662745.1 uncultured Paracoccaceae bacterium
GGCGCCGCGCGTGGCCCCGACGCCCTCGCCCGAAACGCCGCTTGCGCCCGAGATCACCGAGGCTCCGCAGCCGCGCGTGTCGGAGGATGCCGTGACCGATGAGGTGGCCGAGGATCTGCCTGATGCGCAGCCCGAGGAAGCAACGACCGAGATCGTGACTGAGGCCGACCGTCCATCCGCCGGTGCGCCTTCGTCTTCACCCCGCCCCCGCGCGCGTCCCCCGCAACGCGTTGCCACAACCGAAGAACCCGCTGTAGAGTCCGACCCGCAGCCGGAACCCCAAGAAGACGTCGGCGCCGCGATTGCCGACGCGCTCGCTGCCGCCGAACCTGCCGCAGCGCCCGAAACCGCAGCGCCCGCCGGTCCGCCCCTGACGCGCGGCGAGCGTGAAGGCCTGCGGATCGCGGTCCAGACCTGCTGGGCCATCGACATCGGATCGCCCGCAGGGCGCGTGACCGTCACGGTCGCTTTTTCGATGAACCCCGATGGCACGGTTGTCTCGGGCAGTTTGCGGCAACTCGATGCGACAGGTGGCGATGACAGCGCCGCGCAGATCGCTTTCGAAGCCGCGCGCCGCGCCGTTCTGCGCTGCCAAGGGGCAGGTTATCCCCTGCCCGCCGACAAGTATGAGCAATGGAAAGATATCGAGGTCACCTTCAATCCTTCTGACATGCGGAGGAGATAGGCTATGTCACACAGGACCAATGACCCCGGAGCCGAAACCATGAGGACCCCGTCATGACCAGACTGATCGCCCGCCTGTGCACCTGCCTTGCGTTCGCCCTTCTTGCGTTGCCCGCAGCGGCGCAGTCGCCCGGCCCCTTGCGGATCGAGATCACCGAAGGCGTGATCGAACCTCTGCCTGTCGCGGTCCCCGACTTCATCGCCGAGGACGGCGGCGCGGCGCCCTATGCCAGCGATATCGCACGGCTGGTCGCGGCCGATCTCACCGGCACCGGCCTTTTTCGTGAGGTTCCAGCGTCATCCTTCATCTCTCCGGTGACCAGCTTTGCCTCGCCTGTTCAATATTCCGACTGGAAGGCGATCAACGCACAGGCGCTGGTGACAGGCTCGGTCTCGACCGCGTCGGATGGCCGCCTCGTTGTGAAATTCCGGCTCTTCGACGTCTTCGCGGATGCGCCTTTAGGTGAGGGTCTGCAATTTGTCGGCACGCGGGACAGCTGGCGGCGAATGGGCCACAAGGTGGCCGATGTCGTTTATTCGCGCATCACCGGCGAGGATCCCTATTTCGACAGCCGTGTGGTCTTTGTTGCCGAAACCGGCCCCAAGAATGCCCGCGCCAAGCGCATCGCGATCATGGATTACGACGGCGCGAACGTGGAGTACCTGACCGATTCCAATTCCATCGTGCTCGCCCCGCGCTTTTCCCCCACCGGCGACCGGGTGCTCTTCACAAGCTATGAAAGCGGCTCGCCGCAGGTCTACGTTCTCGACGTGGAGAACGCGTTCCGCCAGCCGTTGGGCACCGGCGGGACCGGCATGACCTTTTCGCCGCGCTTTTCGCCAAACGGGCAAACGGTGGTCTATTCGCAATCGGCGAATGGCAATACCGACATCTACGCCTTCGACCTTGCCACCGGCAGTTCAAGCCGCCTGACCCAGACGCCGTCGATCGAGACCTCGCCCAGCTTTTCACCCGATGGAAGCCAGATCGTGTTCGAAAGCGACCGATCGGGCACCCAGCAGCTTTACATCATGCCTGCGGGCGGCGGTGAGGCGCGGCGCATCAGCTTTGGCGCGGGCCGCTATGGCACGCCTGTCTGGTCCCCGCGCGGCGATCTGATTGCCTTCACCAAGCAGAACGAAGGCCGGTTCCATATTGGCGTGATGCGCACCGATGGGTCTGAGGAACGGCTGCTGACTGCTTCCTTCCTTGATGAAAGCCCGACATGGTCACCCAATGGCCGCGTCGTGATGTTCTTCCGCGAAACGCAAGGCGCCAGCGGGGCCCCGGCGCTCTATTCCGTCGACATCTCGGGGCGCAACCTGCGCCGGGTGCCGACCGACACCGCCGCGTCGGACCCAAGCTGGGGGCCCTTGCAGAACTGAGCCAATCGTTTCCAAACGGGCGACGATTTGCTATTGTCGTTCTCAATCAAGAACCAAAATTTGAGCGCAGGACCCTGATCATGACCCATCTTCTGAAATCGCTGGCGCTTGTCGCCATCCTTGGCCTCGCGGCCTGTTCCAATGCCGACCGCTTCGGCGATGCGACCCCCGGCGGCAACACGCCCCTCGGTCCGAACGCGGGTGGCGCAGGCCTTGGAGGGGTGGGCGATCCGACGAGCCCCGCCTATTTCAGCCAGTCCATCGGCGACCGGGTTCTGTTTCGGGTCGATACCGTAACGCTGACGCCCGAAGCGGAAGCCACGCTGATCGAACAGGCCATCTGGCTGCGCGACAATCCCGCCTACACGATCCAGATCGAGGGCCATGCGGATGAACGCGGCACGCGCGAATACAATATCGGCCTGTCCGAGGGCCGTGCCAATGCCGTCCGGCTTTTCCTTGTCTCGCAAGGCCTTGCCCCCTCGCGCATCACGCGGGTCGTCGGCTTTGGCAAGGAACGCCCGCTTGAAATCTGTTCCGAAGAGTCGTGCTATGCACAGAACCGGCGCGCCGTCACCGTTCTGAACGCGGCGGGCGTCTGAACCGGACAAAGGACACGCCGATGACCCTGCTGCCCCGACTTGCCGCTGCCGCGCTGGCGGCTTGCCTGTGCCTGACCGCCCCTGCGCTCGCCCAGCAAAGCCGCGCCGAAACGCTCGCCGACATTCGGCAAGAACTGCAGGTGCTGTTCGTCGAGATTCAAGGACTTAAGCGAGAGCTGAACACCACCGGCGGGCCGACCGGCGGCGTGGCGGGGGGCAGCGTGCTCGACCGGGTTAACCTGATCGAGCAGGCACTGCAGGATTTGACCTCGAAGACCGAGCAGCTTCAGTTCCGGCTGGACAGCGTCGTGTCGGATGGCACGAACAAGATCGGCGACCTGGAATTCCGGCTGTGCGAGTTGGAAGAGGATTGCGATATTGGCGCGCTTGGGCAAACCCCGACACTGGGCGGCGGCGCGGCAGTGCCAAGCGTGCCCTCGCCCATCCCGTCCACGCCCGCACCCGAGGGCGGCGCGCAACTGGCGGTGGGCGAGCAGGCCGATTTCGACGCGGCCAAGGCGCTTTATGACGATGGCAGTTTTGCCGAGGCGGCGACGGCGTTCGCGTCCTTCACCGACACCTATTCGGGCGGGCCGCTCAGCGGTCAGGCCTTTTATTTCCGCGGCGCGTCTCTGGCGCAATCCGGTCAGACATCAGCCGCCGCGCGCGCCTATCTCGAAAGCTTTTCGGGCTACCCCAACGGCCCCCGCGCCCCTGACGCGCTACTGGGTCTTGGCCGCTCGCTTGGCGCGCTTGGCCAAACGTCCGAAGCATGCGTGACCTTGGGCGAAGTACCGCGCCGCTATCCCAACAGCGCCGCTGCGACAGAGGCGCTTGGCGCGGCCCAGGCGCTTGGCTGTTCGTGACGCGGCTGCCAGAGGCGGCGTTTGCCCGTCTCACCGCGATCCTTCCGGAAAAGCCGTCCGCCGTCGTCGCCGTGTCGGGCGGTGGCGACAGTATCGCAATGCTGCACCTCGCCCATCGCTGGGGGGTGCGGCTTCATGCCGTGACGGTTGATCATGGTCTTCGAGAGGGCAGCCGCGCCGAGGCCGAAGGTGTCGCCAAGGTCTGCGCCGATCTGGGCGTGCCGCATAAGATCCTGACATGGCAAGGCTGGGACGGCACCGGCAATCTGCAGGATGCGGCACGCCAGGCCCGCCGTTCCCTTATCGAAGAGGCGGCGAAATCCGCGGGGATCGCGCATGTCCTGACAGGGCACACCGCCGACGATCAGGCCGAAACGGTTCTCTTGCGCCTATCGCGCGGGTCAGGCGTCGATGGTCTTGCCGCGATGCCCGAAACGGCGCGCCATGGCGTGTTCTGGCACCGTCCCCTTCTGGGCATCCCGCGCGCCGAATTGCGCGCATGGCTGAGGGCCGAGGGCATCTCGTGGATCGAGGACCCGTCGAATGACGACACCCGCTTTGACCGAATTCGCGCACGAAAGATGCTGCAAGAATTGTCAGACCTCGGCCTGACGGCGGATCGCCTGACCGAAACCGCCGGACACATGCGCGCCGCACAAGAGGTCTTGGACGCAGCCATGTGTGACCTCGCCTCTAGATCCACCCAAATCGAGGGCGGGGATATCGTTCTGGATCCCGCGCAATTCCGCGCTGCCCCGGATGACACGCGCCATCGCTTGCTGTCGTCTGCACTCTCGTGGGTGTCCGGCGCGCCCTACCGGCCACGGTTTGACGCGCTCAAACGACTTGCGGACAGTTTGAACGGAACGCTTCACGGCTGCCATCTCTACCCATCCGCGGGGAGAATTCGCATCACCCGCGAATTTGCTGCCGTAAAAGGCGCGACGGCCAGACCCGACGAGCTGTGGGACACGCGCTGGTACATCGACGGTCCCGATCCGGATGCGACCGTGGCCCCCCTTGGCGAAGAGGGCCTGAACCAGTGGCCCGCACACGCAAAACGCACCCTGCCCGCCAAATCAGCCATCTCGACCCCCGCGATCTGGAAGACCCACCGGCTCATTGCCGCACCAGTCGCCGGGTTTTCCGCCGATTGGCACGCGAAACTGGCAAAAGGGCGCGACATCTTTCCATCGTGGCGCGGCGTGGATTGAACTCCCCCCCGTGATCCCTATGTTAGAAGTCGGCCCGGCGACCCTGCGTACGGGCCACTAAATATTGGGAGAGTTTCCTTGGGCAACGCGCGCAACATCGCTTTTTGGGTCGTTCTGTTTCTTCTGATCCTGGCATTGTTCAACCTGTTTTCGGGCGGCCAGTCGACGATGTCGTCCCGCTCGGTCAGTTATTCGGATTTCATCGAGCGCGTGGAAGGCGGCAATGTCGCCTCGGCCACCATCGACGGCGAGCGGGTCATGTTCCGCGGATCGGACGGCGCCGAGTACGTCACAGTCGTTCCGTCGGATGCGGATGTCACGCAAGAGCTGATCGACAATCAGGTCGCCGTGCGGGCCGAACCGCAAGAGCAATCGGGGTTCACCACGATCCTCATGACCTTCCTGCCGTTCATTCTTTTGATCGGTATCTGGATCTACTTCATGAACCGGATGCAGGGCGGCGGACGCGGCGGGGCCATGGGCTTTGGCAAATCCAAGGCCAAACTGCTGACCGAAAAGCATGGCCGCGTGACCTTTGACGACGTCGCCGGCATCGACGAGGCCAAGGAAGAGCTTGAGGAAATTGTCGAATTCCTGCGCAACCCGCAGAAATTCTCTCGCCTTGGCGGCAAGATCCCGAAAGGCGCGCTGCTCGTCGGCCCGCCCGGTACCGGCAAGACGCTGCTGGCGCGCGCGATTGCGGGCGAAGCAGGCGTTCCGTTCTTCACCATCTCTGGCTCTGATTTCGTCGAGATGTTCGTCGGCGTGGGCGCGTCCCGCGTCCGCGATATGTTCGAACAGGCGAAAAAGAACGCACCCTGCATCGTCTTCATCGACGAAATCGACGCGGTCGGCCGCTCGCGCGGTGTCGGATATGGCGGCGGCAATGACGAACGTGAACAGACGCTGAACCAGCTTCTGGTGGAAATGGATGGCTTCGAGGCGAATGAGGGTATCATTATCGTCGCGGCAACCAACCGTCCCGACGTTCTCGACCCCGCGCTTCTCCGTCCCGGCCGTTTCGACCGCCAGGTGCAGGTGCCAAATCCCGACGTGAAGGGCCGCGAGAAGATCCTCGGCGTTCACTCCCGCAAAGTGCCGCTTGGCCCTGATGTCGATCTGCGAATCATTGCGCGCGGTTGCCCCGGCTTTTCGGGTGCGGATCTGGCGAACCTCGTGAACGAGGCCGCGCTGATGGCCGCCCGCATCGGTCGCCGCTTTGTGACGATGGACGATTTCGAGAACGCCAAGGACAAGGTCATGATGGGCAGCGAACGCCGCTCGATGGTCATGACTGAAGACGAGAAAAAGCTGACCGCCTATCACGAGGCCGGGCATGCCGTCGTCGGCCTTAATGTCCCGCAGCATGATCCGATCCACAAGGCGACGATCATCCCGCGCGGCCGTGCGCTGGGTCTTGTCCTGTCACTTCCCGAACGCGATCAACTGTCGGTGACGCTGACCAAGTACAAGTCCAAGATCGCGATGGCGATGGGCGGGCGCGTTGCGGAAGAGCTGATCTTCGGCAAGGAAAACGTAACCTCGGGCGCAGCATCGGACATCCAGCAGGTGTCCAAGATTGCGCGCGCCATGGTCACGCAATTCGGCTTTGCCGAAGACCTTGGCTATGTCGACTACGCGAACGAACAGCAAAGCTATCTTGGGGCCTATGGCGGCGGAACCGCCCATTCCGAAGAGATGCAAAAGCGGATCGACGCCACGGTGAAAGAGATCATCGACGAAGGCTACGAGACCGCCAAGCGCATCCTGACCGAGAAGAACGATGATCTGCATCGTCTCGCGCAGGGTCTTTTGGAATACGAAACGCTGACCGGCAACGAGATCACGCGCGTGATCGCGGGTGAGCAGCTGAACCGGGGCGACGACGATGACGACGGCACGCCCGCCGCATCGGACAAGCCGTCGATCACGGCGATCCCCAAGACCCGGCCCAAGCGGGACAATGATGGCGGCGGCGGGATGGAACCCGAACCTTCCGCCTGATCCGAGCCGTTGGTCCACGAACATACGCCCCGCTCTTGCAGCGGGGCGTTTTGCTTTGAAAGCGCCAGATGGCGCGTTCGGCGCTTGCACAAGTCCCGCAAGAATGGCGACATGGCGCCGCAAGAACGGAGACGCCCATGCCCGCCCTCAAACCCTCCGACATTACCGGAACGATCACCTATCTTGGCCGCGTGACGAACCGCGATGCGACGCTTCGGTCAGAGCCGGTGACGGGCCTGGTCGCGATGTTCGACGGGGTGCGCGGTGAGGAACATGGCGGGCTGACGCGGCCCTCCTGCTCTCGGGTTCTTTCGCAATATCCACGCAACACCGAGATTCGCAACGTCCGGCAATTCAGCATCCTGTCGGCCGAAGAGTTGTCCGAGATCGCCGGGACAATGGGATTGGATTCCCTCGCGCCCGAATGGGTCGGGGCGTCGATGGTGATAAGCGGCATCCCCGATTTCACCCATCTTCCGCCCTCTTCGCGGCTGCAATTCGCCAGCGGCGCGACGCTGACGGTCGACATGCAGAACCGGCCCTGCCACCTGCCTGCGAAAGAGATCGACAAGGACGCGGAAGGCTTCGGCGGTAGGTTCAAGACAGCCGCCAAGGGCAAGCGCGGTGTAACAGCCTGGGTCGAACGCGAAGGATCGCTGTCTGTCGGCGATAGCGTGACCCTGCATGTGCCTGATCAACGCGCCTGGGCACACGCATGAAAAAGGCCCGCGCGTGGCGGGCCTTTATTGTCTGATAAAGCCCTGACTTACATCGGGACGTAATAGCGGTAGATGATCACCGGAATGCCTTGCTGGCTGTCCTCGGCGGAAGCTGTTTCGCCGTCGGACATGGTATTCACGGCATCTTCGTATTTCGCCATGTTGCCTGCGGTGAATTCCTCTTCGCTGACACTACCGTCGGAATTGGCATCCGTAGTATCAAAGCTGGTGTCATAAACGTCGTTCAGATCTGTCTTCGCGGCGGCCTCGGCGGTCCACTCGTCTTCGGACAAACCGCCCGAGTCATCGGCATCAAACATGTCGAATATCTGCGCGACACGCGACCAGTATTGCGCGTCCGTCGGATCGCCGATGCGCGGGGAAACCTCGCCGTCTTCTCTGGAATAGGTCAGCTGCTGGCTTTCGCCTGCTTCGCTGCTGCCCGACGAAGAGTCGGTGGTCACGCCGGTGCCTTCAATCGTGGCATAGGCGCCGGAATCGAGGTTGATGAATTCGTCATACTCGACCTCGCCATTGCCGTTCTCATCAAGCGCGGCCAGATCAGCGGGCGTGACGTCCATCGGATCGAAAGTACTGTCAGCCTCGGCGCTTTCGACGCCCATACAGGCGACGTATTCTTCGCGCGTCAGCGTACCGTCGGCATTCACGTCGATCGCATTGAAGCGTTCGGTCGCGGACGAAAAGGCCTCGTCTTGGGTAATCCGTCCGTCTTCATTCGCATCGATGATCGTGAACGCGTTCTCGCAAGCGGCCGATTGGCCGGATGCGTTGGCTTCGGTCGTGCCAGAGGTGTGGCTTTCGGCAAGCACCGCGGCAGGCGCAAGGGCCAAGCCGAGGGCAAGGGTGGATACGTGTGTAAGACGCATGGCGTCCTCCTGAGGGTCTTTGCGTGGTTTGATGCCGCGCATCCTTCGACCGGCAACGAGGCCAGTCGCGGCGCAGCAGGTTCTGTCACGAAAACGCGAGTGCCGGGATCATGTTCCGAGAAAATCCGCCTCGGCGGTTTCCGATCCGCTTCCAGCGTTTCGCGCAATGACGGACACGAGAGCGAAAATGTCGCATGCGGTGCGCGTTTCAGCTCGTCGCCCGCCTATGGGTTTCGCTAGGAGATTATTGCGCGCGCGGGGAGGCACGGCACATGGCACCGAAATCGGATATCGAAATCGCCCGAGAGGCAAAGAAACGCCCGATCATGGAGATCGGCGACAAACTTGGCATCCCGTCCGAGCACTTGCTGCCCTACGGTCACGACAAGGCGAAGGTCGGGCAGGATTTCATCTCGTCGCTGGCAGATCGCGAGGACGGCAAGCTGATCCTTGTGACCGCAATCAACCCCACCCCGGCAGGCGAGGGCAAGACGACCACCACCGTGGGTCTCGGCGACGGGCTGAACGCCATCGGCAAGAGGGCGGCGATCTGTATCCGCGAGGCATCCCTTGGCCCGAATTTCGGGATGAAGGGCGGCGCGGCAGGCGGCGGTTACGCGCAGGTCGTCCCGATGGAAGAAATGAATCTTCACTTCACCGGCGATTTCCACGCAATCACGGCGGCGCATAACCTGCTGTCGGCGATGATCGACAACCACATCTACTGGGGTAACGACCTTGAGATCGACCAGCGCCGCGTCGTCTGGCGCCGCGTGCTCGACATGAACGACCGCGCGCTGCGTGACACCGTCACCTCACTTGGCGGCGTGGCCAACGGTTTCCCGCGCCAGACCGGGTTCGACATCACCGTCGCGTCCGAAGTCATGGCGATCCTCTGCCTGTCAGCGGATCTCAAGGATCTCGAAAAGCGCCTTGGCGACATGATCGTCGCCTATCGCCGCGACAAGACGCCGGTCTATGCGCGCGACATCAAGGCCGACGGCGCGATGACCGTTCTTCTCAAGGACGCGATGCAGCCGAACCTCGTGCAAACGCTGGAAAACAACCCGGCTTTCGTCCATGGCGGGCCCTTCGCCAATATCGCCCATGGCTGCAATTCGGTCATCGCCACGCGGACAGCGCTGAAACTGGCCGACTACGTTGTGACCGAAGCGGGCTTTGGCGCCGATCTGGGGGCCGAGAAGTTCCTCAACATCAAGTGCCGCAAGGCGGGCCTGACCCCGTCCTGCGTCGTGCTGGTCGCCACCGTGCGCGCGATGAAGATGAACGGCGGTGTCGCCAAAGCCGATCTGGGCGCCGAGAATATCGAGGCCGTGAACGCCGGCTGCGCAAATCTTGGCCGCCATATTGAGAACATCAAAAGCTTCGGTGTCCCGGTCGTCGTCGCGATCAACCATTTCTCGGGCGATACCGACGCCGAGGTGGATGCCGTGAAGGCCTATGTCGAAAGCCAGGGGTCCGAGGCGATCCTGTCCAAGCATTGGGCGGACGGGTCGAAAGGCTCTGCCGATCTTGCGACCCGTGTGGCCGAGCTTGCCGATGCCGGTGCGTCGAACTTCGCGCCGATCTATCCCGACGAGATGCCGCTGGCCGAAAAGATCGACACCATCGCGCGCAAGATCTATCGCGCCGACAGCGCGGTGATGGATGGCAAGATCCTCGCGCAGCTGAAGGAATGGGAAGACGCGGGCTATGGCAATCTGCCGGTCTGCATGGCGAAGACCCAGTATTCCTTCACCACCGACCCGAACGAGCGCGGCGCGCCCACCGGGTTCGATATCCCCGTCCGCGAAGTGCGTCTGTCTGCGGGCGCCGGGTTCGTGGTGGCGATCTGCGGCGAGATCATGACCATGCCGGGGCTGCCCCGTGTGCCGTCCGCCGAAGCGATCCGCCTCAATGATGCGGGCCAGGTCGAAGGCCTGTTCTGATACCCACGGGCAGGGCGCCCCGGTGCCCTGCCCTGCTCCGACCCAAGGATATCCCGTTTGTCGAACCCGACCCCTGACAGCATCGAGACGATGGCGGATCTGCGCGCCCAGATCGACCGGATCGACAGCGCGCTGATCGCGTTGCTGGCAGAGCGTCAGAGCTTTACCGACCGCGCCCCGTCGCTGAAGGCGAAAGAGGGTCTGTCGGCCGCCGCGCCCACCCGTGCCGCGGCGGTGCTGGCTGGCGTGCGGACCAAGGCAGGCGCTGCCGGGTTTGACCCAGACCTTGCAGAGGCCATGTGGCAGTTGATGATAAAGACCGTGATCGCCCGCGAAGAGCGGGAGATCGGCACAGAAGGAAGAGACGGATGACGGCAACCCTGATCGACGGCAAAGCCTTTGCAGCGACCGTGCGCGAAAAGGTGGCAGGCCATGTCACCAAGCT
This sequence comes from uncultured Paracoccaceae bacterium, assembly GCA_965662745.1. Taxonomy (GTDB): domain Bacteria; phylum Pseudomonadota; class Alphaproteobacteria; order Rhodobacterales; family Rhodobacteraceae; genus Anianibacter. Next base: position 10,757 of record CBFIJK010000003.1, read on the forward strand.
GAAAGATATGGGCATCACCCCCGGTCTTGCCGTGGTGCTTGTGGGCGAGGACCCCGCCAGCCAGGTCTATGTGCGCAACAAGGGCAAGCAGACCGTCGAGGTCGGCATGGAAAGCTTTGAGCACAAGCTGTCCGAAGATACGCAGGAGAATGAGCTTCTGGATCTCGTCGCGCGGCTGAATGCCGATCCGGCGGTGCATGGTATTCTCGTGCAGCTTCCGCTGCCCTCTCACATCAATTCCGACCTTGTGCTCAACGCCATCGACCCGGCCAAGGATGTCGACGGGTTCCATATCTCGAATGTCGGGCTTCTGGGCACCGGCCAAAAGTCGATGGTGCCCTGCACCCCCCTTGGCTGCCTGATGATGCTGCGCGATCACCACGGCTCGCTGTCGGGGCTTGATGCGGTAGTGATCGGCCGCTCGAACATTGTGGGCAAGCCCATGGCACAGCTTCTTCTGGGCGATAGCTGCACCGTCACCATCGCCCATTCGCGCACCAAGGACTTGGCCGAAGTCGTCCGCCGCGCCGATATCGTCGTGGCCGCCGTGGGCCGCGCGGAATTCGTGCCCGGCGACTGGATTAAAGAGGGCGCGACGGTGATCGACGTCGGGATCAACCGCATTCCCGCGCCGGAAAACGGCGAAGGGAAGTCCCGATTGGTAGGGGACGTGGATTTCGCATCCGCCAGCGAACGCGCAGGCGCGATCACGCCGGTACCGGGCGGCGTCGGGCCGATGACCATCGCCTGCCTTCTGGCAAACACCGTGACCGCCTGCTGCCGCGCCAACGGCCTGCCGGAACCCGAGGGCCTGACCGCCTGAACCGGCCTTTTCAAGGGCGCGCCGCAGGCGTAGCGTCGCGCGCATGACTGCAGATCGTCCCCTTCTCGGCATCCTTCTGATGACCGGCTTTTGCGTGCTTGCGCCCCTTGGCGACAGCCTTGGCAAGATCGTCATTGCAGGAAACGCACTGATCCTCGTGATCACGGCGCGCTTTGTCGTGCAGCCGGTTCTCTTGATCCCGATCCTCTGGGCTGCTGGCGGCAGCCTCCGAATGCCGCGCCGGGCGCTCTGGCTGACGGCGCTGCGCACGGTGCTGCATATCATCGGCATCGGCTGCATGGTGCTTGCGCTGCGCTTCCTGCCGCTCGCCGATGCGATCGCGATCGCCTTCGTCATGCCCTTCATCATGCTTCTGCTCGGCTGGTTCGTTCTGGGCGAAGAGGTCGGCAGCCGCCGCCTTGCCGCCTGCGCGGTCGGGTTCATCGGCACGCTTCTGGTCGTGAAGCCGTCCTTTTCCGAGGTCGGCGCGCCCGCGCTTCTGCCGCTGGTCGTGGCGGTCGCCTTTGCGCTCTTCATGCTGGTGACACGGACGATGGCAAAGGAAACCGGTGCAATCCAGCTTCAGGCGGTCAGCGGGCTGATGGCGACATCGGTGCTTGTGCCCACCGTCTGGCTGCTGGACGGAACCGGCCTACCGGATCTTGACGTGGCATGGCCGGATACGGAAACGCTCTGGCTGCTCTTGGCAATGGGGATCGTCGGGACCGTGGCGCATCTTATGATGACGTGGTCGCTGCGCTATGCGCCGTCTGCCACGCTTGCGCCGATGCAGTATCTCGAGATTCCTTTTGCGACCGCAATCGGCTTCCTGATCTTTCGCGATCTGCCCGATGGGCTTGCCGCGCTTGGCATCGCGATCACCGTGGGTGCGGGCCTGTTCATCGTGTTCCGCGAACGCGCGCTTAACCGGTCGCTACCATCAGCGCCCGTGCCGCAGCCGAAAGGCATGACCGGGGAAGAATGACGAGCATCCCCTTTTGATCAAACCGCAGAGTCGCGCGCGTCGCTGCCATCCGGTTCGACGTGCCGACCCGGCCCCAGGGCGCAAGGACCAGATGGTCGATGGGCCAGTAGAGGCCTGTCGAACGCCCCGTTACCTCGGCCATGGGAAACAGGGACACCCGCGTGCCGACCATTAGATCGAGGGTCAGATCAGGGGGCGCGTGAAAGCACAGATCCTCTGTCCCCAGCACAATGCAGGGCTGAGATGAGCGCACCAAGCCATTGTATACCGCAAGCTCATGATCGAGCCGCGCGCCGGTGAACCCCACGGCGATGGCCAGCGGCGCGTCAACGCTGCGCAGCGCCTTGTCGAAATCGGTACTGTCCTGTTCCGCAATCTGGTGGATGCGTTCCGCCCCGATCCGCGCACGGTCCGTGTCTTGCAGCGAATCGAGATCGCCAATCACCGCGTCCGGCATGATCCCGGCCGCCAAGGCCTGCGCCGCGCCCCCGTCCACCGCGACTACGTCAGGCGCAATTGCACGGGATTCGGCGAACACCGAATCGTCAACCGGCGCCCCGCCTATCAGGGTGACCGCGTTCGAATATTGGACAATCTTCTCAATCATGGCGATACTGGGGCCAAACCAGAAACGGAACACATTGTAACCTAGAAAAAATACCGCCGGATCCATTCTTCTGTTCCGGATGCAGTGACATACCGTGGTAAATGGTTCCCGTCGGACGACGTAAGGTTATTCGCACTATGGTTGGTAACAGCAAAATCCTCACCGTGTCCTATGGGACGTTCTCTTGCACCCTCGAAGGGTTCGACGATCCGTTCGACACGATGAAGTCCATTGCGGAGTATTTTCGTGATCTTGCGGCGGATGACCGGTTCTTCGGGGCAGAGCCTCCGACGCCCGATCCCGAGATGCTGCACCGGATCGCCGAACGCGAAAGCCGCCGCCGCGTGGACAGCAGCATTTCCAGCGAAGGCGTGGTGCTGCGACCCGCCGTCGAAAAAGCTGGCTTTGCCGGTGTGCCTGCGGCGGCGGCTGCTGCCGAGGCGCCTGCCGAAGACGCGACAGCCGAGACAGAATCGCCCGAGATCGCGGATCAGGTGGAAGAGCCTGTTGCCGAGACCGAAGTGGCGGTCACGGAAGAGGACCTTGCAGAGGCTGAAGTGACAGAGCCGGAAGCGCCGGAGGTCGAAACGCCGGAAGACACCTCTGCCCAGGATGCCGCCGAAGAGGCCGCGCTCGCCGCAGCCCTCGCCGCCGCTCCGACCGATGACGCGCCCGAGGTCGAAGCGCCCGAGGCCGCCGAGAGCCTAGCATCTGACGAAGACGCCCGCGCACTGACGCCCGAGCCAGAGGCAGACCCCGCGCCGACCGAGACCGAGTTGACCTCCAAGCTCGACCGCATCCGTGCGGCGGCGGCAGAGGCCGAAGCAGCGCAGGAGTATTCCGAGGACGAGCACGCGGCGGATTTCACCGCCAATTCGTCCGCGCTGGAAGACACGCCCGCCGATGAGACACTGGCCGAGGATGACCCGCTCGCCGATCTCGACCTCGATGCTTTCGACCCAGAGCCCGAGCCTGCGCCCGAACCGGAAGAGACCCCCAGCGCCGTTTTGGCGGACGCACCCGCAGAGCCGACCGAAGCACCCGCCACCGACAAAGCACTCGCCGCTGACGAAGCGCCCGAGGCTGACGAGACCGCGTTGGACGACGCCGAGCCGCTGCAACTGATGCCGGAACAGGCCGTCGAGGCGCCGACCCGCCCCCGCGTCGTCAAGATGTCGCGCGCCGAGTTCGAAGCAGCCTTCGAGCCGGACGAAGACGACGATGACGATGACGACGACGCGTTCGATCCCGCGCCCGCCGTGGACCAGGCCGACACCGCCGCGACGGCAATTGCCGCAGAACTGGGCGAGACCCGGCTGCCCGAGGACGAAGAGGCCGAGCTGAAGGCCGAACTCGCCCGCGCCGAAAGCGAAACCGATGAGGGCACCGTCAAAGAGACACCGGTCGAAGAAATCCCAGAGGCCACCGGTGAAGAGAACGCCCCCGAAGCCGACCGCCCGCGCCGCCAGATCCCCGAGGCGGAACCGGCGATCGATCGTCTTCTGGAGCAGACCAATAACGAGATGGAAAAGACCGACGCGAACCGCCGTCGCAACGCCATCGCGCATCTCAAAGCCGCCGTTGCCGCCGTCCGCGCCGAAGGCGGACGCCGCAGCGCCGAAAGCCGTAGGCGCGACGAAGAGCATATGGGCCATTTCCGCGACGATCTTGCGCGCGCCGTGCGCCCCGATCAGATGCAGAACCCCGACGAAGAACTGCTAGTCGACGACGACGTCCCCGATGCCCTGAAGCCGCGCGAGGAGGCACGCCAACAGCCGCCCGCAGCTGCACCCGAGCAGACGGCAGCCGCAGCGGCCGAGACCCAGCCCGAGGCGCCGTCCCGCCGCGCGATGCCGCCGCTCATGCTGGTGTCAGAGCAGCGCATCGACAAGGACGAATCCGCGCCAAAGCCCGCGTCCGTTGCCCCACGCCGTGTGCCGCAGCCCGCAGATGATGATGAGGCGAACGAGACGAGCGCACCCGACGACGAGACTCAGATCGCCGCCTTCTCGGCCTATGCCAAGCAGGCGGGCGCGAATGAACTGGATGAGCTGATCGAGGCCTCCGCCGCCTTTGGGATCACCGATCTTGGGCAGGATGCCGTGTCACGCGGCGAGATCGTGCGCCGGGTCAACAAGCACCTGAACGGCGGACTGAGCCGCGAGGACGCCCTGCGCGCCTTCGGCCAGCTTTTGCGCGAAGGCCGCCTCGCGCGCGTTCAACGCGGCGCGTTCGGGATAACGGAAAAGACCCGTTTCGTCGTGCGCCAGTCCGCTGCGGGATAAGTCAGGCCGTTAGCTGACCGAATAGAGACCCTCGTAGATCGGGTCGAGCGTATCGGGGTTGAACAGCGAAGAGACGCTGGTGCCGTTCCAGATGTTGATGATCGCCTGCGCGAACATCGGCGCGGTCGGCACGATGCGGATATTCGGTGCTGCCTTCACCGCTTCGGTCGGCTGGATCGAGTCCGTGATCACCAGCGTCTTCATCGCCGAATTGGTGATCCGTTCCACCGCCGGGCCTGACAGCACGCCGTGCGAGATATAGGCGTGCACCTCTTTGGCGCCGTATTCCATCAAGAGATCTGCCGCCTTGCAGAGCGTCCCGGCGGTGTCGCACATATCGTCGACGATCAGGCAGGACTTGCCCTCAACGCTGCCGATCACCGTCATGTCGGCGACTTCACCGGGCTTCTCGCGGCGTTTGTCGACGATCGACAGGGGCGCGTTGATCCGCTTGGCCAGTTCCCGCGCACGCGCCACGCCGCCAACATCGGGTGAGACAACCATGATGTCTTCGACCTGGCCCTTGAACCGGTCGAGGATATCCAGCGCAAACACCGGCGAGGCGTAAAGGTTGTCCACCGGGATATCGAAAAAGCCCTGTATCTGCGCCGCGTGCAGATCAAGCGTCAGGATCCGCTCTATCCCCGCCTCGACCAGCATGTTCGCCACCAGCTTCGCCGAAATCGGCGTGCGGGCCTTGGTGCGGCGGTCCTGCCGCGCATAGCCGAAATAGGGGATCACCGCCGTGATGCGCGCCGCCGACGACCGGCGCAGCGCGTCGGTCATGATGAGCAGTTCCATCAGGTTGTCATTGGCCGGGTTCGAGGTCGGCTGGATGATGAACATGTCCTCACCACGGACGTTCTCGTAGACCTCGACAAAGATCTCTTGGTCGTTGAATCGTTCGACCCGTGCCTCGACCAGCCCGACCGACATGCCCCGGTGCATCGACATCCGCCGCGCAATGGCCTGAGCAAGCGGGCGGTTGGCGTTGCCCGAGATAAGCTTGGGTTCGGTGATATTCGGCATGAGATGGGATTCCGGGTTCAGGCAGCGTAAAGGATTCGTGACGTTGACACCGCTTAGCACCCGGATACCGTCTTGCAAACATAACCAGCCGGAGAGGCCGATCCATGGCGCATATTGACTATTATTTCTTCACCGTCTCTCCATGGGCTTATCTGGCGGGCAATCGGCTTGAAACTGTGGCGCAGACCCATGGCGCGACGATTTCCTACAAGCCCATCCATCCCGGTCCCATCTTCAAGGCAGGTGGTGGTCTGCCGCTGAATGAACGCCCACAATCGCGGCAGGATTACCGCCTGCAGGAACTGGCGCGCGCCAAGACCAAGACCGGCCTGCCGCTGAACATCCACCCCGCGCATTTCCCGACGAATCCGGCCCCGTCAAGTTATGCGATCATCGCAGCGGACAAGTCCGGCGGCGGTGATCTGGGCGCGCTGGTGCAAGGCATCCTGCGGGCCTGCTGGGCCGAAGAAAAGAACATCGCCGAGGATGACGTGATCCGCGCCTGCCTGTCCGACGCGGGCTTTGACCCGGCGCTCGCCGATAGCGGCATGCTGACGGGCGCCGAGACCTTTACCAAATACACAGATGAGGCGGTGCTCGCCGGGGTCTTCGGTTCGCCCTTTTATATCGTTGATAACACGCATCATTTCTGGGGACAGGATCGCCTGGACGATCTGGAGCTTCAACTCTCCGGCAAGCTATGAGTCTCGATAGCACGCCGGGCGGGCTTCATTGGCACGCGCTTGGCGAAGGTGGAACGCAGACCGACCTCGTGACACTCCATTGCGCTCTGGGCCATGCAGGGCTGCTTGCGCCCTTGGTGAAACGGCTTGGCCGGTCGGCATATGCGCCTGACTTTCTCGGGCACGGCAAGAGCCCGGATGCGGCGGCGGAGGCCGATTTTCAGACCGCGTGCCTTGATGCGGTTCTGCAAGGCCTTCCAGACCGCCCCGTAGACCTGATCGGCCATTCCTTCGGCGCCACTGTGGCGCTCCGCCTTGCCGTAGAGCATCCTGATCGCGTCAAGAGCCTGGTTCTGATCGAGCCTGTCCTTTTCGCCGCAGCCCGAGCCAATCCGGGCTACGGCGAGATGATGGACTGGAACACCGCCTTCACCGTCCATTGGCGGGCGGGCGGGATCGAAGAGGCCGCCCGCAGCTTCAACGCCACATGGGGCGGCGGTCAGCCGTGGGACAAGGTGCCAGAACCGCAACGGGCGGCCTTCATGCAGCGCATCCACCTGATCCCGGCGATGGACGGACCCTTGATGGAAGACAGCCCCGGAATCCTGGCGCCCGGGCGTCTTGAACGCGTGCAAATCAATGTCCTGCTGCTCGCCGGGGGCAACTCTCCGCCCATCATCGCGGCGATCCAGAACGCGCTTGCCTCTCGCCTCCCGGATGCCACGCGCAAGACCATCGACGGCGCGTCGCATATGTTGCCGCTGACCCATACAGGCCCCGTCGCAGATGCGATCAGGGCCTTCTACACCTGAAGATCACTGAAGCGTGCCGAGAAACGCGGCGACATCATCCTCGGTCGTCGACCAGCTGCATACCAGCCGGGCCGAGATCAATTCGTCGTCCGGGCCTTCAAGCGACTGATCGAAGGGCCAGAAATAGTAGTGCGCCCCGGCCTCGTTCGCCTTGCGGTGCAGCCCGCGCGGGAAGGACGTGAAGACCATGTTCGCATCCACCGGATGCAGAATCTGCGCGCCTTTCGCTGCAAGCCCCTCGCCCAGCCTTGCCGCCATCGCGTTCGCGTGGCGCGCAAGGTCAAGCCAGAGGCCGTTTTCAAGGAACGCCTCCATCTGCGCCGACAGGTAACGGTGCTTGGAAAACAGATGTCCGCCGCGCTTGCGCCGCAGCTCGAATTCCCACGCATGTTCGGGATTGAAGAAGACGACCGCCTCGACCCCTAGCAGGCCGTTCTTCGTACCGCCAAAGCTGACTGCATCGACGCCCGCACGCCATGTCATGTCGGCGGGGCTGGCGTTTGACGCGACTAGCGCATTGGCAAAGCGCGCGCCGTCCAGATGCACCGGCAGGTCATGGCCCTTCGCGATGCGGCACAGCTCTTCGATCTCGGACACGGAATAAACGCCACCCATCTCGGTCACATTGGTGATCGAAACCATCCCGCGCTGCACATTGTGCACGCCTGCCCGCCCCGTGAACCCGATCGCCCTTTCCAGCGCGCCCGGATCCATCTTGGCATGCGGACCGTCGATCAAGACCAGCTTTGCGCCGCCGGTGTAGAATTCCGGCGCGCCGCATTCGTCCTCTTCGATATGGGCGTTGCGATGGCAGAATACCGCACCCCAGGGGTCGGTCAGCGTCGCCAGTGCCAGCGCGTTCGCTGCCGTTCCGGTCGCGACAAGGTAGACGGCTGCGTCGGGCGCCTCGAATTCGGCGCGGATCTTCTCGCGCACGCGGCCCATGATCTCATCGGCGCCATAGCCGCCGGCATATCCCTCGTTCGCGCCCGCAAGCGCCTCCATCACCGATGGATGCGCGGGGGCAGTGTTATCGGAGGCGAATTTCATGTTCCAGGCTCCTCGATCACGTAATCTTCCCAGTCTTCCTCAGGCACTTCGAATTCCGGCACTGTGATGTCCTGAACCGAGATACCGGCGTCATGCACAGTCTGATCGCTGCCCGAGATCAACGGATGCCAATGATAAAGCGGCTTGCCCTCGGCCAAAAGCCGATAGGCGCAGGTCGTGGGCATCCAATAGGCGTTCTTATGGATATTTTCCGGCGTCAAAACCACGCAGTCCGGCACGAATTGCTTTCGGATCTCGTAATGCGCGCAGCGGCAGGTGGTGTCATCCAGAAGACGGCAAGCGACGCGGGTGAAGACGACCTCGTTCGTTTCTTCGTCTTCCAGCTTGTTGAGGCAGCACTTCCCGCAGCCATCACACAGCGCTTCCCATTCCGCCGTGGTCATCTTCTCCAGCGGAACCGAAGCCCAGAATTCCGGGCGCATAGCCTTGGGATCACGTTTCGCCATGGCCTACCGCCCCCCAGCAGGGCGCGCGCCACAAAGCAGAGCGGCCCTGAACATGTCTTGCGCCGAAGGCGCATCTTTTCCAGACATCCCCGGTCTCAAAGCGCGGCAAGCATCGTACGGGCGCGGGCGCAGTCGTCATCCATCTGGACAATCAGCGCCTCGAGCGAGTCGAACTTCGCCTCGGGCCGCAGGAATTCGACCAGCGCGACGGACAGATGTATGCCGTACAGATCGCCCTTGAAATCGAAAAGGAAGGTTTCGATATTCGGGCGGTTCTCGCCAAACATGGGCCGGACTCCGACAGAGGCTGCGCCTTGAAAGGTCCCCTTGTGCGGGCCTTCCAGCACATCGACGAGCACCGCATAAACACCAAAGCGCGGCGGATGGAGCCCTTCGATGGACATGTTCGCCGTGGGATAACCCAAGTCGCGCCCGCGTTTTTCGCCGTGCAGCACTTCGCCGTCGATCCGGTGCCAATGGCCCAGCATCGCGGCGGCATCGCGCGGGCGGCCCGCGCCCAGTGCGGCGCGTACGGCGGTAGAGGACACTTCGGTCCCGTCCGTCTCGACCAGTTCCGCGATCGTCACTCCGAACCCCATCTGGGCACCGAAGCGTTCCAAATCCTCAGGCCCGCCTGCGCGGCCCTTGCCGAAATGGAAATCCCCGCCGACGATGACATGGGACAGCCCAAGACCGTCCGCGATCACGTCGCGCGCGAAGGCCTCTGGCGACAGCGACGACAAGGCTGCATCAAAGGGCAACTGAAACAGGCTGTCCACGCCCAGCTTGGCAAGGCGGTTCGCCTTTGCCTCGGCATTCATCAGCCGGAAGGGCGGGGCGCCGGGGGCAAAGAATTCGCGGGGATGCGGCTCGAACGTCATCACGCCAAGCGGTGCGCCAAGGCGATCTGCCTCGGCGCGTGCGATGTCAATCACCGCCTGGTGGCCGATATGCACGCCATCGAAGTTGCCGATGGCCGCGACGGCCCCTCGGGATCGCGGATCAAGCGATGTCCAGGTCGTGAAGGTCTGCATCGTCCCCCGGTCCGGGGAACGGGCCCCCGTGCGATCAGTCGAACTTTCCTGACGGGGCCAGAACAACGGCCTCGCCTTTCAGGACGACGGTATCGCCCACGGCACACAGACATTCAAGCGTGACGCGGCGCTTGGAGTGGTCGATCTCGCGCACCTTCACCTCGGCATAGACCTCGTCGCCGGGGCGGACCGGCGCCATGAACTTCAGCGTCTGACCCAAATAGACAGTGCCATGGCCGGGAAGCTGCTCGCCGATGACCGCAGAGATCAACCCGGCGGTCAGCATGCCATGGGCGATCCGGCCCTCGAAGATCGTGTCCTGGGCATAGTCGTCGTCCAAGTGCACCGGATTTCGGTCGGTCGAGACCTCGGCGAACATCTCGATATCGCGGTCGGTGACGACTTTGCGAAGATAGCGCGTCATCCCGATCTCAAGCTCTTCGATGACGATCGTGCCGCGCGGCTGGTTATGCGTATGGTCCAACATCGGCCTCTCCCGTTGCATGTTGCAGTGCGGCATACCACCAACCCTGCAAATGGGAAAGTAATTTATGAACGCCGGAAGTCAAGTTTCAGCAATAATGTTGCTGAAAGCCTATCAGCGCAGGTAGCCCATGGCAAAGGTCGGCTCGTATCCCTGGTCGATCAGGTACTCGGCCAATGCGCCGTCTTCGGGTTGGTCGGAGGTCTTCGTCTCGCCCTTCGCCAGCCCGCCGGTGATGAAAAGCGAATCGATATCCTCGCCCACCGCGCCCTTCACGTCCGTCAGGATCCCATCGCCGATACACAGGACGCGCCCGTCCGGCACATCGCGTCCGACAGAGGACAGGCGCCGCCGCGCCAGATCGTAAATCGGCGGATGCGGCTTGCCGAAATAGAGGCTCTCACCGCCCATCTCGGTATAAAGCGCCGCCAAGGCGCCAGCGCACCATTCGCGTTCCTCCCCCCGGTCGACGACAATATCAGGATTGGCGCAGAGCAGCTTCAGACCCTTTTGCTTGGCATAGAGGAAATCGGGCCGCATCACCGATGGATCGGCCGTGGGATCAAAGGGCCCTGCGCAAACGATCCCCTCGGCCTCGTCCAAAGCGACCTGTTCGATCTCGACAGGATCATCGAGCATTTCCATCGGCGAGAAAAAGCTTTGGTCGCGCGCTTCGCCGATGAAATAGACCTTCCGGCCCACGGCCCCCTGGAACATGGCAGCACGCGCGCTGTCGCCGGAAGTCGCAATCACGTCCCAGCAATCTTCGGGCACATCCATGCGGGCCAACTGCCGCGCCACGGATGCGCGCGGCCGCGGCGCATTGGTCAGCAGCACCACGACCCCGCCCTTTTCGCGAAAGGCGCGCAGGGCCGCAACGGCATCGGGATAAGCCGTCACGCCGTTGTGCAGGCATCCCCAAAGATCACAGAAGAGGGCGTCATACCCGTCCGAGATATCGGCCAAGCCAGAGATGATCCGTGTCATGATCGCGCAAACTCCTTGTGGCCGCTTCGGGGGTACAACGCAGACCTCAGACTTTCAGGTTCGGGATAATCTGCTTTTTCCGGCTCATCACGCCGGGAAGAACGACCGTGTCGCCCGACACGACGGTGGCAAAGCTGTTCTCGGCGACGGTCTTTATCAGATCGTTCGGCACCAGAAGCGTCGCCTCTTCGTTAAGGATGTCCACGACAAACAGAAGCACCTGGTCGACGCCGTCTTCGCTGGCGACGGTCGGCATGGTGCTGATCAGGCTGTCCTTGCGATCCAGAACCATCTTGGGCGAGGTGGTTTCCAGAACCGAGACGCGGAATTTGGTGCCGCCGACCTCGTATTCCTTGGAATCCATCCGCAAAAGCTCTGCATCCGAAAAGGCCGACACGTCGGATTTCGCGGCGAACATCTCGGCGGCGTAGGCGGGAATCGACAGGCCCAGTTCACCCGCCAGTTCCTCGGCCAGCGCGCGGTCCTGGTCGGTGGTGGTGGGCGAGCGGAATTCAAGCGTGTCCGACAGGATGCACGACAGCATCGCACCCTTGATCGCCTCGGGCATCTTGGCCGCGTTGTCGCCCATCAGGTTGTGCATGATCGTCGCCGTACAGGCGAGCGGCTTGATCGTGATGTCGATCGGCCCCTTCGTTTCCAGCCCGCCGGCCAGCTTGTGGTGGTCAATGATCTGGATGACATTCGCGTTGTTGATCCCGGCCGGTAGTTCGGCGGGGTTGTTGGTGTCGACGACCACAACGTCATCGCTTTCGCCCACATCCGAGATGATGGCAGGCTTCGGGAGGTCCCAGCGGTCGAGCATGAAGGCAGCCTCGGTGTTCGGCTCTCCCAGAAGGACCGCTTCGGCCTTCTGGCCACGATGCTCTGTCATGTACCACGCCCAGATGATCGGCGATCCGGTAGAGTCGGTGTCGGGGGCCTTGTGGCCGAATACCTTGATGGTCATGCTGAAGTCGTCCCTCGTGCCTGCACGTCGTGTTGTCGCGGGCCTTATAGGGGCGTGATCGCCCGAAGTTAAGGGAGCATTGACGGGTTTGTCGAAGCCGCGCGAGACCGAACTTTACGCCCCGGTGAAATCCTTTCTCGAGGCGCAGGGCTATGAGGTGAAGGGAGAGATCGGAGCGGTCGACGTCATGGCCTGCCGCGCTGCCGAGGACCCGGTGATCGTCGAACTGAAGACCGGCTTTGCGCTTTCCCTGTTTCATCAGGCCGTCGCCCGCCAGCTTGTGACGGACTGGGTCTATGTCGCCGTGCCGCGCGGGACGGGGCGCGCGTTTCAGGCGTCCCTGAAGAACAATACGAAACTGTGCCGCCGCCTTGGAATCGGGCTCCTGACCGTGCGGCTGGACGATGGGCTGGTGCAGGTCCATTGCGATCCCGGCCCGTTCACGCCGCGCAAGTCGAAGCAGCGCAAGGGGGCTCTGTTGAAGGAGTTTGCCAAGCGGCGGGGCGATCCGTCCGAGGGCGGCGCGACGCGGGACGGGCTTGTCACGGCGTATCGGCAGGACGCGATCAAGCTGCGTGATTTTCTGGCGGAACATGGTCCGTCGAAGGGCGCGATAGTCGCAAAGACGACCGGCGTTGCCGCTGCAACGCGGATGATGCGTGAGAACCACTATGGCTGGTTCGAGAAAGTCGGGCCTGGAACATATGCGCTGAGCGAGACCGCGACGGAAGGCAATTAGCACCAACGGTCCGAACACGCAGGCGACGGGCCCTACCCGCCCCGCGCGCTGAGCACGCGGTTCGTCTTGGCGACCGTTTCGGCCAGATTGCGCGCGACCAGACGGTGCAGCAACGCCGACAGCGCAGGCGCGTCCCGTTCTAGCCGGTCGATCTCTGCCTCGCGCAGCGCCAGCACGACGCTTGGCACATCCGCGCTGACATCGGCGGTGCGCGGGCCGCCAAGATAGCGTGCAACTTCGCCGACGATCGTGCCGCGCAGCATGGACCGGACGCGCAAACGCTGGCCATTATCTGTCGTGATGAAGACCGAAAGCCGCCCCGACAGCACGAAGAAGATATCCCGGTCCGACGCCCCCGCCTCGATCACCAGTTGCGTGGGCCTGAGATCCAGCCTTTCGGTCCGCGCGAAGAGCGCGCGCGCGTCTTCCGGCATCTCATGCGGCAGGAAAAGTTCCACTGGATCGCCCTCGTCGGTGCTTTCCGCGCCTGCGATCCGGTCCTCGATCGCGGTCAGCGCGGCGTCTCGGCTGGGCGCAAGGCGGAACGGCGTGCCGCCAGCCAAATCCAGCCCCCAGCGTTCCAGCCCGCTGGCATCCTCTGGTGCGAGGCTGGCGAGGATCACCTCAGCCCGCGCGGCCTGCACGACCTGGCCAAGCTTTTCGAACGCCGCGTAGGTCGCACTGTCTAGCCCGGTCACACCCGCGAAATCGAGAACGCAGATGCGCAGGCGCGGCGCATCCTTCAGCCGCGCGCGCACGGTATCGAGGATCTGCTCGGCCGAGCCGAAAAAGATGTAGCCCGCCAACTCGATGACAAAGACGCTCTTGCCCTCTTCCGCCAGAACGGCACGCGCAGTCTTCGACCGGTCGACAGAGCTTGCCCAGGCGGTCAACGGCGCGGCCCTGCGGATGACAGGAAGCCGCGCATAGGCCACGACGAATTTCACCACCGCAAGCGCGATCCCCAAAAGGATCGCCGGGATCATCCCCGCAATTGCCGTCGTCAACACAATGGCCAGCACCACCAGCCATTCGGTCCGGTCCAGCCGCTTGCGCGTGCGAAACAGCCAATCCTCCAGCATCGTCAGGCCGATGAAGAGGATGAAGCCGTTGGTCAGGAAATGCGGCACATACGGAATGAACGCGTTGGCGAAAAAGAACGCCAGAAAGCAGATCGCCCCGACCGCGATGCCCACAGCGCGGCTTTGCAGGCGCAGACGGCTTGCCAGAAGCGTCACGCCCGAGGCCAAAAACACCCCGCCCGATCCGAAGACACCCACGGCGATATTCGCGCTGCCAGTGACATTCATCTCGTGCGCGATATCCACATCGCGCCGCGCGCCCAGCTCGACTCCGGTGATGTTGAGGAAGAAACCGATGATATTGACCGTCACGGCGGCGGCAACAAGCGGCAGCGCGCCGCCAAGTGCTGTCCAGTCGATCAGGCGCACCAGACCCGGGTCGGGCAATTCCGCAAAGCCATCGGCGGCGATGCTGGGCAAATCACCCACCGTGCGGGCGTCTTCGACCGACATGCCAAGCTGTGACAGGATTCCGTAGAACAGGAAGAACCCAAGCGCGATCAACGCGAGGATCGCGCTGATGCCAAAGAAATGCGACAGGACCCACAGAGAGAGGCCGAAGGCCACGGTCAACGCAAGATTGCGCTGGGAGTCTGGATCGCTGGCTATCTCGGCAAGCTGCCAGACGCTGCTGACCTCTGCGGCCAGAACCAGCGCCGCCGAGACAAGCAGCCAGCCGGATGCGGCCAGGAAACCTGCCGCGACAGAAAACGGCATGACCCGTGCCAGTCGGTCGGCCTTCAGCTTGGCCATCGAAAGCAGCACAGCCCCCGTCGTGACAGCCGTCAGGCCAAGGATGGCGAGGGCTGTCGCAAGCGCCGCCTCTGGCGATGATACCTGCACGACCGCGATGGCGACCGCAGGCGCCAGCACCGCAAGCGCGGCATCCTGGACGTTCGACACTGCCGCCGGAATCGCGCTTCGCCAGACCAGCACCAGGGTGCTGAAGGCCGCCGCCAGCAGGAACAGCCCGGATCCAAGACCCAGATACCCGGCCAGTGGACCCGAAAAGATCAGCGCGGCCATCGCTATGTGATAGCTGACTGAGTCTAGCCCCAGAACGCCGCCGATCAGGAAAGCCCGGATTGCAGAGCCGGAAATCGCCTTGCGGCGCGTGTCTGTCTGCGTCATTCGTCCCCCGGCACTGCAAACAATCGCCCGCAGTGCGGGTCGGTACACTACTCAACTCAACGCGCAGAGAACCGAAGTTGACGTTAGCGTAAGGCGACCGGACCGCATAGGCCAAAACATCCGGACGATTTTCACGACACAGCCGTTGACACCGGATCACAGTCTCCTTACATCGCAGACGTTAGCACTCTACCACGGTGAGTGATAACACCAGATTTTAACATTGAACCAAGGAGCGTTCAGATGGCTTTCACTCCGCTGCATGACCGCGTGCTGGTCCGTCGCGTCGAGAGCGACGAAACGACCAAAGGGGGTCTTATCATCCCCGAGTCCGCGAAAGAAAAGCCCGCCGAGGGCGAAATCGTTGCCGTTGGCGCAGGTGCCAAGGACGAAGACGGCGATCGCATCTCGATGGACGTCAAGGCTGGTGACAAGGTGCTCTTCGGCAAATGGTCCGGCACCGAGATCACGCTCGACGGCGAAGAGCTTCTCATCATGAAGGAATCGGACATCCTCGGCGTTATCGCCTGATCTGATCGTCCGCCCTTCAACGAAACCCATTCACGTTAGGAGCAAGTCACATGGCTGCTAAAGACGTCAAGTTCGACACGGACGCCCGCAACAAGATGCTCAAGGGCGTCAACATCCTCGCCGACGCGGTGAAGGTGACCCTTGGCCCCAAAGGCCGGAACGTCGTGATCGAAAAGAGCTTCGGCTCTCCCCGCATTACCAAGGACGGTGTGACTGTCGCCAAAGAGATCGAACTGGAAGACCGGTTCGAGAACATGGGCGCGCAGATGGTGAAAGAAGTCGCCAGCCGCACCAATGACGAAGCCGGCGACGGCACCACCACCGCGACGGTTCTGGCCCAGGCCATCGTCAAGGAAGGCGCCAAGGCCGTTGCCGCTGGCATGAACCCGATGGACCTCAAGCGTGGCGTCGATCTGGCGACCTCGAAAGTGGTCGCAGCGATCAAAGCCGCCGCACGCCCCGTTTCGGGCACCGAGGAAGTCGCCCAGGTCGGCACCATTTCCGCGAACGGCGAAGCCGATATCGGCCAGCAGATCGCGGACGCGATGCAGAAGGTCGGCAATGACGGCGTCATCACTGTCGAAGAGAACAAGGGCCTCGAGACCGAGACCGAAGTCGTCGAAGGCATGCAGTTCGACCGTGGGTACCTTTCGCCCTACTTCGTCACCAACTCGGACAAGATGGTCGCAGAGCTGGAAGACTGCCTGATCCTTCTTCACGAGAAGAAGCTGTCTTCGCTGCAGCCGATGGTTCCGCTGCTCGAGCAGGTGATCCAGTCGCAAAAGCCGCTTCTGATCATCGCTGAAGACGTCGAAGGCGAAGCCCTGGCGACCCTCGTGGTCAACAAGCTGCGCGGCGGCCTCAAGATCGCAGCCGTCAAGGCACCGGGCTTCGGTGATCGCCGCAAGGCCATGCTGCAGGACATCGCGATCCTGACCGGCGGCCAAGTGATCTCGGAAGACCTTGGCATGAAGCTGGAATCGGTGACGATGGACATGCTTGGCTCCGCCAAGAAGGTCCAGATCACCAAAGACGAGACCACCATCGTCGACGGCGCTGGCGAAAAGGCAGAGATCGAAGCCCGCGTGGGTCAGATCCGTCAGCAAATCGAAGAGACCTCTTCGGACTACGACCGTGAGAAGCTTCAGGAACGTGTCGCCAAGCTGGCAGGCGGCGTTGCCGTCATCCGCGTCGGCGGCATGACCGAAACCGAGGTGAAAGAGCGTAAGGACCGCGTCGACGACGCGCTGAACGCAACCCGCGCCGCGGTTCAGGAAGGCATCGTGGTCGGCGGCGGCGTCGCCCTGATCCAGGGCGCCAAGGCGCTTGACGGTCTCGAAGGCGACAACAGCGACCAGAACGCAGGGATCGCCATCGTGCGCCGTGCGCTCGAGGCACCGCTGCGCCAGATCGCGGAAAACGCAGGCGTCGACGGCTCCGTCGTTGCCGGCAAGATCCGTGAATCGGACGACCTGAAGTTCGGCTTCAACGCCCAGACCGAAGAATATGGCGACATGTTCAAGTTCGGCGTCATCGACCCCGCAAAGGTCGTGCGCACCGCGCTTGAGGATGCAGCATCGGTCGCTGGCCTCTTGATCACCACCGAAGCCATGATCGCTGACAAGCCCGAAAAGAACGGCGGCGGCGCAGGCGGCGGCATGCCCGACATGGGCGGCATGGGCGGCATGATGTAATCCATCGCGCCTTTGCGAAGACTTGCGGAAAGGGCCCCACGGGGCCCTTTCTTGCGTTTAGGGTTTGACCCCGGCGCGCGAAGCGGATGAGTGGCGGCATGGATCGCTATCTTCTCGCCGCCGCGCTCATGGTGCCCTTCGCTGCCAGTTCCGTTTTGAACCGCGCGGGCGTGGGCACAGGGCTGATCGGCCCACTCGATTTCGCCGCAATCCGCACCGGATCGGGCGCGCTGCTGCTTCTGGCGCTGCTGGCGCTTCAGCAACGCCGACCTGTGTTCAATCTGCGGAAGCATGGGATCGGGGCGACGATGCTGTTGACGTATATGGTGTTTTTCTCGCTCGCCTATCTGCATCTTGACGCGGGCCTTGGTGCACTGATGCTGTTCGGCGGGGTCCAAGTGACGATGTTCGCGGGCGCCATCATCCTGAAAGAACCAATCCCCCCACGCCGCTGGATTGGCGGCGCGCTGGCGTTCCTCGGCCTCGCCTATCTTCTGTGGCCGCAAGGGGATGTGGATGCTGCGCTCTGGGCCGCGGCGTCGATGATCCTGGCAGCTATTGGTTGGGGTATCTATTCGCTCGCCGGGCGCGGCATGCGCGATCCGCTGGGTGACACGGCGCTGAATTTCACGCTGGCAAGCCCTGCGGCGATCCTGATCGCTTTCCTCTTCCCGTCGGGCACGACGGCGCAAGGGGGCGGCATCCTTCTTGCCCTCGCCGCGGGCGCTGGTGTGTCGGCTTGGGCCTATGTCCTGTGGTATCGCATTCTGCCGCAGATCAGCCGGACCGTCGCTGCCGTCCTGCAACTTACCGTCCCGGTCATCGCCCTGATCGGCGCAATGATCTTTCTGGGTGAGGCCCTGACGCTGCGCTTCGTGATCGCCTCGGCCCTCGTAGCGGCGGGTGTTCTGACCGCGCTCAGCGCGCCTCAGCGCACCATCAGTTCCAAAGGGTCGTAGATCATCCTGTCGCCCCACGCGGCCTCTGCCAGGCTGCTGGGCTTGTGGTGCAGGCCTGCCAGTTCAGTCTGCGACACGAACCGGCGGCGCGTGACGACACCCTCGGGATCGGTCCAACCGGGATCGAGTGCGCCGTCCCTTATCGTGCAGCGAAAGAAGATCTCAACCTGGTGAAACTGGCGCTGGGGCGAATGAAATTCATTGACCAAAGCGGGCGCGCCGACCTCGACGGTCAGGCCTGTTTCTTCGAACACTTCGCGGCGCAGATTGTCGGCGATAGAACTGTGGCGCTCTACCCCGCCTCCGGGCGCGCACCACAGATCGCTTTTGGCGCCGGGATAGGCGTTCACGACCAAAAGCCGACCGTCCTGCACGATCAGCGCTCTGGCCGCAAGGCGCGGAACGGCGGGCGGGGATTTTGCACTCATTGCAATAGCGTGGCCTTCCATCCGCCCCTGTGCAAGTGGCCTTGTGCGGCCTATCTAACCTTGCATGCGCCTGATCTTGCCCCTTTTCCTGATGCTGGTGCCCACGATCGCGTGGGCCGATTGCGTCGTGCTGCTGCACGGGCTGGCCAGATCCACCGCGTCGATGATCGTGATGGCCGAAGCGTTGGAGGACGAAGGCTACCGTGTCGTCAATCGCGGCTACCCGTCCACCGACGCAAGGATCGAGGCGCTGGTGCCTCGCGCCTTGCCCCCCGCCGTGGCGGAATGCGGCGAGGATCGCGTGCATTTCGTGACCCATTCCATGGGCGGCATCCTTTTGCGCGCGTGGCTGCAGGACAACCGCCCCAAGGATATGGGCCGCGTCGTGATGCTCGCGCCGCCGAACCACGGATCAGAACTTGTGGACGCGTTCGGCGACCTCGGCCCGTTTCGCTGGATCAACGGCCCCGCTGGCCCGCAACTGGGGACCGACCCGGACAGCGTGCCCAACAGCCTGGGTCCGGCGCGGTTCGAGCTTGGGGTGATCGCGGGCACCCTGTCGTGGAACCCGGTGTTCAGCGGGATGATCAAGGGCGTCGACGATGGCAAGGTGTCCGTCGCCTCGACCCGGCTGCGCGGGATGCAGGATCACATCACGCTGCCGGTGTCGCATACCTTCATGATGCTCGATCCACTTGTCGTCGCGCAGGTGAAGGCGTTCCTTGGAACTGGCCGATTCGACCGTGAACTCGACCTGCCCATCGGCACGGCGAACCGGCGCGACTAGCCGGTGACACGGTTTACATGGCCCATCTTGCGGCCTTCGCGGGCCTCGGCTTTTCCGTAAAGGTGCAAGGCGGCGTTTGGCTCTGACAAGATATCGGCCACCGACAGCATGTCGTCGCCAATCAGGTTCTCCATCGTCACATCGGAATGGCGCTGCCCGTCACCCAGCGGCAACCCCGCCACGGCCCGGATGTGCTGTTCAAACTGGTCGACCGCACAGCCATTCTGCGTCCAGTGGCCCGAATTATGCACACGCGGCGCGATCTCGTTCACGACGAGCGCACCCTCGGCAGTCACGAACAGCTCGACCCCCATGACGCCGACATAATCGAGAGCATTCAAGATCTTCGCCGCGATCAGCACCGCATCCGTGCGCGTGCGCCCCGATACACCGGAAGGCACGGTCGTCGTGCGCAGGATACCGCCCTTGTGCACATTCTCGCCGGGATCGAAACAGGCAACCTGCCCATCGGCGCCGCGTGCACCGATCACAGATATCTCGCGGTCGAAGTGGACGAAGCCTTCAAGGATTGCAGGCGCGCCCTTCATGTCGGCAAAGGCGCTGGCAGCGTCATCAGGGTTGTCGATGCGGACCTGGCCCTTGCCGTCATAGCCGAAACGACGGGTCTTCAGGATCGCGGGCGCGCCGATGCTGGTCAACGCCTCTTCGAGGCCCGGCAGCCCGGTAATGTCGGCAAACGGCGCGGTATCAAGGCCAAGATCTTGCAGGAACGCCTTTTCGGTCAGCCGGTCCTGGCTGACGCGCAGCGCCTCTCGGTTCGGGCGGACAGTGCAGTGCCGCTCGACCGTATCAAGCGCCTCGGTCGGGATGTTCTCGAACTCATATGTGACGACGTCGCAGGCCTGCGCAAAACGCGTCAGCGCGTCCGTGTCGTCATAGCCCGCCTTCAGGTGGAAATTCGCCACATGCGCTGCCGGGGGATCACCCGCCGGTTCAAAGATGCAGGTCTTGTAGCCCAAGCGCGCCGCCGCGACGGACAGCATGCGCCCAAGCTGACCGCCACCCAGAATGCCGATGGTCGATCCGGGAGGAATTGCGTCAGTCATCGCTCGGCTCCTCTGGGATCGAGGCGGACAGCGCCGCGCGCCAGTCGTCAAGCCGCTGCGCCAAGCCTTCGTCCTGCAAGGCCAGGATACCGGCGGCCATCAGGCCGGCATTCGCAGCGCCTGCCGCGCCGATGGCCATCGTCGCAACGGGAAAGCCCTTGGGCATCTGAACGATGGAATACAGGCTGTCGACACCCGAGAGCGCCTTGGTCTGCACTGGAACGCCAACCACCGGCACCCGCGTCTTCGAGGCCATCATGCCCGGCAAATGCGCCGCGCCGCCCGCGCCCGCGATGATCACCTGAAGCCCGCGGTCCACCGCGGTCTTGCCGTAGTCCCACAGGCGGTCCGGCGTGCGGTGGGCCGAAACGATACGCGTTTCATAGGCCACGCCCAGCGCATCCAGAATCTCGGCGGCTTCTTTCATCGTGGCCCAGTCCGACTGGCTGCCCATGATGATTCCTACTGTCGCGCTCACGCCCGGCCCTCGCCTAGAATGGAAAGAGAGCGCACTATACCCATGGGCCGTTCGGGCGCAATCAGGCGATGATGTCGGGGAAAATCCGGTCTTCGAGGCGTGCGATCTTGTCTTTCAGCGCCAGTTTCTGACGCTTGAGCCGTTGCAGCCGCAATTGATCGCCAACAAGAGAGCCTTGAAGCGCCTCGATCGCGGCGTCGAGATCGCGGTGTTCCTCGCGAAGATGCTCGAGCTCGATGCGCATCACTTCGTCAGCGTTCATGTTGGACAGCATGTTCATTGGGCTCACCTTGGGAAAACGTCCCTGACCGTCTGCTTAACATAAGGGCAAAGGCGATTCCCTCCAAGCTCTGTGGGGCGAAGACCTTGCAGTACGCGAACGCCTTTCCCATATTTCGTACAAGGTCGCCGCAACGGGGCCGAATTTGCACAGTCGCTTTGAAAAGGACGTGTCGATGACGAAGATGACCCTTGGGTCGCACCCCTTCCTTCTGGGGTTCGAGCAGTTGGAACGGCTGGTCGAACGGACCGCGAAATCCGATTCGGGCGGCTACCCGCCCTACAATATCGAACAGCACCGCGAAGACGCCTACCGCATCACCCTCGCTGTCGCCGGGTTTGCCGAAGACAACCTGTCGATTACCGTCGAGGACCGGCAGCTTGTCGTTCGCGGACGCCAGGCGGAAGACGATGACGCCCGCGTCTTCCTGCACCGCGGCATTGCGGCGCGGCAGTTTCAACGGACCTTTGTCCTCGCCGACGGCGTTGAAGTGGCAGGTGCCCAGCTTGAGAACGGCCTGCTGCATGTCGATCTGAGACGGGCAAAACCGGAAAGCGTGGTCCAGACGATCCCCATCGGAACGACCGCCCCACGGGAGACCAAGACATGAACGAGACATATGATTTCACCCAGGACGAACCCGAACGGATCGTCTACGTGCGCCCCGTCAATGTCGACGAGCTGCCCGATGAAGTGCGCGAACAGGCGCCCGATCTGGAGACGCTCTTTGCCGTGCACGACACCGATGGCAACCGCCTTGCGCTTGTGAAGGACCGGAACATGGCCTTCATCCTGGCACGCCAGCACGATTTCGCACCGGTGAACGTTCACTGATGCCCATTGGCTTCGATTGGGTCGATGCATTCACGGCGCAGCCTTTCGCAGGAAACGGCTGCGCCGTCGTGTATGAGGCCGACGGATTTTCCGATGATCTGTGTATGTCGATCACCCGCGAGACGGGGCTGGTCGAATGCACATTCTTGTGTCGATCCGACACCGCCGATCTGAAGATCCGCTATTTCATGGCCGACCGAGAAATTCCGTTTGCCGGGCATCCGACCGTCGCCACCATTGTCTCGCTCTATGACAGGGGACTGGTTGAGCCAGGCAAATTGACCGTCGAGACCGGCGCGGGCGTCGTGCCGGTCGACATCACCGCTGGCGATGACGGCGTCTGGGTGTCGATGCGCCAGAACGCCCCTGTCTTCGGCCCCTACATCCCCGAGAACACCATCGCCGATATGCTCGGCCTGAATGAGGACGAGATCGTCGCGCCACCGCGCGTCGTCTCGACCGGCCTGCCCTTCGTCGTGACCCTTGTCGCCGATCAGGTTGCCCTTCGTGCTGCGAAACTGGATGCGGGCAAGTTGGAGCGTTTCCAGAAAAGCCTCGACCTTGCCGACCCGGTGATGGAGCCGTTCCTTGTGACGCTCGGCGGGATGAGCGCGGAGGGGGCGACCTTTTCCCGCCTTCTTCTCGCACCGCCGCTGCCGCCCGAGGACCCGTTCACCGGATCGGCGACCGGCGCGATGGCGGCCTATCTATGGTCAGAAGGTCTGCTGGAAGAACCGTCTTTCCTGGCCGAACAAGGCCACTGGATGGGCCGCCCAGGACAGGCCAGCGTCGAAGTGATCGGACCACGCGATGCCATAGAAGGCGTCCGCGTGGCCGGGCAAGGCTATGTGCTGATGCGCGGTTTTCTGAACCTCGGTTAGCCTTTACCAGCTTGTCTCGTATCGCAGGGCCACACCGTAATCTTCGGTCCCTGTAAACAACTGCCCGCCATCCAGATTGATCGACAGGGTCCCCGCGTCACCCCGGTAGTCGAGGCCCGCCTCGACGCGCGGAGCAATGCTGTCGGTCGTGGTGCCAAGGCCATTCGAGAAGCTGTTGTATTCGCCTGCAAGGCTGACGTAGGGCCGCAGCCGCCGACCTGCGTTGAACGTCGCGCGTGACCCGATGGATCCGGTATAGCTGGTGATCGTGCGAGCAGCGCCGGATGCCGATGGAAGGGACTCGGAGAACCCGCGCACACCGAGGAAGCTGTCGATCTCGACCCCACTGATTTCATAGGTCGCCCGAAGGTTCAGACCGCCCAGCGTGCGCGCTGAGGAGTAGCTTGTGGCGCCCGAAGTATAGTTCGGCGACGCGAAGGCCAGGTAGCCGTCAAGGCGATAGCGCTCGGTCAGGTCGAGCTTGAAATACGGACCGTAGCTGAGGGCTTCGGTGTCGGTCGTCGTTCCTCCCTGTGTGAGCGTGTAGTCCCCGTAGGACACGAGCACACCAAAATGTGCAGCGGGACCGATACCGACATGCGCCCCGACCGTGCCTTCGAAACCGCCGCCCGTGAGGCTGCCCCCGAAGAGGCGCCCTTGCCCGACGACCCAGGCCTCCCAGCCACGCGACATCCCGCCGGTGCCCATCGTGGACAACTGCAGCGTCCCGCGGCTGGCCTGAACCCCGCTGCCTCCATCGCTGAAGGCGTCATCGACGGCATCGTCTATGGCGCCGACCGACGCGTTGCCAGATCCAAGGCTGGACCCCTCGCTCGGGCCGGTGTCAGGGTCTTCGGGGCCTTCGTCGGATGGCGGGCAGCCGACAGGGGGCCCGTCACCGTGCACGTCGTCCGATTCCAGCTCCACGTCTCCGGCTTCTGGCGGACAAACAGGGTCCGCTCCGTTTCCAAGCGACGGCGTTGCGACGGTGGCGGCGACGGCTGCCCCTGCACCAAGTCCAATCAGTTTCTGCATCGTGTCGTTCCCCCATCCCGTGGTGACTTTCGGGCTGGGTGCCACAAGCCGAGGTTACGCGCAGGGTTGCGCCGCAAGAGCACGGTCGTGCCAGCCCGGGCACCCTACGCCTCTCGCAGCCCGCCCCTCTACGTCAAGGGATACCGGGAACGGCGGATTCTCGGGCGTGGTCTTGATGCATCAGGCAGGACGACGGCCCGGTTTTTGCCGTTGGGAGGCCCCGACCTGTGCGCCCAGCACACCTTCAAAGCCGCTGCCAGTCAGATTGCCGCCAAAGACGCGCCCCTGCCACATTGCCCAGATATCGCAGGTCCGTTTCGGATCGCTTGTGCCCTGCACAGGTCTGCTGGGCGGCCACAGGGAGTGCGCCGGACACGCTCTTGTTTCAAAGAGATAGCGCGCCGGGGCGCGGTATCTTGCAGGCTTACAGAACGACTGATTCAGAAGGTCTGGCTGGAAATCAGGCCCATGCTTTCCAGTTTCAGCAGCACCTGATGCGCACAGTGATCGACATCGGTGCCTTCGGTTTCCAGCCGCAGCTCGGGCGTTTCCGGCACGTCATAGGGGTCGCTGATCCCGGTGAATTCCTTGATCTTGCCCTCGCGCGCGAGCTTGTAAAGACCCTTGCGATCCCGCCGTTCACATTCCTCGATCGAGGTCGCGACATGCACCTCGACGAAGGCGCCGAAGCTTTCGATATCTTCGCGCACGGCCCGGCGCGTCGCAGCATAGGGGGCGATGGGCGCACAGATCGCGATGCCCGCGTTCTTGGTGATCTCGGCCGCAACAAAACCGATGCGGCGGATATTCAGATCGCGGTGTTCCTTCGAAAACCCAAGCTCTGACGACAGGTTCTTGCGCACGATATCGCCATCGAGCAGCGTGACTGGGCGCCCGCCCATTTCCATCAACTTGACCATCAGCGCGTTCGCGATGGTCGACTTGCCAGAGCCCGAGAACCCGGTGAAGAACACCGTGAACCCCTGCTTTGCGCGCGGCGGCGAGGTGCGGCGCAGTTCCTTGACCACCTCGGAGAACGAGAACCAGTCGGGGATTTCCAGCCCCTCGCGCAGGCGGCGGCGCAATTCAGTGCCTGAGATGTTGAGGACGGTCACACCATCCTCGATCTCGTCCGCCGGTTCATATTGCGCGCGTTCCTGCACATAGACCATGTGCTTGAAGTCGACCATTTCGATGCCGATCTCGTCCTGATGCTCGCGGAAGAGATCCTGCGCGTCATAGGGGCCGTAGAAATCCTCGCCTGCGCTGTTCTTGCCGGGACCTGCATGGTCGCGCCCGACGATGAAATGCGTGCAGCCGTGGTTCTTGCGGATCAGCCCGTGCCACACGGCCTCGCGTGGCCCTGCCATGCGCATGGCTAGATTGAGAAGGCTCATCGTCGTGGTGGCCTGCGGGTATTTGTCGAGAACCGCCTCGTAGCAGCGCACACGGGTGAAGTGATCGACATCGCCGGGCTTCGTCATGCCAACCACGGGATGGATCAGAAGGTTCGCCTGCGCCTCTTTCGCGGCGCGGAAGGTCAGTTCCTGATGCGCACGGTGGAGCGGGTTGCGTGTCTGGAAGGCGACGACACGGCGCCAGCCCAGCTTGCGGAAAAAGGCGCGCAGTTCGTTCGGCGTATCGCGGCGCGCCTTGAAATCATAGTGGACGGGCTGCTGAATGCCGGTGATGGGACCGCCCAGATAAACCTTGCCCGCCGTGTTGTGCAGGTAGTTCACCGCCGGATGCGCGGAATCATTCGCGCCAAAGACCTTTTCGGCCTCGCGGTCCTTGTTTGGCACCCATTTGTCGGTGACCGTCAGCGTGCCAAGGATAACGCCTTCCTGATCGCGTAGCGCGATATCTTGGCCAACCTCGACCGTGTCGGCGAATTTCTCGGGCACATCCAGCGTGATGGGCATCGGCCAAAGCGTCCCGTCGGCGAGGCGCATGTTCTCGACGACGCTCTCGTAATCCTCTTCGCCCAAAAAGCCCTTCAGCGGGTTGAACCCGCCATTCATCAAAAGCTCAAGATCGCAGATCTGGCGCGGCGTCAGATCCCAGCTGGTCAGGTTGCCGGCCTCGACTTTCAGCTTCTGCGCTGACTCGTAGGATACATAAAGTTCGGGAATGGGGGCGAGATTGGGAATGTTCATGTCTTACTCGATCAAAGTCAAAGGTCTGCCTCGCGCGAGGGCGTAGCCGCCGAATGTGTCCAAATTCAAGCGAAACAGGCGATAATCAGCAAAATACGCCCTAAATTCCAGTGATTATCCCGGATCTGGGCCGTCGTTCGCACCTGCGGCAAAAACCGGAACGCCTGTTCGCGGTGCCTTGCAAGCTGCCGCGTGCGGCCTCGCTGCGGATCAAGTGCTTTTCAAACGACAAAGGCCGCCCGCGTGGATGCGAGGGCGGCCTTTTTTGGTTCTGCGCGCTCAGACGCTTAGTGTGTCTCGTCTACCGGCGCGCCATAGCCCAGCGGCTCTGCCTCGTCCTTGGCGGGGCCCGGATCTTCGTCCTGCTCTGCGAGAAAGCGTTCAGCCTCTAGCGCGGCCATGCAACCCATGCCAGCGCTGGTCACGGCCTGGCGGTATATGTGGTCGGTCAGATCGCCCGCCGCAAAGACACCGGGGATCGAGGTCGCGGTGGAATCAGGCTTGGTCACGACATAGCCGCCGTGATGTGTCTCAAGCTGGTCCTTCACCAATTCCGATGCGGGCGCATGGCCGATGGCCACGAAAAAGCCCTTGCACGGCACTTCGGTCATTTCGCCGGTTTCGACATGCTTGGCACGCACGCCCTCGACGCCCAAAGGATTGTCCCCGCCGATGACTTCCTCGACCGTGTGGTTCCACATCAGGTCCACCTTGGGGTTCTTGAAAAGACGGTTCTGCAGGATCTTTTCCGACCGCAGGCTGTCGCGGCGATGGATCAACGTCACCTTGGACGCGAAATTCGTCAGGAACAGCGCTTCTTCCACAGCCGTATTGCCGCCTCCGATCACGACAACCTCTTGCCCGCGATAGAAGAAGCCGTCGCAGGTCGCGCAGGCCGAAACGCCAAAACCCTTGAACTTCTCCTCGGACGGCAAGCCCAGCCATTTCGCCTGCGCGCCGGTCGCGAGGATCAGCGCGTCTGCCTTGAAGACCGTGCCGCTGTCGCAAACGGCGGTGAAGGGCCTCTTGGACAGATCGACCGAGGTCACGATATCGGACACGATCTCTGTCCCGACAGACTTGGCGTGCGCTTCCATGCGGACCATCAGATCGGGGCCCTGAACTTCAGTATCGCCGGGCCAGTTTTCCACCTCGGTCGTGATCGTCAGCTGTCCGCCGGGCTGCAAGCCCTGGATCAGCACGGGCTCCAGCATGGCGCGGCTGGCATAGACGGCCGCCGTATACCCGGCCGGTCCCGACCCGACGATAAGAACCTTGACGTGACGCGTTTCAGCCATGACCGACCCCTTCAGCGCTGTGTGTTTGTTGCGGTCATATAGGGGCCTTGGCCCCAAATCGAAAGCCCGTGACACCCGCCTAACGATATTGCGCAGATACGAAACATTGTTGCGCAGGTCGCGCCGAAAAGATAGCTTTCGAAAAATTCTCGGAAGGGTGTCATGGCAGGCTCGAAACTCGATCCAATCGACCGGATGATTCTGGCAGAGCTTCAGTCAGATGGCCGCATGACCAATGTCGAATTGGCCAAGCGCGTGGGCATTTCGGCCCCGCCCTGCCTGCGCCGCGTGCGCACCCTCGAAGAGCAAGGCTATATCCGTGGCTATCACGCCGATATCGACGCGCGCAGCCTGGGGTTCGAGGTTCAGGTCTTCGCCATGGTCGGTCTGCAAAGCCAGGCCGAGGCCGATCTATCGCGATTCGAAGAGCGTTGCCGCAACTGGCCGCTCGTGCGTGAATGTCACATGCTGAACGGCGAGGTGGATTTCATCCTGAAATGCGCAGCGCCCGATCTGTCGACCTTCCAGACCTTCCTGACCGAACAACTGACAGCCGCCGAGAATGTCGCAAGCGTCAAAACATCGCTGGTGATCCGGGGCGCCAAGGATGAACCCGGCGTACCCTTCGACGTGCTTGAAGCAAGGCTCGCCCAGACGGCCTGAGCCTTAGCGGCAATACGGCCCGTTGCCGTGCCGCGCCGTGTCGAAATGGAAATGATCCTGGTGGAAGCGGTCCGAATTGGGGCCAAGCACTGTGCCGAACGGCCCACAGGCGCCAGCATGCAGACGCTTCATTACTGGCCCCACGGACGGATCGCGCCAGCCCTTGAGAACCGAAATCGACTGCCCGTTCCGAAGGTTGATCGCCGAGATGTCGATTGCTTTGCCGCGCCCATGCTCTGAGATTTTCGCGCCGGGCTGGTTGTTGCGGGTACGGCAGGAATAATGCGCCGCGACACGGATCGACGCGATCCCCCCGCCAAGCCGTCCCACGGTCGGCTGCGCGGTGTTCACCATCCAGGTCTTGAGCGCCTTGGCCGCCGAACACTCCAGGATCGCAGGTTGCGTCAGCGCGACCCCGGCGACAGACGAGACGCGCACGGGATTGGCGACACCGCAGCCCTGAATCCGCCCCTGGATCGGCGCAACGGTCTGGCCGATGATCTGCGCATCGCCGCACACGCCCGTAACCCGGCCCGATGATGTCTGGGGCGGCGGGTTGCGCACGACCATGCCGGATGCGCGCACGACGCTGCGCCGTTGCAGGTTCTCGGGCCGCGCGAAGGGACGAGGCGAGACCAAAACGGCAGAGCGGCGACCGGCCAGCACGACATTGGGCTTAGGCGGACTGACGGGCGGCGGAGTGCGCAGCGCCGCGGCCACGGCGCGCGCCCGCTCATCAGGGCGCGGTGTCGGGACAGGCGAGACGACGATCGCCTCGTCGCTCGCGATCAACGGGGTTTCGTCCACCGTGTCCTGCGCCGAGACGTCGGCCACGCCGGGCCGCGGCATCGGATAAGGAGAGCGGATTGGCGCATCGGCAATCGCCTGCCCGGCGAGGCAGGTCAGCAGAACCCAAAGCCACGCCCCCCGGATCATGAGCCTGCTTTCTTGCGCCCGAAATCGGGTGCGTCGGTGTCCTGGCCCGCCTCGATGATCCCGCGCCGGATCGCGCGGGTGCGGGTGAAATAGTCGTGCAGCATCTCGCCATCGCCGGTGCGGATGGCCCGCTGCAGCGCGAACAGCTCTTCGGTAAAACGGCCAAGGATTTCCAGAGTGGCGGTTTTGTTTGACAGGAACACGTCGCGCCACATCGTCGGATCGGACGCTGCGATCCGCGTGAAATCGCGGAAACCGGCGGCGGAATACTTGATGACCTCGCTGTCGGTCACGCGGCCCAGATCATCGGCCACACCGACCATTGTATAGGCAATGAGATGCGGCGTGTGGCTGGTCACCGAAAGGACGAGGTCATGATGTTCGGCATCCATCGTATCCACGTTGGACCCAAGGCCGCGCCAGAACCGCGTCAACCGATCGAGCGCATCGCTGTCCGTCGCCTCATCGGGAACCAGAAGGCACCAGCGGTTGTCGAACAGTTCTGCAAAGCCGGACCGGGGGCCGGAATGCTCTGTTCCGGCAAGCGGGTGGCCCGGGATGAAATGCACCCCATGCGGCATATGCGGGGCGACGGCGTCGATCACGCGGCCCTTGACGGACCCGACATCCGTTACGGTGGCGCCGGGGGCCAGATGCGGGGCGATCTCGGCGGCCAGTTTGCCCATCACGCCGACGGGGACCGCCAGCACAACCAGATCGGCGCCCTCGACGGCCTCGGCGGGCGTATCCACGATGCGGTCGCAAAGACCAATCTCGGCGGCGATGGCGCGGGTTTCTTCGGATCGCGCGGTGCCGACGATCTCACCCACGAGGCCAGCCCGGCGCGCAGCATGGGCCATGGACCCCGCGATCAGGCCAAGGCCGATCAGGGCCATGCGCTGGTAGATGACGCTCACTGCGCCGCGTCCTTGAACTGCCCCACAGCATGGGCGACCCGGCGACAGGACGCTTCGTCACCGACGGTGATCCGCAGGCAATTCGGCAGGTTGTAGCTGGCGACGCCGCGCACGATCAGACCTTCCTTCTTGAGCCAGGCATCACAGGCCTGCGCCTCATCCGCGCTAGCGAACCGCGCAAGGATGAAATTCGCGCAAGAGGTATCAGACGGTACGCCCTTTTCCATCAGCGCCTCGGCCAGCCACGCCCGGTTGCGCGTGTTCTCGCTGAGGCTGCGAGCGATGTATTCGTCATCGTCGAGCGCGGCCTCGGCGGCGGCAAGCTGCGCCTCGGACAAGTTGAACGGCCCTCGAATGCGGTTGAGCACGTCGATCACCTCGGCCGGGCCATAGCCCCAGCCAATGCGCAGACCGCCCAGCCCGTATAGCTTGGAAAACGTCCGCGTCATGAAGACATTGTCGCGGTTTGCGATAAGCCCGATGCCGCCGTCATAGCCGCCCACGAACTCGGCATAGGCCCCGTCGAGCACCAGCATCGCGCCCTTGGGCAGATTGTCGGCCAGATGCGCCAGCTCGCCCTCGCCGATCATCGTGCCGGTCGGGTTGTTGGGATTGGCGATGAAAACCAGCTTGGTCTTCTTGGTGCAGGCAGCCAGCAGCGCCTCGACATCGGTAACGCGTTCGCGTTCCGGCACCGCGATGGGCGTGCCGCCCGCCGCCTGCGTCGCGATCCGGTAGATGGCGAACCCATGCTCTGTATGCAGAACCTCGTCGCCGCGCCCGACATACGCCTGGCACAGAAGATGCAGCACTTCGTCCGAGCCCACGCCGCAGATGATCCGCGCCGGGTCAATCCCGTGCTTTTCGCCAAGCGCGCCGCGCAGGCTGGCATGGTCTGTGGACGGATAGCGGTGCAGGTTGCGCGCCGCGCGCGTAAACGCCTCCATCGCCTTGGGGCTTGGTCCGAAGGGGTTCTCGTTCGACGACAGTTTGACGGCATTCTCGACACCCGCCACATGCGCCGAACCACCCACGTAAGGGGCGATGTCGAGGATGCCGGGCTGCGGTGTGATCGTGCTCATGTCAGGGGGGCCTTCTCTTTTGTCCGCTCTTCTAACCGTCCCCCAGAAACAGGGAAAGCGGCAAAGGCGCGCAGACCCGCCTAGCGCGGCGCTTGGGCAACGCTGGGCGACGGCTGGCACCCGCTACCGCGCAGACCTGATGTCACGCATGTGACCTTAGGTCGCTTGACCGGGGGCGACAAGAACATACAAAGAACATCATGCCCATGTCCCTGCAAGATAAACTCGCCATCCTGTCCGACGCCGCGCGCTACGATGCGTCCTGCGCCTCATCCGGCACGACCCGCCGCGACAGCAAGGGCGGGAAGGGGCTGGGATCCACCGAAGGCTCGGGCATCTGCCACGCCTATGCGCCGGACGGGCGCTGCATCAGCCTTCTGAAGATCCTGATGACGAATTTCTGCATCTACGATTGCGTCTATTGCGTGAACCGCGTGTCGTCGAACGTCACTCGCGCGCGGTTTACCCCCGAAGAGGTCGTGCATCTGACGACCGAATTCTACCGGCGCAACTATATCGAGGGGCTGTTCCTGTCCTCGGGCATCATCCAGTCCCCGGACAAGACGATGGAAGACATGGTGCAGATCGTTCGCACCCTGCGCGAGCGAGAGCTGTTCAAGGGCTACATCCATCTCAAGACTATCCCCGATGCCGCGCCGGAATTGATCGAACAGGCCGGGCTATACGCCGACCGCCTGTCGGTGAATGTCGAACTGCCCACCGATGCCTCGGTCGCCGCTTATGCGCCCGAAAAGAACCCCGGCACGATCCGCAGCGCGATGGGCGAGGTGAAGACGCGGCGCACAGCCTCGAAAGACCGCAGCCACACGGGCAAGCGGCCCAAGAAATTCGCGCCCGCAGGCCAATCCACCCAGATGATCATCGGCGCGGATGGGTCGAACGATTCGGTCATCCTTGGGCAAGCGACCCGGCTTTACGGCGACTACAGCCTAAAGCGGGTCTACTATTCAGCTTTCTCGCCGATCCCCGACTCGTCGGCCAAGCTGCCGCTGATCAAGCCGCCGCTGATGCGCGAGCATCGCCTCTATCAGGCCGATTGGCTGCTGAGATTCTACGGCTTTGACGTGGACGAGATCACCGGCGTGACGCAAAGCGGCAATCTCGATCTCGACATAGACCCGAAACTCGCCTGGGCTATTGCCCATCGCGGGCTGTTCCCGGTTGATGTGCAGCACGCCGACCGCGAGATGCTGCTGCGCGTGCCGGGGTTCGGGACGAAGACGGTGGGCCGCATCCTGACGACGCGGCGGCATAGGACGCTGACCTACGGCGATCTGAAGCGGATGGGCGCGGGTCTGAAAAAGGCGAAACCCTTTATTACCTTGCGCAACTGGACACCGGGCGCCCTGACGGACAGCGCGAACTTGCGCGCGCGCTTTGCACCGCAGCCGGAACAGCTGTCGCTTTTCTGATGCAGGTGGTCGATCTTCCCCGCATCGGCACAGCCGAGGCGTGGCGCAGCGCCGCGCGCGGGCTTCTGGCGAGCCGCATCCAGCCCGAAGAGGTTCTTTGGTCCTTCGACGGCGCGGGAAGTGACCTGTTCGCCACCAGTGCCGCCGCCCCTGCCACGCCAACGGTTGCGACCGTTCCGAAAAGCTTTCTCGATCTTGCAAATCGCGTCGTCTGGCATTCCGACCCCGAACGCTTTGCCCGGCTCTACGCCTTTCTCTGGCGACTGTTGCAAGAGCCAAAGCTGATGAGCGCACGCGGCGACGGTGATCTCGAACGCCTTCGACTGATGGAAAAGAACGTCAATCGCTGCGCACACAAGATGAAGGCGTTTGTTCGGTTCCGCGATCTGCGCGCGGACGCCCCCCGCCGCCAGTTCGCCGCCTGGTTCGAGCCGACCCATCACACGGTAGAACCGACGGCCCCCTTCTTCACCCGTCGCTTTGCCGATATGGACTGGGCGATCGTAACCCCCGACGTCACCGCGCGCTTCACGAACGGCACGCTGAGCTTCGAGTCGGGCCAAGCCAAGCCCGACATGCCAGAGGATGCCGCCGAAGAACTGTGGGGCACCTATTTCCGCAACATCTTCAATCCCGCGCGCGTGAAGATCGGCGCGATGACGTCCGAAATGCCGCGCAAATACTGGAAGAACATGCCAGAGGCGCGGCATATTCCTGATCTCATCCGCACTGCCGAGGCACGAGCGCGACAGATGCAGGACAACGCGCCAACCCTGCCGCCCCTGCGCGCCGTCAAGGTCACGGAACGCCTGCGCGAGACAGGCGTTGGATGCGCAATGCCCGAGACACTGCAACACTTGCATAGCCAGCTTGGCGGCTGCACCCGTTGCCCTCTTTACAAGGACGCCACCCAAGCGGTGCCCGGCGAGGGCCCGATGGACGCCAACCTTATGATCGTCGGTGAACAGCCGGGCGAGCACGAAGACCTCGAAGGTCGGCCCTTTGTCGGCCCCGCCGGGCAGCTTTTCGATGAGATTGCGGCGCGCGCAGGGCTGGACCGGACGACGGCCTATGTCACGAATGCCGTGAAGCATTTCAAATTCGAGCGGCGCGGCAAGCGGCGGATCCACCAGTCGCCGAACCGGACCGAGGTCGAGCACTGCAAATGGTGGCTCGACTCGGAAATCGCGCTGGTGAAGCCGAAACTGATCCTCGCCATGGGCGGCACCGCGCTGCAGGCGCTGACGGGACGGCGCGAAGGGATCCTGAAGCGCCGGGGGCAGATTGAGGACACCGCCTATGGCCCCGTCTTCGTCACCGTGCACCCGTCCTACATTCTGCGCCTCCCGTCCGAAGACCTGCGCGCGGCAGAGCGACGGAAATTCGAGGCCGACCTTGAAGCCGCAAGCGCCTTGTAGGGCAGGGTTCGCCCCACCCCACACACAAAAGATAAAGGCCGCACCATTTCGGTGCGGCCCTTCCTGTCCCTCGCGAAATCTGATGATCGCGTAGATTAGTTCTGTGCGTAGAATTCGATGACGAGGTTCGGTTCCATATGCACGGGGTACGGCACATCGCCAAGCCCCGGGGTGCGGATGAAGGTCGCCGTCATCTTGGAATGATCCGCGTCGATATAGTCAGGCACGTCACGCTCTGCGAGCTGCGTTGCCTCAAGAACCGATGCAAGCTGCTTGGACCGGTCGCGCACTTCGATCACGTCACCTTCCTTCACGCGGTAGGAAGGGATGTTCACGATCTGGCCGTTCACGCGAACATGCTTGTGGTTCACAAACTGGCGCGCGGCGAAGATCGTGGTGACGAACTTGGCGCGGTAGACAACAGCGTCGAGGCGGCGCTCGAGCAGACCGATCAGATTCTCACCAGTGTCGCCACGCACACGCTCGGCTTCGGCATAGATGCGGCGGAACTGCTTTTCGGTCAGGTCGCCATAGTAGCCCTTGAGCTTTTGCTTGGCGCGCAGCTGGATACCGAAATCGGACAGCTTGCCCTTGCGGCGCTGGCCGTGCTGGCCGGGGCCGTATTCACGCTTGTTCACCGGGCTCTTCGGACGACCCCAGATGTTTTCGCCCATGCGGCGGTCGATCTTGTACTTGGCAGAGGTGCGTTTGGTCACCGTCTGATCTCCTTCAAAAAGGCGCCTTGCGACGCGGGAAGGGCGTTGTCCTCTGGCTTGCGCCTGACAGGATCCCCCTTGCGGAGGCCACCAACACCAAAAATGCTCGGGCAGCCCGTGGGCTGCCCTGAGATGCGCGCTTATATCGGCTGAAAGACCGGAGTCAATGCCGCCAATGCAGGGATTGTGCAAGGATCGCCGCTTCGGGCGCGGAAAGCAGCCGCCGCGCGAACCCCCCATAGAGGCTGGCGTCGCGGTCAATCTCCGGCACCTTTTCCAAAAGTCCTGCGCGCTGTTCTGGCGCGATGGCCTCGAACGGCGTGTTCGCGGGATGGAAGGTTTCCGATTCCAGCCCGTTCGCCCAGACGATCTGATGCCGGTCCAGAAGGATGTGGAAATAGGTCACCGGGCTTGGCCGGTGATCCACGGTGATCGTCCGATCGTTGACCATGTCGCGTGCGCGTACCAGCACCTCTGGGCTGTTGAACAGCGCCTCGGCTGTGGGACCGCGCACGACCATACGGTGATCGGGCGAAACCAAAAGCTCCGCATCCGGCACCCCGCTTCCCAAGGCGCCGCCCCGGATGCGCACCGGGCGCAGGTCGGGCGTGGCGAACAGGCGCGCGCCGGTCATGCGGCGGCTACCGATCCAGCGAATGGGCTGCGGGCCATCATCCTTGGTCTGGATTAGATCGCCCTCGTTCAGGTCGGACACCTGCACCGGCCCATCCGGCGTCGCGATATGCGTGTCCGGCGTAAAGCAGATTACCTGCCGCACCCCGTGATTGACCCGGTTCACCTGCGCCTTCGCCAGCGCCATCCCCGAAATCCAAAGCTCTTGCCCGACGTCGGGAAGATCGCCCGCGAGCATCGCCAAGGGCTCGCCCGTCGGCATCTCGATGATCGTGACCCGGTATTCGCGGTAGCCGTCTGTGACGGAGAATCCACCATCCATCAAAGGCTCCGGATCCATGTCCGCTTTCGCATCGAGATCGAGATGTGCCACACCGCCCAGCCGTTTACGGACGATGCGTGCCGCTCTTGCGTGCAATCGCGCGACGTCTTCCGACCCGCTGAGCACAAATAATGATGTCGGTCCGTCCACCCGAATCGCACGGCCCACCCAGGACCACGACGCACCTTCCTTGAGCGAGCCAATCGGCGCACCTCGAAGGCCGTCTATTTCCGTATGCGACCAGGGAATGACGAACGTGCCGTTATAGCCCGTCCCCATAGCCTGTATGCCTGCCTGCTCTCTTTTTTATTGAGCTGACACTAGCATTGAAGGCCCATTCTGGGAATCCCGAAAAAACCCATGGTTTTCAGAGGCTCAGAAACTGAGGTTAACGCGCAACGTTCCGACAAGCTGACCGCTGCGCTGGCCTTTGAATTCAGGGCTGAGATAGGTGATGCCCGTGAAACCGCCGAAGCGCTTTCCTTGATAGGTCAGGCCCGCGCGCGCGCGGGAACGCGTTTCCTGCGCGGCCGGGCCGCCCGCCGGGAAATACGCGCTGGACGCGACGGCGGCGAAATCCCCGCCCACCGTCAGACCAAAGCCTGTCCCCTTGCCACGCACACCGTCATAGCGGTGCCCGGTGATCACGTCGCGCACAGACAGATCGCCCTGCCAGACGCTGCCGATATTCACATCCGCGCCTGCACGGGCCAGGACCTCGACCCCCACGATGGTCTCGACGAAGGGCCGCAGCGTGACGCTCGACCCCAGCGAATATGTGCGCCCCATCTCGAAGGTGGCGGTCGGATAGACCGCGTTGCCGATCTGATTGGCCTGCGCCGCTGCTGGGCTGGGCCCACTCAGAAGATCGTGGATCAGGCTTTGGATGCCGCCGATGCCCGCCATCGGACCGGTGGCGACAAGATCGACACCCACCGAATGCTCGGCCCAGCTGCTCTGGAAATGCGAATGCACACCGAAGGACAACGTCGCGGCATAGCGCCGGTCGCCGGGTTGGGGCCGCGTCAACGATTCGGGCGCGGCGAGCGACCCACGCAGGCGATATTCGACGATCTCACCCATGCGCAGCGGCAGGTCACCGGTCCATTCATTGCCGCGCACGGCGCTCACGACGTAAGACCCCGTCTGCCATCGGTCGCGGCCATCAGCGAGCGTGTCGTTGTTGAATTGCGTGCCATAGCCAAGGTGCCGCTTTCCATCGAAGGACTGCGCGTCGGCGGGCGCGGCAAGCGCCAGGGCGATCAGGAAGGTCGCGAGAAATTTCATGCTGTATGGTCTTTTGCTTGTTTTGGCTGCTCGCCTATTTGCACAATCCATACCAAGCCGAAGGGCCCTCGGCGAAGAGTTTTCCACAGGCTTGCCCGGATCGGGCGCAGCCTGTGTCCCTCACGTCGCAGGGGTCGGGCCTAGGAATGTTCCGGCAAACGCAGCTCTTTGACCGCCGCAATCACCACGGTGTCGAGTCCTTCGCCGCCGTTCGCGGCATAACTCGCAAGCTCTGCGCGCATCTCTGGCGCCCAGAAATCGTTGATATGCGCGGCGACCAAGTCTTCAGGGGTGTCCGTCGGCTGGGTCTTGAAGAAAGTGGCGATCTGGTTGGCCATCATGACCATTTTCTCAGGCGACATGGGCGTCTCCATCCGCGATGCGTTGGGGGTGGCAGTATAGATCGAAGCTGCCGGCACGGGCAAAGGCAGCAACGGTCAGACCCGCAGCCTCGGCCTGATCCAGCGCGCGCGTCGTCGGCGCAGAGACCGCGATCAGGATCGGCGAACCAGCGATGACGGTCTTCTGCACCATCTCCAGCGACACGCGCGACGTCAGGACAATTGCGCCCTGCGCCGGGCCAATCCCCGCGCGCAGCATCGCGCCGATCAGCTTGTCGAGCGCGTTGTGGCGGCCCACATCCTCGCGCGCGAGGACGATCCCCCGCCCCGGCACAAGAAACCCGGCGGCATGGACAGCGCGCGTGCGGTCATGAAGCGGCTGGTGTTCGCGCAGGGCATCCGTGGCGGTGCCCACCTCCTCCGCCGTCAGGACAAGGTCCGACGCGATTACCGGCAAGGGGCGCATGGCTGCCTCGATCGAATCGAGCCCGCACATCCCGCAGCCCACAGGGCCGAGCCGCGCCCGGTTGCGGGTCTTCACCTCTTCGGCGCGGTGCGGGGCAAGCCAGAGCCGCGCCTCGATGCCGTCTCCTGCCGGTGTTACCTCGATCTCATCGATCTCGGACAGGTCCGTCACGAAGCCTTCGGTCAGCGCAAAGCCGACCGCAAAGTCCTCGATATCGTCCGGCGTTGCCATCATCACGGCCTGTGTGGTGCCGTTCAGCACCACGGCAATGGGCGTTTCCTCGGGCAAGGCGCGCGCGACATCGCGGCGCGCGCTGCCCTTGACCGACAGGCCTGCCCGGCTGTGATGCGGCGCGCTGCTGCTCATTCCGCCGCCGGAAGGATACGCCGCGACTGGCGCGCCTGCGCTTCATAGTCTTCCTGCCACTCGGTCGGGCCGTTCGACAAAGAAACCTGAACCGCCGTCACCTTGTATTCAGGACAGTTCGTCGCCCAGTCCGAGAAATCGGTGGTGATGACATTCGCCTGAGTTTCGGGGTGGTGGAACGTCGTGTAGACCACGCCGGTCGAGACGCGATCGGTCAGAACCGCCCGCAGGCTGGTCGCGCCGGACCGCGAGGCAAGCTTGATGAAATCGCCGTCCTTCACGCCGCGCACTTCGGCATCGTGGGGGTGGATTTCCAGCACATCCTCGGCATGCCAGACGGTGTTTTCCGTCCGCCGCGTCTGCGCACCCACATTGTATTGCGACAGGATGCGCCCGGTGGTGAGCAGAAGCGGAAAGCGCGGGCCGGTGCGTTCTTCGGTGGCGACGTATTCGGTGATCATGAAACGCCCCTTGCCGCGCACGAAGCCGTCCACATGCATGGTCGGCGTGCCCTCGGGATGCGCCTCGTTGCAGGGCCACTGGACCGATCCTTTTTCTTCCAGCATCGCGTAATCGACACCAGAGAAGCTGGGCGTCGTCGCCGCGATCTCGTCCATGATCTGGCTGGGATGGGTATAATGCCAGCCCGCGCCCATGGCGTTCGCCAGCGCCTGGGTGACTTCCCAATCTTCATATCCGTTCTTCGGCGCCATCACCTTGCGGACGCGGTTGATGCGCCGCTCGGCATTGGTGAAGGTTCCGTCTTTTTCGAGGAAGGTCGAGCCGGGCAGGAAGACATGCGCGTAATTCGCGGTCTCGTTCAGGAACAGGTCATGCACGATGACGCATTCCATCGCGGCAAGACCCGCCGCGACGTGCTTGGTGTCGGGATCGGATTGCAGGATATCCTCGCCCTGGCAGTAAAGCCCCTTGAAGCGCCCTTCCACGGCGGCATCCAGCATGTTCGGGATCCGCAGGCCGGGTTCGGGGTCGATCTCGACGCCCCACGCCTCTTTGAAAAGATCGCGCACTTCGGGGTTCTTCACGTGGCGATAGCCTGGCAGCTCATGCGGGAACGACCCCATGTCGCAAGAGCCCTGAACGTTGTTCTGGCCGCGCAACGGGTTCACGCCGACGCCCTCGCGCCCGACATTGCCTGTCAGCATCGCAAGATTCGCGATCCCCATGACGGTGGTCGAACCCTGGCTGTGTTCAGTCACGCCAAGCCCATAGTAGATCGCACCATTGCCGCCCGCCGCGAAGGTTCGCGCGGCGGCGCGCAGGTCCTCGGCTGGCACGCCAGTCAGTAGCTCGGTCGCCTCGGGGCTGTGACGCTCATGGCTGACGAATTCGGCATAGTGCTGGAATTCGTCCCAGTCACAGCGCTCGCGAATGAACGCCTCGTCCATCAGGCCCTCGGTCACAATGACATGGGCCAGCGCGGTGACGACGGCGACATTGGTTCCCGGGCGCAGCGGCAGGTGATGCGCCGCCTTGATATGAGCCGATTTCACAAGGTCGATCCGGCGCGGGTCGATCACGATCAGCTTCGCGCCTTGGCGCAGGCGCTTTTTCAGGCGCGAGGCAAAGACCGGGTGGCCGTCCGTCGGGTTGGCGCCGATGACGATGACGGCATCGGTCTTTTCCACGGAATCGAAATTTTGCGTGCCGGCCGAGGTTCCGAAGGTCTGGCCAAGGCCATAGCCGGTCGGCGAATGGCACACGCGCGCGCAGGTATCGGTGTTGTTGTTGCCGAACACCGCGCGGGCGAGTTTCTGCACAAGGAAGGTTTCTTCATTCGTGCAGCGCGACGAGGTGATGACGCCGATGGACTTCTTGCCATAGGTCTCTTGCAGCCCGCGCATCTTGTTCGCCGCGAAGCTCAGTGCCTCGTCCCAGGACACTTCGCGCCACGGGTCTTCGACCTTGTCGCGGATCATCGGGTTGAGGATCCGGTCGGTGTGATTGGCGTAGCCATAGGCGAAACGGCCCTTCACGCAGCTATGGCCGCGGTTCGCCTTGCCGTGCTTGTAGGGCGTCATCCGCACCAGTTCGTCGCCGTTGAGTTCTGCCTTGAACGAACAGCCGACGCCGCAATAGGCACAGGTGGTGACGACGGACCGATCGGGCGTGCCCAGCTCTGCCACTGATTTTTCCTGCAAGGTCGCCGTCGGACAGGCCTGAACGCAAGCGCCGCAGCTAACGCAATCAGAGGACAGAAAGTCATCGCCTGCCACGCCCGCCGAGACGCGGCTTTCGAAGCCGCGTCCCTCGATCGTCAGGGCAAAGGTGCCCTGCACTTCCTCGCAAGCGCGCACGCAGCGCGAACAGACGATGCATTTGGACGGGTCGTAGGTGAAATAGGGGTTCGAGTTGTCCTTGGGAATATAGCGCGGGTTCGCCTCACTCTCGGGTGCGCGCAGACGCGCCTCGGCCTGGCTGCGGGCGCCAGTGCCCGAAGGATCATAGTGGTTCTCGCCCGGCGTGTAGCGCACGTCGCGCAGGCCGACTTGCCCGGCGGCATCTTGAAGTTCGCAATCGCCATTGGCCGCGCAGGTCAGGCAGTCGAGAGGATGGTCGGAGATATACAGCTCCATTACGCCCTTGCGGATCTTCTTGACCCTGGACGACTGGGTGCGCACCACCATGCCTTCGGCCACGGGCGTCGTGCAGGAGGCGGGCGTGCCGCGCCGTCCTTCAATTTCGACGACGCAGAGACGGCAGGAGCCGAACGCTTCGAGGTTGTCGCTGGCGCACAGCTTCGGAACGCCGATCCCCGCCTCGGCAGCCGCGCGCATGACGCTGGTGCCTTCCGGCACCGTCACGTCGAACCCATCGATGGTCAGCGTGACCGGCGCGCCCTCTTTCGCGGGCGTGCCCATGTCGCGATCGTCCCAGGGGATGATGAAGTCCTTCATTCTGCGGCCTCCTTGGAGCGTGCGAAGTCGTCGGGGAAATGCGTTAGCGCGGACATCACCGGGAAGGGCGTGAACCCGCCCAGCGCACAAAGCGATCCGTCTTTCATCGTCTCGCACAGATCAGTCAGCAGGGGCGTGGCGGCAGGATCACCCGCCGCGATGCGGTCGATGGTTTCCACCCCGCGCACGGCGCCGATGCGGCAGGGTGTACACTTGCCGCAGCTTTCGACCGCGCAGAATTCCATCGCGAAACGCGCCATCGCCAGCATGTCGGCGCTGTCGTCGAAGATTACGACCCCCGCATGGCCGATCAGACCGCCCTGACCATCGAATTCCTCGTAGGCGAATGGCGTGTCGAATTTGGACACGGGCATGTAAGCGCCCAGCGGCCCACCGACCTGCACGGCCTTGACGGGACGTCCCGACGCTGTGCCGCCCGCCACGTCATTCACCAAGTCGCCCAGCGGCATGCCAAAGGCAGTCTCGAACAAACCGCCGCGCGCGACATTGCCCGCGATCTGGATCGGCATGGTGCCCTTGGACCGGCCAAGTCCGAAGCTGGCGTAATGTGCGGCGCCCTTTTCAAAGATCACCGGCACGGTCGCCAACGAGATCACGTTATTGACGACGGTGGGCTTGCCGAGGAACCCTTCAAGCGCGGGCAGCGGCGGCTTTGCGCGCACAACGCCCCGCTTGCCTTCCAGCGAATTGAGCAGCGAGGTTTCCTCGCCGCAGACATAGGCGCCGGCGCCCACGCGGATTTCCATGTCGAACGCGCGCCCCGAGCCGAGGATGTCCGCGCCCAGCACACCATTTTCACGCGCCACCGTGACGGCGGCGTTCATCACCTCGATCGCGTCGGGGTATTCGCTGCGGAGGTAGACAAAGCCCTTCGTCGCGCCCGTGGCGAGGCCGGCAATCGCCATGCCCTCGATCAGCGTGAAGGGGTCGCCTTCCATGATCATGCGGTCCGCGAATGTGCCGCTGTCGCCCTCGTCGGCGTTGCACACGATGAACTTGCGATCCGCCGATGCCTGACGAACCGTGTCCCACTTGATGCCTGTGGGGAACCCAGCGCCGCCGCGACCGCGCAGGCCGCTGTCCTTCAATTCGGTCACGATCTCTTCGGCGGTCATCTCGATGGCGCGGCGCAGGCCCGCAAGCCCGCCATGCGCCTCGAAATCCGCCAGATCGAGCGGGTCGATCACGCCGCAGCGCGCAAAGGTCAGCCGGGTCTGGCGCGCGAAGAAGGGGATGTCCTCGACGGAGCCAAGCGACTCCAGCGCGCCGTCCATCAGCGCGCCAACCTGATCAGCGCTGACCGAACCATAGGCAAGGCGGGTGCCGTTCTCTTCGATCTCGACCAGCGGCTCCAGCCAGACCATGCCGCGTGATCCGTTTCGAACGATCTGCGCGTCGATCCCGCGCGACGACAGTTCCGCAGTGATCGCGTCGGCAACCTCATCCGCGCCAAGGGCTTTCGCGGCGGCATCGCGGGGCACGTAAATCTTCATGCGCCAAGCTCCTTCAGCACGGTTTCCATGCGTGTCTCATCCAGACGCCCGACGACCTTGCCGTCGACCATCGCCGCCGGGCCACAGGCGCACAGACCAAGGCAATAGACCGGCTCGATCGTGACCGCGCCGTTTGCGCTCGTGTCGTGCCAGCCAAGGCCAAGCTTTGACAGCACACGGTCAGTGATCGCGGTCGCGCCAGAGGCTTGGCACGCCTCGGCCCGGCAAATCTTGACCATGTGCTTGCCCGCCGGGGCCTTGCGAAAGTCGTGGTAGAAGGAAATCACGCCATGCACCTCTGCCGCCGTGACATTGAGCGCCGAGGCGATGACCGGGATCGCGGCTTCGGGGATGTGGCCGAACGCGGCCTGAATGTCATGCAGGATTGGCAAGAGCGGGCCGTCGAGATGGAGAGAGCGATCGAGGATCGCGTCCAGCTCTGCAGCGGTATCTGGGGCTAAACGGTCCATCCTGCGTCCTCCACGCGAATTATCCGCGCGATTAAAGCTGGATCGCCCTGTAGATCAATATCAGAAATTCGTTATCTGATAGGATCTACCTATCGAAATAACACGCTCGCCGCGGTGCCGCAT
This sequence comes from uncultured Paracoccaceae bacterium, assembly GCA_965662745.1. Taxonomy (GTDB): domain Bacteria; phylum Pseudomonadota; class Alphaproteobacteria; order Rhodobacterales; family Rhodobacteraceae; genus Anianibacter. The sequence goes on from CBFIJK010000003.1 coordinate 53,955, forward strand.
ACGCCCGCGGTTGTGTCGCATACGGCCTGCAAAACCTGCTCAAACCGCGAATCCGGATAAGACGTTCCGTCGCGCAACGCATCCTGCTGCATCGCAGAATTCACGAAACGACTACAAATCGTGCAATCGCCCGTTTTCGAGTCAAACCCTTGGGCGAAAGTTTCCTCAGGGGAAATGAAGAAAGCGAATCTATGGCGCCCGGCCCGCGCGTGCCCTCAACTCTAGACGCCCACATCGGGCGCAAACGTCCCGCAGAGGTCCATCCTGGCAGATAGCTTCCCCTGCGAGACGACAACATAAATGCTGTGATCCTCAAATAGGTCTTTGAGGCCACGATAGAAAGTGCGTTTCGCGCAGTTTTTCGGGGGGAGATCGGCTCAGCTTTGGAACGCATCACTTATGGCTCAACACCTCAAACTCACCACTCTTGCAGGCGCCGGCGTGCTGGCCGCGACCAGCGCCTTCGCCTGTGACGATCCCATCAAGGTCGGCGTGCTGCATTCGCTGTCCGGCACCATGGCGATCTCGGAAACTACGCTGAAGGACACCATGCTTCTGCTCATCGAAGAGCAGAACGCGGCGGGCGGGCTTCTCGATTGCGAAATCGAAGCCGTCGTCGTCGACCCGGCGTCCGACTGGCCGCTCTTTGCCGAAAAGGCGCGCGAGCTTCTGACAGTGCATGAAGTCGACGTGATCTTTGGCAACTGGACCTCTGTTTCGCGCAAGTCGGTTCTGCCGGTGATCGAGGAACTGAATGGCCTTCTGTTCTACCCGGTCCAATACGAGGGCGAGGAAAGCTCCAAGAACGTGTTCTACACCGGCGCCGCACCGAACCAGCAGGCGATCCCGGCAACGGACTATTTCCTCGAAGAGCTTGGCGTCGAGAAATTCGCGCTTCTGGGCACCGACTATGTCTACCCGCGCACCACGAACAACATCCTTGAGAGCTATCTCAAATCCAAAGGCATCCCCGAGGAAGACATCTTCGTGAACTACACGCCCTTTGGCCATTCCGACTGGGCGACGATCGTCTCGGACGTCGTGGCACTGGGCGCGGATGGCAAGCAGGTCGGCGTGATCTCGACCATCAACGGCGACGCGAATATCGGCTTTTACAAGGAACTGGCCGCTGCCGGCATTTCCGCCGATGACATCCCCGTCGTCGCCTTCTCGGTGGGCGAGGAAGAGCTTTCGGGCCTCGACACATCGAACCTCGTCGGGCACCTGGCCGCCTGGAACTACTTTCAGTCCGCCGAGTCCGAGTTGAACGACGAATGGGTCGCCGCGTGGAAAGCCAAGATGGGCGAAGACCGCGTCACCAACGACCCGATGGAAGCGCACTATATCGGCTTCAACATGTGGGTGAGCGCCGTTGAAGCGGCAGGCACCACCGATGTCGATGCCGTGCGCACCGCGATGTACGGCCAGGAATTCCCGAACCTGACCGGCGGCACGGCCGTGATGCTGCCGAACCACCACCTGGCGAAGCCGGTTCTGATCGGCGAGATCACCGCCGACGGTCAGTTCGACATCATCAGCCAGACCACCGAGGTTCCCGGCGATGCCTGGACAGACTTTCTGCCGGAATCGGCGGTCCTGACCTCGGATTGGAAAGACCTCGGCTGCGGTATGTACAACACCGAGACGGAAACCTGCGTTCAGTTGACGTCGAACTACTAAGCCACACAGGGGCGCGCGCCTGCGACGGGTGCGCGCCCCGCTTTTCCTGACAGAACGGCCCTCCCCCCATGCATCGCCTGCTTCTCCTGGCTGTCGTCTTTTGCCTGACACTGCCGGTTCCTGCATTTGCCCAATCGCTTCAGGATGTGCTTCAGCGCAATGCCGAAGAGGTTCTGAGCCCCGGTCGCCGCACCGTCGGCGAGGTTCTGGACGACCTGGCCGGCAGCGGCCTGCCGCAGGCGGTTCCCTTTCTTGAGGCATGGCGCGACCGCGAGATCGTGCAGCGCGATGCGGACGGCCTGTTCTTTCGCCTTGAGGGCGACACGCTTTACGATCTGGACACGGGCGAGGCCGTCGGCCCTGCTGATGAAGACGGGCTGACCGACTCGCGCCCCAACGGCGGGGTGCGCCGCGCCATCGGCGATACGCTGGTGCAGTTCCAGCTGTCCGATCCTGACATCACCAAACGCCGCTCTGCCGTCGAGGCGATCGAGCGCAGCATGGACGCAAGCCAGCTTGCGCCGCTCCGCGCCTCTATCGAGCCCGAGGAAAACGCAGCCCTGCGCGCCCGCAAGTCCCGCCTTGCAGGTATCCTTGCCGCGCAATTCGGCGCAACGCCCGAGACGCGGATCGAGGCGATCAACGAATTGTCGGGCGATCTGTCCGTCGATGTGCGCGCAGCGCTGAACACGATTCTGTCGACAACGCCCGGCGTGGCCGAAACCCTGCCCGAAGACGCCAATATCGCCCGCACCCTGACCCCAGGCACCGACCTGACCGAGATCGAGGCGTATGAGCAGCTTGTCGCGGTAGATCTCGCCCCGCCGCTTGTCACCGCAAGCGATGTCCGCAACGCCTTGGTCGCCAATATCGAGGACGGCGAAATCGCGGGCGTTCCCGTTGAGACACTGGACACGCCCGAGGCCCGCGCCGACGCCTACCAGCGTCTCGCCACCGCCGGAACGGTTCCGCCGCTAGTGACCGAGGAGGAACGGCAGAACGCTCTGGCTTCGCACGTGTTCTATGAGGAATACACCGAATCCAATCCCGCCATCACCAATGCCGCCAGCGATGTCCTGGCCGCGATCGAAAGCGGCGTTGCCGTCTCGCAAGCAGCAGACCTGACGCTCGACGCGCTGTCGCTTGCCTCGATCTACTTTCTCGCCGCCATCGGGCTGGCGATCACCTTCGGGGTGATGGGCGTCATCAACATGGCCCATGGCGAGTTCATCATGATGGGCGCCTACACCGGCTATGTCGTGCAGCTGTTCGTTCCCGATTACACCGTCTCGATCATCATCGCACTTCCGCTCGCCTTCGCGATCACCTTCGGCGCGGGCGTCGCGATGGAACGGCTGGTCATCCGGCACCTCTATCACCGCCCACTGGAAACCCTGCTGGCAACCTTCGGCATTTCCATCGCGCTCCAGCAGTTGGCCAAGAACATCTTCGGCACGCAGGCGCGGCCGCTGACCTCTCCGGGCTGGCTGGACGGGGCGCTAGTGTTCAACGACGTGATCTCGATCAGCTATATCCGCATCGCGATCTTCGTCATGGCACTGATGTTTCTTGCGCTGATCCTTTACGTGCTGAAACGCACGCGGCTCGGTCTCGAAGTCCGCGCTGTCACCCAGAACCCCGGCATGGCCGCGTCCATGGGCATCAACCCCGACCGGATCAACATGCTGACCTTCGGCCTTGGTTCGGGCATCGCAGGCATCGCAGGCGTTGCCATCGGACTCTACGCCAAGGTCACGTCCGAAATGGGCGCCGATTACATCGTGCAAAGCTTCATGACGGTGGTCGTCGGCGGCGTTGGCAATGTCTGGGGCACGCTGGCGGGGGCCTCGCTCATCGGGTTCCTGCAAAAGGGGATTGAGTGGCTAAACCCGTCCAACACGCTGGCGGCGCAGACCTACATGATCCTCTTCATCATCCTCTTCATTCAATTCCGTCCCAAGGGCATCGTCGCCCTCAAGGGCCGGGCCGCGGCGGACTGAACCATGAAACGCACCTTCATCGCACAAAACCCGTCGGTCCTTTATTTCCTGCTGGCCCTGTCGGTCTTCACCCTCGGCGTGACGATCCTGTCCGAGGCGACAGGCGTCGCGGTCCTGTCGACCAGCTTCGTCAAGACGCTGGGCAAGACGCTGTGCCTGTGCCTGATTGCCGTGGCGATGGATGTCGTCTGGGGCTATTGCGGCATCCTCAGCCTCGGGCATTTCGCGTTTTTCGGGCTTGGGGGGTACGCTATCGGCATGTGGCTGATGTACGCGCGAACAGAGGCGCTCGTGCGCGAATCGCTCGCCGCGCAAGCCCTGCCCCCCACCCCAGAAGAGATAACGGACGCCATCGGCAACCAGATCTTCGGCGTGGTCGGCAGTTCGGAATTTCCGTGGATCTGGGCCTTTGCGGACAACCTGTTCCTGCAGCTTCTAATGGTCGTCCTGATCCCCGGCCTTCTGGCACTTGTCTTCGGTTGGCTGGCTTTCCGGTCCCGCGTCACGGGCGTTTACCTGTCGATCCTCACGCAAGCGATGACGCTGGCCCTGTCGCTGTACCTTTTCCAGAACGACAGCGGGCTGCGCGGCAATAACGGCCTGTCGGGCCTGCAGAACATTCCCGGGTTCGAGGACACGCCGCAAGCCGCCCTGTCCATCGTGTTCTTCTGGGCCTCGGCCTTCGCGCTTGGCGCGGGCTATCTGTTCTTTGCCTGGGTGGTGTCGGGAAAGATGGGCAGCGTCGTCAAAGGTATTCGCGACAACGAAGCGCGCGTGCGCTTTCTTGGCTATCACGTGGAAAGCTACAAGCTGTTCATCTTCACCATCACCGCCATCGTGTCCGGCATAGCGGGCGCGCTGTATTACCCGCAGGCAGGCATCATCAACCCCGGCGAGATCGCACCCATCGCGTCCATCTACCTTGCCGTCTGGGTCGCCATCGGCGGGCGCGGGCGGCTTTACGGCGCGGTCATCGGCGCGGCGTTCGTGTCACTTCTGTCGAGCTGGTTCACGGGCGGCGGCGCGCCGGATGTGACCCTTGGCGTGTACATCATCCAATGGACGGACTGGTGGCTGGTGCTTCTGGGCCTGTCCTTCGTTCTCATAACGCTGTTCTTCCCGAAAGGGATCGGCGGGCTCTTTGATTACCTGGTGAGGAAGCCGTCATGAGCACGCTTCTCGAAGTCTCTGGGGTGTCGGTCACCTTTGACGGGTTCCGCGCCATCAACAACCTGTCGATCCAGTTCGCCGAGGCGGAATTGCGGGCAATCATCGGGCCGAATGGCGCGGGCAAAACGACCTTCATGGATATCGTCACCGGCAAGACCAAGCCCGACGAGGGCCGCGTGACGTGGGGAGAGCGTAACATCTCGCTGCTGGGCATGTCTGAAAGCGATATCGCGATCGAGGGGATCGGGCGGAAGTTTCAAAAACCCACCGTGTTCGAGGATCAGACCGTGCGCCAGAACCTCGCCATGGCGCTGAAGAACCCGCGCGGGCCATTCGCTGTCCTCATGCACAAGAAGACCCGCGCCAATGCTGAACGGATCGAAGAGATCGCCGAACAGATCGGGCTGAGCCAGAACCTGACCCGCATCGCGGGAGAGCTGAGCCACGGCCAAAAGCAATGGCTGGAAATCGGGATGCTTCTGGCGCAAGAACCACGCCTTCTGCTGGTCGATGAACCCGCCGCAGGCATGACCGCCGAGGAACGCGAAAAGACCACCGACATCCTGCGCGAAGCGGCACAGACCCGCGCGGTGGTCGTGGTGGAACACGATATGGAATTCGTCAGGCGGCTCGGCTGCAAGGTGACGGTGCTCCATGAAGGATCGGTGCTGGCCGAGGGTAGCCTCGACCACGTCACCGCCAACCAGCGCGTCATCGACGTCTATCTGGGGCGCGGTCATGCTTGAGGTGCGGGGACTCAGCCTCAATTACGGCCAAAGCCAGATCCTTTTCGATCTGACGCTGGACGCAGCAGTCGGAGAGATCACCACGATCATGGGCAACAATGGCGTCGGCAAGACCAGCCTTCTGAAGGCCATCGCCGGGCGCCATCCGTTTTCCAAGGGCACCGTCACCGTGGACGGCCAGCCCCTTGATCGCGGCACCGCCTTTTCCGCCGCGCGAAACGGGGTGGCATATGTCCCGCAGGGGCGCGAGATCTTCCCGATGATGTCGGTGATGGAAAACCTCGAAACCGGCTTCGCCTGCCTGCCGAAAGCCGAACATGGCGTCCCCGATGAGGTCTTCACCCTTTTCCCCGTCCTCAAGGATATGGAAGGCCGCCGGGGCGGCGATCTGTCGGGCGGCCAGCAACAGCAGCTTGCCATCGCCCGCGCGCTGATTACCCGGCCCAAAGTGCTTTTGCTCGACGAGCCCACGGAAGGCATCCAGCCCAACGTCATCCAGCAGATCGGCGACGCGCTGGAAACGCTGCGCGAACGGAACACGATGGCCATCGTTCTGGTCGAACAGAATGCCGATTTCGCATTCCGCCTCGCCGACAAGATCTACGTGATGGAACGCGGCGCGATCAAACGAGGGGTCGCGAAAGCCGACTACACCAAAGAGGCGCTTCTGGACGATCTGTCGCTTTAGCCCACGCTATTGCGGCAGGACGATCTGCATTTTGACATCGCCGGGAGGCGCAGAGGCGGCGATCTTGAACGCCTCAACACTGTCCTCGAACTCGAATGTGCGGGTGATCAGTGGTTTCACGTCGATCGCCCCACTTGAAAGCATGCCAACGCAGCGCGGGAAGACATGGGCGTAGCGAAAGATGTTCTCGACCCGCGCTTCGCGAACCATCGCCGCGCCTGCATCATACTGGATCGGGTCCGGCTGACCGCCGATCATCACGACGCAGCCGCCGGGGCACAATGGCTCGAACACGGTCTTGGCCGCATGGGGCGATCCGGTCGCCTCGAACACCAAATCCGCGCCCCAGCCGTCCGTTTCGCGAAGGACGCGGTCAGCGACAGACCCCTCCCCCGCGTTCACTGGCGTGATGGCGGTGCTCAGCGAGGCCGCGATTTCCAGCTTCTTGTCCGACAGGTCGCTCACGAAAACGCGCGCGCAGCCCGCTGCGAGCGCCGACAGCGCGGTGACCAGGCCAATTGGCCCCGCGCCCATGACGACCGCGATATCGCCCGGCTTTACCCGCGCCTTGCTCGCCGCGTGCACACCCACGGCGAGGGGTTCGACCATGGCCGCTTCGGCAAAGCTGACATTGTCTGGCAGCTTGAAGGTGAACGCCTCTGGGTGAACGCAGGTCGGACGCAAGATGCCGTGGACCGGGGGCGTGGCCCAGAATCGCACCGCGGGGTCCACGTTATACATCCCCAGCCGCGTCGCACGGCTATTGGGGTCCGGGATCCCGGGTTCCATGCAGACCCGGTCGCCGATCTTCAGCGCCGAGACCTCGGCGCCGACCTCGATTACGGTGCCCGACGCCTCGTGCCCCAGGATCATCGGCGCGTTCACGACGAACGGCCCGATCCGGCCATGGGTGTAGTAATGTACGTCTGACCCGCAGATACCGACCGTGTGCAGCTTGATCCGCACATCGCGGGGGCCAAGCGTTTCCTCGGCGCGGTCAATCGCAGGAAAATCCCGCAGCGACAGATCGTGGACCGCTTCGAGGACGAGCGATTTCATCGCCCGACGCGCCCGGTCATCCGCATTTCGAGAACCCGCAATTGGCGCAGGTCATGCAGCCTTCGATCATCCGCATCTCGTAGCTGCCACAACTGGAACAGGCCTGCCCGCGCGGCGCGTCAAGATTTACGACCTCGGCCGGGTCGGTCTTGAGGCCCAGCCCCTCGCCTTCGATGAAGCCGATGGCGATCAGGTGCTTTTCGATCACCCCGCCAATCGCCGCAAGGATCGACGGAATGTATTTGCCCTGCATCCACGCGCCGCCGCGCGGATCGAACACCGCTTTCAGTTCCTCGACCACGAAGGACACATCACCCCCACGCCGGAACACGGCAGAGATCATCCGCGTCAGCGCCACCGTCCAGCTGAAATGTTCCATGTTCTTCGAGTTGATGAAGATCTCGAACGGGCGGCGATGGCCGTTGATCATGATGTCGTTGATCGTGATGTAGATTGCATGGCTGCTGTCAGGCCATTTCAGCTTGTAGGTCGAGCCTTCAAGCTCCTGCGGTCGATCCAGCGGTTCAGAGATGTAGACGACGTCGCTGTGATCTCCCTCGGCACGACGATACCGGTCAATGCTATCATTTTCTGTCTTTGGCTCTTCTCCAAAAAGGAGCCATCCAGCGGATACACCAAAGGCCTTGGCTACTTGCTCAGCAGAATCCCGGGAAAGTTTTTTGCCGCCTGTGACCCAGTTGTTGTATCGCGTCGCACTAATCCCAATGGAATCGGCCGCCGCCTTCTGCGTTGTGAAGCCCGCTTGAGATTCTGCCCACTTGAGACGCTCCTGAATGGTCGCAAGATCGGCAGGCTTCTCAATCGCCTTCTTCTCCTCGCTCACCGTCAGCACCGATCCCGTCACCGCATTCGGGCGATAGGTCGTGCACCCCTTGCAGCCCGTTTCATAGGCCTGCATGTAAACGTCCTTGAACGCCTCAAAGTCGATATCCTCGGGGCAGTTGATCGTCTTCGAGA
>CBFIJK010000003.1:62285-125310 GCA_965662745.1 uncultured Paracoccaceae bacterium
CGACGAATCCACCCATTTCTGCGCTGCTGCCTGCATCTTCACATGCTCGGATGGCGGCAGGGTCTGGGCGTTGACGAAATAGTCGGGCAGCTCGGCATCGCCGAACTTCTCGCGCCACATCGCAACGGAGTAGTCGACGACCTCTTCCTCGGTCCGCGATCCGTCCTTCTGCAAGACCTTGCGCGTGTAGGCATAGGCGAAGACCGGCTCGATCCCCGATGACACGTTCCCGGCATACAGGCTGATCGTCCCCGTGGGCGCGATCGAGGTCAAAAGCGCATTGCGAATACCGTGTTCGCGAATGGCCTCGCGCACGTCTTTGTCCATGGCCTGCATCGCGCCAGAGGCGAGGAACTTCTCGGCGTCAAACAGCGGAAACGCGCCCTTTTCCTTCGCCAGATCGACGCTGGCGAGATACGCCGCCCGCGCGATCATCTTCATCCAGCGTTCCGTCTGCGCCGCCGCCTCGTCAGACCCATACCGCAGGCCCAGCATAAGCAGCGCATCGGCAAGCCCCGTGACGCCAAGCCCGATACGCCGCTTGTTCCGCGCCTCTTCCGCCTGCGCCTCAAGCGGAAAGCGTGAGGCGTCGACGACATTGTCCATCATCCGGACGGCAACGCGCACCAGATCTTCCAGCGCCGCCTCGTCAAGCGCAGCGGACCCCTCGAAGGGATCCGACACAAGCCGCGCCAGGTTCACCGACCCCAGAAGGCAGGCACCATAGGGCGGCAGCGGCTGCTCTCCGCAGGGGTTCGTTGCGGAAATCGTCTCGCAATAGGACAGGTTGTTCGCCGCGTTGATCCGGTCGATGAAAATCACACCCGGCTCGGCATAGTCATAGGTCGCGCGCATGATGCGGTTCCACAAATCGCGCGCCTGAAGCGTCCGGTAGACCTTGCCGTCAAAGACCAAATCCCATGGCCCGTCGGCCTTGACCGCCGCCATGAAGGCATCCGTCACCAGCACCGAAACGTTGAAATTCCGCAGCCGCGCCGGATCGGACTTGGCGCTGATGAAATCCTCGATATCGGGATGATCGCAGCGCATGGTCGCCATCATCGCCCCGCGGCGCGAGCCTGCAGACATGATCGTCCGGCACATCGCATCCCAGACATCCATGAACGACAGCGGCCCCGACGCGTCGGCCGCCACACCCTTCACGCCTGCGCCCTTGGGCCGGATTGTCGAGAAATCATACCCGATGCCGCCGCCCTGCTGCATGGTCAGCGCGGCCTCTTTCAACATGTCGAAGATCCCGCCCATGCTGTCGGGGATCGTGCCCATGACGAAACAGTTGAACAGCGTCACCGACCGCGCCGTGCCTGCGCCAGCCGTGATCCGGCCTGCGGGCAGGTAGCGAAAATCTTCAAGCGCGGCGTAGAACCGGTCTTCCCACTTGCCCGCATCCGCCTCGACTTCGGCCAAAGACCGCGCGATCCGGCGCCAGCTGTCTTCGACCGACCCGTCGATGGGCGTGCCATCGGCCTCTTTCAGGCGGTATTTCATATCCCAGATAGCTTCGGAAATGGGGGCAGCAAAGCGGCTCATTGCGGTCTCCGGGTGCAGTCACGTTTCCGCCAGAGATGATAATTCTCTGGCTTATCCACAAGCGATGGGCTTGCAGCGGCAGGCATCAACTATATCCTGAAGACCAGCCTAGGGAAAGCCATGTCAGAGCCTCTTCACATCCTAAAACTCTCGGTCGGATCGGAATCAGTCGAGCAGATCCTCGACTGGCAGCGGAACCGTTCACGCCAGCGCGCGGGTGGCCACTACTACCACCTGACGCGCATGTGGCCGAAGCGCACCGACGAGGTTCTGGACGGCGGCAGCATCTACTGGGTGGTCCAAGGCCTCGTGCAATGCCGCCAGCGTATCCTCGGCTTCGAAGAGATCATCGGGCAGGACGGCATCCGCCGCTGCGGCATCGTCCTCGACCCCGAGATCATCCGCACCGATCCCGCCCCCAAACGCCCCTTTCAGGGCTGGCGGTACCTCAAGAATGAGGACGCCCCGCGCGATCTGAAACAGGACGCGGCGCAAAAGACCGATCCACTTCCCGCATCCCTCCTTGCGGCGCTCTCAGATCTCGGCGTGCGCTGACCCTTCTTTGGTGTTCCGAAATATTCCCGGGGGAGCCGCGCGATAGTTCGGCGGGGGCAGAGCCCCCTTGCGCGCGGGCGCGCGAAGCGCGGTCAAGCGCAGAATGGAACGCGCGCGTCAGCGCGCTCCGCTTCGATCCCTCAGACCTCTGCGTCCAGCCTCTCCAGCAGCGCGCTGCACACGGCTCTATCCGCATCCGACCAGTCGGCCTTGCGCGATTTGAACAGCGTCGCCTGGCTGCGGTGGATGGGCGCATCCCCGAGGATCTTCAGGTGATTGGCCCGCAGCGTTTCGCCGGTTGAGGTGATATCCGCAATCGCCTCTGCCGTCTCGTTGCGCACGGTGCCTTCGGTCGCGCCCTGGCTATCGACCAGAAGATAATCAGCCACCCCATGCTCGCGCAGATGCTCGCGCACCAGCCGGTGATACTTCGTCGCGATCCGCAAACGGTGACCATGGGCGGCCCGGAATGCGGCGGCCGCGGCGTCCAGGTCGTCAAGCGTGTCCACGTCGATCCAGGCCATCGGAACGGCCAGCACGAGATCCGCGTGACCAAACCCCATCTCGGCCACCTCGAGCACACAGCTGTCCCAATGCGCCAGCTTCTCGCGCACGAGATCCGAACCTGTCACCCCCAGATGGATCCGCCCGGCGGCAAGCTCGCGGGGGATCTCTCCAGCCGACAAGAGCACCAGCTCGACTCCGTCGATCCCGTCGACACGGCCGACATATTCCCGTTCTGACCCGCCGCGCGACAGCGTCACACCGCGCGCGCCAAACCAGTCGAAGGTCTTTTCCATCAGCCGTCCCTTCGACGGCACGCCAAGCTTCACGCTCATGAGACCCCTCCAAGCGACAGGACAAGCTCTGGCCGGATCACGCCGCCAACCGCCGGGATTTCGCGCCCGCGGCCGAGCACCCGGGTCAGAGCGTCATACCGCCCCCCAGTCGCGACCGGCGGCAGGCCCGGCTGGTCGCCCGCGAAGAATCCGAAGACGAAGCCATCGTAATATTCCAGCGACGTGCGCCCATAACTGCCCTCGAATTCCAACGCTGACACATCCGTGCCGCGCGTCGACAGGACCTCGGCGCGCGCGTAGATCCGATCAACCGCATCGCCAATCTGCGGCAGGTCGACCGCGATATCACGCAAGCGCTCGGTGGCGTTCGGAAGGGTCTCGCGCAGGCTGACGATCTCGTCGATCAGCGCGCATTCCTCTTCCGATATAGGCGGCTCTTCGGCGTCAGCGGCCAGCGCGGCGAGTCGCATCTCGATCTCGGCGCGCCCGCGCAGGCCAATCATTGGCCCGGCCTCTTCCAGAACATCCACACCAGCGCGCACCCGGTCGAGCAGAACACTCCGCTCTCGGGATATCGCGCCACCCGCGAACCGCGCCATCAGCGCGCGAAAGCGTCGGGGCCGCCAGATATGCCGCAGAAGCGCCGCCTTGCGCCGTTCGCTTGTCTTCAAACCGCGCACGGCGGCCAGCAACAGGCCCATATCCCCCGTGGCGATCCGCAGGTTCAAAGGCGCAAGAAGCTCGGCAAAGATCGAAAATACCTCCGCATCGGACGCCACCGGATCGGTCCCGTCGAAGATCTCGAACCCCACCTGCTGGTATTCGCTGGGCCGGTCGTCGCCGTCTTCCTGCGTGCGAAACACCGTGCCCGAATAGGCGTAGCGCGCCGGTTCGGCGCCGTGAGTCATATGCGCCTCGACCACCGGCACGGTAAAATCGGGGCGCAGCATCAATTCGCCCAGCACCGGATCGCGCGTGGTATAGGCCCGCGCGCGGATATCTTCGCCGTAAAGATCGAGAAGCGTTTCGGCGGGCTGCAGCACCGGCGGGTCGATCATCGCCGCCCCGGCCTGGGTGAGCCGGGCCAGAAGACGAGAGATCTCGGCGTCGAGCGCGGGATCGGCAAGACGGCTCATGACATGCGCGATTTCAGGTAGTCGGTGAGTTGATCGCGCGGCACTTCTTCCTGCGCGCGCTGCTCTTTCCATTCCTCGTTCGAGGTGATTTCCGCTGCCAGTTCCGCGCCCAGCTTGAGGTCCTTGACCATCACGACGCCCCGCGCCTTTTCGTCCGAGCCTTCGATGATCGCAAACGGGCTGCCGCGCTTATCGGCATATTTCAGCTGGTTGCCGAAATTCTTGGGGTTGCCGAGATAGGCTTCGGCCCGCAGGCCAGCCGCACGCAATTCGGCGACGATGGCCTGGTAATCGGCCATCCGGTCGCGGTCCATCACGGTGACAAGGATCGGCCCTTCCGCCGCGCCACCGATCCGGCCCGTCGCACGAAGCGCGGCCAGAAGCCGGTCAACGCCAATGGACACGCCCGTCGCAGGCACAGCCTGCCCGGTGAAGCGTTTCACGAGATCATCATAGCGCCCGCCGCCCGCCACGCTGCCAAACTGGCGCGGACGGCCCTTTTCATCGGTGATCTCGAAGGTCAGTTCCGCCTCGAACACCGGGCCCGTGTAATAGCCAAGACCGCGCACGACCGACGGGTCGATGACGATGCGGTCAGGCCCGTAGCCTTGGGCGTCAAGAAGCGCCGCCATCTCTTCGAGTTCCGCCACGCCTTCCTCGCCCATGTCAGAGCCCGCGACAAGCCCGCGAAGCTGCGCACAGGTCTCGGCCCCGGTTTCGCGCAACGCGTCCATGAACCCCATGACCACCTCGGCCTGATCCGCCGAAAGCCCCGCGCCCTTGGTGAAATCTCCGCTGTCATCCTCGCGGCCTTCCCCAAGCAATGCACGCACGCCGTCCGGTCCAAGCCGGTCCAGCTTGTCGATGGCGCGCAGGACGATGCCGCGTTCCGCCTCGAACTTGGTCGGATCAGACGGATCCAGCACACCCGCGACCTCCATTACGCCGTTCAGAACCTTCCGGTTATTGATCCGCACGATGTAATCCCCGCGCGGGATGCCGACTTCTTCCAGAACATCCGACAACATCGCGCAAATTTCGGCATCCGCCGCGACAGTCGGCGTGCCCACTGTATCCGCATCGCATTGATAGAACTGGCGAAAGCGGCCCGGTCCCGGTTTTTCATTGCGCCACACAGGCCCCATCGCATAGCGGCGATAGGGAGTCGGCAGATCGTTGCGGTGCTGGGCATAGACGCGCGCCAAGGGCGCGGTCAGGTCATAGCGAAGTGCCAACCAGTCGCCGGGCTTGTCGCTGTCGCTGTCTTCCTGCCAGGCGAACACGCCCTCGTTCGGGCGGTCCACGTCGGGCAGGAACTTGCCCAGCGCCTCGACCGTCTCGACCGCCGAGGATTCCAGCGGATCAAAGCCGTAGCGGTGATACACCTCTGCGATCTTGTCGAGCATGGTCTTGCGTTCGGCGACATCCGCGCCGAAATAGTCGCGAAAGCCCTTGGGCGTCTCGGCCTTGGGCCGGGGCTGTTTTTTCACTTTCGCCATGGGATGGACCATTTTTTGTAAGGGATCACCGTCGCGGCGGGGTCTAGCCGAAGGCACATGAGGGGGCAAGCGATGGGCGACATGGACAGAACGGAACGGATGGAAGAACGGCTGGCGTATCTCGAACGCAGCGTCGAAGACCTGTCCGAGGTGGTCGCGCGCCAAGATGGCGAGATCGCGGTACTGACCCGTCGCGTGGCGATGCTGATGCAGCGCGAGGCGGAACGGGAAACCGACGGGGACAATTCCATTCCGCTGGCGGATCAGAAGCCGCCCCACTGGTAGCGGCGGCAGGGATTACCCCGCCGCGCCGTTCAAATGGGCTGACCCGCGATCAACTCGCCATCGTGGATCAGCATCTCGACCCATTCACCGCTTTCGCCAAAGCTTTGATGCACGCTCAGGAACACCGTCTTGCGGTCCATCCGGCGCACCTTGCCATCGGGGCACGGGGTGCCATGGGGCACCTCGCAGACGCGCGCCTTCACAATCTCATAGGCGGTATCGGTCGCCGTGTAGGGGCTTTGGTTCAGCGGCGAATAGCGCGCGGCCTCGTGCATGCGCAGCGATCCGAACTGCGCCAGCGCAGCGGTGAACTGGCGCGGGCAGCCATCCTTGAAGCCGGTGACATATAGCGTGCGTGGCTCGGTCGTGCCGGGCTGCGTGTCAAAGAGCGTGTAGCGTCGGCCAACAGTGTCGACAGGTTCCGCGACGTCCGACACCTGCGCCTCGCAGGCGGGCACCACGCTGCCAAAGGGAAGCGTTGGCGCGGTGCTTTCGGCGCGCGCGACATCGGGATCCTCGATGGTCGCGGACGCGAATTCGGCATTCTCGATCTTCAGCGGCTCTGCTGCCGCGACCTGCGTCTCTGCAGACCCGCCGCCGAAGAAATCCCCGAACCAGCGCTGCTTGCTGGACCGGATGTACATCGTGTCGCCCATCTGCACCCGTTCGGGGCCGGGGTCGATCACGCGGGTATTGTTGGGGTCGACGGGCGTGCCGAAATATCCGCATCCCGCAACGGACGCCGCGACTGCAAACGCGGCGATGATCCTGCTCGATTTATGCATCTTCCACTGTCACGACCCCGCCCAGGGACTTGATCGCGCCTTTTATTTGTGGGTTGACCGGGAATTGATCTCCCAGCGTGATCTCCACCTCGCCCGGCAAGTCGGGTGCCATGAGGCACAGGTGGACGTCGCCGCGCACGCGGGCTTGCGCCTCTGACGCGGCACGTTCGAGAAGCGATTTCACGGTTTCGACCGCGCTCGCCTCATTTAGGAACACCCGGATCGCACCGCCGCCTGCCTGACTGGCAACGGTGTCGATCGGGGTGACCGAGCGGCCCAGCAGTTTCAGCTGGTCGCTTTCCATCGTCGCCTCGACCGTGAGAACGACGTTTTGTCCGGTTTCAAGATGTTCGCGCGACGCTTCCAGCGTGTCCGAGAACACCGTGACCTCGTATAGCCCGGTGGGATCCGAGAGTTGAATGAACGCAAAGCGATTGCCGCGCGCAGATTTGCGCTCCTGCCGCCCGCTCACCGCGCCTGCCATCTTGGCGACAAGCGGCCCGCGTTCTGCTGCGGCCTGCACCTCGGCCAGCGTCTGCACCTTCTGACGCTTGAGCGGGCCCATATAGTCATCGAGCGGATGGCCCGACAGGTAAAAGCCGATTGCCTTATGCTCTTCGGTCAGCCGTTCGTTCGGCAACCAATCCTCGACCGGGGCAAGGCGCGGTTCGGGCAGGTCTTCGCCCGCCTCACCGAACAGAGACACCTGCGCGCTGGATTTCTGGTCATGGACGGCGGCCGAATAGGCCACCAGCGCATCCACGGAATCAAGCATGCGCCGCCGGTTCGCATCCAGCTGATCGAAGGCCCCAGCACGGGCGAGCATTTCCATCGGGCGCTTGCCGACGCGTTTCAGATCGACCCGGCGCGCAAGATCATAGACGGTCGCGAACGGCTTGCCCGCGCGGCCCTCGACAAGCAGGCGCATCGCCTCGACGCCGACGTTCTTGAGCGCACCCAGACCATAGACCAGCGCGCCTTCGGACACGCTGAACATCGCTTCGGATCGGTTTACGCAGGGCGGCACGATCTCGAGCGTCAACCCGCGCCGGACCTCTTCGGCATAGACGGCCAGCTTGTCGGTCAGGTGGATATCGCAGTTCATGACGCCGGCCATGAACTCTACCGGGTGGTTCGCCTTCAGCCATGCGGTCTGATAGCTGACCACGGCATAGGCGGCGGCGTGCGACTTGTTGAAGCCATAGTTCGCGAACTTGTCGAGAAGGTTCCAGACCTCCATCGCCTTGGCGTCATCGACCCCGTTTTCCTTGGCACCCGCGATGAATTTCGGGCGCTCGGCGTCCATCGCTTCCTGAATCTTCTTGCCCATCGCACGACGCAAAAGATCCGCGCCGCCAAGCGAATAGCCCGCCATTTCCTGCGCGATCTGCATCACCTGTTCCTGGTAGACGATGATGCCTTGCGTTTCGTCGAGGATGTGATCGACGGACGGGTGCAGATAGTCGCGATCCGAAAGGCCGTTCTTCACCTCGCAATATTTCGGGATATTCTCCATCGGGCCAGGACGATACAGCGCCACGAGCGCGACGATATCCTCGATGCAGGTCGGCTTCATGCGCTTGAGCGCATCCATCATGCCAGAGCTTTCAACCTGGAACACCGCAACCGTCTTTGCCGAGGCATACAGTCGGTAGGTCTTTTCATCCTCGAGCGGGATATGCCCGATATCGTTTTCCGCACCCGGCGCAGGCTCGTAGAGCTGGCTGCCATCGGCAGCGACATGCAGATCTCGGCCGGTCTTGTGAATGAGGTCGATGGCATTCTGAATGACGGTCAGGGTCTTCAGGCCGAGAAAGTCGAATTTCACCAGTCCCGCCTGCTCCACCCATTTCATGTTGAACTGGGTCGCAGGCATGTCGGATCGCGGATCCTGGTAGAGCGGAACAAGCGCATCCAGCGGCCGGTCGCCGATCACCACACCGGCGGCGTGGGTGGAGGCGTTCCGAAGCAATCCTTCGACCTGCTGACCATAGGTCAGAAGACGATCGACGACCTCTTCCTCGCGCGCGGCTTCACGCAGGCGCGGCTCGTCGGCCAGTGCTTTCTGGATGCTGACCGGCTTGACGCCCTCGACCGGGATCATCTTGGACAAACGGTCCACCTGTCCATAGGGCATCTGCAACACGCGACCGATGTCGCGCACGGCGGCCTTCGACAGAAGCGCGCCGAAGGTGATGATCTGGCCGACCTTGTCGCGCCCGTATTTTTCCTGAACGTAGCGGATCACCTCTTCGCGGCGGTCCATGCAGAAGTCGATGTCGAAATCCGGCATCGACACCCGTTCAGGGTTTAGAAACCGTTCGAACAGCAACGAATAACGCAGGGGATCGAGGTCGGTAATCGTCAGCGCATAGGCCACAAGACTGCCTGCGCCCGACCCGCGCCCGGGGCCGACCGGAATGTCGTGATCCTTGGCCCATTTGATGAAATCGGCAACGATCAGGAAATAGCCGGGAAAGCCCATGCCCTCGATGATGCCAAGCTCGAATTCCAGCCGCGCCTCGTAATCCGCAACGGGTGCGGCGTGTTCGATCACCGCTAGGCGCGCGGCCAGGCCGTCTTTCGCCTGACGGCGCAATTCGTCCACCTCGTCGTCGGCGAAACGCGGCAGGATCGGATCGCGCTTTTCGGCCTTGCAGGCGCAGCGGCGCGCGATCTCGACAGTGTTGTCCAGCGCCTCGGGCAGATCGGCAAACAGCGTCGCCATTTCCTCGGGCGACTTGAAATAATGCTGCGCGGTCAGGCGGCGGCGCGGTTCCTGCTGGTCGACATAGGCACCCTCGGCGATGCAGATCAGCGCGTCATGCGCCTCGTACATGTCGGTCTTTGGGAAATAGACATCGTTGGTCGCCACCAAGGGCAGGTCCATCGCGTAGGCCATTTCCACATGCCCGCGCTCTGTCAGACGCTCGGCTTCAGGCAGGCGCCCGCCCTCGCCGGGATGGCGCTGCAGCTCGACATAAAGACGCTCGGAATAGATAGCGGCAAGCCGGGTCATCAGCGCCTCTGCCTTGGTGCGCTGGCCCTGCTGCAAGAGCCGCCCGATCGGCCCCTCGGGCCCGCCGGTCAGGCAAATGACGCCCTCGGCATGATTCGACAACTCATCGACCGTCACATGCGCAAGCTGGCCGTCGCCGCGCAGGTAAAGGCACGAGTTCAGCTTCATCAGGTTCTCATACCCGGCCTCGTTCTGCGCCAGCAGAACCAGCCCCGCAGGGGCGCGCGGGCGCTCACCGGGTTGCACGGGATCATAATCGAGATCGACCTGACACCCGACGATGGGCTGAACGCCTGCACCGCTCGCGATCACGGAAAATTCCAGCGCCGCGAACATGTTATTTGTATCGGTCACGGCAACCGCAGGCATCCCGGCCTTTTCGCAAAGACCGGCCAGCTTTTTCACCGGGATCGCCCCTTCAAGAAGCGAATACTCGGTATGAAGCCTCAGATGGATGAATTTAACGTCACTGCCCATGCCGCACTCTACCCCCGTGCAGGGTGATTTGGGAAGAAAGAACCACCAGTTCTTGTGACATGTGACAGTCAGACCACCTGACCTTGCGACACGGCGCAGACCTCGCCGAGATGCCTAAAAAACAATCCGTTGACGGCCCGAAGGCCCCGCAAACCCGGCGGCATGCTTGCAATACCTGAAATTTCCCGGTCTCTTGGCTTCACCTTCGGTTTTACGTCGCATCGGACCGGGGGCCGCGCATCCGGACGCGCGCAACAGAAAGCGACCCAGAGACACCCATGACAGAGATCGCGTTTCTCCTGAACGGGGACCCCGTCTGTCTGACCGATCCCCGACCCACGATGACCCTGCTTGACTGGCTGCGCGAAACGCGCGGGCTTACCGGCACGAAAGAGGGCTGTAACGAAGGCGATTGCGGCGCCTGCACGGTGATGGTCACGGACGACAGCGGCGCCAAGGCGCTGAATGCCTGTATCCTTTTCCTGCCGCAGCTTCACGGCCGCGCCGTGCGCACCGTCGAAGGCATCGCGGGCCCGGATGGTGATCTTCATCCCGTCCAGCAGGCGATGATCGACCACCACGGCAGCCAGTGCGGCTTTTGCACCCCCGGCTTCATCGTCTCGATGGCCACAGCGCATCGGAACGGGCGCACGGATCACGACGATCAGCTTGCCGGGAACCTTTGCCGCTGCACCGGGTATGCGCCGATCATTCGTGCCGCCGAGGCGGCCGCGGGCGCGCCGGTGCCGGACTGGATGACGGAAGATGGCGAACGATTGGACATGCTAAATCCCGGTGCCGTTGAAGAGGACACTGTTGCGATCCCGAAGACCGTTGCCGAGCTTGCCGAATGGTATGCGGCGCACCCCGATGCGACGCTGATCGGCGGCGCGACGGATGTGGGGCTGTGGGTCAACAAGGACCTGCGCGACATCGCGCCCGTCGCTTTCCTCAATGGCATCGACGAGATGAAGACGATCGAGACCGGCGACAACGAGATCCGCATCGGCGCGGGCGCCACCCTGACGGCGCTTGGCGAGGCTGTGGCCGATCTTCACCCCAGCTTTGCCGAACTGATCCGCCGCTACGGATCAGTACAAGTGCGCAACGCGGCGACAGTCGGGGGCAATATCGCCAACGGCTCGCCCATCGGGGACAGCCCGCCCGCGCTAATCGCGCTGGATGCCACGCTGCACCTCAACAAGGGCGGCACTCGCCGCAGCCTGCCGCTGGAAGAATTTTTCATCGACTACGGCAAGCAGGACCGTCAGCCCGGCGAATTCGTCGAGGCGATCACCGTCCCGCGCCAACCGGATCGTCTGCGCTGCTACAAGCTGTCCAAGCGTTTCGATCAGGATATCTCTGCCGTCTGCGGCGCGTTCAACATCACCGTTGAGGATGACTTGGTCACTTCTGCGCGCATCGCCTTTGGCGGCATGGCGGGCACCCCGAAACGCGCCAGCGCCGTCGAGACCGCGATCCTTGGTAAACCATGGAGCGCGGACACCATCGACGCCGCCTGGAACGCCTGGGAGCAGGATTTCACGCCAATGTCCGACATGCGGGCTTCGGCCGAATACCGGCTCGAGGCCGCGCGCAACATGCTGATGCGCTATTTCCTCGACAGTATCGGCGGACAGACAAGTGTTCTGGAGGTGTCGGCATGAGCGTTGCAAAACCCCTGCCCCATGATGCCGCGCGCCTGCATGTGACGGGCGAGGCCCGCTATATCGACGATATCCCGGTCCCCGCAGGGACATTGTCGCTGGTCTTCGGACTGGCGGATGTCGCCCATGGGCGGCTGACCTCGATGGATCTGGATTCCGTCCGCCACGCGCCTGGGGTCGTGGATGTGTTCACCGCGTCCGATCTGCCCTTCGCCAACGACGTCTCGCCCTCGATCCATGATGAGCCGCTACTGGCAACGGACACCGTGCATTATGTCGGCCAGCCGATCTTTTGCGTCGTCGCGGACACCCATCTTGCGGCGCGCAAGGCCGCGCGGCTTGCAAAGATCAAGATCGAACGGCTGCCCGCGATCCTGACGATCGACGACGCCCTGAAGGCAGATTCGCGGTTTGAGGACGGGCCGATCACCTGGGGCAAGGGCGACGTGGACACGGCGCTGCGGAACGCGGCGCATGTGATCGAGGACAAGATCGAGATCGGCGGGCAGGAACATTTCTACCTCGAAGGCCAGTCCGCCCTCGCGCTGCCGCAGGAAGGCGGCGACATGGTCGTCCATTCCTCGTCCCAGCACCCGACCGAAATCCAGCACAAGGTGGCCGAAGCGCTTGGCCTGCCGATGCATGCCGTGCGCGTCGAGGTGCGCCGCATGGGCGGCGGCTTTGGCGGCAAGGAAAGCCAGGGCAACGCATTGGCCGTAGCCTGCGCCGTGGCCGCGCGGCGAAATGGACGGCCCTGCAAGATGCGCTACGACCGCGACGATGACATGATCGTCACCGGCAAGCGCCACGATTTCCGCATCACCTATCGCGCGGCATTTGACGGGACCGGGCGGCTGTCTGCGGTGGCTTTCACGCAATACGCCCGCTGCGGCTGGGCGCAGGATCTGTCGCTGCCGGTCGCCGACCGCGCGATGCTGCATGCCGACAACGCCTACCACCTGCCGAATGTGCGCATCACGTCGCACCGGCTGAAGACCAACACCCAAAGCGCAACGGCCTTCCGGGGCTTTGGCGGCCCGCAAGGCATGGTCGGAATCGAGCGGGTGATGGACCATGTGGCGCATGTGCTGGGTATTGATCCGCTGGAGGTGCGGCGCCTGAATTTCTATGCGCCTGCGTCTGAGGACCCGCTGGGGGGCTCTGCCCCCCAGACCCCCCGAGGGTATTTGGAGAACCAAAGTGATGGGGTGCGGGATCCCGATCTGGATGTCGCGTCGCGGGGGGCTGTCGGGAAAGTCGCGCGCGGCGAGGCTGTGCCAGCCCAAGACGGGGTCCAGACAACGCCTTACGGGATGGAGGTGACCGATTTCGTCTTGCACGACATCGTGGACGAGCTGACAGAGAGATCTGATTACAAGCATCGCCGGGAAGAGGTTGCACGATGGAACGCGGAAAACCCGTTGCTGAAGAAGGGGATCGCGCTGACACCGGTGAAGTTCGGGATCAGCTTTACCCTGACGCATCTCAACCAGGCGGGCGCGCTTGTTCATGTCTACCAAGACGGGTCAATCCACATTAACCACGGCGGCACCGAGATGGGGCAGGGCCTGTTCCAGAAGGTGGCGCAGGTGGCGGCCTCGGCCTTTGGTGTGTCGGTCGGCGATGTGAAGATCACCGCGACCGATACAGGGAAGGTGCCGAACACGTCGGCCACGGCGGCCTCGTCCGGGTCTGATCTGAACGGGATGGCCGTAAAGGCCGCCTGCGACACGATCCGGGACCGGATGGCGCAGCACTTGGGCGAACGGTTCGGCGTGGTGTCGGGCGAAGTCGCATTTGCGGACGGTGCCGTGCGCGTCGGGGACAAGGTGTTGTCCTTCGCCGAGGCGGCGCAGCTTTGCTACACGGGCCGCGTCAGCCTGTCCTCGACGGGGTTCTACAAGACGCCGGATATCTCGTGGGACCGGATCAAGGGACAAGGGCGTCCGTTCTACTATTTCGCCTATGGCGCAGCGGTGACCGAAGTGGTGATCGACACGCTGACCGGCGAGAACCGGATCCTGCGTTGCGATATCCTGCATGACGCGGGGGCCTCGCTGAACCCGTCGATCGATATCGGACAGGTCGAAGGCGGCTATGTGCAGGGCGCGGGCTGGCTGACGACCGAAGAACTGGTCTGGGACGACATCGGCCGCCTGCGCACCCACGCGCCGTCGACCTACAAGATTCCCGCCTGCTCGGACCGCCCAGATGTCTTCAACGTGGCGCTTTGGGATCAGGGGCGAAACCGCGAAGAGACGATCTATCGCTCTAAGGCGGTTGGGGAACCGCCGCTGATGCTGGGCATTTCCGCGCTGATGGCGCTGTCTCATGCGGTTTCTGCCGCCGGTCCGGGATATCCTGCGCTTGATGCGCCTGCCACGGCGGAACGCGTGTTGCGCGCGGTCAGTGCCGTGCGGGACTTGGGCTAGTCCGATGGCGCCAGAGGATATTCTGGCCGCTCTGGCCCATGCGCCGCAGGCCGTGCGCGTCGTGATCGCCGAGGCGAAGGGATCGGTCCCGCGCGAGGTCGGCGCGGCAATGATCGTCTGGGACAGTGGGCAATCGGGCACGATCGGCGGCGGGGCGCTGGAATGGGACGCGGCGCGGTTGGCGCGCGAAATGAAAGGCGCGGTCGGCGCCAAGGTGCTGCGCGTCCCCTTGGGCCCTGCGTTGGGCCAGTGCTGCGGCGGGGCGGTGACGCTGGTGTTCGAGGTGTTCGATGAAGCGTGCGCCCGCGCGCTGGACGGGCCGTTTCACCTGCGCCGGGTGGAGGGCACTGCCGAGCAACCGCTCTCTGTCAAGCGCGCGCTTGGCGTTCAGCGCAATGCGGGCGTTCCGGTGCCGGTGATTTTCGAAAACGGCTGGCTGTTGGAGCCGGTTGCGGCCACCAAGCGACCGCTTTGGATATACGGGGCCGGGCATGTGGGGCGCGCTCTTGTTTCGGTCTTGGCGCCTCTGCCCGATCTTGCCATCACCTGGGTCGATACGGCAGCGGACCGGTTTCCTGAGGACATACCCGAGAACGTAACCCAACTGATCGCCAGCGATCCCGCGCGCGCGGTCAAACACGCCCCCGAAAACGCCGAGCATCTCATCCTCACCTATTCCCACGCGCTTGATCTCGATCTGTGCCACGCGATCCTGTCGCACGGCTTCGCGAAGGCCGGGCTGATCGGGTCCAGAACGAAATGGGCGCGGTTCCGGGCCAGATTGCACGCGCTTGGCCATTCGGATGCCCAGATTTCGCGCATTCGCTGCCCGATCGGGCAAAAGTCGCTTGGCAAGCACCCGCAGGCCATTGCGGTGGGCGTGGCGGCTGACCTAATCTCGGACAGTCAAACGACGGAAGAGCGCGAGGGGGCAACAGGGTGACGCAAGCCGCGCAAGGTGAATTGCTGGCGATCGAGGGGTTGACCAAGGCCTATCCGGGCGTGGTTGCCAATGACGATGTCTCTTTCACCATTCGCGAGGGCGAGGTTCACGCGCTTCTGGGCGAGAACGGTGCGGGCAAGTCGACCCTCGTCAAGATGATCTACGGCCTTGTCGCCCCCGACAGCGGGTCGATGCGCTTGCGCGGCAAGGGTTTCGCGCCATCGAACCCCAACGAGGCACGCGCCAATGGCGTCGCCATGGTGTTCCAGCACTTCTCACTTTTCGAAGCGCTGGATGTGGCCGAGAACGTGGCGCTTGGCATGGAAAATCCGCCCGCCATGGGCCAGCTTGCCCAGCGCATCCGCGAAGTCAGCGAAACCTATGGCCTGCCGCTCGATCCGACGCGGCTGGTGGGCGATCTGTCGGCTGGGGAACGTCAGCGGGTCGAGATCATTCGCTGTCTCTTGCAGGACCCGAAGCTGTTGATCATGGACGAGCCGACCAGCGTGCTGACGCCGCAAGAGGTCGAAATCCTGTTCAAGACGCTGCGCAAGCTGTCCGCAGAGGGCACCGCGATCCTTTATATCAGTCACAAGCTGGAAGAAATCCGCGCGCTTTGCGATGCGGCGACGATCCTGCGGCTGGGCAAGAAGGTCGCCACCTGCGAGCCGCGCGAGACATCGGCGCGCGAGATGGCGGAACTGATGGTCGGCCAGACGCTGCAGACCCCGACGCGCGCGGCCGGGACAATGGGCGACGTGGTCCTGGCGCTGACGGATTTGTCGGTGAAGTCGGCGAACCCGTTCGGCACGTCGCTGAAATCCGTGACGGTCGAGGTACGCGCGGGCGAGGTTCTGGGCATCGGCGGTGTTGCGGGGAACGGGCAGGACGAATTGCTCGCCGCGCTGTCTGGCGAGGCGAAGGCGCCCGCCGGGGCCGTGATGCTGAACGGCGAAAGCATTGGCGCGCTGGGGCCGAATGCGCGCCGGGCGCTGGGCCTTCTGGCCGCGCCCGAAGAACGTTTGGGCCATGCCGCAGCGCCGGATATGAGCCTGACGGAAAACGCGCTGCTGACCGGCGCGGTCAGGGAAAAGCTGGTGTCGTCCGGTTTCCTGAAATGGGCCGCGACCGAAGAATTCGCGTCGCGGATCATCAAGGCGTTCGACGTGCGCACCCCGGGGCCAAGCCACGCGGCGCGATCGCTTTCAGGCGGTAACCTGCAGAAATTCGTCATCGGCAGGGAAATCCTGCAAAACCCCACGGTTCTGGTTGTGAACCAGCCGACGTGGGGCGTCGATGCATCGGCGGCCGCCGCGATCCGGCAGGCGATCCTCGATCTGGCCGAGGGTGGCGCGGCAGTGATCGTCATCAGCCAGGATCTTGATGAGCTCATGGAAGTTTCGGACCGTTTCGCCGCGCTGAACGAGGGTCGGCTGAGCGAGCCGCGCCCGGCCAAGGGCCTGACGGTGGACGAGATCGGCCTGATGATGGGCGGCGCCCATGACATGGAGGTCGCACATGTGGCGGAGTGAGACGTTGGCCAGGACCGGCAATCATCGCGTCACCCTACGCACCCTATTCAGGACAGGTGACGCCGCATGATCCGCCTCGAACGCAGGCGAGAGCCATCGCGCCTTTGGTCACTGATCACTCCGCCGATGGCGGTGATCGTGACGATGATCGCGGGCGGGCTGATGTTCGCCGCGCTCGGCAAGGACCCCTTCGAGGCGATCCGAACCATCTTCTGGGACCCGATTTTCGGCGAATTCGCCTTCTACTATCGCGGCCAGCTTCTTATCAAGGCGGGGCCGCTGATCCTGATCGCCATCGGCCTCTCTCTCGGCTTTCGGGCGGGCATCTGGAACATCGGCGCCGAGGGGCAATACATCATCGGCGCGATCTGCGGCGCGGCGGTCGGCCTTGCCTTCTACCCGATGGAGGCGCGCTGGCTGATCTTCCCGCTGATGATCCTCGCGGGCGCTTTCGGCGGATTCCTCTGGGCAATGATCCCGGCGATCCTGAAAACGCGGTTCAACACGAACGAGATCCTCGTGTCGCTGCTCTTGGTCTATGTGGCCGAACAGATCCTTGCCTCCATGGCGCTTGGCGCGCTGCGCAATCCAGAGGGCGCGGGCTTTCCCGGATCGCGGAACCTGCGGCAGTATGATGCCGCGTCGAACACGGAACTCATCACCGGCACCGGCATGCATTGGGGCGTCGTCGCCGCGTTTCTGGCCGTGATCGGGGCATACATCCTCTTGAACCGTCACATGCTGGGCTACCAAATCCGGCTGGCAGGCCAAGCCCCACGCGCGGCGCGCTTCGCGGGCGTGCGCCCGAAGCTGCTGGTGATCTTCTGCCTCGGCGCCTCGGGCGCGTTAGCGGGTCTTGCAGGCATGTTCGAGGTGTCTGGCCCGGCAGGGCAGATCAGCATCGACTTCAACGTCGGCTATGGCTTCACCGCGATCATCGTCGCCTTTTTGGGACGCTTGCATCCGGTCGGCATCCTTCTGGCCGGGCTACTGATGGCGCTGACCTATATCGGCGGCGAGGCGGCACAGTCGAACATGGGCCTGCCCGCCGCCGCCATTCAGGCCTTCCAGGGGATGCTTCTGTTCTTCCTTCTGGCCGTGGACATGCTGACCAATTACCGCTTCCGGTTCGGCAGAAGAGAGGTGGCATGATGCGCGCGATCCTGATCCCCGCAGGTATGGGGGCCGCGATGGGCGCCATGATGCTTTACATGGTGCATGGGCAAATTGCAGCTGGTGGATCGGCCCTGGGCCCGGCGCTTTGGTTTATCGCGGCGCATGCCCTGATCATCAGCGCGGCGGCCGCACTGGTCTGGCTGATCGCCCGCCGCTGGCCCGCGCTGTCGGCGCGTCTGCGGCGCGTGCATCGCCCAAGCCTGTCGCATGCAGGCACCATGATCGGCAGCGCCGCGTTGAGCGCCCTTGCCATCCATCTCGTCATCCACGGGGGGCTGTGATGGATCTGTCCTCGATCAACCCGGTTGTCCTGTTTGCCTCTCTCATGGTGGCCT
The DNA here is from genome assembly GCA_965662745.1 of uncultured Paracoccaceae bacterium. GTDB lineage: Bacteria > Pseudomonadota > Alphaproteobacteria > Rhodobacterales > Rhodobacteraceae > Anianibacter. The sequence goes on from CBFIJK010000003.1 coordinate 80,478, forward strand.
CGACCCCGATCCTTCTGGCCGCTCTCGGAGAGCTCGTCGTCGAGAAATCCGGCGTTCTGAACCTTGGCGTCGAGGGGATGATGATCACCGGCGCGATCTGCGGGTTTGCCATCGCGGTGGAAACCGGCAGTCCCACGATGGGCTTTATCGCCGCCGCGCTCGGATCGGCGCTGCTGTCGATGATCTTCGCCATCCTGACGCAGCTGTTCATGTCGAACCAGGTCGCGACGGGCCTTGCGCTTACGCTGTTTGGCCTTGGGTTGTCATCGCTTATGGGCCAGGGATATGTGGGCATCAAGCCGCCCTCGACTCCGAAGATGGATTTCGGCCCGCTCAGCGATTTGCCGGTCCTGGGGCGTATCGTCTTTAATCATGACCTGATCGTCTACCTGTCGCTGGCTCTTGTCGTTGCGGTCTGGGCCTTCCTGAAATTCACGCGCGGCGGCCTGATCCTCCGCGCGGTGGGCGAAAGCCACGACGCGGCCCATGCGCTCGGCTACAAAGTCATCGTGATCCGCTTTGCCGCCATCGGCTTTGGCGGGGCTTGTGCGGGGCTGGGCGGTGCCTATCTGAGTCTTGTGCGTGTGCCGCAATGGACCGAAGGCATGACGGCAGGCGCGGGATGGATCGCGCTGGCAATCGTCGTCTTCGCAAGCTGGCGGCCCTGGCGCGTTCTTCTGGGCGCGTATCTTTTCGGCGGCGTGACTGTCTTGCAGCTGAACCTGCAAGCCGCAGGCGCCGCGATCCCGGTCGAGTACCTGTCGATGTCGCCCTATTTGATCACGATCCTCGTTCTTGTCATCATGTCCTCGCAACGGGGACGAAGCTCGCTTGCCGCGCCTGCATCGCTGGGCCGGCCCTTCCACGCGTCGACCTGACGCCAAATTCAACCAACACGGAGAGTAATCACCTCATGACCCTCAAGACACTTCTTGCAAGCGCCGCGCTCGCGGTCGCAACGGCAGGCGGCGCCTTTGCCGCAAGCCATTCCGAACCGGTGAAGGCCGGGTTCATCTATGTCGGCCCCGTCGGCGATGGCGGCTGGACCTATGAACACGACCAGGCCCGTCTGGCCGTCGAGGAAGAATTCGGTGATGCGGTCGAGACCGTGTACCAGGAAAACGTGCCCGAAGGTGCGGACGCCGAGCGCGCGATCACCCAGATGGCGCTTCAGGGCGCGGACATCATCTTCACCACGTCCTTCGGCTTTATGGATCCCACCATCAACGTCGCCGAGAAATTCCCTGACGTGAAGTTCGAGCATGCGACCGGCTACAAGACCGCCGACAACGTCTCGATCTATTCCGCGCGCTTTTATGAAGGCCGCGCGATTCAGGGCCATATCGCGGGCAAGATGACCGAATCGAACAAGATCGGCTACATCGCGTCCTTCCCGATCCCCGAGGTCATCCGCGGCATCAACTCGGCTTATATCCACGCCAAGAAGGTGAACCCGGACGTTGAGTTCTCGATCGTCTGGGCCTTCACCTGGTTCGATCCGGCGAAAGAGGCGGATGCCGCCAAGGCGCTGATCGAACAGGGCGCGGACGTGATCCTGCAGCACACCGATTCCACCGCGCCGCAAGCGGCTGCACAGGAAGCGGGCGGCGTTATCACCTTTGGCCAAGCTTCTGACATGGCCGAATACGCACCCCTGCCGCGCGTCTCGTCGATCATCGACGACTGGGCGCCCTACTATATCGAACGCGTGAAAGCCGTCATGGACGGAACCTGGGAAAGCACCGACACCTGGGACGGCATCGGCCCCGGCATGGTCGGCATCGGCGAGATCACCGACGCGGTACCGGAAGACGTGAAGGCCGAAGCGCTTGCGCTGAAGGATGCGATCGCCTCGGGCGAGTACCACCCCTTCACCGGCCCGATCATGAAGCAGGACGGCAGTGTCTGGCTGGAAGAAGGCGAAGTTGCCTCTGACGGCGATCTGTTGGGCATGGACTTCTACGTTGAAGGCCTGACCGGCGACATCCCGAACTGATCTGCGTTTTGTGCAAGGATGAGCCCCCGTCCAGCAATGGCCGGGGGCTTTTTCTATTGTGCGACGCTTTGCATTTCTTGCGCCGGGATGCCTTTCCACCCCTCAGGGGTCCGGCGGAACGCAACACCGCCCGCAGGTTCGAACCGCGCCGCATCGCCCGCGCGCCAGACATCGATGCTGATCCTCTCGCGTGACAGATCGAGCAAGTTAAAGGTGTTCGCCTCGCCCCGCAGCCGGGTCGACAGGCCCGTGCCCGCCTGCACGAACAAACACCCCGGCGCGGCCAGGAACGGCGCGGCAAAGGCGCTGTGAAGATGCCCCGAGAGGACCACATCAGCCCCCGCCCCTTCCAATGCGCGCAAGGCCTTGCCCGCCCCGCGCATCAGCCGCTTGTCGACATCTGCGCCATGTTCCAACGGATGATGCAGCACGACGACGCGCACCCGGTCCTCGGCCCCGTCGAAACAGTCGCGCACCCGGTCGCGGTGACGGCGCCGGAACCTGCCTCGCTGCCAGGAAAACCGGTTCACCGTGTTGATCCCCACGACGCGCATCGCCGGCCCGTCCAGCACCGGTTCCAGCTCCGACGCGATCGCGTGCTTGTAGCGACCCCAGGGGCGGAAGAACCGAACGAAGATGTTGTCAAGCGGCGTGTCATGGTTGCCGGGGATCGCGAAAATGGGCGGTTCAAGTCGACCCAGAAACCGCTGCGCGTCTGCGAATTGTGAAAACCGCGCGCGCTGGGTGAAATCGCCCGACACGACGACAAGGTCCGGCGCAAGATCATTGACCGTTTCGATCAGCGGCGCGGCAAGATCATTGCGGTCACGCCCGAAATGCAGGTCCGACAGATGCAGGATCCGGGTCATGCCGCGTCCTTCGGCACCACGATTCTCAGGGGCCTGTCCGACATGCGAAACTCGAACGGGCTGGGCGCGATCTTTTTCTCTCCGTCATAGGCCAAAAGCGCCTTGCCGCGCCCGACGCGGCGCACGGTCATGGACCGCGCCTTCAGCAGATCGTAATCGCGCCCCTCACGGCTGACGCCGAACGCGAGCCGCCAGGTCAGTTTGAACAGCTGCATCCGCCCACGCGCCCGTGCCACCAGAACGGCGAACCCGTCCTCGTGGATCGCGTCCGCGCCGCTAAGGCCAAAGTAATCAAGCTGAAAGATCGAGCGTGCCACGAAGACAAGCGCCGTCTTGCGATCCAGCGTTTCGCCGTCGATGTCGATCTCAAGCCGCATGGGCCGCTGGAACCGCAAAAATGTCTTTACCACCGACCAATGCGCTGCCATGCGCCGCCGCCCCCAGCGCCTATAGACGGTCTCGCGCTCGCGCAGGATGGCGGGGTAGATGCCAAGGGACGCGTTGTTCAGGAAGACATGTCCGTTGACCATGCCGACGTTGATGTCATGGAGCCGCCCGGACTTGATCTGATCCGCCGCTGCGCCGGGATCTTCCGACAGACCAAGCCCGCGTGAGAAATAGTTAAACGTGCCAAGCGGTAGAACGGCCATCGGCACGTCATGATCGAGCGCCGCATTGGCGACCGCCATCACCGTCCCGTCTCCGCCTGCGGCGACGATCAGGTCCGCGCCCTCATCGATCGCGCGCGCGACGAGCGCGCCCAAGTCCTCGCGCTTGGGATCCCAGGTGTAGCGCTCTGCCGAGTCGCCAAAGCGGTCCATGGCCGCCTCGATCGCGGTGCGGTCACGTCGATTTGTGCCCGAGGCGCGATTCGCGACAAGGGCGATCCGTTCGAACACGGCAGGATTGGTCTGTGGGTCGGGCAACGCTGCCATCAAAGCCTCCTGAAGCGTGATGGGAACGCGCCGCAGGGCCGAAAGGTTGCCCAGCGCAAAAGAAAAGCGGCGCCCGCGTGGGGCGCCGCCTTGTGACCGTATGCAGTGAGGCGCGGCGTTATTCAGCGCCAAGCTGCTCCATCACCTCGTCGGACACCTCAACGTTAGAGGTGACGCGCTGAACGTCGTCATCATCCTCAAGCGCCTCGATCAGGCGGAACAGCTTTTCTGCATCCTCGAACTCAAGCTCTGTCGTGGTCGTCGGCTTCCAGATCAGCTTTGTCGATTCGGATTCGCCCAGCTGCTCTTCCAGAACGGTCGACACATCGCCAAGATCGGTATCCGCGCAATAGATCACGTGGCCGTCTTCGCTGCTATCCACGTCTTCCGCGCCCGCCTCGATGGCCGCCATCATCACGTCATCGGCGCTGCCGGCCTCCGCAGGATAGGTAATCTCGCCCTTGCGCTCGAACATGAAGCTGACCGACCCGGTCTCGCCCAAGTTCCCGCCGTTCTTGCCGAATGTGGAACGAACGGTCGACGCGGTGCGGTTGCGGTTGTCGGTCATCGCCTCGACGATCACCGCAACGCCGCTGGGGCCATAGCCCTCATAGCGGATTTCCTCGTAATCCTCGCCCTCACCGCCGATCGCCTTCTTGATCGCACGCTCGATATTGTCCTTGGGCATCGACTGGCCTTTGGCCTCTTTCACGGCAAGGCGCAGGCGCGGGTTCTTGTCCGGGTCCGGCTCTCCCATCTTGGCGGCGATGGTGATCTCTTTGGACAGTTTGGAAAAGATCTTGGCCCGGATCTTGTCCTGACGGCCCTTGCGGTGCTGGATATTCGCCCATTTCGAATGGCCTGCCATGGCGCCAATTCCCTTCATCCTCGTCAATCGCGCGGGGTATAGCCCGGCCCCGCGGTCCCGGCAATCCCGCACCCACGGTCACTTTGGTTCCAGAAATACCTATATCCCTTGCCCTGCATACGCGCTGGCGCTAGGCCGTTTGCCATGAAAATTCTCTTTCTCGGCGATGTCATGGGCCGTGCGGGCCGAACGGCGATCCGCGACAGGCTGACCCCCTTGCGCGAACGGCTGAAGGCCGATTTCGTTGTTGTGAACGGCGAAAACGCCTCATCCGGGCACGGGCTGACACGCGATCATGCCAAGCTGATCCTCGATGCGGGCGCGGATGTCGTCACCTTGGGCGATCACGCCTTCGATCAAAAGGACATGCTGACCGAGGTCGAAACCAACCCGCGCATCCTGAGGCCCCTGAATTTCGCCAAGGGCGCGCCGGGCAAGGGCGCCCGGCTGTTCGATGCGCCGGGCGGGCGAAAGGTGCTGGTAACGCAGGTGCTGGGACAGGTCTTCATGAAGCGCGCCTTCGACGATCCGTTCTCGGCGATGGACCAGGTGCTGCGCAGCTATCCGCTGGGCGGGCAGGCGAACGCGATCCTTGTCGATGTGCATTGCGAGGCGACGTCGGAAAAAATGGCCATGGGCCATTTCTGCGATGGCCGCGCCTCGGTCGTCGTGGGCACGCATACCCATGTGCCGACCGCCGATGCGATGATCCTTGAAGGCGGCACGGCCTATCAGACCGATGCAGGCATGTGCGGCGATTACAATTCCGTCATCGGCATGGAAAAGGGCGAGCCCATGCGCCGCTTCATCACCGGGATGTCCAAGGGCCGGTTCGAGCCGGCGATGGGCGAGGCCACCCTATCGGGCCTCTTCGTCGAGACCGATGACCGGACCGGCAAGGCGAAACGGTGCGAGATGATCCGGGATGGCGGGCGCCTCAGCGCAGGCGCATGACCCCGGCACCCCGAAACGCGATCCTTTTCGCGGCGCTTGTGGTTCTGGGCGCGGGCTGGGGCATCACCCAGCCCCTCGCAAAGATCGCCGTCAGCGAAGGCTATCGCAATTTCGGCATCATCTTTTGGCAGATGCTGTTCGGCGCGGCGTTCCTTGGCCTGTTTCTGGTGCTGCGCGGGCGCAAGCCGGTCCTCGGACCTGCCCAGTGGCGCATGGCGCTGATCATCGCGCTCATTGGCACCGTCCTGCCGAATGCGGCGAGTTATCAGGCCGCCGTCTATCTGCCTGCAGGGATCATCTCGATCCTCTTGTCCACCGTTCCTATGCTGGCCTTTCCTATCGCTCTTGGCCTCAAGGTCGAACGTTTCGCGGCAAGGCGCCTTCTGGGTCTCGGCCTTGGGCTTGTCGGCGTACTGGTTCTGACCCTGCCAGAGGCAAGCCTGCCCGATCCCGCCATAGCGCTCTTCGTGCCGCTCGCCCTTGTTGCACCGTTTTTCTACGCGCTTGAAGGCAATGTCGTCGCCCGCTTTGGGACCGCCGACCTGGACCCGGTGGAGCTTTTGTTCGCGGCTTCGGCCATCGGCACGGTTGTCGCGCTGCCGCTCGCGTTGATTTCGGGCACCTTCATTGCGCCGCACACGGGGTGGGCCGCCCCGGATTGGGCCATCCTCGCCTCGTCCCTCATCCATGCGGTCGTCTATACGGGCTATGTCGCGCTGGTTCGGCGCGCCGGGTCGGTGTTTGCTGTGCAGGTGTCCTATCTCGTGACAGGCTTCGGCGTGATCTGGGCGATGACCCTTCTCGGAGAGCGCTATTCAGGTGCGATCTGGGCCGCCATGGGGCTGATGTTCCTTGGAATGGCGCTTGTGCAGCCGCGCCCCCTGCCCCCGCTTGCCGTGCCGGTGCGAACCCGTCAGGATACCGCCTGATCGGCAAGAAGGACGACGGCTGATATGTTTCCCTTTACCTTCGATCCGTCGACCGAGGCGTTTCTTGCGCTTGGCGTCGTCGTCGTCATGTTCATTGCCTTCCTGCGCGAAAGTTTTCCGACCGAAGTGACCGCGATCGCGGGCGCGACGGCGATGCTGGTCCTTGGCCTCTTGCCTTACGAGGAAGGGCTGGCCGTCCTGTCGAACCCCGCGCCCTGGACCATCGCCGCGATGTTCATCGTCATGGGCGCCTTGGTGCGCACCGGCGCGCTTGACTGGTTCACGCAGGCGGCAGAGCGGCAGGCGGAAAAGAACGTCACGCTCGCGCTGGCGGCGCTGATGGCCTTTGTCCTTTTGTCGTCGGCGGTGGTGTCGAATACGCCCGTCGTCGTCGTGATGATCCCCGTCTTTGTGCAATTGGCGCGCAAGCTGGGGATTTCGGCCTCGAAACTGCTGATCCCCCTCAGCTACGGCGCGATCCTGGGCGGCACGCTGACGCTGATCGGCACCTCGACCAACCTTCTGGTCGACGGCGTCGCCCGCGCGCAAGGGCTGGAGCCCTTTACGATCTTCGAGGTCACGCCTGTCGGCATCGCCGTGGTGGGCTGGGGCCTGACCTATTTGCTGCTCATTGGCCGCCACCTGCTGCCCGATCGCGACAGCCTTGCCAGCCTTCTGTCTGACAAGAGTAACATGAAGTTCTTCACCGAAGTCGCGATCCCCGAAGAGAGCGGGCTGATCGGCGAGACGGTGCAAGAGGTCGATCTGTTCCGCCGCGACGGCGTGCGGCTTATCGACGTGTTGCGCGGTGATGCCTCACTGCGGCGCAATCTGAAGGGCGTCACGCTTGAGGCGGGCGACCGCGTTGTCCTGCGCACGCAGATGTCCGAACTTCTGGGCCTGCAGCAGAACAAGCAGCTGCGCATGGTCGACAAGCTGTCCTCGGTCGAGACGACCACCGTGGAGGTGCTGATTTCCCCTGGCTGTCGCATGGTGGGCCGGTCGCTGGGCACCCTGCGCCTGCGCCGCCGTTATGGTGTCTACCCGCTGGCCGTTCATCGCCGGAACCAGAATATCGGCCGCCAACTTGACGATCTGGTTGTCCGCGTCGGCGACACGCTGCTTCTGGAAGGCGCGCCCGAGGATATCCAGCGGCTGGCGAGCGACATGGGCCTTGTGGACATCGCGCGCCCCTCGGCCCGCGCGTTCCGGCGCGAACATGCGCCCATCGCAGTGCTTGCGCTTCTGGGGATCGTGGTTCTGGCTGCGCTGGGTGTCGCACCGATCCTCGCGCTGGCGATCACCGCCGTGACCGTGGTGTTCCTGACGGGCTGTATCGACGCCGAAGAAGCGTTTTCCTTTGTCGAGGGGCGCTTGCTCGCACTGATTTTCGCGATGCTGGCCATCGGTGCAGGATTGCAGGCCTCTGGCGCGGTAGAGCTGATCGTGACCGCGATCGCGCCGGTGCTGGAAACGTTGCCGCCCTTCTTCATCATCTGGGCGATCTATCTGCTGACCTCCGTCCTGACGGAACTGGTTACGAACAACGCCGTCGCCGTTGTCGTCACGCCCATCGCCATCGGGCTGGCTCAAGCCATCGGCGTCGATCCACGGCCCCTTGTGGTGGCGGTCATGATCGCGGCCTCGGCCAGTTTCGCCACGCCCATCGGGTATCAGACCAACACGCTGGTCTACGGGCCCGGTGGCTATCGGTTCACGGATTTCCTGAAGGTAGGCGTGCCGCTGAACCTGTCCATGGGGCTGGTCGCGTCGCTTGTCATTCCCTTCGTCTGGCCCTTGTAAGCAGGGGTTTCGGATGCCTGCGGCATCCGATCCGCCGGAAGGCTGCGCCTTCCGGAATAGGTATTTTCAGAACCAAAGTGACAGGGGTCAGAGCGTGATCGTCTCGCGTTCCGTTACGATCAGGTCGAGCGGCTGGTCGGTGTCTTCCAGGGGCAGATCGTCCGCCTCTTGCGCGGACCAGGCGAAGCCGACGGCGATCGTGGTCCCGGCCGCGCGCAGGGTTTCGAGGGTCCGGTCGTAAAAACCGCCCCCGTAGCCAAGGCGGCCGCCCTTGCGGTCGAAGGCGACGAGCGGGACGATCAGCACCTCGGGCACGAGATCGGCGCCATCCTGCGGGACCTGCGCGCCGAACGGGCCGTCAATCAGGAAACTGTCGGTCTGCCATTCTCGAAAGACGAGAGGCTGGCCCAGCGCCTGGATGACCGGCACGCAGATGCGGCTGCCCCGGCTAAGGCGGCCCATGGCAGGGCGCGGGTCGATTTCCGTTCGGATCGGCAGGTAACCGGCGATGGTTTGGCCCTTGTAGGGCTCCAGCGCTTCGGCCAGACGCGCCGCGCCCTCGATCCGATTGCCATTGGCATGCGCGATCTTGCGGCGCGCATAGGCGGCCGTGCGGGCGGCGGCCTTCGCCTCTGCCAGGCTCATAGCAGGAGGATCCCGGCGAGACCGAGAAAGGCGAAAAAGCCGACCACATCCGTCACGGTGGTCACGAAGGCGCCCGAGGCGAGCGCCGGGTCGATCTTGAGCTTTTCAAGCACGACCGGGATACCGATGCCCGCAAGCCCCGCGATCACGAGATTGATCACCATCGCCGCCGCGATGACCACACCCAACATTGTAGAGCCGAACCAGATCACCCCGACGATGCCCATGAGCACCGCGAAGATCACGCCGTTTACCAGCCCGACAAGGACTTCGCGCCGGATCACGCGCCAGACGTTCGATCCGGTCAGGTCGCGCGTGGCGATGGCGCGGACGGCGACGGTCAGCGACTGGGTGCCTGCGTTGCCGCCCATGGACGCGACGATGGGCATCAGGACCGCGAGCGCCACGAATTGCGCGATCGTCGCCTCGAACTGGGCGATCACGAGCGAGGCGAGGATCGCGGTCACGAGGTTCACACCAAGCCAGGGAAGGCGCTGCTTCGTCGTCTCGACCACCCGGTCCGACAAAGAGCTTTCGCCAACCCCCGCAAGGCGCAGGATGTCCTCTTCGTGCTCTTCATCAAGGACGGTCATCGCGTCGTCGATGGTGATGACGCCGACGAGCCGTCCGTCATCATCGACAACGGGGGCCGAGATCAAGTGGTACTGGTTGAACGCATAGGCGACATCGCCCTCATCCTGCGTCACCGGGATCGTGCGATAGCTTTCTTCGACCAGATCGCGCAGGGGCATGGAGCGCGGCGCGCCAAGGATTTTGCCCAGCGTCGCGTAACCCGTGGGCCGCATGCGCGGATCGACGAGGATCATGTGATAGAAATCCTCGGGCAGGTCATCACGGCCGCGCAGGTAGTCGATGGCATCCCCGACCGTCCAGTGTTCTGGGCCTGCCACGACTTCGCGCTGCATGAGGCGGCCGGCGGAATATTCAGGGTAGGTCAGCGCCTGCTGAACGGCGATCCGGTCGGCGATCTCTAGCGAATCGAGGATCGCATTGCGCTGATCGTCCTCGAGGTCTTCGAGCAGGTCGACGACATCGTCCGATTCCAGCTCGCGCACAGCATCCGACAGGGTCTGCGGCGAGAGGGCGGCGATCACCTCTTCGCGGATACCCTCGTCGAGTTCCGACAGAATCTCGCCGTCGATTTCCTTCTCATACAGCTTGAGGATACCGGTCCGCTGCTCGTCCCCGACCTGCTCGAGAAGGTCGGCGATGTCGGCCGCGTGCAGCGGTTCCATCAGTTCCGTCAAGCGCGGCGCGTCTTCGGCGTCCACGGCATCGAGAATCGCGCCGACGGTGCGGGCCTCGAGGCTGTAGCCTTCTTCCTCGCGCGGTTCAGATGTGGTGTCGTCTTCCGCCATCGCCTGCCCTTTTCTCATCCTCACGTACAAGGTAGTGCATCCCGGTCCGGGGGCACAGGGCGCGGGGCGATTTACCTCTGAGCGCCCGCCGTCTATCGTTTCCCCGTTACCGTGAGAGGCGCCTTTGGAAAAGACCGTTCTGACCGGCCAGACACTCAGCTTTCTGGGCGATCCCTTCACCCTGCCCCCCGACGAGACCGTGCGCCACGAAACCCATGGCGCGGTGGTGATCGAGGATGGCAGGATCGTGGATCTCGGCGACCGGGACGCGGTGCTTGCCGCGCATCCCGGCGCCTTGCGCGTGGATTACGGCGATGCGCTGATCCTGGCGGGGTTCGTGGATGCCCATGCGCATTATCCGCAGACAGCGATCATCGCGAGTTGGGGCAAGCGGCTGATCGACTGGCTGAACGGCTATACCTTTCCCGAAGAGATGAAATTCGGCGATCCGGCCTATGCGCGCGAGATCGCGGATCGGTATCTCGATCTGGTCGGGGTGAACGGGACGACTTCGGTCTGTAGCTATGGCACCAGCCATCCAGAAAGCGTGACGGCCTTTTTCGAGACGGCAGAGGCGCGAGGGCTAAGGGTCTGGGCGGGAAAGACCTGCATGGATCGCAACGCGCCGGAAGGGCTGACCGACACCGCCCAGCGGGCCTATGACGAAAGCCGGGCGCTGTTGGAGACTTGGCACGGAAAAGGGCGCGCGGAATATGTGATCACGCCGCGCTTTTCGCCGACATCGACGCCGGAGCAGCTGGAGGCGCTGGGCGCGCTTTGGGCCGAGAACCCAGGCTGCCTGATGCAGACACACCTGTCGGAACAGACCGACGAGATCGAGTGGGTCAAAGGGCTGTATCCAGAGGCGCGCGACTATCTGGACACTTACGAGGCGCATGGCCTTCTGGGCGAGCGGGGCGTTTACGGCCACGCGATCCACCTGGAGGCTCGTGAAAAGGACCGGCTGGCAGAGGTGGGCGCGGCACTCGTCCATTGCCCCACATCGAACACCTTCATCGGGTCGGGTCTGTTCCAGCTTGGGGCGCTCAAGGCCGCCGGGCAGCGGATCGGCCTTGCCACGGATACCGGGGGCGGGTCGTCCTTTTCGATGCTCCGCACGATGGCGGCTGCCTATGAGATCGGGCAGCTTTCAGGCACGCCGGTACACCCGGCGCAGCTTTTGTGGCTGGCGACCGAAGGATCGGCAGGCGCGTTGCACGCGCGCGACCGGATCGGAAATCTCGAAATCGGGCGCGAGGCGGATATCTGTGTTCTGAACCTTGGCTCGACGCCAGCCATCGCCCAGCGCACGGCACGGGCGAGCGACATCTGGGAAGCGGTGTTTCCGACGATCATGATGGGCGACGACCGGGCGGTGCGCGCGGTCTGGTCCGGGGGGCGTCAGATCAAGATGTGATCAGCCGCAGGGCGTGGCGTAGGTGGTCACCCAGTAGTCTTCGACGCGCGCCGTTCCGATCACCGTTGCCTGCGACAGGATGTTCTGCCTGTGTCCTTCGCTGGTCATCCAGCCCGACGTCATCGCCTCTGCGTTGGGGTACCCCTGCCCGATATTCTCGGCGGCAAAGCACCACCGCAGACCGGCCGCCGTCAGGCGCGTGCCAATGGTCGACCCGTCGCGCCCCGTGTGATCGAGAAACCCGCCGCGCACCATGTCCTGTGCATGGCGTTCTGCCGCGCGGGTGGCGGCATCCGAGACGGCAAATGGCGCAAGACCGCGCGCCACACGTTCGGCATTGATGCGCTCGGCAAGCTCTGGCACCGGCTCGGCCAGCGCGGCGGCGGGCATGAAGGCTAGGGCAATGACGGCGAACAATTTCATTCCATCAACCCCTGCGCCAGGCGGTTCTGCGCCTCGATGACGCGCGGCAGATCGAGCGTCGTGATCTGCCCATCGCGCACGACCTGACGGCCCTCGACAAACAGATGCCGCACCTTGTTCGGGCCAGCGAGCAGCATCGCTGCCGGATCCCAGCTGCCGGCACTTTCGACGCCGGTCATGTCCCAGAGCGCGAGGTCGGCACGCTTGCCAACGGTGATCTGACCGCAATCGCTGCGCCCAAGCACCTCGGCCCCGCCGCGCGTGGCGATGCGCAGCGCCTCGCGCGCGCTCATCTTGTCCGCGCCTTGAGAGACGCGTTGAAGCAGCATCGCCTGCCGCGCCTCTGCCGCGATATTTCCCGCGTCATTCGAGGCCGATCCGTCGACGCCCAGCCCGACTTTCACGCCCGCATCACGCATCTGGCGGACAGGCGCAATACCGGACCCAAGCCTGCAATTCGAACAGGGGCAATGCGCAACACCGGTACCACTGCGGGCAAACAGATCAATCTCGGCCCCGTCCAGCTTTACGCAATGGGCATGCCAGACATCGTCGCCGGTCCAACCCAGATCCTCGGCATACTGACCGGGGCGGCAGCCGAATTTTTCCTGCGAATAGGCGACATCCTCGTCGTTCTCGGCAAGATGGGTGTGCATCATCACGCCCTTGTCCCGCGCCAGGATCGCGGCATCGCGCATGAGTTCGCGGCTGACCGAAAAGGGCGAGCATGGCGCGACACCGACGCGGACCATCGCGCCGGGGCTGGGGTCGTGAAATGCGTCGATCACGCGGATCGAATCGTTCAGGATCGCGGCTTCGTCCTCGACCAGACTGTCGGGCGGCAGGCCCCCGTCGCTTTCGCCGATCGACATGGCGCCGCGCGTGGCGTGGAACCGCACACCAATCTCGCGCGCAGCGTCGATGGTGTCGTCCAGCCGTGCGCCGTTTGGATAAAGATACAGGTGGTCCAACGACAGCGTGCAACCCGACAGCGCCAGTTCCGCAAGCCCGATCATCGCCGAGACGCGCATCTCGTCAGGGCCAAAACGCGCCCAGATCGGATAGAGCGTCTGAAGCCAACCAAAGAGCATCGCGTCCTGCGCGCCGGGTACCGCGCGAGTCAGCGTCTGATAAAGGTGGTGGTGCGTGTTCACGAGGCCCGGCGTCACCAAGAGACCCGAGCCCTCGACAATCTCAGCACCCAGCCCGTCAATATTGTGGCCGATGGCGGCGATCTGCCCGTCTTCGATCAGGATATCAGTGCCCTGCGGCTCGGTGCCCTCATCATCCATGGTCAGGACATGGGACGCGCCGCGGATCAGGATGCGGCTCATGCAGAGGCACTGTTGATCACGGCAAGGGCTGCGCGGTGCAGATCTGCATTGGCCGCCGCGATTGCGCTTCCGCCGTCATGGGCAGGTCTGCCGGACCAGTCCGTCACGATTCCGCCCGCCGCCTCAATGACCGCGATGGGGGCCTGAATGTCGTAGGGGTTCAGCCCGGCCTCCATCACCAGATCGATCTGACCGGCGGCCAGCAGTGCATAGGCGTAGCAATCCATTCCGTATCGCGTCAGCTTGCACGTACCGGCGAGCGCGCGAAACCGTTCGGCGTCACCGAGGGTTCCAACCTCTGGAAAGGTGGTGAAGATCACCGCATCGCTGAGGGACACGGTCTTGCGTGCTTTGAGCGGCATCGCGCCCCGCGGCCCGGTCATCCGCGCGCGCCCAAACCCGCCCTCGAAACGCTCGCCGATATAGGGCTGGTCGATGATGCCGTAAATCGGCCCGGTCTCATCGCGCAGGCCAATCAACACGCCCCAAGTGGGCGTTCCGGAAATGTAGCCGCGCGTACCATCAATCGGGTCGAGCACCCAGGTCAGGCCAGTGGTTCCGTCGCGGCTGCCGAATTCTTCGCCCAGTATGCCGTCGTTCGGCCGGTCTTTCGCAAGGATATCGCGCATCGCCTCTTCCGCAGCGCGGTCGGCGACGGTGACCGGGTCAAACCCATCCAAAAGCTTGTTCTCGGCATCGAGATCAATGGCGCGGAAATGTCGAAGGGTCTCGACTCGCGCGGCATCTGCCATGGCATGGGCCGTGGCGCACAGCGCGTCGATATCAGTTTCGGAAAAGCCTGTCATACCGTCACCCTAACTTGGGATGACGGCAGAGCAAGGCGGCGCGGCCCGCAAAATTGCAGAGCCGCCGAAAGCGTGTCTCAGTCGACCTCGGACAGGACGCGCGCAAGATCGAACAAGCGGCGGCGCTGGGCCTCGGGGATCAGATAGTAGGACCGCACAAGTTCCATCGCTTCCTTGTCGGCGAGAATGTCGCCGGGAACAGAAGCGGCGGGCTTCGTGGCATCGGTCTTTTCGTCGGATTCGATCCCATCGAAGAAGAAGCTGACCGGAACCTCAAGTGCATGCGCGATGTCCCAAAGACGAGACGCGCTGACCCGGTTCATTCCGGTTTCGTACTTCTGAATCTGCTGGAACTTGATCCCGACCCGTTCAGCAAGCTGCTGTTGAGTCATGCCAACCATCCAACGCCGATGACGGACGCGCTTGCCAACATGAACATCTACCGGGTGCTTCATTTTTATCTCCTCACAACGCAGCTGGATCAAACTTAACGAGATATGCGGCGGTATACAGCACAAAGATCGTGTCTTAAATAAGATCGAAGACCTAGTATCTTAAGAGACGCCCTTTGGCGGAATGGTCGCTATTTAGTCGAGTCTAGCATGCTTTTCTACTCAATTCACGGTTTTATTGCTCTCGCCTGATCGCGCTCTGATGGTGCTGGCCTTTCGAACCGGCCCGCCTCGTTGCACTCGCGTGATGAAGGTGAGAGTAATCAGTTATGAAATCTCTGGTAGTTAGCCATCTGGGGCAACCCCCTATCCTTTCGGAGGGTAAATGCCCGGCACCCGCATCCGGCGAGGTCTCTGTGCGGATTTCTGCCTGCGGGCTGAATTTCGCCGACCTCCTAATGATTGAAGGCACATATCAGGACACGCCCGATCCGCCTTTCGTACCCGGGCTCGAAATCGCGGGTGAAATCATCGGAGTCGGCCCCGATGTTCATAACGTTGCGTCACAAGATCGAGTCGCGATTTTCGCCGGAAACGGTGGGCTCGCAGAGGAAGGAGTGTTTCCGGCAAGCCGCGTCGTGAAGATTCCCGATACCATGCCGTACACCGATGCTGCCGCGTTCATGGTGGCCTATGGGACCAGCCATGTCGCGTTGGTGCACAAGGCGCATATCCAAGCCGGAGAGACCTTGCTGGTCCTTGGCGCGGCGGGCGGTGTCGGCCTGACAGCGGTCGAGATCGGCAAATTGCTGGGCGCGCGTGTGATCGCGGCAGCGCGCGGCCAGGACAAGCTGGCGGTCGCAAAGGCGGCTGGGGCGGATCACTTGATCGACACGGAAACCGAAGACCTGCGCGCGGTCGTCAAGGAACTCGGCGGCGCCGATGTCGTCTACGACCCGGTTGGCGGCGAACAGTTCAAGGCGGCGTTCCGCGCCTGCAACCCCGAGGCGCGCATCATCGTGATCGGATTTGCCAGCGGCGATATTCCGAAAGTGCCCGCGAACCATCTTTTGGTGAAAAACATCTCGGTCATCGGCCATTACTGGGGCGGCTACATGGCATTCCGGCCCGAGGTCGTTACAGACAGCCTGCGCGAGCTTCTTGGCTGGTATTCCGAAGGCAAGCTCAAGCCCCATGTCAGCGCGACCTATCCGCTGGAACGGGCGCTGGACGGGCTGGAATTCCTGCGCAGCCGCAAATCCACCGGCAAGGTCGTGATTACCATGAAAGAAGACAGCTAGATCGCCTGAAACGCTTGGCGCACGGTGTTTGCCATGGCGCTGACCAGCGGATTTGACCTCTCGTCGAGAACATAAAGATTGATGTTGGAATGCCCGAGTTCGGGCAGACCACCCGCGTTCGACAGCGGCTCCATATACGGCGGCAGCATACCGCCAAGGGCCGCATGGACGGCGAGATCAGCGCTGACGCTGGCCTCGATCGCACGGGTGGACCGGCTTTCGACCGCCATTTCCCACGGGATACCGGCGGCATCCAGACGCTCGATCACACGGGCGCGGAAGATGCAGGAATTTTCAAACGCCAGCCGCAGGGGCCGCTGCCGCCACGCCGTGCCACCCGGCGCGCCAACCCAAACCAGGGGCTGCGACGACAGCGTTTCGCCACGCTCGTCCGGCTCATGTTCGGTGGTCAGGATCACGTCGCAATCACCCTTCGCGAACAGCGCCTTCAGCTTTCGCGTATAGCTCGACAAAAGCTGTACCTTCACGCGCGGATAATCAGCAGCGAAGCGGTTCAGCACCTGAGGAATCGCCGGATAGACGATGTCGCCCGGCACGCCGAGTACCAATTCCCCTTCGAAGGCCTGATCGGTGAGCCGCGAAAGCGCTTCGTCATTGAGCGCCAGCATCCGGCGCGCATAGGACAAAAGCTGCTCACCCGCACCAGTCAGCGCAATTGTTCGCGCACTTCGGTCGAGAAGCGAAACATCAAGCGCCACTTCCAGTCGTTTCAGCTGCATCGACACCGCAGATTGCGTGAGATTAAGGAACCCTGCCGCCCGTGTCACGCCGCCCGCCTCGGCAACGGCGACGAACGAGCGTAGCGCCGTCATGTCCAGATTTCGCGCCATCACAAATCCTGATGCTATTGCCCAAAAACATTCATTTCACATATCGACCACAAAGCTCCATATACATCAAGGAAATTGATGGCCGCCCGGCCATGCACCACAAATTCAAAAGGTAAGATCATGAACACCCAGACCCTGACCCACGCCCCGTCGTCTCGCCGCAGCGACCGCGCCAGCCTTGTCGAAACGCTCCTGCAGATGGGCGGCACCTATCGTCAGCGCCGCGCTTTGGCGCGTCTGAACGATGCCCAGCTTCGCGATATCGGCATCACCGCAGAAGCCGCCCTGTCCGAAGCTGCACGCCCGATCTGGGACATTCCGGGCTATTGGCGCTAAGGCCAACCACCGAAACAGAGCGGGTGCGGCGAAATAAGCCATCATCGGACGCCTCTCGGCCTTGAAAGGGCGGTGGCGATTGCCAATATTGACTGCGAAGGCATGTGTCTGTCACGTGCATCCAGTCAATTAGGAGGCTTTAGATGGCTGAGTATCAATCGGTCCGCGCCCAGTCGGGCGTTCGCACGGCCGAAATCGACCAGGGACTTCGCGCCCACATGAATAAAGTCTACGGCACGATGTCCGTAGGTCTTGCCATCACCGCGTTGGCCGCTTGGGCGATTTCCGGGCTGGCCGTGGTTGATGGTCAGCTGACCGGACTTGGCACCGCGATCTACGCCTCGCCGCTGAAATGGGTGGTCATGTTCGCCCCTCTTGTCATGGTCTTTGCCTTCGGCGCGGTCGTAAACCGTCTGTCGGCGGCGGCAGCGCAACTGTTTTTCTACACCTTCGCGGTGCTGATGGGCCTGTCGCTTAGTTCGATCTTCCTTGTCTTCACCGGCATGTCGATCGTGCAGACCTTCTTGATCACCTCGATCGCCTTCGCGGGCCTGTCCCTCTGGGGCTACACCACGAAGAAGGACATCTCGGGCTGGGGCGCGTTCCTCATCATGGGTGTGATCGGCCTGATCGTCGCGTCGATCGTCAACATCTTCCTGGCCTCGCCTGCGATCATGTTCGCGATCTCGGCGCTGGGTGTCCTGATCTTTGCGGGTCTTACGGCCTATGACACGCAGCGGATCAAGAACGACTATATCCAGCACGCGCAACAGATGGATCAGGAATGGTTGGCGAAGTCGGCCATCATGGGGGCGCTGAACCTCTACCTCGACTTCATCAACCTGTTCATGTTCCTGCTGCAGTTCCTCGGCAACCGGGAATAACTGGCGCCTCGAAGCATCAAGAATTCGAAAGCCGGCCTTCGGGCCGGCTTTTTCATGTGTGCCGTATGCAGAACCGGCAGGCCGAAAAAGAAAAGGCCGCGCTCCGGGCGCGGCCTTCTTAAATCCGGGTGGTCAAGATCGGTTACTTGATCTTGCCTTCCTTGTACTCGACATGCTTGCGCACGACCGGGTCGTATTTCTTGACCGCCATCTTCTCGGTCATCGTCCGAGCGTTCTTCTTGGTGACGTAGAAATGGCCCGTGCCCGCAGTCGAGTTCAGGCGGATTTTGATTGTGGTCGGCTTCGCCATGGCTTCAACTCCGTCGCGCGAACGGTCTATGCGCCGTTCGTGAAATTCCGTGAAGCCCGCCTTTTACCCGCCACACCCCCCGAGTCAACATCAAAACGCCGCTTCAGGCCCTGGTGCAGACCAGAGTGAGAAATAAACGCGCGGAGGGCCTGTAAGCCGGATTCTGTCCCCCCGCTTGCGCAGGATGGATGACCATTCCTCTGGTCCTGCCGTTGCCGACAGGATCAAGCTGCCTACCCGGACCGTCTGGGGCGGAAGTGGCCCCGGGGTTACCCCCGCGAGGTCCCTATTCGGCATTGCTCCTGGTGGGGCTTGCCATGCCAGCGCTGTTACCAGCACCGCGGTGGGCTCTTACCCCACCGTTTCACCCTGACCCGGCACATGGCCGGGCGGTCTGTTTTCTGTGGCGCTTTCCGTCAGGTTGCCCTGCCCGGGCGTTACCCGGCACCGTTCCTTCCTGGAGTCCGGACTTTCCTCCCGCCATCGGTGTGACCCGGCGACAGGCGGCCATCCAGCCCTCCGCGCCGGGCCGAGTTAGGCGCTGCCCGTGTCCCGGTCAATCCCGAAACGCGCGGCAAGGCCCGCGGCCAGCGCACGATCCGCGTCACCGAGCGGCCCGGTGGCCCAAGGGCGAAAGCGTTGGCGAAAGGCATCAAGGATCGCCGCGTCATCGCAGGCCCGGTCATAGCCGAAGCGCGAGGCATCTTCGTGGAAATCACCAAGAGCCTCAGGGGCAGGCCAAACGGCAAGCCCCTGGTGCGCAAGGCGCTTCCAGTCAAAGCGCCGGCCCGGGTCCCATTTGCGCATGGGCGCCATGTCGGAATGGGCGATCACGCCCTCGGGCGGAATATCCCACCGCGCCATGATGCCAGGCATAAGCCTTTCAAGCGTGGCCATGAGAGGTTCCGAGAACGGTTCTTTTCCCGTATTATCAAGCTCGATCCCGATGGACCGTGAATTGATGTCGTCCAGCCCTGCCCAGCGCCCCTGCCCCGCATGCCAGGCGCGCGCCTCTTCCTCGACAAGCTGATAAAGCGCACCATCCTTGCCGATCAGGTAGTGCGACGAAACCTCGTGTTCAGGCGCGCATAGTCGCTCCAGCGCGGCCTCGGCAGATGCCATGGCCGTGAAATGCAACACGATGAAACGGGGCAGAAGGCCCCCGCGCCGGCGGCCGCAATTCGGCGAAGGATGCCAGATCGGTGCCGTCACGCCCTAGCGCGAGGCGGCGCGGAAGGGGCGCGGATCCCAGCCACATGCGAAACCATCGCCATCAGGATCGACACCAAGCCGGTCGCGTTCCGGCCCGCCATTGGCAAGAAAATCCTGCTGCGCCAGGTCGGGCGAGGCATAGCGTGCACAGGCCCGCTGCGCCTTGGCCTGACCGTCGCTCAGAAGGTTGGTGCGGCGATAGACTTGCTGTCCCGGCTGGTTCGTCGCCTGAAGCGCATAGGCTACGATATTGGGTCCGGTATCGGCCGGGCGCGTCGGCACGGCTGTGGGCTCAACGACGCGGTAGGCTTGGCGCTGAGCGCGCAGGCGTTCGGCGTCGCTTTCGATGGTCTCGCGCGACGACACGGCCTCGAACGACTGCTCGTCCGAAATGCCGCGATTGTCGATCTCGAGCGGTCCAGTCGCGGCCACCTCGGCCTCGGCGTCGCCTTGGCCCAGCGCCGCGCGCGTGTCAGCGGCAAGCTGTTCAGCCTCGGTCGCAGGGGCGGCAGGCGTGGTGGCAGGCTCTGACTGCGCGAGTTCTGCGTCCTGCTGCGCGCGATAGCTGTTGAAATCGTCGAAGCCCACGCCGCGGTCGGGGTTCGAATCCGGGACCGGCGGCGCGCAGGCGGCAAGCAGTGCTAGAACGCTAAACGCAATCGTCAGACGCATCTCATTTTCCCTTCGGCGCATGGACCACTGGGGCGGTTACCACCATTTGTCGGGCTTCGCTACAAATCCCGCTGCGCTCTCCAGAACGTGAGCGGTATTCAGCAAATCGCCCTCTTCCCAAGGCCGCCCGATCAGTTGCAGCCCCAGCGG
Source organism: uncultured Paracoccaceae bacterium (assembly GCA_965662745.1). Lineage (GTDB taxonomy): Bacteria > Pseudomonadota > Alphaproteobacteria > Rhodobacterales > Rhodobacteraceae > Anianibacter. Next base: position 100,944 of record CBFIJK010000003.1, read on the forward strand.
CAGACCGTCGGTGTTCAGCCCCGTTGGAACCGAAACGCCCGGCAAGCCAGCAAGGTTCACCGTCACGGTGAAAACATCGTTGAGATACATTTGCACCGGATCATCGAAGGTCTGGCCCAGCGGGAAGGCGGCAGAGGGGGTCGCGGGCGTCAGGATCGCATCTACGCCGGTCGCGAAGACATCGTCGAAGTCCTTCTTGATCAACGCCCGTACGCGCCGCGCACGGTTGTAATAGGCATCGTAGAAGCCTGCGGACAGAACGTAGGTGCCGACCATGACGCGGCGCTGCACCTCGGGGCCAAAGCCTTCGGCGCGGGTCTTTTCGTACATCTCGGTGATGCCATCGCCTTGTGCCAGTTGGGCGCGGTGGCCATAGCGCACGCCGTCATAGCGCGCGAGGTTCGACGACGCTTCGGCGGGCGCGATCACGTAATAGGCAGGCAGCGCGTATTTGGTGTGGGGCAGCGAGATATCGACGATCTTCGCGCCCGCATCGCGCAGCATGTCGGCGCCTTTTTTCCATTCGGCCTCAATCTCGGCAGGCATGCCGTCCATGCGGTATTCGCGGGGCAGACCGATGGTCTTGCCCTTGATGTCGCCCGTCAGCATCGCCTCGAAATCCGGAACCGGCAGATCGGCCGAGGTGGAATCCTTGGGGTCATGCCCGGCCATGGCCTGCATCATGATCGCCGAATCGCGCACCGTCTTGGTCATCGGCCCCGCCTGATCGAGCGACGACGCGAACGCGATGATCCCCCAGCGCGAACAGCGGCCATATGTGGGCTTCAGCCCCACAATGCCGGTGAAGGCGGCTGGCTGGCGGATCGACCCGCCCGTGTCGGTGCCGGTCGCAGCAAGGCAAAGATCGGCGGCCACAGCCGCAGCGGACCCGCCCGAAGACCCGCCAGGCGTCAGCGGCGCGTCGCCCGACTTCCACGGGTTGGTCACATCGCCGTAGACGCTGGTTTCATTGGACGAACCCATGGCAAATTCGTCCATGTTCAGCTTGCCCAGCATCACCGCGCCCGCGTCTTCCAGTTGCTGGCTGACGGTGGATTCGTATTCCGGCTTGAACCCTTCAAGGATGCGGCTGGCGGCCTGGCTGTCGACACCCTTGGTGCAGAAGAGATCCTTGATTCCCAGCGGGATGCCGCACATTGCGGGCGCGTCGCCGCCCTTGATGCGCGTGTCGGCGGATTTGGCCCGTGCCAGCGCGATCTCGGGCGTCTTGTGCACGAAGGCACCCAGCGCATCGGCGGCGTCGATAGCCGAAAGGCAGGCCTCGGTCAGTTCAACAGAGGTCGTGTCGCCCTTGCGCAGTGCGTCGCGCGCCTCGGCGATAGTCAGCTTGGTCAGATCGGACATGACGCCTACTCCACCACTTTCGGGACGGCGAAAAAGCCTTCGCGTGCGTCGGGTGCGTTCGACAGAACCCGGTCCTGCATGCCGCCATCGGTTACCTCGTCCACGCGCCGTTTGAGGCGCTGGGGCGTTACGCTGGTCATCGGCTCTACACCGTCGACATCGACCTCGTTCAGTTGCTCGATGAAGCCGAGGATGGCGCTGAATTCTTCGGCCAGAGCGGGAAGCGCGTCGTCTTCCACGCGGATCCGGGCGAGCTTGGCCACATGGGCGGCGGTTTTGGTGTCGATGGACATGGGGTCCTCGTCGTGTTGCGGGTTGAGGCTGCGTTTACTCCTGCGTCCCGCGTCCCGCAAGCATGTGGCGGCGGTAGACGTCGATCATCCAGCCCAGCATGATGCCATTGAGGATATGCCACATGAAATGCGTGCCGATGGGCAGCAGATTGCAGACCGGCTCGTCCAACGAGCGAAAAGTCAGAGAGGCCACAAGGAGGCCCGCCCCGATCCAGAGACCTTTTGCCGTCTCAGGGCGCCTGTTTCTCAAGATGACACCATAGGCTGCGATGAGCAGCGGCACCGGCCAATAGAAGGACGAGATCGTGAAGAAGGGCAGCGCATCGAAGACCGGCGTCAGGATCGCGGCATAAGGAATAAAGGCCAGCGTGCCGAGGATCGCCGCCCAAAGTGGCAGGCGCAGGAAATCCCGGTTCGCGGCGAAGAGATAGGCGAGGATGAACAGCCCGATGGGCGTGGTGTCTGCGGTCGAGGCCCAGACGGTTGCGTAGGTGTGAAACAGGTAACTGCCGATGCCAATGATCGCCAGAAGAATGACGAGGAGATAGGCGAGCGGCAGACCTTCGCCCCGGATGCGCCGCCACATGATGAACGCCGCGATAAGGAACGCCGCGTTCGTGACGGCATTCAGGGGCTCGGACCAATAGGTGAAATCCACCCTCTCGCAATAGCCGTCGATCTGGCGCGTCCATTCCATGGCTTTCGCGGTCCTTTGCCCTAATCTCTCGTCCAGTATGAATTAGGAGGCGCCCCATGAAAATCACCTGGCTTGGACACGCAAGTTTCCGCATCGAAATCGGTGAACAGGTTCTGCTGATCGACCCTTGGATCGAAGGCAATCCCGTGTTTGACGAAAACCGCCGGGACGAGGCGACACAGGGCGCGACGCATATCCTGCTGACCCACGGGCATTTCGACCACGCATCCGAGACCGTATCGCTCGCCAGGTCGCTGGGCATTCCGGTGCTGGGGATCTTCGATCTGATGGGCTTCTGGGCGGAAAAGCACGAGATAGAGACCGTAGGTTTCAACAAGGGCGGCACCGTGACCTTGGGCGATGTGGCGATCACGATGGTGAACGCGGTGCATTCCTCGTCGCTGAAGGGCGAAGACGGGCCGATCTATGCGGGGGCAGAAGCGGGATACATGATCGCGGGCGAAGGCCACGTGATCTATCTTTCAGGCGATACGGACATCATGGCGGACATGGAGTGGATGGCCGACTACCACAAACCGGACATCGGCATCCTTTGTGCGGGCGGACATTTCACCATGGATATGGCGCGCGCGGCCTATGCGGCGAAGCGGTATTTCGATTTCCAGCCGGTGATCCCCTGTCACTACAAGACTTTCCCGGCGCTGGAGCAATCGGCGGATCCGCTTGTCGCCGGTCTGCCGGGCGTCGATGTGAAGACGCCCGAGGTAATGGAGACGGTGGAATTCTAGGGATTTCGCCGCGCGGGCTCGCGGCGACGAGCGGGGGAGGCTCTGCCTCCCCCGGACCCCCTCCGAGGGTGTTTTAAGAACCAAAGTATCAGGGGCGTTTTCTGGCGAAGAAGTCCTTGAGGAGTCTGGCGGCCTCGCCCGCTGCGATGTTGTCGTAGATTTCGGGCTTGTGGTGCGATTGGGGGTGGCTGAAGACCCGCGCGCCGTGGGCGGTGCCGCCGGATTTCGGGTCGGAAGCGCCATAGTAAAGCCGGGCGATGCGGGCGGCCGAGATCGCGGCGGCGCACATGGCGCAGGGTTCCAGCGTGACGTAAAGGTCGTGGCCTATGAGGCGTTCCGATCCCAAGGCTGCGCAGGCCGTGCGGATCGCGATCAATTCGGCATGGGCCGTGGGGTCTTTCCATTCTGCAGTGCGGTTCCCGGCTTGCGCGACGATCTGGCCGTCGGGACCGACGATGACGGCGCCGACCGGGACCTCGCCGCGCGCGGCGGCGGCGCGCGCCTCATCGAGGGCGATGGACATATGGGACCGGAACTTCATGGGTTTGGTATCGCGTCTTCAACGCATGAAGGCCAGTTCGGATTTGATAGCGCCTGCCGGGCGCGGTAAGGGGCGCCATGACAGATGATACAAAACCCGGCGAGCGGATCGCCAAGCGCCTGTCGCGAGCGGGCGTGGCCAGTCGGCGCGAGGCCGAGCGCATGATCGAGGCGGGGCGCGTTTCGGTGAACGGGGCGAAGATCGACAGCCCGGCGCTGAACGTGACCGAGCGCGACAAGATCGAGGTTGACGGCGCGCCCATCGGCGCGGCCGAGCAATCGCGCCTTTGGCTGTACCACAAGCCCTCGGGCCTTGTGACGACCGCAAAGGATGAGAAAGGCCGCCGCACGATTTTCGATGCACTCCCCGAGGATATGCCGCGTGTGATGTCGGTGGGGCGGCTCGATCTAAATTCCGAAGGGCTGATCCTTCTGACCAACGACGGCGAGATCAAGCGGCGACTGGAACTGCCATCGACCGGCTGGCTACGGAAATATCGCGTCCGGGTGAAGGGAACGCCGAGCGAGGCGGACCTCGAGCCGTTGCGCCGCGGCATCGAAGTCGAAGGCACGCGGTTTCAGCCGATGACCGTGACGCTGGATCGTCAGCAAGGGGCCAATGCCTGGCTGACCATCGGGCTGCGCGAGGGCAAGAACCGCGAGATCCGGCGCGCGACCGAGGCGGTGGGGCTTGTGGTGAACCGGCTGCTCCGTGTGTCCTACGGCCCGTTTCGCCTCGGTGAGTTGAAGGCCGGAGAGGTCGAGGAATTGCGGCCCAAGGTGATCCGCGACCAGCTTGGGCTGGCAGAGACACCAGGCCAGGAAAACAAGCCGAAAGTGCAGCGCGCGCGGCGCAGGCGCTAACCCAGAAGGTGCTGCAACCGGTCAAGGGCAAGGCGCGCGCGTCGGTCTCGTTCCTCTGCACTCAAGGCCGGGACCGCGCCAATGGCGCGGCGGATTTGCAGATCGCCGACGAGCAGATCGAGATAAAGGCGCGTCGCGGTCCCGGGCGATTCACCGCGAAACGCGCCTTGTTCGAAACCGCGCTGGATCACCTCGGTGATCATCGGCGCCACGGTCTCACGCCCCAGTCTTGAGAGAAGTGCGCCAAGCTCACCTGTTGGGTCGGCAGCAGCGGCCCTGTTGAGCGCGATGGCCCGGTCGCCGGTCAGAAGCTTCAAAAGCGTTGCGCCCAGGGCTTCGAGCGTCTCGATCGGATCCGCGTCGCTGTCGATGGCCGTTTGCAGCAGCGCTTTGGCCTCGGCCGCGTTCGCCCCGATCATAGCGGCGAAGAGGCCGGTCTTGTCACCGAACCAACGGTAGAGCGTCTCGTTCGACGCCTTTGCGCGCTTGGCGACGGCAAGCATGGACAGGCCGACAAACCCCTTTTCAGCAAGCACTTCATAGGCTGCTCTGGCGATCTCTTCCTGCCGGGCGGCGCGGTTCTCTGGGCGCATCATCAATTCTCCATTGACTAATAACCGTATACTAAATTACGGATATTTTACAAGCGTACACATTAATACGGATATTCAGTATGACCTTGGCCACCCTTCCCCTATCTCATCCCTTCGCGCGCTCTTTAACTGCCACCCTGCAAGCCGCGGCGATTGGATCGATCCTCGGGGCGGGAGCGATCTTCGGGTTCTTCTATGCTTGGGTCTGCTCGACCATGTGGGGTTTGGACACCGCGCCGCCCGCCGTCGCGATCGAAGCGATGCAGGCCATGAATGCCTCTGTTCGCAATGGCGTCTTCGCGGCCAGCTTCTTCGGCACGCCGGTGATCCTTTGCATGACGGCAGCGCTTGCGCTGAGTGTGGGCAATCGCCGCGCAGCGGGGGTCTTCAGTGCAGCGGCGATGTTGTACGTCATGGGCGGTTTCCTGGTGACGATGGGCCTTGCCGTTCCGATGAACCAAGCGCTGGGCGAGATCGCGCTGCCCCTGTCCCAAGGCGAAGCCGCCGCGATCTGGGCCGATTATTCGCCGCGCTGGCAGCTCATCAACATCACCCGGACCATTGCTTGTGGCGGAGTACTGGTGCTGACGGGCATCGGATACCGACAAATCTGATCAACAAACACGCAGGGCGCGAGGCTTGCCCCCTGCCCTGCCTGTTGTATCAAGGTCAGCAAATCATATTCACGGGGACTGGTGCTATGCTGACCGACCTTCTGACATTCGAAAACCTCGGCAACTTCCTGATGCTGTGCTTTCTGCAAGCCGTTCTGGGGTTCGACAACCTTCTTTATATCTCTATCGAATCCCAGCGTGCGCCGGTGGCGCAGCAGAAATCGGTGCGCTTCTGGGGGATCATCATGGCCGTCGCAATGCGGGTCATCCTGCTTTTCGTCATGGTGCAACTGATCTCGGCGCTGGCCGAACCGTTCTTCATCATGAACTGGGAAGGCGTGCTGACGGGGGCGGTCAATTTCTCGACCATCGTCTTCATCTTCGGCGGCATCTTCATCATCTACACGGCGGTGAAGGAAATCGGTCACATGCTGTCGGTCGAGCATCTTGAATCGGATATCGAGAACAAGCCCGGCAAATCGGCGACGCAGGTGATCATGTTCATCGTCTTGATGAACCTCATCTTTTCGTTCGATTCGATCCTGTCGGCCATCGCGATCACCGATGTCTTCCCGGTCCTCGCCGCCGCGATCATCCTGTCGGGCATTGCGATGCTTGCGCTGGCCGAAACGGTGACGAATTTCCTGAAATCAAACCGCATGTTCGAGGTTCTGGGCCTGTTTATCCTGTTGATCGTCGGCGTGGTCCTTCTGGGCGAGGCGGGCGTCGCGGCGGCGCATGCATCCCATGACGACAGCCTTGCGATCCTTGTCTTCGGCTACCCGCTGGAGCCGATGTCCAAGACGACGTTCTACTTCTCGGTTCTGGTTCTGGTCATCGTCGAGGTGATCCAGACCGGATATTCCCGCAAACTTGCGGCAGAGCGTGCGGCCACCCAGATAAACAAGACATTCGGCAGCAACGTTTAAACCGTTGACGCTGGAAACGGCGGAAACGATCGCCTATAGGTTGGCCGATCGTTTCCGCAGCGCGGCGACAGGGGGATTTCCGACGTGACCAGCTCTGGACTTCAGAAACTGGCCTTTGCGCTGTTGGCGGCGCTGATCCTCTATGTCTCGCTGACGGGGGGCGCGTGATGGCCAAGCGGTTCGGCGGCAAATACAGCCCCGGTGGCGCAAGCCCCACGGCGACATCCCAGGCCACGCCCGATTGGTCGAAAAAGCGGCGGACGGGCGCCGGGATGCGTACCAACCTTCTGTTTCTCCTGCCCTTTCCGCTGATCTGGAAGGCCTTCACCTCGGGGCCGGTCGATCTTGCGCTTTATCTTGCGGCTTTTGGCGCGCTGATCCTTTCGGCTTGGCTGACGCGCGAAGGCGTGATCGCGCAGCAGGCCTATGACGCACGCAAGGTCGCCAAGCGCCCGGCTTTCTCGCGCAAGATTTTTGGCGCGATCTTCATGGGCGCAGGCCTCGCTGTGGCTGGGTTTGCGGGCTACGGGGTTCTGAACGCGATCATCTTCGGGGCGCTTGGCACCGCGCTGCACCAGCTGTCCTTTGGCCCCGATCCGATGCGCGACAAGGGCGCCGAAGGCGTCGACAGCTTCCAGTCCGACCGCGTCGCGCGTGCCGTGGAAGAAGCGGAAAAACACCTGACCGCGATGCAATCGGCCATAGCCCGCACCGGCGATCGCTGGCTTGAGGGCCGGGTCGAGCGGTTTCAGGACACAGTTCGCGAACTGTTCCGCACGGTCGAAGACGATCCACGCGACCTGACGGCGGCGCGCAAATATCTCAGCGTTTACCTGATGGGTGCGAAGGACGCGACATTCGCCTTTGCCGATCTTTATGGCCGCACGCGCGATCCCAAGGCGCTGGAAGATTACAGTGCGCTTCTGGACGATCTGGAAACCAATTTTGCCGCGCGCACGCAAACCCTTCTGGAAGACGACCGCACCGATCTTGATATCGAGATCGGCGTTCTGCGCGACAGGCTCGCCCGGGAAGGCGTGACCGACAGACAAAAGATTTAACCCCAGCCATTCGAGAGATCCGATCCATGCAAGAAAACGTTCGCAAAGAGGCCGAGAAATCGCTGGCCGAAGTCGAAGCGGTGACCGCCGTTGTCCTGCCGGAACCCAAGACCGACCTCGTGCCGGTCGAGAAGGCCGATCAGCCGACCGCCGCAGAGATCAAGACGCGCATGTCGGAGCTCGACATGACCGACACCAATTCGATCATCAATTTCGGCTCTGCCGCGCAGGCCGAGTTGCAGACGATCAGCCAGTCGATGCTGCAAGGCGTGCAGAACAAGGATGTGGGTCCGGCAGGCGAATCCCTGCGCTCGATCGTGTCGGCAATCCGCGGCTTTTCGGTGTCCGAGCTGGACGTGCGGCGCAAGCGGTCCTGGTGGGAACGCCTGACAGGCCAAGCCGCGCCCATGGCGAAATTCATCGCGCGCTTCGAAGACGTACAGACCCAGATCGACAAGATCACCGAGAACCTGCTGGGCCATGAGCACAAGCTTCTCAAGGACATCAAGTCGCTCGACGTTCTGTATGAGAAAACGCTGAACTTCTACGACGAGCTTGCGATCTACATCGCCGCTGGCGAGGCCAAGCTGAAGGAACTAGACGAGACGGACATCCCCGCGAAAGAAGCCAAGGTGCAGGCCGCGCCAGAGTCCGAACAGGTGATGGAAGCGCAGGAATTGCGCGATCTGCGCGCCGCGCGCGACGATCTGGAACGCCGCGTGCATGATCTTAAGCTGACGCGCCAGGTCACGATGCAGTCGCTGCCGTCGATCCGTCTGGTTCAGGAAAACGACAAGAGCCTTGTCACCAAGATCAACTCCACCCTCGTGAACACCGTCCCGCTATGGGAAACCCAGCTTGCGCAGGCGGTCACCATCCAGCGCTCTGCCGAGGCGGCCAAGGCCGTGCGCGAGGCGAATGACCTGACGAACGAGCTGCTTACGTCGAATGCCAAGAACCTGCGCGAGACGAACCGCGTTGTCCGCGAAGAGATGGAGCGCGGCGTGTTCGACATCGAGGCCGTGAAGACGGCGAATGCCGAACTGATCGCAACCATTCAGGAAAGCCTGCAGATCGCAGACGAAGGCAAGGCCAAGCGTGCCGCCGCCGAGGAAGATCTGCGCAAAATGGAAACCGATCTGCGCGACTCTCTCTCTGCTGCCAAGGCAAGCAAGACCGGCCTTGGCGAAACCACCGCGCAAGCCGTTCCGAAGGCCTGACACCGAATGCGCGGCGCTCTTCCGTTCGGCCCGCTTCTGGCCGTGGCGCTTGGCGTCACGGCCTGCGGTCCATTGGATGCGCCGCGTTCTTCCCCGCGCCCGGTTGCTGCGCCTGAAACCCCGGCCGACCCGGCGCCCGAGGTCGAAACAACCGCGCCGCAACCCTCGACGCAAAGCCGCGCGCTGAAGCGGTACTATGCGCGGGTGCAGAATGAACTCGCCTCGCAGGGCCTTCTGCGCACAGATGGCGGCGGACCCGATGTTCCGTTCTCGGCGCGCCAGCTGACCGAGAATTTCCTGCGCATCGCCCTCTTCGAGGAATTTTCCAACGTCGGCGGCGCGATGGTCCAGCGCCAGACCGAAACCACGCTGCACCGCTGGGAACAGCCCGTGCGCATGAGCGTCGAATTCGGCGCAACCGTGCCGCAGGATCAGCGCACCCGCGACGCCAACGCGATCCGGTCGTATGCCGGGCGCCTTGCGCGCGTGACAGGGCATCCGATTTCAATCGTGGACGACGCCGCGAATTTTCATGTGCTCGTCTTGAACGAGGATGAACGGCGCCAGATTGGGTCCCGCCTGCGCGAGATCGTCCCCGCACTTTCCAGTGGTGCGATCCGCACGATCGAGAATATCCCGCGCTCGACCTTCTGCCTTGTCTTCGCGATCGACCCCTTGAATGACGGGCGCTATTCCAAGGCCGTCGCGATCATACGGGGCGAGCATCCCGAATTGATGCGACTGTCGTGCTTTCATGAAGAAATCGCACAAGGGCTTGGCCTGTCCAATGACAGCCCCGCCGCACGGCCGTCGATCTTCAACGACGACGAGGAATTTTCGCTGCTGACCAAGCAGGACGAAATGATGCTGGGCATGCTGTACGACGCGCGGCTGAGCCCCGGCATGAATGTGGGGCAGGTCCGCCCTGTCGCAGCGCAGATGGCGCGCGAACGGCTGGGCGGCGAAAGCTAGACGAAATACGGTCAGACAGACCAACAGGAGACTGACATGGGCATTTTCGATTTTCTCTCTGGCGAATTCATCGACGTCATCCACTGGGTCGACGACACGCGCGATACGATGGTCTGGCGCTTCGAACGTGAGGGCCACGCGATCAAATACGGCGCCAAGCTGACAGTGCGTGAGGGTCAGGCGGCGGTCTTTGTGCACGAGGGCCAGCTTGCCGACGTGTTCAGCCCGGGCCTGTACATGCTCGAGACGAACAACATGCCGGTGATGACCACGCTTCAGCACTGGGATCACGGGTTCAAATCGCCCTTCAAGTCCGAGATTTACTACGTCAACACGACCCGGTTCACCGATCTGAAATGGGGCACCAAGAACCCGATCATGCTGCGCGATCCGGAATTCGGGCCGACGCGCATCCGGGCGTTCGGCACGTACACGATCCGCGTCAAGGACCCGGCGCTGTTCCTCACGGAAATCGTCGGAACCGACGGCGAATTCACGATGGACGAGATCAGCTATCAGATCCGCAACGTGATCGTCCAGGAATTCAGCCGGGTCATCGCCGGATCGCAGATCCCGGTGCTCGACATGGCGGCAAATACCGGCGATCTGGGCAAGTTGATCGTGGCAGAGGTCGCGCCGGTTTTGGCAGGCTACGGCCTGGTGATGCCCGAGTTCTACATCGAGAACATCTCGCTCCCGCCCGCCGTGGAGGAAGCCCTCGACAAGCGGACGTCCATGGGGCTGGCAGGGGATCTGGGCAAGTTCACCCAGTATTCGGCAGCCGAGGCGATGACGGCAGCCGCCAAGAACCCGGGTGGCGGCGGCGGCATGGGCGCCGGGCTTGGGATGGGCATGGGCATGGCGATGGCCAACCAGATGTCCCAGCCGGGTCCCTGGGGCGCCGCGCCACAAGCGACATCGCCCGCACCGCCACCCCCTCCGGTCGAACATGTCTGGCACATCGCCGAGAATGGCCAGACCAAAGGCCCGTTTTCCAAGGCCGCGCTGGGGCGCATGGCCAGCGACGGGCAGTTGACGCGCGAAAGCTATGTCTGGACTGCCGGGCAGGACGGCTGGATGCGGGCCGAGGATGTGACCGAACTTGCGCAGCTGTTCACAATCCTGCCGCCTCCGCCCCCCGGAAGCTAGGGCGCCGCGCCTATCGTGAAGACCCGCCGCCGCCTCATCATGATCATGCATTGGGCCAATGCGCTATTCGTGCTGCTGTTGTGGCGGGGCGGAGAGCTGACTTGGCTCAACTGGGCCTTTGCGGCGACGGGCCTCACGTGGTGCGTGCTGACGTTATCGGGCGGGCTGCTGGGAAAACCGGGACCGAAGCTGACCGGCGCCGCGCGGGCGGTATTTTGGCCGATGCACTACGGGTTGATCCTGCTGGTTGGCGCAGCTTCGATCCTCATCGCGGGGTCAGAGCTTGGGATGTTTGAGCCGGGCCTCGGGCGCAGGCTGGTCCTTGTGCTGATGGCGGCGGGCACGCTGCATGGCGTCTATCATCTGTGGCGTCATACAGCGCTGAATGACGGGGCCATGCGAACGATGCTGCCTCGCGCCTGGCACAAACACCTCTAGTCGAGCGCACTCATCATCGGGATCGTCCGGCAGCTTCCAGGCGGAAACTCGAAATTGTCGACGCGGCTTGCAGGGAATGGGCGGTCCGGCGCCACCTGGCTTTCGACGATCAGACTTTGGTCGACGCACAAGTCCTGCGCCGCGTTGCCGATGTTGAAGCCAAAGCCATCCGGCCCGCAATCATTTCCGATCCCGTCCATGTTCCACGCCTGCGGCATTCCCGCGCCGGGGGACCAGACCTCGAAGGCCCCTTCGCCGGCGTCGAATGTCAGCACCCAAGTCGTATCGAGCGTCAACGCGCCAAGCCCCCAACTTCCTATCGGCTCTCCGTTCAGAAAGCCCTCGATCACGAAACATTCAAGATCATCCTCGCGCAGGATGCCGTTGGCCATCTCGCCTGGATAGGCCAGTGCGCCGGTCATGGAATACCCGCCGCTGCCCTCCCACTCGAACACCCATGTGCCCGCATGCGCGGCAGGCCCCGCGAAAAATGCCGCGACGCAGGCCACTTTCGCCCGCCACTTGATCGAAGATCGGAAACCGTTCATGCCTGACAGCTTAATCCCTTCGCAGGAGGCGATAAACCCGGTTTCCCCCCGCGCACAGGCGCTCTAGTCTGCGCGCGGAACCGGGCCGGACGGAGTGGCAGAAGAGATGATCGAAGAGCATCGCTTTCCCTGCGATCAATGCGGATCGGACATGCGCTTTTCACCCGGCGACAGCCTTTTGAAATGCGACCATTGCGGCAACACCCAGCCTATGGAAGGCACCGGCTTTCGCACACAGCCGATTGCCGAGCTTGACTACCGCGCCGCGCTTGAGGCGCGTCTGCCCAGCGAGGACATGGAAGAAACGCGCGTCAGTTCCTGTCCGAATTGCGGGGCGCAGGTGGAATTCGACGAAAGCGTTCATTCCAAGGAATGTCCCTTTTGCGCCACGCCCGTCGTCACCGACACTGGAATGCACCGCCATATCAAGCCGCGCGGCCTGTTGCCCTTCGCGCTGGAAGAACGCGCAGCCCATGGCGCGATGAACGATTGGCTGGGCAGCCTTTGGTTCGCGCCGAATGGCCTGCAGGACTATGCGCGCAAAGGGCGCAAGATGTCGGGCATCTACGTACCCTACTGGACATTCGACGCCGACACCAAGTCCAGCTATCGGGGCGAGCGCGGCACGATCTATTACGTCACCCGCACCCGCGTTCGCGACGGCAAGACCGAAACCTACCAGGAACAACGCATTCGCTGGTCGCCGAAATCGGGCCGCGTCGCGCGGTTCTTCGACGATGTGCTGGTGCTGGCGTCAAAATCGCTGCCAAAGAAATACACCGACGCGCTGGAGCCTTGGGATCTGTCGGCACTGGAGCCCTATCAGCCGGAATTTCTTGCAGGATTCCGGGCCGAGGGCTACGCCGTCGAACTGCCCGACGGCTTTATCGAGGCGCACGCCCACATGACCCGCGTGATCGAGCGTGATGTGAAATTCGATATCGGGGGCGACCGTCAGCGCATCCACGGGATCGACACCGATATCAACGCAATCACCTTCAAGCATATTCTGTTGCCGGTCTGGCTGGCGGCGTACAAATATCGCGGCAAGACCTATCGCTTCGTCGTAAATGGCGTGTCGGGCAAGGTTCAGGGCGAACGGCCCTGGTCAGCGTGGAAGATTGCCTTTGCGGTCCTCCTTGGCCTGATCGTCGCGGGTGGCATCGGCTTTTTCCTGGCGCAGAACCAATGAACGAATTTGATACATTCGACTCGCTGCTATCCCGCCGCCATTCCTGCCGCGCCTTCCTGCCGGAAGCGGTGCCCGAAGATGTCATCCGTGACATCCTTACGGCCGCGCAGAAGGTGGCAAGCTGGAACAACGTCCAGCCCTGGCAACTGACGATCAGCAGCGGCGCGGCAACGGATCGGCTGCGCGAAGCGATGACCGGCGCCGCAATGCAGCCGCCCCCTGGCCCCGACCTGCCCTTCCCCGAGAAGTACGAAGGCATCTACAAGGAACGCCGGTCGGCCTGCGGCTGGCAGCTTTACGATGCGGTGGGCGTCCAGAAGGGCGACCGCGAAGCATCAGCCAAGCAAGGGATGGAGAATTTCCGATTCTTCGGCGCGCCGCATCTGGCCGTTATAACCTCGCCCGCCGCGCTTGGCCCCTACGGGGCGCTGGATGTCGGCGCCTATGTCATGGCCTTCATGCTGGCCGCCGAAGCGAAGGGCGTTGCCACAATCGCGCAAGCCGCTATCGCGCCGTTCGCCGATGTTCTGCGGCGCGAACTGGACCTTCCCGAAGATCGGCTTGTGATCTGCGGCGTTGCCTTCGGGATGGAAGACATGGACCACCCCGCCAACAGCTACCGCACCCCGCGGGCGGATGTGTCAGAGGTCGTCACATGGAAGGGGTAACGCTTCGCTCTGCGGACGGGATCGATCAGCCGGACGTCTTGGCCGCGATGATCGGAGACTACTTGACCCCGATAGTGGCCGAACTGGGGAAAAACTTCGAAGACGCGCCCGGCGTCGATGCATTCGTCGCGAGGACGATGGACCGTCTGGAAGATTATTTGCCGCCGCACGGCCGTTCCATCCTTGTCGAGGACGACGATGGTACGCTTGTCGGCTGCGGCTTTCTCAAACGCATCCGTCCCGACGCTGCCGAGATGAAGCGCCTGTATGTCCGCCCCTCCATGCGCGGCACGGGGCTGGGCAAGCGGATCATCGACCGCCTCATCAAGGAAGCGCAGGAAATGGGCTGCACATGGATGTATCTTGATACCGGCAAGCACATGACGGACATCCAGGCCATGTATCTGCGTCTCGGCTTTGAACGGATCGAGCCCTATCCCGAAAGCGAGAACGGGCCCGAAATGGTACCCTATCTCACCTTCATGCGGCGCAGGATCGCCTGAAGCGCCGCGATTGCCTGCGCGCGAAACTCGGGCTATTCGATAGATGTGAGCGTTAACGGAACTACCCGGAAGGACCCGATCATGATCATCTGCTGCGGCGAGGCGCTGATCGACATGCTGCCCCGCGAGACCGCGGCCGGAGAGCCTGCTTTCGCCCCCTACGCGGGCGGCGCGGTCTTCAACACGGCGATCGCACTCGGGCGTCTTGGCGCGCCGTCGGGGTTCATCTCGGGCGTATCATCGGACCTCTTCGGCAAGATGCTGGCGGACGGACTGGCCGCATCGAAGGTCGATACTTCGCTTCTGGTGACATCGGACCGCCCAACGACGTTGGCCTTCGTCACGCTGACGGACGGTCAGGCCAGCTATGCCTTCTACGACGAAAACACGGCTGGTCGCATGCTATCGCCCGAGGATATGCCAGATGTGCCAGAGGCTTGCGCGGCGATGTTCTTTGGCGGGATCAGCCTGCCCGTTGAACCCTGCGGGACGGCCTATGAGGCGCTGATGGCACGCGAGGCGGGCGCCCGCGTGACGATGATCGACCCGAATATCCGCCCCGGCTTTATCAGGGACGAGACCGCCTATCGCGCGCGCATCGACCGGATGATGGGCTTGGCCGATATCGTGAAACTGTCGGATGAGGATATCCGCTGGCTGTTTGGTAAGGGCGATCTGGCCGATCTGGCACAGAAGGTGCTGGAGCTTGGTCCAAGCTTTGTCTGCATCACCGAAGGTGCAAAAGGCGCACATGGCTTTACCCGGAATGAGACTGTCTTCGTGCCCGCCCATCACGTGACTGTCGTCGATACCGTTGGCGCCGGCGACACGTTCAACGCGGGCGTGCTGGCCGCACTGCATGACGCAGGCGCGCTGGACAAGGCGGCGCTGAAGGCGCTGGCGCCAGACACGATCACAGCGGCGCTGTCGCTCGGTGTCGCCTCTGCCGCGATCACAGTCAGCCGCGCAGGCGCGAACCCGCCCTGGCGCAGCGAGATCGCATGACCCGGCCCGTTGCGATCCTTGGCGTCTTCAACGCCGACACGACGTACCGCGCGGACCGATTGCCGAAGATGGGCGAGACGATTCATGGCACCGGGTTCGCCCTTGGTCCCGGCGGCAAGGGTTCCAATCAGGCGGTCGCGGCGGGCCGCCTTGGGGCCGATGTGCGCTTTCTGACGCGCCTTGGCCGTGACGATTTCGCAGAGATGGCGAAAACCGTTTGGCGCGGCGCGGGCGTTACACCGGTCGTCATCGAGGACGAAGGCAGCCACACCGGCGCGGCGCTGATCTTTGTCGAAGAAGGCACGGGCGACAACTGCATCGTCGTGGCCCCCGGCGCTGCGGCGCTGATGACAGCGCGCGACATCGACACATGGGCGGATGAAATCGACGGCGCGGCGGTGTTTCTGGCAGGTCTGGAGGCGCCTTTGGATGCGGTGATTGCCGGTCTCAAACGGGCGCACACGGCAGGCGTCACTACCGTTCTCAACCCCGCTCCTGCCATGGACCTTCCCGAAAGCACGCTGGCCTTGTGCGATTTCATCACCCCGAACGAAAGCGAGGCCGAGGCGCTGACTGGACGCGCGGTTGCCTCTCTTGAGGACGCTCGGGCGGCCTCGACGGACCTGCGCGCGATGGGCGCCAAGACGGTGCTGATGACACTGGGCGAGCGCGGCGTTCTCTTCGACGATGGCCAGGTGTCAGAGGTGATTGACGCGGTCCGCCTTGGACCAGTGGTCGAGACCACCGGCGCAGGCGACGCGTTCAACGGGGCGTTCGCGGCGGGCATCGCAGAAGGCCGCGCGCCGCTCGATGCCGCACGCTATGCCTGCGTCGTGGCCGGAATTTCCGTAACGCGTCCAGGCGCTGCGGCGTCAATGCCAACCGCCGTCGATGTCGCCGAGGCGCTGCGCAGCGGCCTCGATCACGGCACATCGGCGTAGGCGATTCGCGAAGAATGACGTTGCGTCTGTTTTCGTCGCCCTTCACGAAACAGTCGGCCCGATACCCAAACGGATACGTTTCTGAGAGCCCTATTTCTGCCGCATTCAGGGCAGGACTGTTCTATATCTGGAAACAAAGCCATCGGTTCACCCGATTTTTCTTCCATTTTTCCGCTGATTAGCGATGGTCTTAACTCGTTCGGTTTTTTTCGAGTGCGGGTGGGGCACAGATGACGTCGTCAATCGGGGGACCCCGCAGCAGGATTTTCACGCTGTTGCGATCCGGGGTATATGCCGATCTTCATGTCGATCCCTTTGAGATCGCGAAGCGGCGTCCGTTCTTCGCGCCCAATGAATTTGACAGCCCGACCGACCAGGAACTTATCCCCGAGAAATACACCTCAAAGCTGAACGCCCTGCCGCAAGTGCGGATTGAGCCGGACGGGCTTTTGCGGGTCGTGACCGCGCCAGTGGAGGCGGAATCGCGCGCCGAGACGGCTGTCAAGACACCTGCCCCAGAACGTGCCGTCCCGGATCAAGGCCCGGTCCTGCGCTGGCCCACCACAGCGATCGAAGCCCATAGCCTGCATTCTGATGAAGGCGATGGAACGACGCTGCGCTGGCCCAAAAGCGCCCGGGCGGCGTTCCGTGCCGCCACCGCACCCAAGCCGCCAACGGTGGAACCGACACGCCTTTTCGCGCAAGCCAAAGGAACGGTTCGGCCCAAGCCGATCCAGCCCGCCCCCCGCTGCACGCTTTCAGCAAAAGAGCCCGATGCGTGCCCGATCCCGGCGCCTGAGCAGACCGAAGAACCGCCCCGGCAGCCGCCATCCCTCGCGCAGCTTTATCGCCCGATCCGGCCGGTTGTGCCCGACCCGCAGCCAATCCTGATCGACATCCCCGAACCGGTCGAACCTGCCGAACCAGTGCCCGGCCCTAGGGATCTTGACGTCCCTATGCCCTGGGTCTCGCCTTACCCCCCAAAGCGGCCCTTCAACACAAAGCCCATTCGCGTCGCCGGGGTGCTGACTGCGCGGCTTGCGGTTGGCACGGTCAGCACCAGTCTTGTCACGGCGGCGATGGTGTTCCTGTCCCTCGTCTACCTTTTCGCCCGCGACCTGCCCGGCCCCGAGGCGCTGCTGACCTACAGCCCGCCGCTGATCACGCAGGTCCATGCCGCCGACGGGCGGCTTCTGGATGAATTCGCGACCGAACGACGGATTTACGTGACTGCGGACGAGGTGCCCGATCTCGTCAAGGCCGCCGTGATTTCCGCCGAGGACAAGAATTTTTACATCCATGATGGATACGATCTGCGCGCCATGGCCCATGCCGCGGCGGATGCCTTTCAGACCAAGGGCGAGACGATGCGCGGCGCGTCGACAATCACGCAGCAGGTCATGAAGAACTTCCTTCTCTCGGACATGCCGCTGATCGAGCGGAAGGTGAAAGAGATCGTTCTGGCCAACCGCATCGAACGCGTGCTGGGCAAGGAGCGCATCCTTGAACTTTATCTGAATGAGATTTTCCTTGGCCAGAACTCTTACGGGATCGCGGCGGCGGCGCGTACCTATTTCAACAAGCCGCTGGACGATCTGACTCTGGGCGAGGCGGCAGTGCTGGCCGCCCTGCCGAAAGCGCCTTCGAACCTGCACCCGGTGCGCGACCAGTCGCGCCTGCGCGCGCGCCGGAATTACGTGCTGGAAGAGATGTACGAGAATGGTTTCATCACGAAAGCCGACTTCGAGCATGAAATTTCAGAGCCGGTACGCAGCGTGCAGAACGGCGACATGGTCGCCTATGGCGCCGATCGCCCGCCGCGCACCTATTTCACCGATGAAATTCGCCGTCAGCTGAGCGAACGTCTGGGGCCGAAGACCTTCGTCTCTGGCGGTCTGACCGTCGAGGCAAGCGTCGATCTCGCGCTGCAGGAAAAGGCCGCGCTGGCGCTGCAAGGCGGGCTGGAACAGTACGACCGCAGACAGGCGCTTTGGCGTCCGACCGGCCTTACGATCGCGCCCGAGACGCTGAAGAACGAGGCCGACTGGCGCGCGGCGTTGCGCAGTTTGCCGATTGCGCGCGATATCGAGCTTGGGGGCAAATGGCACCCCGCCGTGGTGCTTGAGGCCGGCACGCGCTCTGCCCGCATCGGGATCGAGGATGTCGCCGAAGACGCGGACGGTCACTGGATTGGCCCGAGCAACCTTGGCTGGACCCGGCGGCTGAACGCGGATGGCAAGCGCAGCGGCCGCGTACGCGGAGCAGGCGATCTTCTCAAGACCGGCGAGGTCATCCATGTCCGCGCAATCACCAACGAGGCGGGCGGTTTCCTGTACTGGTCGCTGCGGCAGGTGCCCGAGATACAGGGCGGGTTCCTCGCCATGGAGATCCCCAGCGGCCGCATCATCGCGATGCAGGGCGGGTTTTCCTACCAGCATTCCAGCTTCAATCGCGCCACACAGGCCAAGCGCCAGCCGGGGTCGGCTTTCAAACCCATTGTCTACGCCGCCGCCTTGGATCGCGGGTATCACCCGGCCAGCAAGGTGTCGGACGATCCTATCGCGATCAAAGTACCCGGTGGAGTTTGGCGACCCAAAAACTATTCCCACGATTCGCTGGGCGAGACGACGCTGCGGATTGGCCTTGAACGGTCGCGCAACGTGATGACCGTGCGCTTGGCCGAAGAGATCGGGATCGAGACCATCGCTGACTACGCCGAGCGCCTTGGCGCCTACGATCACCTTGGCAAGTTCATGGCCGTGTCGCTTGGTGCGCAAGGCACCAGCCTGCTGCGTATGGTGTCCGCTTACGGTGCCATCGCCAATGGCGGACGGCGCGTGATCCCTCAGGTCGTCGGCGCCGTCGCAGACCGTGATGGCGCGCCGATGGACGCACGCGCGAAGGTCGAGATCGCGTTTGATGCCTCTGACGATCAGGTGCTCGACCCAATCACGGCGTATCAGCTGACCTCCATGCTGCGCGGCGTTGTCGAACGCGGCACCGCGCGCTCGGCCGTCAATCTGCCGGTTCCGGCGGCGGGCAAGACCGGCACCACCAACGGCGCCAAGGATGTCTGGTTCGTCGGCTTCACCTCTACCGTTGTCGCGGGCTGCTACATGGGCTTTGACACGCCGCGTCCGCTGGGCGCCGGGTCCTTCGGGGGGTCCATGTGCGCGCCCGTGTTCAACGAGTTCATGACCCATGCCGTCGAGAAATACGGTGGCGAGGAATTCGCGGTTCCCGAGGGCGGCGAGTTCGTGAAGTTCGACCGCCGCACCGGAACAATCCTGACCGAGACGGCAGAGGGCGGCCATGTGATCGAGGAATTCATCCGCACCGCGCCCCTGCAAGTCGAAGACACGGAAGGCTCTGTCACCGCGCTGATCCTGCCGGTGTCGGCCTCACAGAATGCCGTGGGGCTGGTCGATCAGAACTGATCGCCCGAACGCTGAAACTACGGAAATGCTGGAGCGGGTACACGGAATCGAACCGAGCTAGCCTGCTTGGAAGGCAGGTGCATTACCACTATGCTATACCCGCTGGGCAGGGCCGGTTTAGGTCAGTCCAAAGGTCGCGTCAATCATCCTTCGCCGCATCTTTGGTGATCAGGATCGCCCGAAAATCATTCACATTCGTCAATGTTGGCCCCGGGACCACCTGCGCGCCAATCCGTTCAAAGAAGCTATGGGCGTCGTTCCGGTTCAGCGCATCCTCAGCATCTATGCCCACTTCTTTCGCCGCCTCAAGGGTCCCGGGCCCAACGATCGCGCCCGCGACTTCCGCCGCGCCGTCGACGCCATCTGTATCGCAGGCGATCAGGTGGATGCCCGCTGCGCCGTTCAGGGCCAGCGCTGCCGCAAGTGCGTATTCGGCGTTCGGTCCACCAATCCCATCGCCTGTCCGCGTGACGGTGCATTCTCCCCCCGACAGCAGCAGAAGCGGCGGCGCCCCGGGTGTCATGCCCTCAGCAAGCTTCATCGCCTCATGGGCATGCGCGCAACCGAGATCGCGTGCCTCGCCCTCAAGGGCATCGCCAAGGATGCGCACCTCGATGCCCTCAAGCCGCGCGATTTCGGCGGCGGCCTCCAGCGATTGCGCCGGGGCGGCGATGACCGTGTTCTCAACGCGGGTCAGGGAGGGATCGTGCGGTGACAAAGGATCGCCTCCTGCCGCAAGAAACGCGGCGATGGATTCAGGCGGCGAGACATTCCAGCGCTTCAACGTCGCCTGAGCAAGGGCCGCGTTTCCGTCATGCCCCACGGTCGGGCCGCTGGCGATATCGCCGGGCCGGTCGCCGGGCACATCCGAGATCATCAGCGCCAGCATGCGGGCCGGATAGGCCCGCGCCGCAAGCCGCCCGCCTTTGACCGCCGACAGCTCTTTTCGGATGCCGTTGATATCGCCGATCGGCGCACCCGACGCCAAGAGCGCCTGTGTCAGCGCTTGCTTTTCGTCCAGCGTCAGCCCTTCTGCCGGCGCACATAACAGCGCCGATCCGCCGCCCGAGATCAGGCAGAGCACGAAATCCCCCTCGCCTGCCGTATCCAAGAGCGCCAGCATACGCCGCGTCGCCTCGACCCCGGCGGCGTCGGGCACAGGATGCGCGGCTTCGACGATCTCGATCCCCTCGCAAGGACGCGCATAGCCATAGCGCGTGATGACCAGCCCTTCGCAGGGTCCCCACGCGGATTCGACCGCCTCGGCCATCCGTGCGCTGGCCTTTCCGGCGCCGACAACGATGACACGGCCCTTGGGCTTTGGAGGCAGGCGTTCGGGGACAGCGCGCATGGGATCGGCGCGGGCGACGGCGATGTCGAAGAGGTGGCGCAGGAACGCGTCCGGGGCACTCACGGGCATGTGATGGGGCCTTTGGTTCGGGTTGCGTCAAGCTAGACAGCGACGAAACCGGCTGCAACGTCCATCAAGGCCGATCAGGGAAGGATCACCATGCTGCGTCTGATCGGAGTGTTTGTTGCGTTCGCCTGGAGCGCCCATGCCCAGGAAACTGGCCCTTTCGCATCCTTCGACCTCGCGTCCGAGCAGGTGTTGAACGATCCCCATGACCTCGCCTTCGGGCCGAACGGGAACCTTTATATCGCCGACAAGTTCGGCAATCGCGTCGTGGTGATGGACCCCGAGACGCTAGCGGTGGTCGAGGTCTTGGGTGATGGCCTGTTTCCCGGCATCCACGATATCGACTTCGGGCCGGATGGTCGCGCGATCCTTGCCGTCACGGGGCTGAGCGCCGCGTTGATCTACGCGGATGTTGCGCAGATCGGGCAAGAGCCTGATATCATGCTGCGCGCGCCGCGCACCGAGGGCGCGCTGGCGCATTCGAATGGTCAGAACTTCGTCATGGCCAGCGGGATCGGCGCGCTGGGCAAATTCACCGGGACCGACCTTATGGGCGTGGCCGAAGGGCATCTGGGCGCGCATGACGTGGCCGAGGACCTGTCAGGCCATATCTGGGTCGCCGATACGAACAACCGCCGCCTTGTGCGCTATTCCGAGACTCTGGAAGAGGTGCAGGTTCTGGACGATCCGAAATTCGGCCTCGTCGGCCCGCGCTATCTGGCGATCGACGATTTCGGACGCCTCGTGGTCGTCGATCAGGACGCGCACCGCGTTCTGCTGATCGCGCCCGAGACAGAAGAACTGCTTGGCGTGCTGGGCAGCGGCGCGCCGGGCATGGGGCCGAACCTGTTCGACGATCCCGAAGGCGTGGCAGTACGCGGCAATCGCTATTTCTTTGCCGACAGCGACAACAACCGGATCGTGCGCTACACCGTCGTGATGAACTAACCGCGCGCGGTGCGCCGCCCGAAGAACAGCCGACGAAGTCCGCCGAAGATCATCCCGATCAAGAGCCAGCCCGCGAAGAACCCGATGGCCGCAGCGATCAGCCCGTCGACGGTGACCGGAACACCGGGGCGGTAATCGTCCCATGTGCGCTGCAGGAGTTCCCGGTCGTCATAGCGCCAGACCTGCGCCATGCGCATCAGCGGTTCTGACTGGCGCAGCGCGTTGTAGTCCGCCGATAGCCGGTCGTACCGCTGGACCGATTGCGCCAGCGTGCCACCGACCTCGGACCCGAAGGACCCGCTCGAGGATAGCTCTGCCAGCGCCTCTTCGCGTGATTGGCCGGTGGCCGCAGCGCCAGTATCGACCACGGCCGCCACGACGCGCAATTCGTCCACCGCGCCCGACAGGCGCTGTAGATATTGCTGCGTGAATTCCGGGCCCTGCGAGGCGCCAACCGCGCCTGCAAGGCCCGCGGCCATGGCGAGCATTCGGATCATGGGCGCAGCTTACCCTGCCTTGCCGTAGATTTCCGCAATTTTCGACACGGCGAGATCGGGCGCGAGTTCCTGGCTTTCGCCTGTGCGGCGCGAGGTCAGTTCCACAACCCCGTTCTTCAGCCCGCGCGGACCAACCGTGATCCGCCACGGCAAACCGATCAGATCCATTGTCGCGAACTTGGCGCCTGCGCGTTCTTCGCGATCGTCATACAGCGGCTCAAGGCCCAGCGCGGTCAGCTTGGCATAGAGGTTCTCGCAAGCCGCATCCGCCTCGACGTCGCCCTGCTTGAGATTGACGATCCCGCAATGGAAGGGCGTCACGCCTTCGGGCCAGATGATGCCGTTCTCGTCATGGTTCGCCTCAATCAATGCGCCAACCAGACGCGAGACGCCGATGCCGTGGCTGCCCATATGAACCGGAACGCGGTTACCATCCTTGTCGGCGACGACCGCGCCCATGGCGTCGGAATACTTGGTGCCGAAATAGAAGATCTGCCCAACCTCGATCCCGCGCGCAGTGCGGCGACGTTCCTCGGGGATCTCATTGAACAGCGCCTCGTCATGGGTCTCATCGGTCCGGGCATAGCGCGAGGTGAATTCATCCAGCACCGCGCGGCAGGCCTCAACGCTGTCATAGTCGATCTCGCGGCTGCCGAAGGTCAGATCGGTGATTTCGCTGTCATAGAACACCTCGGATTCGCCCGTTTCGGCCAGCACCAGGAATTCATGCGTGTCGTCGCCGCCGATGGGCCCGCTATCGGCGCGCATGGGGATCGCCTGAAGGCCCATCCGTTCATAAGTGCGCAGATAGCTGACAAGGTGGCGGTTATAGGCGTGCAGCGCGTCTTCCTTGGTCAGGTCGAAATTGTAGCCGTCCTTCATGTAGAATTCGCGCCCGCGCATGACGCCGAAGCGGGGGCGAATCTCGTCCCGGAACTTCCACTGGATGTGATAGAGCGTCAGCGGCAGATCCTTGTAGCTGCCGACATGGCTGCGGAAGATGTCGGTGATCATCTCTTCGTTGGTCGGACCGTACAGCATGTCGCGATCATGCCGATCGCGAATGCGCAGCATTTCGGGGCCATAAGCGTCATAGCGTCCCGACTCCTTCCACAGATCCGCCGGTTGCAGCGTCGGCATCAGCATCGGGATATGGCCCGCGCGGATCTGTTCCTCATGTACGATCTCTTCGATCCGTTTCAGCACCTTGAAGCCAAGGGGCAGCCACGAATAGATGCCCGCCGCCTGCTGGCGGATCATGCCCGCACGCAGCATCAGCCGGTGGCTGGCGATCTGGGCATCGGCCGGTGTCTCTTTCAGAACGGGCAGGAAATAGCGGGTCAGGCGCATGGGATGCGGGGCCTTGGATTGGTTTCGGGTTGCCCACCGCTCTAAGTCATAGGCACGGGTCAGACAAGCGGCGCGCTTGCACGGCGCGCGCAGGCAGGCGATACGGAATATGCGCGAAACGGGGTGACGCATGGCATTCACGGTCAAGACACAAGCCACGGTCTGGGGGGGATTTGCCGTCCTCGCCTTTGTCCTGCTTTGGGTGCTGGGCGATGTGCTGCTCCCGTTCGTGCTGGGCGGGGCGGTGGCCTATTGCCTCGATCCGATCGCAGACATGCTGGAACGCTGGGGGCTCAGCCGGGTGCTGGCGACCGTGGTCATTACGCTGTTCGCGCTGCTGATCTTTGTCGTCCTCACGCTCGCAGTCATTCCGACGC
>CBFIJK010000004.1:0-103284 GCA_965662745.1 uncultured Paracoccaceae bacterium
AGCTTCAGCTTGTCGCCCGCCTGCGCCAGAAGCCCCTGGTCTATAGTGTCGGTAATCGTCGGAACCAGAACATCGGCCCGGCGCATCGCCTCGGCCAGGCCTTCGCGCGTCAGAGGCGTGTCATCCTCGCGCAATTCCACGTCGAACAGTTCTTTCATGCGCGTCTCGACGCGCTCAGGCAACCGTCGCGTAACGACAACACTCAGGCGCTGAGCTGGCATGAAAGACCTCCCTCGACTTTCCAGATCCGATGCGTGGTGGCAAGGTTGCAGCTATCGTGGGAAGGCACAAGACCAAGACAGGCGCGCCACCCATCCCCGCGACCCGAGGCAGTGTTATCATCAGGATCAGGGCAGCTTTCATGCGCGTGTTCTCTACTCTGGCCGCTATGGCCCTTGCCTTCGCGATCGCGGGGCCTGCCATCGCAACCGAATACGGCAATGTCACCAAGCGCCCCATTCCGCGCTATGTCTCGCTGAAGACCGATGAGGGCAACGCAAGGCGCGGCCCGTCGCTGACCCACCGGATCGACTGGGTCTACACGCGCCGCGACATGCCGCTGATGATCACGGGCGAATACGGTCACTGGCGCCGCGTCGAAGACAAGGACGGCGCAGGCGGCTGGATGCATTATTCGCTTCTATCCGGCGTGCGCACCGTTCTGGTGGAACGCTCGGGGCTGAACCTTCTGCTGCGCCCAGATCCCGGCGCGCCGGTCTCGGCGAAACTGGATCGCGGGCTGGTCGCGCGCCTTGACGAATGCCTGCGCGACTGGTGCCGGATCGAGGTGCAGGGGTATCGCGGCTGGGTTCCGAAAACCGGCCTTTGGGGCGTCGACGCCGCCGAAATCCGCGACTAATCTGGCCCCGACACCAGCCAGGGGCTTTCCATGTCAAACACGCAGCGCACGCGGCTGAACCTGTCGGCTGGCGTGGCCTCTGTCCTCGTCGCGTCGATCCTTGTCGTGGCGAAGCTCTGGGCGCTTTCGGCAACCCAGGCGCTTTCGGTCGGGGCCAGCCTTGCCGACAGCGCGATGGATCTGATGGTCTCGCTCGGCGGGCTGGCGGCCATGGCCTATGCTGCGCGCCCCCCGGATGAAGATCACGCTTTCGGCCATAGCTCGGCCGAGGATCTCGCCGCGCTAGGTCAGTCGCTGTTCATCCTGATCTCGGCCATCGTCATCGCCGCCGCCGCGATCATGCGTCTTGTGTCCGACGCAGCCCCGCCGCTCATGAACGAAGGGCGCGGGATCGTGGTGATGGTGTTTTCCATCGCCCTTACTGCCGCCCTCCTCGCCTGGCAGGCCCGCGTCGCCCGCGAAACCGGCAACCGTGTCGTGCGCGCCGACATGCTGCACTACGCCGGGGATCTTCTGCCCAATATCGGCGCGATCCTGGCGCTCTGGGCCTCGGCCAGCCTTGGACTTGGGCAGATCGACAGCGTCATCGCTTTGGGGGCCGCCGCGATGCTCGCCGTCGGCGCGCTCGGGATCGGGCGCGGGGCCTGGAACGCGCTGATGGACCGCGCCGCACCGCAATCCATGATCGACGGCATCGGCGCGATCGCTGAACGCCAGCCCGGCGTGCACGGCTACCATGACCTGAAAACCCGCACCGCCGGCAGCCGCGTTTTCGTCAATCTCCATATCGAACTGGACGGCGACCAGACCCTTGATGAGGCCCACAGCATCGGCGCCGGCCTGCGCCGCGCCATCATCGCCGCCTATCCAGAGGTGGATGTCATCATCCACAAGGATCCGGTCGGGGTAAAGCCCCACCCGAACGACAGTTCAAAGGCCTGAGTTAGTCCATGGTCATCGCCGAAAGGTCGGCATCGGTTGTGAAGAGATAATCGTCACCTCCCGCCGCTTGATGGCAGGCGATGCAGCCAGCGTCGGCGTTCTTGCCCACAAGTCCGGCCAAAGCCATCCCAGCAGGGTTCACGTCAAGCGTTCCGTCCGGCAGATACTTGGCGTAGAACCAATTTCCTGTCTCATCGTCATAGCCCGCTTCGCGCTGGAACATGACGGTGATGGCCGCAAGGTGCCCGTCGGGATCCGCAATGACCTCGTCGGCGCTTACATCGGCCGGGCCGTAGTTATTCTTGATGACAAGCGCGCCCTCATGGCCCTCGATCTCGGCCGTTGTATAAAGCGTGGTCAGCTGAAAGCCGTGCGGCTCTATACCGTCATAGGGAAAGATCATCGGAGCACCGTCACCGATGAGATCGCGGTCGATCATCGTGGACCACAGCGCGTCTGCATAAGCTTGGTCGGCTTCGGTCCCCGCCGGCATCGCATCCTGTGCGATAACCGCAGTGGCAAGCAAACCGGCAATACCCAAACCCGTTACAATCGAATTCCTCATAGCATTCTCCTCTTATCTGACGAAGCAGCCTATTGCTGCTCGGAGGAACGCTAATCGATGCCGCGATTACACAGTTACACGATGCCTCGAGACCCTGTGACGACCTGTGACGGCCTGTGATCTTACGCCGCAAGCCCCCGTTTCCGCAAAAGCGCATCAACCCCCGGCATTGACCCCCGGAACCGCTTGTAAAGCACTTCCGGCTCTTCCGACCCGCCAGAGGATAGCACCGTGTCCTCCAGTCGCTGCGCCGTCTCGGCGTCGAACGCGCCGCCCGCTTCCTCGAACGCGGCAAAGGCGTCCGCGTCCATGACCTCGGACCACATGTAGCTGTAATACCCGCTGGCATATCCGTCGCCGGAAAACACATGCGCGAAGTGGGGCGTCGCGTGCCGCATCCGGATCGCCCGGGGCAGGCCAATTTCTTCGAGGATCTCCGCTTGTCGCTGCATCGGATCGGCGGGCGCGGCCCCTTCATGAAAGCGCAAATCGACGATGGCAGAGGCGAGGTACTCCACCGTCCGGAACCCTGCATCGGCATTCTGCGCCGCGATCATCCGGTCCAGCAGGTCCTTCGGCATCGCCTCACCCGTGTCGGCATGGGTGGCAAACTCCGACAGCACCTCCGGCACGTCCAGCCAATGCTCATAAAGCTGGCTCGGCAATTCCACGAAATCGCGCGCGACGGACGTGCCAGAGATCGAGGCGTATGTCACATCCGACAGCATCTGGTGCAACGCATGGCCAAATTCGTGGAACAGTGTGCGCGCGTCGTCATGGCTTAGCAGCGCTGGCGCGCCTTTGGCCGGTTTGGCGAAATTGCAGACATTCACCACGATGGGCCGGATATCGCCCCCGAGCTTTTCCTGAACGCGCATCGCCGAACACCATGCGCCCGACCGTTTTGACCCGCGCGCGAAATAATCGCCGAGAAACAGCGCGACATGCTTGCCATCGCGCGTGACCTCGAAGGCCCGGACATCCGGGTGATAAAGCGGCACATCCACTGCTTTGAAGTCCAGCCCGAACAGCCGGTTTGCACAGGAAAACGCTGCTTCGATCATCCGGTCTAGCTGCAGATACGGCTTCACTTCCGCCTCGTCGAGATCGTGCAGCGCCTTGCGCCGCGCCTCGGCGTAATAGGCCCAGTCCCAAGGCTCCAGCGGCGCGGAATGGCCATCGGCGATCAGCATCGCCTCGAGCGCTTCGGCATCTTCCAGCGCCCGCGTGCGTGCCGGGGTCCAGACCGACATCAACAGGTCCTCGACCGCTTCAGGGGTTCCGGCCATTTCGGTTTCCAGCTTTAGGGCCGCGAAACTGTCATATCCCAAGAGCCTCGCGCGCTCTTCACGCAGCTTCAGGATCTCGGCCGCGATTGCACGGTTGTCCGTCTCGCCGCCCTTCGCGCCGCGCGCGCCCCACGCCTCATAGGCGCGCTGACGCAGGGCGCGGTTTGGTGAGAACTGCAGGAACGGCACGATCAGCGACCGGGACAGCGTGATCACGGGCCCGCTGGCCTCGCGCTCTTCCCCGGCAGAGCGCGCCCCATCCTGCACGAAACCGGGAAGCGTGGCGAGGTCGTCTTCGGACAGATCCATCGACCAGGACCGCTCATCGGCCAAAAGATTCTGCGTGAACGAGGTACCCAAGACGGCCAACCGTTCCTTCACCGCGCTCAGCCGTTCACGATCGGCCCCTTCAAGCGCTGCACCCGCGCGCACGAAACTGCGCCGGACCAGATACAAGAGCCGCGCCTCTTCCTTTTCCAGGCCAAGCGTCTCACGATCCTGCCAAAGTGTCTCGATCCGCGCGAAAAGATCCGCGTTCATCACGATCTCGGACCCGTATTCTGCGAGCATCGGCGAGAATTTCCGCTGTAATTCCTGCCGTTCGGGCGTGCTGTCGGCGCCTGCAAGGTTGAAGAACACGCCCAAGACCCGGTTCAGCCCCTCATCCGCGCGCTCCAGCGCCGCGATGGTGTTGGCGAATGTGGGCGGCTCGGGGTTCTCGGCGATCGACTTGATCGCGGCGCGCCCCTCTTCCATCGCGGCCTCAACGGCGGGCCCGAAATCGCTATCGGAAATCTCTTCGAAGGGCGCGATCTTGAACGGGGTCTCCCAGTCTTTCAGCAGCGGATTGGTCATGTCAGGCTCCAGACGTCAAAAGTTTCCCAAGACCTAGGCGCGATGCCCCGGTCTTGCCAGCGCCCCGGCCTTCACCGTTGCGCCAGCAGCCGCCAAAGGCGGCGAAATCATCGAATGCGCACGGCACGCTGGCTCAACCTGGATGCAGCCCACCGCAATCGGGGCAATCGGGCCGCCGCTTGAGACGCATCACGCGGGCATCGGCGAACAGGCCGTCGTAGATAAGCATTCGCCCGCGCAGCCCCTCGCCCGCGCCAGTGATCTCTTTCACCGCCTCAAGCGCCATCATCGATCCCATCACCCCCGGCAAAGGCCCCGCGACCCCTGCCTCGGCACAGCTTGGCGCAAGGCCGGGCGCGGGCGCTTCGGGAAAGACGCAGCGGTAGCAGGGCGCGCCGCGCGCCGGATCCCAGATCGAGATCTGACCTTCCCACTGGCTCAGCGCCCCGCCGATCAGCGGCACGCCAAGCCGCGCGCAGACTGCGTTCACCAAATAGCGCGTCTCGAAGTTGTCGGTGCCGTCGAGCACGAGGTCATACTCAGCAATCAAATCCTTTGCGATCTCTTCTGTCAGCTCACGGTGATAGGGCTGCACCGTGACGAAAGGGTTCAGCGCCGTGATCGCGGCCTCGGCGGAAAACACCTTGGGCATCCCGATCCGCGCATCGCTATGGGAGATCTGGCGCTGCAGGTTCGTGCCCTCGACCGCATCACCGTCGATCACGCCCAGCGTGCCCACTCCGGCGGCGGACAGATACATCAGGGCGGGCGATCCAAGCCCCCCTGCCCCAATCACCAGCACCTTGGCCGCGCGCAGTTTTTGCTGGCCCGGCCCACCAATCTCGCGCAGCATGATGTGGCGCGCATAGCGATCAAGCTCCACCGCCGACATCTTGTCAGGCCGTGTGTCGCCTTCGGGCGCGTGGATTTCGGACGCACGAGCCCGCACGCGCGCGAGGATCGACCGATAGGCCCAGATCACAAGGCCAAGAACCCCCAGAACGCCCCATTCGCCGATGCTGCCACCCAAGGCCCTCTCAAGCGCGCCGCCGGGCGGCGAGATGACAAGCGCGATCAGGACGGCGACATAGAGCAGCCCGATCATCAGCCAGCGCGCCTTGCGCGGCGCACCGATCTGATGGCCGAGCGCCCAGAGCGCCGCCGCCGCACAAAGGAAGAAGACCATCAGCCGCGCCCCGTCGACCCGAATCCGCCAGCCCCGCGCGCGGTGTCATCAAGCGCCTCGACCAGTTGAAACGCGCCTTGCGTCACTGGCGCAATCACCATCTGAGCGATCCGGTCGCCATGGGCGACGGCGAACGCCGCCTCGCCCAGATTGACGACGATCACACCAAGCGGGCCCCGGTAATCGGCGTCGATCGTGCCGGGGGTATTCAGCAGCGTGATCCCGTGTTTCAGCGCAAGGCCTGATCGCGGCCTGATCTGCGCCTCGAACCCATCGGGCAGTGCGATGCGCAGACCCGTCGGGATAAGCGCCCGCGCGCCAGGGGCGAGGGTCACGCCCGCCGCCCTGTCCGCCTCTGGAAAGTTCGCGCGCAGGTCCGCGCCCGCCGCACCCGCGGTCTCATATCGCGGCAACGGAACGGCACGATCCGCCCACGGCTCATGAAGGACCTGCACATTGGCCAAAGTCATTCCAGCGCCTCTGCGATGCGGTCGGCAAGGTTACGGGCGACAGTGTCTTTCGGCATGCGCGCCCAGCTATCCGCGCCATCTTCGGTGATCAGCGTGATCGCGTTTTCAGTCCCGCCCATGATGCCCGTCGCCTCGGAAACGTCATTGGCAACGATCCAGTCGCAGCCCTTGCGCTTTCGCTTTGCGGTGGCGTTTGCGACCACGTCATCGGTCTCTGCGGCGAAGCCGATGACGAGGCCGGGCCGACCCGAAGTCATCTGCGATACGGTTGCCAGGATATCGGGGTTCTCAGTGAAGTTCAGCGCGGGCGGATTGCCCGACGCATCCTTCTTGATCTTCGACGGCACGTCTTTCGCCATCCGCCAATCAGCGACCGCAGCGGCGAAGACGGCGGCGTCCGCAGGTAGCGCGGACTGGACAGCGTCCAGCATCTCGCGTGCAGTTTCGACCTTGATGACCTTCACGCCGCCAGGCGGCGGCACGCTTGCCGGGCCTGTCACGAACGTCACATCCGCGCCGAGGGCTGCCAAGGCGCGGGCCAGCGCCGTGCCCTGTGCCCCGGAGGATCGGTTGGCGATATAACGCACCGGGTCAATCGGTTCGTGTGTTGGCCCGGATGTCACAAGGACATGGCGGCCCTTCAGGGGGCCATCCGCAAGCGCGGTTTCGACCGCCGCGACAATCTCCAAAGGCTCCGACATGCGCCCGGGGCCGAATTCGCCGCAGGCCATGTCGCCCTCGTTCGGGCCGGTTAAAAGGATACCGTCGCTCTTCAAGACGCCAAGGTTTCGCTGGGTCGCCGGATGGTCCCACATGCGCACGTTCATCGCGGGCGCGATCAGGACGCGCTTGTCGGTCGCCATCAGCAGAGTCGAGGCCAGATCATCCGCATGACCGCCCGCCATCTTCGCCATCAGATCGGCGGTAGCCGGGGCGACGACGACCAGATCAGCGGCGCGCGACAGCTCGATATGGCCCATCTCGGCCTCGTCGGTCAGATCGAAGAGATCGGTGAAGACTTTGACCCCCGCCACGGCCGAGACAGTCAGCGGGGTGACGAATTCCGCACCCGCGCGCGTCAGAACAGGCGTCACGGACGCGCCCCGTTCGCGCAGGCGGCGGATCAGGTCCGGCGCCTTGAAGGCCGCGATGCCGCCGCCGATGATCAGTAAAATACGTTTGCCTGACAGCATGATCGTCCTCGCCTTTGCCCCAGTCTTAGGCAGGGGGCTGCAGTTTCACAAGCTAGCGAAAGGCCGCGCAGGGATCGCCGCGCGGCGCGGGATCAGTGATCAGCCACAGATCAAAGGGCGGGTCGTCTTGCGGGGTTTCCAGCTGACCCATGGACAGCACGTCGAGATCCGGCGAGGCGACAGACAGAGCGCGGGTAATCGCCCGGTCATTCCGCGCATGGCCGTTGCCGGTGATCACCGCGACCGGTCCGCCAGTTTCCGCCACCGCGGCGACGACCGCGCGGGAGAGCGCCGCGTCGCGCAGGCGCTGCGCCTCTACCATGCCGCCGAGCATTTCCACCGGCAGCGCATCACAATGGTTGGTCATTTGTTCAGCCTCGCGCAGGGTTTGTTCCGCCTCGGACAGCGGCTGATCCAGGCCGAACAGCGGCGCGCCCGCACCGAACACCTCTGCCGCCCCAATTTGGACGGCCTGGCGCACGGAGTCTCGGGGCACAGCCCCGCCATAAATCACCGCGTCCGGTGCCGCCGTGAAGATCGGGTAGTAGTCTGCGAAGGTTGGCCAGCCATCGGAATCCCAGCTCAGGGCGCGTTCGAGTGCTTCTGAGCTGCTGCGCGCTTCGGGCGTTGCGGCGCGCGCCTGATCGTCGGTCAGCATCTCGAAGACCAGCGCCTTTGCCCCGATCGCCCCGACAGCGATGGCCTGATGGGCGTGATGGACAGGATTGTCGTGCACCTCGCCCAGCAGATACACGTCCGCGCTCGGCAGGTCATAAAGCCCCGTCGCGTCGATTTCTGACGCCGACACGGAAACGGCGGCGCAGAACGCCGCCGCTATAGCCGGGGGAAACAGCCTCATGCGAAGAATTCGTGAACTTCCTTCGACTGGGATTCCAGGTTCTTGCGCATCTTTTGAAATGCTGCCGCCTCTAGCTGGCGGACACGTTCCTTCGAGAGGCCAAGCTCTGTTCCAAGGCTTTCCAGCGTCCGGGCCTGATCGCGCAGCTTGCGTTCCGTTACGATGAAGCGCTCTCGCTCATTAAGGCTTTGCATCGCGTTCACAAGCCAAGTGCGCAGCGTGCCGATATCCTTGTCCTGTTCGACAAGCTCGGACGCCTGCGCGCCATCGTCTTCAAGCGCGTCGATCCATTCGCGGCCTTCGTCTTCGGCAGACTGCGTCGCATTAAGCGAATAGTCGGACCCCGACAAACGCCCTTCCATCATCTCGACATCATGCAGCGGAACGCCGACCTCGGTCGCGATCAGTTGGCGCAGCTGGTGACGGTCTAGCCGCTCGCCAGCCGCTGCCGCCTCGCGTTCCAGCCGGGCCTGGACGCGGCGCATGTTGAAAAACAGAGATTTCTGGGAAGAGGTCGACCCGGTGCGCACCATCGACCAGTTGCGCATCACGTAATCCTGAATCGATGCCTTGATCCACCAGACTGCATAGGTCGAGAAGCGAACGCCGCGGTCGGGGTCGAACTTGTCGGCGGCTTTCATGAGGCCAAGCCCTGCCTCCTGGATCAAATCGTTCATCGGTGCGCCGTAGCGCTTGAACTTTGAAGCCATTGAAATAGCTAGACGCATATAGGCGGTGATCAGACGGTGCAGCGACTTTTCGCATCGCTCGTCGCGCCACGCATAGGCGAGCCTAAGCTCGGTTTCGGCGTCCAGCAGCTCGGCCTGCATCGCGCGCCGTGATAGAGTCTGGTCGGAAAATCCGTCAAATGCCATTCTATTCCCCCAAGCGAAAATGATACCCGAAAGAGGCCTTTCGGGCCCGGTGCGGTAACGTTACGTTCACCTAACGCCGTAGGTTGCCAAAAAGTTTCGAAAAATGTTGCCAGCCCTGACACTCGTTCTAGGCGGCGCGCGTTCCGGCAAATCCGGCGCCGCCGAACGCCTTGTAAAAATTGAAGAAAAGCCGAAGGTCTATTTCGCGACGGCGCAGGCCTTCGATGATGAAATGCGCGGCAGAATTGCGGAACATCAGCATATGCGCGGGCCGGACTGGACAACCATTGAGGTTCCGCTGGACCTATCGAATGCAATCTTGGGGCTGACCGATGGGCAGGTTGCGCTGGTCGATTGCGCGACGCTTTGGCTGACCAATCACATGCTGGCGGAACATGACCTCGAGGCGGAAACCGACGCTCTCTTCGCGAGCTTTAGGGCCGCACGCGCCCCGCTGGTCATCGTCTCGAACGAGGTCGGTCTTGGGATTGTCCCCGAAAACGCGCTCGCCCGCCGGTTTCGGGATGCGCAGGGGCGGCTTAATCAACGGCTCGCGGCACGGGCCGATCTGGTTGTCGGCGTCATGGCGGGGCTGCCCTTCGCGCTGAAAGGCACGCTGCCGGACGGCTTTGCATGAGCGATCTTTACCTTGTCCGTCACGGGCCGACCCATGCGAAAGGTATGGTTGGATGGTCCGATATACCGGCGGATTTGTCCGATCTAAAACGCCTTGCGCGGCTGGATCTTCATCTGCCGGATAACGCTATGATCGTGTCTTCGGATCTCGACCGGGCGTGCCGTACCGCTGACGCCCTCCAACGGGATCGCACCCGTTTGCCGCATAGTGATGCGTTCCGCGAAATCCATTTCGGCGCTTGGGAAATGCGGTCTTTCGACGAGATTTCCGCCGAGGACCCGACCCACATCCGCGCCTTCTATGAAACGCCCGGAGAGATCGCGCCGCCCGATGGCGAAAGCTGGAACGCCCTGCGCGCGCGCGTGGACCGGGGGGTTGATAACCTTTTGTCAGCCTATACGCCGAAGCCCGTCATCCTCGTCGCGCATATGGGCGTTATCCTGTCGCTGGTTCAAAGGGCGCTGGGTGTGTCCGCGTATCAGGCGTTTTCCCATCGCATCGACCCTTTGTCAGTCACGCATCTGACAACCGGGCCGGTTTGGACCGCCAAACGGATCAATCATCACCCGTGACGACCGCGATCACGAACCCTGACTTTTCAACGCACCCACAAATACTTAGCGTAAGCACATGACATACACCCTTCTTCTTGGCGATCGCAGCTATTCAAGCTGGTCCTTGCGCGCATGGCTTCTGGCCGCGCGCTTCGATCTGCCCGTGTCCACGAAATTCGTCGATTTCCACGCGGGCACCAGCGTCGCCGAACAGCTCGCAGATTACGCGCCCGCGCGGACGGTGCCGACGCTGATAACACCGGAAGGCGCGATCATCAGCGAAAGCCTTGCCATAGCCGAAGAGCTTGCAACGCGCTTCCCAGACGCGCCCTTATGGCCGACAGACCCGATGCTGCGCGCGATGGCGCGGTCGCTCTCATCCGAAATGCACGCAGGTTTTGGCGCGCTGCGCGACTTCTGCCCGATGAACCTGCGCGCCGCCTACAAAGACGTTCCGGCGCCCGAGGCGGTGCTGACGGATGTGAAACGGCTGGAGGTGATCTGGACCGACGCGCTCGATCGGTCCGGGGGGCCGTGGCTTGCCGGAGAGTATTCCATCGCAGACGCTTTCTATGCCCCCGTCGCGGCCCGGATCGCAGGCTATGGCCTGCCGGTCGGCGATGCTTCGGCGACCTATGTCGCGCGACACCTTGCCGATCCCGTGTTCCGCCGCTGGCGCGCGATGGGCCTCGTCTCTGGCGAGACCTTGCCCTGGTACAAGCGCGATTTTCCGCAGGTGGGCTGGCCGGGCCCCGCGCCCTTTCCGGCCGAGGCCGTGGGTCATGGCCCCTCGGTCAACGCACTTTGCCCCTATTCGCAGAAGCCCGTAACGCATTTCATGGTCGCGGGCGGACAAACCTGGGGATTTTGCAACGCCTTCTGCCGCGACAAGACTGTCGCAGACCCAGAGGCGTGGCCGGACTTCATGGAGATCTTCCAGCCAGTCAGACAGCGGTAGAGCGCTATTTGCCCCAGCGCAGCGCGATCACGTCGCGTTCGGCGGCGAGTTGCAACAGCCGCGTGCGGGTGCGGTCCGACATGGGCTTGAGCGGGTGGCGCACATGGTCGGACCCGATCACGCCGCCCTCTTTCATCACCACCTTCGCCGCGCGCAGACCGCATTGCCGGTTCTCGTGATTAATGAGCGGCAAGCAATCGCGCCACTGGACCAGCGCCGCGTCTGTGTTGCCCGCGAGGTATTCGGTGACGATGGGTTTGATAAGCTCAGGCTGCAGCGCCGAGGTCATCGTACCGGTGCATCCCGCGTCCAGATCGGCAAGCAGCGTCGCGGCCTCTTCCCCGTCGAAGGGGCCGATGATGTGCTCTCCGCCCGCCTCGATCAGCGCGGCGAGCTTGTCGGCGGCAAAGGGTGTTTCCATCTTGAAATAGCTGACATGCTCGATCTCTTTCGCCATGCGAACCAGTAGGGGCACGGGAAGCGAGACGCCGGACAGGGGCGCGTCCTGCACCATGATCGGGATCGAGATCGCGGCTGACACGTCTGCGAAATGCTCGAAGATCGCAGCCTCAGGCGGGACAAGCCCGACGCCGTGATAAGGCGGCATCATCATCAGCATCGAGGCGCCCATCGCCTCGGCCTCGCGCGCGCGGTCGATCACAATGCGGGTACTGAAATGGCTGACCGTGACAATGATCGGTACCCGGCCCGCCACATGCTCCAGCGACACCTTGGTCAGGGTGGCGCGTTCGGCATCGGACAGCACGAACTGTTCGGAATAATTCGCAAGGATGCAGATTGCATCGACACCCTGGTCGATCATGCACTCCAGAACCCGCTTCATCCCTTCGGAGTCGATGGTGCCGTCCTCGTGAAAAGGCGTCGGGGCAACGGGGAAGATTCCGGTCAGCGGCTGCGTCATGTCGTGTCCTGTGGTCTGGAAGCGGCGGGATCACCCCGCCCTATTCGTAAAACGGCTCGGTCTGGACCCTGCGCCCAAGCGCAAGAGCGTCCGTCGCCAACGTCATGGGGCGCAGATCGACCTCGCTTCCGCCGTCGTGCACAAAGCCCGCCATGCGGCTGTAAAGGCGCGGGTATTCACCCGACAGCGCGTCGGCCTCGCCGCTGGCCTGCCCGTCTATCCGCATCTGCGCG
Organism: uncultured Paracoccaceae bacterium; assembly: GCA_965662745.1. GTDB lineage: Bacteria > Pseudomonadota > Alphaproteobacteria > Rhodobacterales > Rhodobacteraceae > Anianibacter. The sequence goes on from CBFIJK010000004.1 coordinate 12,398, forward strand.
CCGCCATCCGACAGGCGCAGGGTTCCAGCGGTCGTCTCAGCCTCGATCTCCCAGATCTGGTCACCATCCTGCCGCCAGTCGAAATCGGCCGAAAGCTTCGCGCCGCCCGGGTGATGAAAGTCGATCTTTGCGCCGATGGGCGTTTGGCAATTGCTGGGCACGTCGAGCACCGCATCGGTGACATGGATGTCGTGCGGCAGAATTTCCGTCACGATCGACAGCGCATTGATGCCCGGATCGAAAACGCCAAGACCGCCCGGCTCCCATATCCAGGCCTGCCCTGGATGCCATCGGCGCACGTCCTCTTTCCAAGTGACGTGAAGCCGGGTCAGCACCTTGTCCGAAAGCCACGCCTTTGCCGCAGGCACCATGTCTGCATGCCGCGAGTGCCAGGTCGCATAAAGCGTCAGCCCGGCGTCCCGCGCCACGCGTTCGAGCGCGTGGCATTCGGCGAGTGTCGCGCCGGGCGGCTTTTCCAGCATCACGTGGCGGCCCGCTTCAAGCGCACGCATCGCGTAGTCGAACCGTGGCACCGGCGGCAGGCAAAGCGAGATCACCCTGATATCGGGCCGCGCGTCCAGCATCGCGCCGAAATCGGTAAAGCTTTCGACACCGTCAACGGTGCCATGGCGGCTGACGGTGGCGGCAAGCTCCCAATCGGCGCTTTGCGCGATTGCGGGAACGTGCTGGTCGAGGGCGATCTTGCCAATGCCGACGAGTGCAACTTTCATCAGTGACTGTCCTTTCCGACGGGCGCGCCCCGGCACCCTTTGAGGAAATCGAGATCCGCGCCGGTATCCGCGCCTTCGACATGGGCCTGGTGCAGCCACGCATAGCCGCTTGCCGCGCGCTCATGGACCGGGCTCCACCTGGACAGCCGTTCAAATAGCTCGGCATCGGTGATATCGAGATGCAGGCGACGGTTCTCAACATCAACCTCGATCATGTCGCCAGATTGCACGACGGCCAGCGGCCCACCGGCAGCGGCCTCGGGCGAGGTGTGGAGGATCACGGTGCCATACGCGGTGCCGGACATGCGCGCATCCGAGATGCGGATCATGTCCTTGATGCCCTTCTTCAGAACCTTCGGCGGCAGGCCCATATTTCCGACCTCGGCCATGCCGGGGTAGCCCTTGGGCCCGCAATTCTTGAGAACCATGATGCAGGTCTCGTCGATATCGAGCGCGTCATCCTCGATGCGCGCCTTGTAGTCGTCGATATCCTCGAAGACGACGGCGCGGCCCCGGTGCTGCATAAGATGCGGCGAGGCGGCAGAGGGTTTCAGGATCGCGCCTTTCGGGGCCAGATTGCCCTTGAGGACAGCAATCCCGCCCTTGTCGGTCAGGGGCTTGTCCACCGGCAGGATCACGTCCTCGTTCCAGTTCACGGCGTCCTTAACCTCGTCCCAGATCGTCTCGCCCGAGACAGTCAGCGCATCCCGGTGCAGCTTGTCCGCTTCGGCGAGCCGCTTGAGAACAACGGGCAATCCGCCAGCGTAGAAGAACTCCTCCATCAGGTATTTGCCCGACGGTTGCAGGTTCAGGATCGTCGCGACATCGCGCCCGCACCGGTCCCAGTCATCAAGCGTGATATCGACGCCGACGCGCCCCGCGATGGCGAGCATATGGACCACCGTATTGGTGGACCCGCCGACCGCGCCATTGGTGCGGATCGCGTTTTCAAACGCCTTGCGCGTCAGGATGTCGGACGGCTTAAGGTCGTCCTTGACCATCTGCACGATACGCCGCCCTGAAAGCTGCGCCATGACGCGGCGGCGGCTATCGACAGCCGGGATCGCGGCATTGCCGGAAAGCGCCATGCCCAGCGCCTCGGCCATGGACGCCATGGACGATGCGGTGCCCATCGTGTTGCAGGTGCCCGAGGATCGGGTAACGGCGGATTCGGCGTTCAGGAACTCGTCCTGCGTCATCTCACCCGCTTTGACCGCCTCGGAAAAGCGCCAAAGATGCGTGCCTGCACCGACGCGTTCGCCTTGGAACCAACCATTCAGCATCGGCCCGCCTGTCACCACGATCGACGGCAGATCGCAGGACGCGGCCGCCATCAAGAGCGACGGCGTGGTCTTGTCGCAGCCGACCATCAGAACGCAGCCATCCATGGGCTGGCCCCGGATCTGTTCCTCGATGGATAGCGCCGCGAGGTTGCGGAACATCATCGCCGTGGGCCGGAAGGTATTTTCCGACGCCGAGAACACCGGCACTTCCATCGGAAAACCGCCGGCTTCCCAGATGCCGGCCTTCACCTTTTCGGCCAACTCGCGCAGGTGCCCGTTGCAGGGCGTCATGTCGGACCAGGTGTTCAGAATACCGATAATGGGACGTCCATCGAACAGATCATCCGGGTAGCCCTGGTTCTTCATCCAGCCGCGATGGTAGATCACGTCCTTGGAACTGCCGCTGTACCATTCGGCCGATCGCAGTTTGCGAGGCCATTTCGCCGGTTTGAACGCCACGCACCTAGCCTTTTTGCTTGTTGTAGACGTCGAAGATGACGGCGGCGAGCAGCACGAGGCCCTTGATCATCTGCTGATAATCGATACCGATCCCCATGATCGACATGCCATTGTTCAGAACCCCCATCAGGAAAGCCCCGACCACGGCCCCGACGATCTTGCCCACCCCGCCGGACATGGACGCCCCGCCGATGAAGACGGCGGCAATCACGTCAAGTTCCAGCGCAAACCCGGCCTTGGGCGTCGCGGTGTTGAGACGCGCAGCGAACACGAGCCCGGCCACGGCGGCCAGCATCCCCATGTTGACGAATGCAAGGAAGGTCAGCCGCTCGGTCTTGATGCCCGATAGCTTGGCCGCCTTGTTGTTGCCGCCCAGTGCATAGATCCGGCGGCCCAGCACGGTGCGTTCGGTGATGAAGGCGTACACGATGGTCAGCACGCCCATGGTCAACAGAACGTTGGGCAACCCGCGGAAGGTGGCGAGCTTGTAGAGGATGAAGATCAGCGCGATCGCGATGATCCCGATGCGCAGGACGAAGAACGCCGTGGGTTCATCCTCGATCCCGTAAGCCTTGTTGCGCGCCCGTTGGCGCATGCCGGACCAGACCACCCAAGCAGCTGCGATGATGCCGCAGGAAAAGGCCAGTACGTTGAAGTTGCGTTTGTCGAAAAGGCCTTTCATCGCCTCGGCCCCAGGCAGGATATCGGGCACGAAGCCGGTGGCGATCACCTGGAATTCACGCGGGAACGGGCCCACGGACTGCCCTTCAAGCAGCCACAGCGACAGGCCACGGAACACCAGCATCCCCGCCAGCGTCACGATGAAGGACGGAATTCCCCAATAGGCGACCCAATAGCCTTGCGCGGCGCCAATCACGGCGCCCATCGCGACGCAGGCGATCATGGTCAGGCCAATCGGGATCTCCATGTTGACGATCATCACGGCAGCCAGCGCCCCGATAAAGCCCATGACCGACCCCACGCTCAGGTCGATATGGCCCGCGACGATGACGACCAGCATCCCGAGCGCCATGATGATGATATAGCTGTTCTGCAGCAGCAGGTTCGTCAGGTTGATCGGTTTAAGTAGCGTGCCACCCGTAACGATCTGAAAGAACGCCATCACCGCGATCAGAGCGAAGAGAAGGCCGTATTCACGCAGGTTCGCCGCAAGATAGGACGCGATCCCAGCGGGGCGGGCCGCGCTGTCAGTGGTGTTTTCCGCAACAGACATCCCTGTCTCCTATTCGTTCACGATGAGCGACATGATGCGCTCTTGGCTGGCCTCGTCTTGCGGCATCTCGCCGACAAAGGCCCCTTCGTTCATCACATAGATCCGGTCGCACATGCCAAGAAGCTCGGGCATTTCGGACGAGATCATCACAACGCCCTTCCCGGCGGCGGCCAGATCGTTGATCAGGCCGTAAATTTCGTATTTCGCACCGACATCGATACCGCGCGTCGGTTCATCGAGGATCAGGACTTCGGGTCCGGCGAACAGCCATTTCGACAAGACGACCTTCTGCTGGTTCCCGCCCGACAGGTTCACTACCTTCTGGTGCACGCCAGGGGTGCGGATCCCGAGGTCCTTGCGGTATTTCTCGGCCACTTCGGTCTCGACGAAATCGTTCAGCACCGCGCCGCGCGCGACGGCGGGCAGGTTCGCCAGCGTGATGTTTCGCACGATGGTATCGTCGAGGATCAGGCCAAGGCTCTTGCGGTCCTCGGTCACATAGGCGAGCCCTGCCGAGATCGCGCGGCTGACGGTCGAGACATCGACCGGTTTGCCGTGCATCGCGACGGTGCCTGATACGTTCTGCCCCCAGCTGCGCCCGAAGATCGACATGGCAAGTTCCGTGCGCCCGGCGCCCATGAGGCCAGCGATGCCGACGACTTCTCCGGCGCGCACGTCGAAGCCGACATTGCGGATCACCTGACGGTCGGCATGTTCGGGATGATAGACGGACCAGTCCGAGACGCGCATGATCTCTTCACCGATCTTCGGCGTGCGAACCGGATAGCGGTTTTCCATGGATCGGCCGACCATGTCGCGCACGATGCGGTCTTCCGTGATGCCTTCTGTCGCGTGGAAGCTGGACACCGATTGCCCGTCGCGAATGACGGTAACGGTGTCCGCGACTCGGCGCACCTCGTTCAGTTTGTGGCTGATGATGATCTGGGTCATGCCCTGCGCCTTCAACTCCAGCATCAGGTCCAGGAGGGCCTGGCTGTCGCTTTCCGACAGGGCCGATGTCGGCTCATCCAGGATCAAGAGGCGCACATCCTTGGCCAGTGCCTTGGCGATTTCGACAAGCTGCTGCTTGCCCACGCCCAGCTTTTCAACCGGTGTCGTCGGGGCATCGCGCAGGCCGACCTTGCGCAAAAGACCTTCGGTCCGGTGGTTCGTCTCGCGCCAGTCGATCACGCCGCCGGTCGCGTTCTCGTTGCCCAGAAACAGGTTCTCGGCAATCGACAGAAGCGGCACGAGCGCAAGTTCCTGGTGAATGATGATGATGCCCTTGGCTTCGCTGTCGCCGATATCGCGAAATGCGGCGAGCGCGCCGTCGTAGTGAATTTCACCCTCGTAGCTGCCGGCCGGATAGACCCCGGACAGCACTTTCATCAGGGTCGATTTCCCCGCGCCGTTTTCACCGCAGATCGCGTGGATCTCGCCCGTCTTCACCTTAATCGATACATCGTCCAGCGCCTTGACGCCGGGAAACGTCTTGGTGATAGAGCGCATTTCCAGCAGCGTGTCCTGCATGGCGGCGACCTCATGGTGCAAAGTGGATCAAGGGGATGATGGCGGACCGGCATCGCACAAGGCAAGCCGGTCCGCCGGACCAGTTCTTTGGGAGAACAAGCGCCGTGGCGCTTACTTGATCTGGTCCATGGTGTAGTAACCGGAGTCGATCAGACGCTCTTCCCAGTTCTCCTCGGTGACCTTCAGCGGCTCGAGCAGGTAGGACGGAACGACCTTGACGCCGTTGTCATAGGTTTCGGTGTCATTGATCTCGGGCTCGCCGCCTTCGAGAACCGCCTCGACCATGCCCACGGTCACGCGCGCTAGTTCGCGGGTGTCCTTGAAGATCGTCGAATACTGCTCTCCTGCAAGGATCGACTTGACCGAAGGCACCTCGGCGTCCTGACCAGTGACGATCGGCATCGGCGTGTCGCCGGAACCATAGCCAACACCCTTGAGCGAGGACAGGATACCGATGGACAGGCCGTCATAGGGCGACAGCACGCCATGCACCTGAGCGTCGGTGTAATGGGCGGACAAAAGGTTATCCATGCGCGCCTGAGCGACAGCGCCGTCCCAGCGCAGGGTGCCGACCGTGTCCATGCCCATCTGGCCGGAAACGATGTTGACCTTGCCGCTGTCGATCATCGGCTGAAGAACCGACATCGCGCCGTTGTAGAAGAAGTACGCGTTGTTGTCGTCGGGCGAGCCGCCGAACAGTTCGACATTCCACGTCTCGGCATCGGGGAAACGCTCTTCCAGACCGGAGACGAGCGTTTCGGCCTGCTGCACGCCGACCTTGAAGTTGTCGAAGGTCGCGTAATAGCTGACATGCTCGCTATCGCGGATCAGGCGGTCATACGCGATGACCTCGATCCCGGCGAAGCTTGCGTTCTCAAGCGCGTTCGACAGCGTGGTGCCGTCGATGGCCGCGATCACCAGCGCATCGACGCCGTTCGTGATCATGTTCTCGATCTGCGCCAGCTGGTTCGGGATGTCATCCTCGGCATACTGAAGGATCGTCTCGTAGCCCGCTTCTTCGAACTGCTGCACCATGGACTCGCCGTCCGAGATCCAGCGCGCGGACGATTTGGTGGGCATTGCGATGCCGACAAGGCCGTCCGCGAATGCGCCAGTGGCAAACGTCGTCGCCAGCGCGGTGCTGACGAGAATGGATTTCAATTTCATGTTTTCCTCCTCCTGAGGCGTCCGTTCTGTGCCGGTACGCCATGCAGCACCTTGTCTAACGCGCCGCGTTATATCAAACCAATGCAAATTTCATCAAACGAGTTATCGGAATTGGTATACCCCCCATGCGCATGACCCTCCCCCAGCGACTGAAACCGGCGCAGCTGAAGCTGATCCGCGCCATCGAGGACACCGGCAAGCTGCAACTGGCCGCCGGGGCGATCGGCATCTCACAGCCCGCCGCCTCGCGCATGCTGTCCGAGATCGAAAACGATGTCGGCGCCCCTCTGTTCGACCGTCTCCCGCGCGGCATGGCGGCGACAGAAATCGGCGCGGCCTTTGTCCGCCACGCCCGGATCATCCTTGCCGAACTCGACACTTTGGCGAACGAGGTAACGCAGTTGCGCGGTGGGCGTGCGGGCGCGGTGCGCATCGGCGCGGTCACGGGCCCCGCCGTCGGCGCGCTGGTGCCCGCGCTGACGGAGCTGCGCGAAGAGGTCCCAGATATCGAACCGACGATCGAGGTCGCCCCCTCTGTGACGCTGATCCGAGGGCTGGAGGAAGGCCATTTCGACTTCGTGCTGGCGCGGCTTGGATCGTCGCGGCAGGCGCGTGCCTTCATGGCCCATCCGGGCCGCATCGAAGAGGTTTCTCTCGTCGCGCGCGCCGGGCATCCGCTGGCAGGGCGAACGGTCTCGCTTGAAGAAACGCTGCCCTTCCAATTCGTGATCCAGGAACCCGGCTCTCCGATCCGCTCGGCGCTGGAACAAAGCTTTCTGGAAAACCGCCTGCCGACGCCCGCGCGCGTCACCAATAGTTCGTCCCTCTTGATCGCCCTCAGCATCTTGTCCGGAACCGACGCCATCGCCCCGCAAACCCGCGAAGTGGCGCAATTGTTGACGCGCGTCCCGGGCGATCTGGTCATGCTTCAGACGCACGAGAGTATCGTCGTTTCGCCCTTCCTCGTCGTCCAGTCCCGGCATCGTCAGTTGTCAGGCATCGCCCAGCGCCTTTTGGATAAGGTTCTGCGGCGTTTGTGACGCGGGCCAATGCCGCGCGACTTAACCATTCTTAAACCCTTCCCATGCAATCGGTTAACGATTGTGAGGAAAAGCAATGGTCGCACGCGCGTTCACCGTCGCCTTTGAAGGCATCGAGGCCCGCCGGGTCGAGGTGCAATGCGCCGTAGCCCCCGGCTTGCCGTCCTTTTCCATCGTCGGCCTGCCCGACAAGGCCGTCAGCGAGGCGCGCGAACGGGTGCGCGCAGCGCTCACCGCCCTGTCCATCGCGCTGCCGTCGAAGCGGATCACGGTCAATCTGTCGCCCGCCGACATGCCGAAAGAGGGATCGCATTTCGATCTGCCCATCGCGCTGGCGCTGCTGGCTGCGCTGGAAATCCTGCCGCGCGAGGTCATCGAAGGCGTCATGTCGCTTGGAGAATTGTCGCTCGACGGGCGGCTGGTGCCCGTCATCGGTGCGCTTCCGGCGGCCATGGCGGCGGCCGAGGCCGATTGCAGCCTTGTCTGCCCGAAAGACTGCGGCGCCGAAGCGGCCTGGGTCGGCGCGACCGAGGTGATCGCCCCAGCCTCACTGGCCGAGGCCATCCAGCATTTCACCGGTCAACGGATCCTGTCCCCCGCCCACCCGGGCGAGGTGGTGGCCGACGCCACGGGCCGCTGTCTGTCCGAGGTCAAAGGCCAGGAACGGGCCAAGCGCGCGCTGGAGATAGCGGCGGCCGGGCGGCACCACATGATGATGGTCGGCACGCCCGGGTCCGGCAAATCCATGCTGGCCGCACGCGTGCCGGGAATTCTGCCGCCCCTGTCGGCACCTGAAGCGCTGGAAACCTCGATGATCCATTCGCTGTCCGGGCTGCTCGACGAAGGCGGGATCAGCCGTGTGCGCCCATTCCGCGAACCGCATCACACCGCGTCCATGGCCGCCATCGTCGGCGGCGGACGCGGCGCCAAGCCCGGAGAGATCTCGCTCGCCCACAACGGGGTGCTTTTCATGGACGAGTTTCCCGAATTCACGCGCCCGGTTCTGGAAACGCTGCGCCAACCCATCGAAACCGGAGAAGTGGTCGTCGCCCGCGCGAACGCCCATATCCGATACCCGTGCCGGTTCCTGCTGATCGCGGCGGCCAACCCGTGCAAATGCGGCTATCTCAGCGATCCCGCCCGCGCCTGCAGCCGCGCGCCGATCTGCGGTGAGGATTATCTTGGCCGGATCTCTGGGCCGTTGATGGACCGCTTCGATCTGCGCATCGACGTGCCGCCCGTTGCTTTCGCCGATCTCGATCTGCCGCAATCGGGTGAAACATCCGCCAGCATCGCAGCACGGATCGCCACTGCGCGCGCGCTGCAATCGGAAAGGTTCACGGCACATCCCGGTCTCTTGGTGAATGCCGATGCCGAAGGCGCGGTACTGGAAGAGATCGCGCAGCCCGATACCGAGGGGCGCGCGCTGCTGACCCGCGCCGCAGAACGCTTCGGGCTGACCGCACGCGGCTATCACCGCATCCTGCGCGTCGCGCGCACCATTGCCGATCTCGACGGATCGACAGACCTTCGCCTGCCCCATGTCGCAGAGGCGGTCAGCTACCGGATGCCCGAAATGCGCGAAACCGTACCGGGCTAAGCCCGCCGTGCCTCGATCGCTTCCCAGATCTTTGCGGTAACATTGGTCCCGTCGAAGCGTTCGAGTTCCTGAAGCCCCGTGGGCGATGTCACGTTGATCTCGGTCAGCCAGTTGCCGATCACGTCGATGCCGACAAAGATCTGTCCGTTCTCGCGCAAGGTTGGGCCGATCGCAGCGCAAATTTCTCGATCACGGTCCGTCAGTTCCACCTTCTCGGCGCGCCCGCCCACATGCATGTTCGACCGCGTCTCGCCCATTTGCGGCACGCGGTTGATCGCGCCAACCGGCTCTCCATCCACGAGGATCACGCGCTTGTCACCCTTGGACACGTCTGGCAGGAATTGCTGCGCGATCAACGGCTCACGGTTGATGCCGCCGAAAAGTTCATGCAGCGACGACAGGTTGCCGTCGTCCTTGCCCAGCTTGAACACACCCGCGCCGCCATTGCCGTAGAGCGGCTTTAGGATCATGTCGCCATGCTTGGCGCGGAACGCTTTCAAAGTTTCAAGATCGCGCGCGATGGTCGTGGGCGGCGTCAGGTCCTGAAATCGCAAAACGAGCAATTTTTCGGGAAAATTGCGCACCCAGAAAGGGTTGTTCACCACCAGCGTTTCGGGGTGCAGAAAGTCCAGCAGATGCGTCGTGGTGATGTAACCCATGTCGAAAGGCGGGTCCTGCCGCAGCCAGACGACGTCGAAATCGGAAAGATCGACTTCGCGCATAGACCCCAGATCGGCGTGGTTGCCGACCTCGCGCCGTACTGTCACGTCCTGCCCGCGCGCCGTGATGCGGCCCGACTGGAACGCCAGCTTGTCGGGGGTGTAGTAGAACAGCGTATGCCCTCGCGCCTGCGCCTCTTCCATGATGCGGAACGTGCTGTCCGCATTGATGTCGATCACCGCGATGGGATCCATCTGGATTGCGACTTTCATGGGCGTCTCCCTGCTGACCTTTGCGCCTGTCTTGGCGCAGGTGCGTGCCAAGGGCAAGCAGCGAGGTCAGCCGCCGAACGCGTTCTCAAGTCGCTGGGTCCGGCCCATTGCGTCCACCAGTGCGACGTCGATGCGCATCTCGGTGTCTTGTCCGCCCGGTTCCGCCGCAAGGAAGGCCGTCGCCGAGGCGCAGATACGCTCCATCTGGCGGGGCAGCACCCGCGCCGCCGCCGCCTCGAATGTCGCGGCGCGCTTGACCTCGACAAAGATCAGCGCCGGGCCGTCTCGGAAGATCAGGTCAATCTCTCCGCCCGGCCCGCGCCAGCGGCGGGCGATAAGGGTCATCCCGTCGCGCAGGTATTCCGCCTCGACCGCATCCTCTGCGGCAAGCCCGGAGAGATACCGCGTGCGAGCGTCGATCATGCGTCCCTGTCCTGCCCGCGCGAAAGCGCCGCCTGATAGACCTGCCGCCGTGGAAGGCCAAGCGCTTCGGCCACATGGCTGGCGGCATCCTTGACGCGCATGGTCTTCAAAGCCTCATCCAATGCCTCGAACATCGTATCCTCGGTCACTTCGGCGCGGTTTCGGTCGATCACGACCACGATCTCGCCCTTGATCGGTCGATCATCGTATTCCGCGACCAGATCATCTAGCGTCCCGCGCGAGATTTCCTCGAACCGTTTCGTCAGTTCCCGGCACACGGCCGCCTGCCGCGTGCCGCCCAATTCTGAAGCGCAATCCTTTAACATTTCGCGAAGACGCTTGGGCGATTCGTAGAAAACCAGCGTCGCGGGCACGTCCTTCAACTCGCGCAGACCGCGCTTGCGTCCGCCGCCCGTCGGCAGGAACCCGTTGAACAAGAAGCGATCCGTCGGCAGTCCAGCCACGGACAGGGCCGCCAGAACCGCAGAGGGCCCCGGCGCGCCGATGACCGTATGCCCGCCTTCTATCGCCGCGCGCAAAAGCTGATACCCGGGGTCAGCGACAAGCGGCGTTCCCGCCTCGGACGCATAGGCGAGCGACTTGCCCTCGGCGAGCGCGGCCAGCAATCGGGGCCGCATCGCGGGGCCGTTATGGTCGTGATAGGACAGGATTGGACGGTCGCCAAAAGGCACGCCATGAATATCCATCAGCCGCCGCAAACTGCGCGTATCCTCGGCGGCGAGGATATCCGCAGAGGCCAGGATATCCAGCGTGCGCAGCGTGATATCGCGCGCGGCCCCGATGGGGGTGGCGACGAAATACAGCCCGGGACTAAGCGGTTTTTGGTCGAAGGTCATGGACGCGGCTTTGCTGACGTTTACCTTCGACCCTGTAGCGCATAGTCTGTTCGTCGCTGCAAGCATGGCCCGCCAAAAGGATCCCCGCCCATGACCCGATTCGCGTCCCCTTCTTTTTCACCGCGCAAGCGTCTTGGTCTGCTGCTGGCCAGCCTTGGGTTCGCTCTTGCGGCATGTGGTCCTGTCAATCTTGGAGGTGGCGGCGGTGCCACGGGCGGCCCGTCGATCAACACCGCTGCGCCTGTGCCGGTCGCACTGCTGGTGCCGTCGGGGTCTGGTCAGGCCGGGGACCAGGCGCTGGCACAAAGCCTTGAAAACGCGGCCCGTCTAGCGATGGCGGACCTGCCCCCAAGCGTCGAAATCGACCTGCGCGTCTATTCCACGCAAGGTCAGGCCGCGCTGGCAGCCGAAGTCGCGCAGCAGGCCGTCGACGAGGGCGCAAAGATCATCTTGGGGCCGGTCTATGGCGGATCTGCCGGTGCCGCGGGCGCGGCGGTTGCCGATGATGGCGTGAACCTTCTGGCCTTCTCGAACAATTCGGACGTCGCAGGCGGCAATGTCTACATCCTTGGCAATACGTTCGAGAGCACTGCGCGGCGGTTGGCGCAATACGCCGTTGCCAACGGGCGCGGCAATGTTCTGGTCGTGCACGGTCAGGACCCTGCCGAGAACAAGGGCCGCGATGCCATCGTGTCCGCCGTGACGAATGCGGGTGGCAGCGTTGCGGACGTGTCGTCGTTCGAGCTGTCGCAAAACGGCGTTGTTCAGGCTGTGCCCGGCATCGTGTCGGCGCATCGCAGCAGCGGCGCGAATTCGATCTTTATCACCTCGGGCACCGCAGGCGCGCTTCCGTTCCTTGGACAACTTCTTCCGGAAAACGGCCTTGGCCCGGACGACACCCAGTATATCGGGCTGCAGCGCTGGGATATCCCCGCTTCGGCCCTGTCTTTGAGCGGCCTTCAGGGCGGATGGTTCGCGGTTCCCGATCCCGCGCTCGTGCAGGCCTTCGACCAGCGCTACATGGCGGCCTATGGCGCAGCGCCCCATCCCATCGCGGGCCTCGCCTATGACGGGATCGCGGCCATCGGCGCGCTCGTCGGGTCCGGCAACCGCGATGCGCTGACAGGGGCGGCGTTGACCCAGGGCCAGGGCTTTGCCGGGGTCAACGGCGTCTTCCGTCTCAGCCCCAATGGCACCAATGACCGCAGCCTTGCCATCGCGACGATCCAGGACGGTCAGGTGACAATCCTCGATCCGGCACCGCGTGCATTCGGTGGCGCGGGGCTTTGATCTGAATATCGAGGCCAAGCCCGACGTCCCAAACGGCCCGGCCGGCGCGAACGAATTGATCGCGCCGCCGTCAGAGCTGTTCGACCGCAAGCGCGTCGCCGCGGAATTACGCGCGTCCTACGCGGACACCGTTGATGCACGCGATGTGCGCGCGGCCACGGTCAAGCTGCTGACGGCCGAAATGAACGCCAGCCGCGAGAAGATCGCCGCGGCCTTCGCCAAGGCCCCGCGCGAGTCCTTTTCGGTTGTCCGGTCCTATGCCTATGTGACCGACAGCGTTGTGCAGGCCGTGCTTGATACCGCGCTGCGTAAACTGCACCCCAAGCCCAATCCAACCGAGAGCGAAAGGCTCTCGGTCCTCGCTGTGGGCGGGTACGGGCGCTATGAAATGGCGCCGCATTCGGATGTCGATCTGCTTTTCCTGACGCCCTACAAGATCACCGGCTGGGCCGAGAGCGTCATTGAATCGATGCTCTATATCTTCTGGGACCTGCACCTGAAGGTGGGCCATTCCAGCCGAACGGTGAAGGACTGCATCCGCCTCGGGCGCGAGGATTACACGATCCGCACGGCGCTTTTGGAAAACCGGTTCATCGGCGGCGAACCGGCGCTGGCCGACAAGCTGCGCAGCCGCCTGCGCAAGGATCTCTTCGAGAACACAGAGGCCGAGTTCATCGAGGCCAAACTGGCAGAGCGCACGGAACGGCACCGCAAGCAGGGCGGCCAGCGCTATATGGTCGAACCGAACGTGAAAGAGGGCAAGGGCGGGCTGCGCGATCTGCAATCGCTCTATTGGATCGACAAATACGTGCATGACGTCGACCGGGCCGCCGATCTTGTGACCAAGGGCGTGTTCCGCGCCGAGGAATACCAATCTTTCCGCGCGGCCGAGAATTTCCTGATGGCGGTGCGCTGTCACCTGCATCTGATCAACGGGCGTGCCATGGACCAGCTGACCTTCGACATGCAGGTCGAGGTCGCCGCGCGCATGGGCTATGCCGACAAGGGCGGACGCCGCGCGGTCGAGCATTTCATGCAGGAATACTTTCTGCACGCCACCGATGTCGGAGAACTGACGCGCATCTTCCTGACGCAGATGGAAGCGCGGCACCTTAAGAAGGAACCCCTGCTTGCAGGGCTCTTCCGGCGGCGGCGCAAGCTGAAACCCGGCTACAAGCGCATCCACAACCGCCTGACGATCGAGGACGAGAAAGAGTTTCTGTCCGACAAGCTGAACCTTCTGCGCCTCTTTGAAGAGGCGCTGCGCACCGGCTATCTGATCCATCCCGACGTGATGCGGCTTGTGGCGGCCAACCTGCCGCTGATTGATGACGAAATGCGCAATAGTCCCGAAGCGCGGCGCATCTTCCTTGATCTGATGCTGAAACACGGCAACCCGGAACGCGCCCTGCGCCGGATGAATGAACTTGGCGTTCTGGCCGCCTTCATTCCCGAATTCGAACCCATCGTCGCGATGATGCAGTTCAACATGTATCACAGCTACACGGTGGACGAGCACACGATCCAATGCATCAAGACCCTGGCCGAGATCGAGCGCGAGGAACTGATCGAAGAGCTTCCCATCGCCAGCCGGATCCTGCGCGAGGGGGTCAATCGCAAGGTCCTTTATGTTGCGCTGATGCTGCACGATATCGGCAAGGGCCGGGACGAGGATCATTCGATCCTCGGGGCGCGCATCGCCCGAACGGTTGCGCCGCGTCTCGGGCTGAAACCGAAGGATGCCGAAACCGTCGAATGGCTGGTGCGCTATCACCTTCTGATGTCGGATATGGCGCAAAAGCGCGATATTTCCGATCCCCGCACCGTGCGCGATTTCGCCAAGGCAGTGAAGACGAAAGAACGACTAGACCTTCTGACGGTACTGACGGTTTGCGACATTCGCGGCGTGGGTCCGAATACGTGGAACAACTGGAAAGCGCAGCTGTTGCGCACGCTGTATCGTCAGACGGCCTCGGCGCTTGAACACGGGCTTGAGGCAGTCAACCGCGAGGCGCGCGAGGACGAGGCCAAGAAGGCCCTGCGCACAGCGCTTGAAGATTGGGACAAGAAGGCGCTGCGGACGGAAACGTCGCGCCATTATGGCCCCTACTGGCAGGGCCTACCGACCCAGGCGCAGGTCGTCTTTGCAAACCTTTTGGCAAAGGCCGGGCCGGACGATATCCAGATCGACCTGATGCCGGACGAGGACCGCGATGCGACTCGCGCCTGTTTCGTCATGGCCGATCACCCCGGAATCTTTTCGCGTCTAGCCGGCGCGATCACCCTTGTCGGCGCGAATGTCGTAGATGCGCGCACCTATACGACCAAGGACGGCTATGCGACCGCCGTGTTCTGGATCCAGGACGACGAAGGCGACGCCTTTGAATCAAGCCGCCTGCCGCGCCTTCAGCAGATGATCCTGAAAATCCTGTCCGGAGAGGTCGTCGCCGAAGAGGCGATGAAATCACGCGGCAAAATCAAAAAGCGCGAACGCGAGTTCCGCGTGCCCACCTCGATCACCTTCGACAATGACGGCTCCGAAATCTACACGATCATCGAGGTCGACACCCGCGACCGCCCCGGCCTGCTGTATGGGCTGACGCGGACACTGGCCAATTCGAACGTCTATATCGCCTCTGCCGTCATCGCGACCTACGGCGCGCAGGTCGTCGATACCTTCTACGTCAAGGACATGTTCGGCCTGAAGTTCTACACAGAATCCAAGCAGAAGACGCTTGAGAAACGTCTGCGCGCCGCCATCGCCGAAGGCGCCGCCTGGTCCGAAGGCTAAAGCCGCGCAAGGGCTATACCCAGCGGCGGACAAGGCCGGTATAGGGGGCGAAACGCTGTCCCGTTCGAGGCGCACCAGATGAAACCGATCCGAATGATGTCGAGCTTTCTGACCGTCGGCGGCTGGACCATGGCCAGCCGTATCCTCGGCTTCGTGCGCGATATCCTGATCGCGGCCTTCCTTGGCGCAGGCCCCGTGGCCGAAGCCTTTCTCGTCGCCTTCTCACTGCCGAACATGTTCCGCCGCTTCTTCGCCGAAGGCGCGTTCAATATGGCCTTTGTCCCGATGTTCTCGAAAAAGATCGAGGGCGGTGAGGATGCCGAACACTTCGCCAATGACGCCTTCGCGGGGCTTGCGACGGTTGTTCTGATCTTCACGCTGATCGCTTTGGCGGGGATGCCGTTGTTGGTGCTCTTGATGGCGTCGGGCTTTCAGGGCGACGTGCGCTTTGATCTGGCGGTCGATTATGGGCGCATCGCCTTTCCTTATATCCTGTTCATCTCGCTCGCGGCGCTTCTATCCGGCGTGTTGAATTCCATCGGGCGCTTTGCCGCCGCCGCAGCCGCGCCGGTCCTTTTGAACATCATCCTGATCGGCGCGCTTCTTGTCGCCCGTCAGGTAGAGCCCGCCGCCCTACCAGGTGGCACTTCCGCCGAAGGGGTCCCCGGCCTGCGCTATGGCAATGTTCTGGTCTGGGGTGTGGTCGTCGCCGGCATAGCGCAACTGGCGCTTCTCTGGATCGCAACTCGCCGCGCCGGAATCGCAATCCGGCTGAAGCGCCCGCGCCTCACACCAGAACTGAAACGCCTCGCCATCATCGCCTTTCCGGCAATGCTGGCGGGCGGCGTTGTGCAGCTGAACCTTCTGGTGGGCCGTCAGGTCGCCAGTTTCTTCGACGGCGCGATTGCGTGGCTGAACTATGCCGACCGGCTGTATCAGCTTCCTCTCGGCGTCGTGGGCATCGCTGTCGGCGTCGTGCTGTTGCCGGATCTGTCGCGTCGTCTCAGAGCGGAAGATACCGCAGGCGGACGACATGCGTTCAACCGCGCGTCGGAAATCAGCCTGGCGCTGACGATCCCTGCGGCTGTCGCGCTGATCGTCATCCCCGCGCCGCTGATCTCTGTCCTGTTCGAAAGGGGGCGCTTTGACGCCAGCGACACTGCCGCGACCGCGCTCGCGCTTGCGGTCTATGGCGCGGGCCTTCCGGCCTTCGTGATGCAAAAGGCGCTGCAACCTCTGTATTTCGCGCGCGAAGACACCCGGACACCATTCAAATACGCGCTGGTGTCGCTGATCGTGAACGCCGTCGTCGCCATCGGTCTTGCGCCCGTGATCGGCTATGTCGCCGCCGCCATCGGCACCACGCTGGCCGCTTGGGCGATGGTTGTCCTGCTGTGGCTTGGCGCACGCGGGATGGGGGAAGCTGCGGCTTTCGACGACAGGTTCCGCCGCCGGCTGCCGCGCGTGATCCTCGCCGCACTCGCCATGGGCGCAGTCTTGTGGGGAGCGGCGCAGATCATAGCGCCGTGGCTGGCGATGCCGGGCCTCCGCTATGGCGCGCTCGCCGGACTTGTCGCGCTTGGCGTCGCGGTCTATTTCAGCGCCGCGCATGCGACCGGCGGCCTGCCGCTGGGGGAACTCAAGCGGTCATTGAAGCGTGGATAATCAACGCTGACGCATATGCGACTTGATACGCGACCAGCCACCCGGCACCACGACGAAGGACAGAAGAAACCCGGCGACGAACCCGCCAAGATCGCCGACCCAGTCATAGCCCGCGCCAAAGATCAGCCCGAACACCAGCTGGATTCCCAGTAGCAGCGCGATCAGCGTGAAGGCCCGCATCTGGTTCTCGCCAGTCGCGCCAAGCTGAACCCAGATCGCGAAGGTGTAGGCCCCGATCAGCCCGTAGACCGCCGGGTAGGCCCCGATCAGCGGCACCGCGCTTTGGACGATCAGCCCATAGGTCAGTGCGCCGAAGACGGCCGATCCAAAGAACACCACGACCACGGCCAAGCTGCCGAAGCTTTCAGCGACCATCTTGCCCAGCGCCAGAAGGAAGACGAGCGCGAACAGAAGATGTGTGAAATTCGCGTGGACAAACGTGTAGGTCACAATGCGCATCAGATGCTCGGGCGGAAAGCGCCCGGTCTCGATCATCCAGCCCAGAACCTCGCCTGAGAATGCGAACCGCGTGATCGCGTCGATCCGCCAGCCAATCGCCTCAGGCCCGCCGATCAGCCCGCGCGCACCGATCTGAAACGCCAGTTCCGGCACGACGAGAAGCAGCGACAAAAGCACAACAACGGGCGGCAAGGGATTGACGGGCGATTCATTATTGGGACTTTGCATGGGCCTGCGTTTCCTTGACGGTCTTTGAGCCCAGCGGTAAGCGAGCGCGGCGCAGAAATCCATGACGGAGTGCCAGATGTCCAAGCCCACCTTCACCCCCCGCGTGTTTTCGGGGATCCAGCCGTCCGGCGGGCTGACGCTGGGCAACTATCTTGGCGCAATGAAACGCTTTGTCACGATGCAGGACGCGGGCGAATTCGAAACCGTCTATTGCATGGTCGATCTGCACGCGATCACCGTCTGGCAGGACCCCGGCAAGCTTACCCGCGCCACGAGAGAGCTGTGCGCCGGGTTCATCGCGGCGGGCATCGACCCCGAACGCTCGATCCTGTTCAACCAGTCCCAAGTGCCGGAGCACGCGCAGCTTGCCTGGATCTTCAACTGCGTCGCCCGCATGGGCTGGATGAAGCGGATGACCCAGTTCAAGGACAAGGCCGGGAAGAATGCCGAGAATGCATCGCTTGGGCTATTCGGCTACCCGGCGCTGATGGCCGCCGACATCCTTGTCTATCACGCGACGCATGTGCCCGTGGGCGAGGATCAGAAACAGCATCTGGAACTGACGCGCGACATCGCCGCGAAGTTCAACCATGATTACGGGATCGACTTCTTCCCCGAGACAGAGCCGGTGATCGAAGGTGCGGCGACGCGCGTCATGAGCCTGCGGGACGGATCGAAGAAGATGTCGAAATCCGACCCGTCGGACATGGCGCGGATCAACATGACAGACGATGCCGACGCAATCGCGCAGAAAATCCGCAAGGCGCGCACGGACCCCGAGGCGCTGCCCTCCGAGTCGTCGGGCCTTGAAGGCCGGGCCGAGGCGCGCAACCTCGTGAATATCTACGCCGCCTTGTCCGATCAATCGGTGGACTCTGTGCTGGCAGATGTTGGCGGCAAGCAATTCTCGGAATTCAAACCGATGCTGGCAGAGCTGGCAGTAGACAAGCTGGCGCCGATCTCGGGCGAGATGGCCCGCCTGATGGAAGAGCCCGCCGAGATCGACGCAATCCTGCGCCGCGGGTCAGAGCGCGCCCGCGATATCGCGTCCCCGATCCTGAAGCGAACCTATGAGATCGTCGGGATGGTCAGCTAGGGGCATCGGGCGATTGCCTAGGGCTTAGTCGAGACGCAACCTGAACACTGCGTAGACGAGCAAGAGCGCGCATGCCGCTCCTGCACCTATGAATGTTGCGCGCAAGGCGATTTCCCGGGTGAACTCTTGCTCCAGCAGGGCAACGAGAACACCGGCGGTCATGGCGCCGAGCGGCATCGAGCCCCATCCGAAGAACCGGTAGATGCTGTTGACCCGCCCCAGCAGCGCGCGCGGAATGCGCCGTTGCCGCCAGGACACCGTGATGACGTTCCAAAGCATCGCGGCAGCCATCACGCCGAACAGTGCGGCGGCCATGACATAGCCGGATTGGCATAGCCCGATGGTTGCATATCCGATGCCCCAGGTCGCAATCGAGAAATACAGACATCTCTGCGCCCCGAACAACGCGATAAGCTTTGGGGCGAGCAGGCTTCCAGTGACGGCCCCGAGTGCCGCGACCGACAGGACCAGCCCGTAGGAATACGCGGACATGGCCAGCACGTCCTGCGCGAAAAGAACCTGGATTGTAATCGCTGCCGTCGCGATGAAATTGGCGATCCCCAGCATGACGGCGAGCCGCAACAGCAGGGCATCGGCGCGCATGAAGGCGATGCCCTGCATCAAGGCTTGGCGGAACCGAGTTTGGCTTGGCGCGCTTGGCGCAAGCGTGATCATCCAGACAAGACCGGCGGACAAGACCAGCAGGGCCGCGTCGATCCCGAAAGGGAGACCGACTCCCGCCGCGATCAGAACACCCGCCAAGGGCGGCCCGATAAACTGGTTCGTCAGTTGCTCACTACTCCAGAGTTGGCCATTTGCCGCCTCCAGATCCTTCGATTCGACAATGGACGGAAGCATCGTCTGAGCGGCGTTGTCCCTTAGCACTTCGGCAGAGCCCAGAACGAAAGCCAGTCCCGCCAGGACCCACACGGCACCCTCTGCGGGCTGGTTCACGGCCAGCATGAGGATCGCCAGCGCGATTGCTGCGCGCAGAAGGTCGGCCCGGGCAATCAGCTTGTTGTGCGCGCCATTGTCGACAACCACGCCCGCCGGGATTGCGAACAGCAGCCATGGCAACCGGCTTGCCGCCGCGACCGCACCGATGGCCACGGGGTTCTGAGACATCAAGGTCGCGAGCCAGGGCAAGGCAAGAACGACCAGTCCATCGCCAAGATTGCTCAGCGTGCCGGCCCCAAGAAGAAGGCGGTAGTTTCTGTTCCTGACAAGAAGCGGCGCTACCACGGTTTGAACCCGATCCAATTTTGAAAAACAGTGGCACGGCGGTTTGGTCGCGGCAATCTAGGACAGAAAGGTGCCGCATCAGGACCCATTCGCATGATCGTTCGAGAACGCACAGACTGCCCTCTGGATCCGCCCATTTCAACGCATCCGCACAGCACGTATCTAGGCGGAGAAAGGAGTTCCTCATGACCAATCCCGTTCACCCCGAAGCGCGCATCGGACATGTGCACCTGAAAGTGGCTGACCTCGACCGCGCCATCGCGTTCTATTCCGGCGTTCTGGGGTTTGAGCTTCAGCAGAAGTTCGGCACCGAGGCCGCTTTTCTGTCGGCGGGTGGTTATCACCACCATATCGGCCTGAACACTTGGGAATCGAAGGGCGGCCCGCCTGCCCCGCGCCGCGCCGCCGGCCTCTATCACACCGCGTTTCTCTATCCCGACCGCAAGTCGCTGGGCGATGCGATTGCGCGCGTGGCCGAGGCTGGCATCCCCCTGACCGGAGCTGCTGACCACGGGGTAAGCGAGGCGGTCTATCTCGATGATCCCGACGGCAATGGCGTGGAACTCTATCGCGACCGCGCGCCCGAAGACTGGCCGCGCGATACGGATGGCAATCTCAGGATGGTCAATGCGCCCCTGGACGTGCCCGCGCTGATCGCCGAAGCGCGCGGCTGATCCACCTGCTGGACGCCCCATTCCGCCTCCCCTAGGCTCGCGCCGATCAGCGGCTGGGCCGGAGGAGGCGACATGGCAACGGGCAAGAACATTCACACCTATTTTGAAGGCGCATGGCACAAGGGCGATATCCCGGTGATGCGGGCGGCGGATCATGGGTCGTGGCTTGGCTCGACCGTGTTCGACGGCGCGCGTTACGTCGATGGCATGTGCCCCGATCTGCGCGCCCATTGCGAACGGGTGAACCGGTCTGCCGAAGCGCTGATGATCAAGCCGACTGTCGGCGTGGACGAGATGATGGACATCATCTGGGAGGGGCTGAAGCTCTATCCCAAAGCAACGCCCGTCTATATCCGCCCGATGTATTGGGCGACCGATTGCGGCTATCTCGCGATCCTGCCGACGCAAGAGGAAACCGGCTTTTGCGTCTGCCTTGAAGAAGTGCCGATGGCCGATCCCGAGATGACGACGACCCTTGGCCTGACCCGTTTTCGCCGTCCAGTGCTGGAATCAAGCGTCGTGAATGCCAAGGCCGGGTGCCTCTATCCGAACAATGCCCGGATGCTGGCCGAGGTGCGTGCCAGAGGATTCGGCAACGCGCTTGTCGCCGACGCGATGGGTAACGTCGCGGAAACCGCGAGCGCGAACGTCTTCATGGTGCGCGACGGCGTTGTGATGACGCCGATTGCCAACGGAACGTTTCTTTCCGGCATCACCCGCGCTCGCCATATCGACAATCTGCGCAAAGACGGCGTCGAAGTAGTCGAAACGGTGCTGGGCTTTGACGATTTCAAACAGGCGGACGAGGTCTTCATGACCGGAAACCTCAATAAAATAACGCCCGTCACAGGGTTCGAGGACCGCGCCTATCAGCATGGCCCCATCGCCCGGCGCGCCAGATCCCTCTATTGGGATTGGGCTGCCTCATTAGGCACCAAGAGCGATTAATAATTCACAATGCCTTGAATATTGCGCCCCGCGGCCCAACCGCAGCCACATTTTATTTGGGGAAATTCGAGAACATCGGTAACAAGGACGCGAGGGGCACGAACAGGGGACAGTGACGATGATGAAAAGCATAGCGGCAGCGCTATTTCTCAGCGCGACATTTGCGACCGCCAGTCAAGCCGATCAGGTTGGCCGGGATTTCAACGAAACCTGCGAATATTTCGAAAGCCGGTCCGCCGGTCTTTCCGATGGGCCTGACGCACCGTGGATCGTCCAGATCTCCAACAGCTGCAGCACCGCGCTTGATCGGATGTCCGCGAGCGCTCCGGAGAATGATCCGGATCGGCTTTTCCTCACGCGGCTCGACCGCTTTCGCTGCTTCGTTCTTGTCTTCGCTGCCAACCGGCTGCGCGCGCATAAGGAAGCCGAGGCTGCAGCAGGCAAACCCCTGCCGCGTCACCGCATTTTCCCGACCCAGACCGGCGAATACCTGATCGCGCGCAAGCTGGAAATCGACCGTGCCTGGGACATCTGGGCCAGCGATACCGGCGTTGTCATCGCCGGGATGGATTGACGGTCCATTCTTGCCAGCGCTTTGCCCTTCGGCCATGATCCGGTCGACAGGGGGAATTTATGCGCAAGTTTCTGGTGGTGCTCGACGATAGCCGCGAATGCCTGAACGCCATGCGGTTTGCCGCGATGCGCGCGGCAAAGACAGGCGGCGGCGTACAGATTTTGTCGGTGATCCCACCCGATGAGTTCCAGCACTGGATTGGTGTCGGAAACATCATGCGCGAAGAGGCGCGAGAGCGAATCGAGGTGCATTACGAGGTCTTCGCCAAGTGGATGCGCGACCGGCAGGGCATCGACCCCGAGCTGGTGATCCGCGAAGGCGAGGCGGTCGACCAGATCCTCGCACAAGTGCGCGACGACAAGGATATCGGCGTTCTCGTCCTTGGCGCGGGCACCGACAAGAACGGCCCTGGGCCTTTGGTGTCGCAATTGTCGCGCAATGCCGGCGCGCTGCCTGTGCCGATCACCATCGTGCCCGGCGATCTGTCCAAGGAACAGCTAGACAGTATCACCTGACGGTCAGATCGCCCCCAGCGCGCTGATCGCGGTGGCAAGTTTACGATACCCCGCGATATTCGCGCCGCGTCGGTAATTTGGCACCTCGCCGCCTTGCGTTTCATCTACTGCCGTCTGGTGAATGCGCCGCATGATTTGTCGCAGGTCCTTGTTGACAGCCTTGGCGGTCAGCGATTGACCATGGGCATTCTGGCTCATCTCCAGCCCAGATATCGCAACGCCTCCGGCGTTGCTGGCCTTTCCTGGCCCGTAAAGAAGGCGCTGTGTTTCTACCAGGTTTCCGGCCCCGGCCGTCAGGGGCATGTTCGCGCCTTCGGCAATGATCTGGGCGCCACTTTCGATGGCCTCTTTCAGCGCGCTCTCATCAAGCTCGTTCTGTGTGGCGCAGGGTAGCAAGACCCCTGCCTCAACCGCGCCCCAGGGCGCTTTGCCCTCATGCCACTTAACGCCCAACGTGTCGGGCGGCGCGTCAAGGCCCAGTCCCGCGCCCTTCTGCATGCACACCCAGTCAACCGCGTCCTGCGAAAACCCGTCTTCGGCGATCAGCGCGCCAGAACTGTCCGACAGACTGACCACTTTGCCACCCATTTCGATCGCCTTTTCGGCGGCATGGGTCGCGACATTGCCTGCGCCGGAAATTGCGATGCGCTGCGCGTCCATCGCGCTGCCGGTCTTTTCCAGCATCGCCTCGAGGAAATAAATCAAGCCATATCCCGTCGCCTCGATCCGCATCGCGCTGCCGCCGAAACTTTCACCCTTGCCGGTCAGCGCCCCGTGAAACTGGCCCTGATGTTTCTTGTAGGCGCCGAAAAGCCAGCCGATCTCTCGCGTGCCGACATTGATATCGCCTGCGGGCACGTCGTGGTCCGGGCCGATATAGCGCGACAGCTCTGACATGAAGGCCTGGCAAAAGCGCATGATTTCGGCCTCGCTACGCCCCGAAGGGTCGAAATCCGATCCGCCCTTGGCGCCGCCCAGCGGCAGGCCCGTCAGCGCGTTCTTGAAACATTGTTCGAACGCAAGGAACTTCAGCACTGATTCAGACACCGTGGGATGAAACCGAAGGCCGCCCTTGTACGGCCCGATGGCATTCGAGGTCTGGACGCGCCAGCCACGGTTGATCTGGAAATCGCCATCGTCGTCCTGCCACACAACGCGGAACTGGATCACGCGGTCAGGCTGGGTCAGTTGCTCGAGCACTTTCGCGGCGGTAAAGTCGGAATGTGCCTTCTCGACCGTCAGCACATCGCGCGCGACCTCTTCGACGGCTTGGTGAAATTCGTCCTGTCCCGGGGCGTTCGACCGCACGCCATCCATGAAATCGTCAACCAGCGCGTCGCGGTCTGCCATAATGCTCTCCTTCAAATGCAAAGATGAACGTCGCTCGGCCCCGGTGGTTCCGCTTTCAATGACGCGCAAGAAGGTTTAGAATTGTTCTAAAGCTTGACATGCGGCGGTTTCGTCCGCATATCCGACTAAACCGATAAGGATTACACGCCATGTTCATCCAAACAGAATCGACACCAAATCCCGCCACGCTGAAATTCCTGCCCGGGCAGACGGTTCTGGATGCGGGGACAGCGGATTTCCCAACGGCGGACACCTCTGGCAAATCGCCGCTGGCAGAACGTCTGTTCGCGGTCGAGGGCGTCACCGGCGTCTTTTTCGGAACTGATTTCGTCACCGTAACCAAGTCGGACGATGTCGCGTGGGATCACATCAAGCCCGCGCTTCTTGGCGCGATCATGGAACACTACCAATCCGGCCAGCCGGTGATGATCGGCGAGAACGCCGCCTCTGGCCATGCGGATCATGACGGACCGGACGCCGAGGTTGTGGGCCAGATCAAGGAACTGCTTGATACCCGCGTGCGGCCCGCCGTTGCCCAGGATGGCGGCGATATCACCTTCCACGGCTTTGAACGCGGCGTCGTCTATCTGCACATGCAGGGCGCCTGCGCAGGCTGCCCCTCGTCGACCCTGACGCTGAAGATGGGGATCGAGAACCTGCTTCGCCACTACATCCCCGAAGTGACAGAGGTCCGTCCGGTCGCTGTCTGATCCTCTGACTGGTATGACCTTGATCCTGGCTTTCGACACATCGGCCGCGCATTGCGCGGCCGCTTTGCTGCGCGATGGGCAGATCGTCGGCGCGCGCCGCGAAGAGATGGCGCGCGGGCAGGCCGAGGCGCTGATGCCGTTGCTGGAAGGGCTGCTGTTGGATCACCGCCTTGCCTGGCGCGACCTCTCGGCCATCGGCGTCGGTGTCGGGCCGGGGAACTTCACTGGCATTCGCATTTCCGTCTCAGCCGCGCGAGGGCTCGCCCTGTCGCTTGGCATCCCGGCGATCGGCGTGTCGGGATTCGAGGCTTTGGCCCATGGAAGGGACACCGATCTCGTAACCCTGCCCGCCCCGCGCGACATGATCTACGCGCAGATATTGGATGGCGGCATCGCCATTGGCCCGCCCGAACAACTGCTGCTGGAGGAATTCGGGCAATCTGCCCGTCATGTTCTCGGCCATCGCGCCGACGAGGTCGCCGGAAAGACTGGCGCGCAAATGGCCACACCGCGCGATTTTTCCGAGATTGCAGAGGGCATCGGACACGTCGCCGCCGAGCGACTGCCAGACGCAGGCGCGCTGCTTCGTCCAGCGCCGCTCTACATCCGGCCCGCTGATGCCGCCCCACCCAAGGACGCGCCGCCGGTGATCCTGACATGAACCCGGATGCCTTGGCCCGTCGACATGCGGCAGGCTTTGAGACGCCACCGCCGTGGAGCGCCGCCTCTTTTGCGCAGCTTCTGGCCGACAAGACAGTATTCGCGCTCGGTGACGAAATCGGCTTTGCTTTCGGGCGCATGGCGGCGGACGAGGCAGAGCTTTTGACGCTGCTCATCGCGCCCGAGGTCCGCCGCACCGGCCGCGCGCGGGAACTGATGACACAGTTCGACGACACCGCCCGTGCGAAGGGGGCGACCAGGGCCTATCTCGAAGTCGCCGAAACCAATGCCCCAGCGTTAGCGCTTTATACAAGCTGCGGCTGGAGCCACGCGGCCAGACGACCGCGCTATTACAAGACGCCGGATGGGCTATTCCTGGACGCGCTGATCCTGACCAAGCCACTCGTTTAGGCACTGCGCAAAGAACGCAACGTCCCAAGACCGCCCCGCCCCTGCGTCAGCGCAAGAATCCGGTTGACCCTCCGTGGCCCCTCGTCCCTAATTCGGCCCACGGATCCCGCCCAGCGGGACCCGACGTCATTTCAAAGGGGCACGCGGGAGATATCCCGAAAAGTCCCGACACAACTGGGAGACATCCATGACCGTGATGACCAAATTCCTCGGCGCTGCCGCGGCAATGGCGCTGAGCGCTGGTGCAGCGCTGGCAGAGCCGGGCCTTATCATCGACCTTGGCGGCAAGTTCGACAAATCCTTCAATGAAAGCGCCTATACCGGCGCGCAGCGCTGGGTCGAAGACACCGGCGGTGACTACACCGAGACAGAGCTTCAGTCCGAAGCGCAGCGCGAACAGAACATGCGCAAGATGGCAGAGCGCGGCGCGAACCCGATCGTGGTTCTGGGCTTTGCGAACGCATCGACCCTTGAAAAGGTCGCGCCCGACTACCCCGAGATCAACTTTGCCATCGTCGACATGGTCGTCGACGCGCCCAACGTGAAGTCGATCGTCTTCACCGAGCATACCGGCAGCTACCTTGTCGGCATGATGGCCGCGATGGCGTCCGAAACCGGCACCGTGTCCTTCGTGGGCGGTATGGACGTTCCGCTGATCCGCAAGTTCGCTTGCGGCTATGCACAGGGCGCCAAGGCTGTTGATGAAGACATCAACGTGATCGCCAACATGACCGGCACCACGCCCAGCGCGTGGAATGACCCGGTGAAGGGCGGCGAGCTTGCCAAGTCGCAGATCAGCCAGGGCTCTGACGTGGTCTATGCCGCCGCAGGCGGCACCGGCGTCGGCGTTCTTCAGGCTGCGGCCGATGAGGGTGTTCTGTCGATCGGCGTCGATTCCAACCAGAACTACCTGCACCCGGGTTCAGTTCTGACCTCTATGCTCAAGCGCGTTGACAACGCTGTCTATGACGTCTTCGAAGAAGGCCGGAACGATGCGTTCGAGCCGGGCATCGAAGTTCTTGGCATCCCCGAGGAAGGTGTCGGCGTCGCCATGGACGAAAACAACGAAGAACTGGTCACCGACGAGATGATGGCCGCGCTCGACGACGCGAAGGCAAAGATCGCTTCGGGCGAAATCGAGGTGCACGACTACACCTCTGACGACAGCTGCCCCGCACTGTCGTTCTAAGACCTGACCGATCCAAAGGACGGCCCGACATCCCGGGCCGTCCTTTTCTCTTTTCTTCAAGCGATGATGGGGGCGACATGACCGAACAGACACCAATCGCCATGTTCTTTTCGGCCTGGGCCTTGCCGGACGAGGCCTCGCGCCGCTCTGTCATCGAACATTCGGTCGCGCCGGGGTTCACCTATTGCGACCCGCGCTGCCCCGCGCCCGTCACGGGCCTTGAGGCGCTTGTCGCCATGGTCGGCCAGTTTACCGACGCCGCCCCGGGGTGGAGCGCGTGGGTCGAAAACGAAGACAACCACAATGATTTCATCCGCGCGCGTGTCGCCTTCGGCACCGAAGGGCAGGCACAGCAGCACGGCACCTATTTCGCACGGATCGAGGACGGCAAGCTGACGCTGATCGCGGGCTTCAAAGGGATCGAAGCATGACCAATCCGGCCATCGAGCTCAAGGGCATCTCCAAGGCGTTCGGCCCGGTTCAGGCCAACAAGGACATCTCGATCCGCGTCGAAAAGGGCACGATCCACGGTATCATCGGCGAGAACGGCGCTGGGAAATCGACGCTCATGTCGATCCTCTACGGGTTCTACAAGGCCGATTCCGGCGAGGTCTGGATCGACGGCAAGAAGACCGACATCACCGACAGCCAGGCCGCCATCCGCGCCGGCATCGGGATGGTGTTCCAGCACTTCAAACTCGTGCAGAACTTCACCGTTCTGGAAAACGTCATTCTGGGTGCCGAAGATGGCGCGCTTCTGAAGCCGTCCAAGGCCAAGGCACGCGGGCTTCTCAAGCAGCTTGCCGAGGAATACGGACTGAACGTCGATCCTGACGAGACGGTCGAGAACCTGTCTGTCGGGCACTTGCAGCGCGTCGAGATTCTCAAGGCGCTTTACCGCGAGGCCGATATTCTGATCCTCGACGAGCCGACCGGCGTTCTGACCCCAGCCGAGGCCGATCACCTTTTCCGCATCCTTGAAGGGCTGAAGAAAGAGGGCAAGACGATCATCCTGATCACGCACAAGCTGCGCGAGATCATGGACATTACCGACACCGTCAGCGTCATGCGGCGCGGCGAGATGACGGCGACGGTCAAGACGGCCGAGACGAGCCCGGAAGAACTGGCCGAGCTTATGGTCGGCCGCAAAGTTCTTTTGCGCGTCGACAAGGCGCCCGCGCAGCCCGCCGATACCGTGCTTGAGGTCGAGAACCTGCGCGTTCACGACGAAGACGGCGTCGAGCGCGTGAAAGGCATCAACCTGAAGGTCCGCGCGGGCGAAATCCTTGGCATCGCCGGGGTCGCGGGCAATGGGCAATCGGAACTTCTGAACGTGCTGGGCGGCACGATGAAAGGCGACGGCACGATCCGCATCAACGGCGAAGAGATCGACCTGACCGGCAAGTATTCCGACGGCCAGTCGCGCCGCCGCCGCGGCATCGCCCATGTGCCAGAGGATCGCCAGCGCGAGGGCCTGATCATGGATTACCGGGCGTGGGAAAACCTCGCCTTCGGCTATCACCATGATCCCGGCTACCAAAAGAACGGCTTTTTGATGAACAACAGCGCGATCCGCGCCGAGACCGAACGCCAGATCGAACGCTTCGACGTGCGCCCGCCCAATGCAAACCTGACCGCGAAAAGCTTTTCCGGCGGCAATCAGCAAAAGATCGTTCTGGCGCGCGAGATTACCCGCAACCCGGACCTTTTGCTGATCGGCCAGCCCACGCGCGGCGTCGATATCGGCGCGATCGAGTTCATTCACCAGCAGATTGTCGCCCTTAGGGATGAAGGCAAAGCCGTGCTTCTGGTCTCGGTCGAACTGGATGAGATCCTGTCTCTATCCGACCGGATCGCGGTGATGTTCGACGGCCAGATCATGGGTGAACGTCTGCCAGCCGACACCGATGAGCGCGAGCTGGGTCTCTTGATGGCGGGGATCACCGACACCGAGAACCCGCATGATTTCGACGAGATCGACAAGAACCTGGCCCATGCCCAAGGAGGGTCTGTCTGATGAACAGGACACCGAAATGGGTCGACATCGCGCTGATCCCCGCGATCAACCTCGTGCTGGCGCTGATCGTGTCGGGGCTTGTCGTCCTTTACATCGGGGAAAACCCGCTCGAGGCGATGGCCATCATGGTCAACGGCGCGGTCGGATCGACCTATGGCTGGGGCTATACCCTTTATTACGCGACGAATTTCATCTTCACCGGCCTTGCGGTCGCCGTCGCCTTCCAGGCCAAGCTGTTCAATATCGGCGGTGAGGGTCAGGCCGCCATCGGCGGTTTGGGCGTGGCGCTCGTTTGTCTGGCGCTGCCCTGGCCGCATTGGCTGGTCGCGCTGCCCTTCGCCGTTATCGCTTCGGCCCTCTTTGGCGCCGCATGGGCGGCAATCCCCGCCTGGCTTCAGGCGACACGGGGCAGCCATATCGTCATCACGACGATCATGTTCAACTTCATCGCCTCGGCGCTCCTCGTTTACCTGCTGGTCAATGTGCTGAAGGAACCGGGCAGCATGGCGCCGGAAACCGGCCGTTTCCCGGAAGGTGCCCGCCTGCCCTCGGCCTACGACATGGCTGGCTGGTTCGGCCTGCCCTTCTCACGATCCGCACCGCTAAACATCTCGTTCCTGGTCGCCATCGCAGCCTGCTTTGGCGTCTGGGCGCTGATCTGGCGCACGCGTCTGGGGTATGAGATCCGCGCTCTTGGCCATTCCGAACCCGCCGCGGTTTATGCGGGTATCTCACCCGTGCGCACGATCATGTGGGCGATGCTGATCTCCGGCGGTCTCGCCGGGATGATGGGCGTCAACGCCGTGATGGGCGAGGCAGAGCGCCTTGTGATCGACAGTGTGCAGGGCGCAGGATTCGTCGGCATCGCGGTCGCGCTCATGGGACGGTCGCACCCGGTTGGCGTGTTCCTCGCCGGGCTGCTGTTCGGCATGCTCTACCAGGGCGGCGGCGAGCTGGAATTTGAAAAGCCTGCCATCAGCCGCGAGATGATCCTTGTCATCCAGGCGCTTGTGATCCTCTTCACCGGCGCGCTCGACAACATGGTGCGCAGCCCGATCGAAGGGTTCTACAACGCCCGTGCCCGGCGAAAGCCGAAACCTGAAACGACGGCGGCGGAGTAACCGAGATGGACCTGACGACGATCATCCAAATCCTTGATTCCACCCTTCGGCTGGCAACACCGCTGCTGTTCGCGGCGCTTGCGGGTCTGTTTTCCGAACGATCGGGCATCATCGACATCGGGCTTGAGGGCAAGATCCTTGCGGCCGCGTTCTTTTCCGCATCAGTGGCGGCCTTCACCGGGTCGGTCTGGCTTGGGATGATGGGCGGCATTGCCGCATCTGTCGTGCTGGCGCTGATCCACGGCATCGCCTCGATCACCTTTTCGGGCAACCAGTTGATTTCCGGCGTGGCAATCAACTTTCTCGCGTCCGGCACCACCGTCGTGATCGGCGAGACATGGTTCGGTCTTGGCGGGCGCACACCGCAGCTTTCGGGCAATGGCCGCTTTCAGGAAATCGCGCTGCCGCTGTCGGAAACCCTGTCTGGCATCCCGATCCTCGGGCCGCTTTATGCCAACGTGATCTCGGGCCACTCGATCCTGGTCTATGTGGGCCTTCTGACCGTCGCGCTTAGCTGGTGGGTCCTGTTTCGTACCCGCTATGGCCTGCGCCTGCGCGCGGTTGGCGAAAACCCCGAGTCGGTGGACACCGCCGGAATTTCGGTCGCCCGCATGCGCTTTACCGCCGTACTGATCGCCGGTGTGCTGTGCGGTCTCGCGGGTGCCTACCTGGCCACCGGGCTTGCTGCAGGCTTCGTCAAGGAAATGAGCGCAGGGCGCGGGTTCATCGCGCTGGCTGCGCTGATCTTCGCGAAATGGCGACCTGTGCCGGTAATGTTCGCCTGCCTTCTCTTTGGCCTTCTCGAAGCGCTGGGGAACAGGTTCCAGAATATCGAGCTCTTGGGCATCAATATTCCGACCCAGTTCATGCAGGCGCTGCCTTATATCCTGACCGTGGTGATCCTTGCGGGGTTTGTCGGCAAGGCCATCCCGCCCCGCGCCGGAGGACAGCCCTATGTCAAGGAACGCTGACGAGCTTGCCGCTCTGATCCGCGGCCGCGCGGGCGATGCGCCCGTGCGTGCGGGCCTCGTGCTCGGCTCTGGCCTTGGGCATCTGGCCGAGGCTGTGGACGGCACGGCCATCGCGTATGACGACTTGCCGGGATTTCCCCATGCGGGCGTGTCGGGGCACAACCCGAAGCTGGTGATCGGCGATCTCGAAGGGTGCCGCGTCGCGGTGTTCGGGGGCCGCGCGCATTATTACGAAAGCGGACGTGGCGACGCGATGCGCCTGCCACTCGAGGTGTTGACAGCGCTTGGCGCGGACACGCTGTTCCTGACGAACGCCGCCGGGTCCATGCGCCCCGACATCCCGCCGGGCGATTTGATGCTTCTGTCGGACCATATCAACTATTCCGGCCTGAACCCCCTGATCGGAGAGGCATCGGACAAGCGCTTCGTGCCGATGAAGGATGCCTACGACCCCGATCTGCGCCGCCGGATCAAAGCGGCGGCCAGCGAAGAGGGCATCGACCTGAAGGACGGCGTGTACGCCTGGTATTCCGGCCCTTCGTTTGAGACACCCGCCGAAATCCGCATGCTGCGCACGCTGGGCGCCGATGCAGTCGGCATGTCCACAGTGCCCGAGGTGATCCTCGCGCGGTTCCTGGGCCTGCGCGTCGCGGCAGTTTCGACGATCACGAACATGGCCGCCGGTCTCAGCGACGAGGCGATCAGCCACGAACACACCAAGGCAATGGCCCCTCTGGGCGCCGCAAAGCTGGAAAAGATACTCCGCCGGACCTTGTCGACGCTCTGAGAACTTGCCTTTTGCGGTCAGGCGTTTGACACCGCTTTGCGAAGACTGTCTTCTAGAGACAGCCGCCGGATCAAAGCGGGGCCCATGCAGCTTTATCTTCCCATCGCCGAGGTTTCGGTCAACGCGTTCCTCATCCTGGGGCTGGGCGGCATGGTGGGTATCCTGTCGGGCATGTTCGGCGTGGGCGGCGGGTTCCTTCTCACGCCTCTTCTGTTCTTCATCGGCATCCCGCCCGCCGTCGCGGTGGCCACGCAAGCCAACACCATCGTCGCCTCCAGCGTCTCGGGCGTGATCGCGCATCTCAAACGCCGCACCGTCGACCTGCGTATGGGATGCGTTCTGTTGGCGGGCGGTCTTGTGGGATCGGCGCTTGGCGTGAACATCTTCGCCGCCATGAGATCCATCGGGCAGGTCGATCTGCTGGTCACGCTGTTTTATGTCGTTTTCCTTGGCATCATCGGCATGCTGATGCTGGTCGAAAGCCTGTCCGCGATCCGCAAGTCCCGCAATTCCGGTGGCGTTGTACGCCAACGCAAGAAGCATCTATGGGTACATAGCTGGCCGCTGAAGGTGAAATTCCGCACCTCGGGGCTGTATATCTCGGTCATCCCGCCGATCCTTGTCGGCGTTCTCGTCGGCATTCTCGCCGCGATCATGGGCGTCGGCGGCGGTTTCATCATGTTGCCCGCGATGATCTACCTTCTCGGGATGCCGACCAAGGTGGTCGTCGGAACGTCGCTGTTCCAGATCATCTTTGTCGCCGGGTTCACCACGATCCTGCATGCGACAACGACGCAGACCGTTGATATGGCTCTGGCGATCCTTCTGCTGGTCGGCGGCGTGATCGGCGCACAGATTGGCACGCGCTGGGGCACACGGCTGAAGGCCGAACAGTTGCGCATTCTGCTGGCGCTGATGGTTCTGGGCGTCGGCATCCTCCTGGCGCTTGGCCTCGTCCTTCGGCCATCAGAGCTGTTTTCGCTTGGCGAAGCGGGGCTCGGATGATCTGGCGCGCGCTTCTCTTTTGCCTTGCCCTGGCCGCGCCCGCGGTGGGCGAAGAGGTTGTCGCCGGCCTCAGCCAGAACCGCGTCTCGATCAACACCAATTTCGACGGCTCCGAAATCCTGATCTTCGGCGCCGTCAAGCGCGAGTCCCCGGCCCCGACGGACGGAGAGCTTGCCGTCGTACTGACCGTCGAAGGCCCCAGCGAGCCGGTGATGGTGCGCCGCAAGGAGCGTGTCTTTGGCATCTGGGTCAATCAGGACGCGGTCGAGGTGGACCGCGCGCCCAGCTTCTACGCCGTTGCCGCGTCACGCCCGCTTAGCGACGCGCTGAACAACACCGACGATCTGCGCCACAGGATCTCTGTCCCGCGCGCCATTCGGTCCGTCGGGGCGCCGGATACGATCAGCGACAGCGATGCTTTCACAGAGGCATTGATCCGCATTCGCCAGGCCGAAGACCAGTATCAGTTGCGCGACAGCGCCGTCCGCCTTGTCGAGGATACGCTGTTCGATGCCGTTATCGCCCTGCCCGCCAACCTGACCGAAGGCAACTACAAGGTGCGCATCTTCCTGACGCGATCCGGCTCGGTCATCGACGCGTATGAAACGGTGATCGGCGTGCGCAAGGTCGGGCTGGAACGCTGGATCTTCAACCTCGCCCATGAACAGCCGCTGCTTTATGCGCTGTTGTCGCTCGTGCTGGCGATCGGCGCGGGCTGGGCCGCATCCGCCGCGTTCCGCTATATTCGCTAGTCGTCCGTTTCGGATTCGAGCGCCAGGACCGGGCGCTCTGTCACCTTCAGATCCTCGATGCCAAGCGCCTCTGTCGGGCGCGCCAACCTGTTGCGCATGACCCAATAGAGCCGTGTCTCGGCACGGGTGATCGCGACATAGGCCAGACGTTTCCAAAGCGGCTGCCCCGCCTCGATCCGTCCCGCGCGGGACGCTGCCCAGATGTCGGGTGCAAAGACCTGCACCTCATCCCATTGCGAGCCCTGCGCCTTGTGGATCGTCACCGCCGCGCCATGCAGGAACACCGCTCCCATGCGCGCGGCAAAGGGCAGGAAGGGTTCTTCCTCGTCCGGAAATTCGATCTTGACGATGGAGGCTGCCGATAGGCGCGGGTCTTCCGCGCCAATTACATGGAGCCGCGAGAAGCCGGGCTTTTTCCCAAGGCCCAGATAAACCACCTGCGCGCCCTTGATGAGGCCGCGCGCCTCGAGATCGATGCGCTTCTTGCGGTGCTTGAGCGGCAGTTCGATCCCGTCGCAAATCAGCGGCTCGCCCGGCAGCAGCGCATCGGGCGGCGCGCCATAAGCGGCGCGGAACGCCTGAATCAGCCGGATACGCGTCGCATTACGCCAGACCAGCACCGGAGAGCGCGCCATCTTCGACGCCTCGACCCGGCTTGCCATGACCACGCGATCATCCTTTTGCGACGCCTCTTGGATCATCCGTTCGAAGTCTTCGAAGCCGACTTCGGGGTCCTGCAAGGCATGGGCGAGGTCGAGGATCGGGTTATCCGCCTCTTGCCGGTGAACGCGGTCGAGCGTCAGCTGGCGCTTTTCGCCCAGCGTTTCGAAGACCATTTCGCCGGATTGCCCAACGGGCGCCAACTGCGCCGGGTCGCCAAAGAGAACCAGCGCCGGGAAAATCTCGCGCAGGTCGTCGAACTGTCGCTGATCCAGCATCGAGCTTTCGTCGACGAACCCGATATCAAGCGGATCCTCGCGCCGTTTCCAACCCTTGATGAAATCCGATCCACGGAGTCCCGCAGTCGCCAGCGCGCCGGGAACGGATGGGTTTTGCTGGTAATAGGCATAGGCCCGGTCAAGGGCGAGATCGGTCAGCCCCTCGACGGTCGGGCGATCGCCCTGCCCGGCCAGCCATTCCGCGATCTTCTCATATTCGGGGTCATAGACCGGGGTGTAGAGGATGCGGTGGATCGTCGTGGCGGGCACGCCGCGATTGCGCAGAACACTGGCCGCCTTGTTCGTGGGGGCCAGAATGGCCAACGTCCGCCGATCCTTGCGCCGCCGTCCCTCGTAATCGCCCGAGATCACGTCGACTCCGGCTTCGCGCAGGGCGCGGTAAAGCTGGGCCAGCAACATCGTCTTGCCCGACCCTGCCTTGCCGATCACCGCCATGACCCCGGCCTTGCCGTCGGCCATGGGCGTCAGCAGACCGTCATCAAGATTGACGCCATGCCCGCGCAGCATGTCTGTCACGCGGTCATAGGCTTCGGCCTGGTCATCGGAAAAGGTCAGTGCGGCGGGCAACATGGCGCCACCCTAGACGCGGCCGCGGGCGGGGGCCAGCAGGTGCCGCCCCGGTTCAGCCGCCCTGGCCTGCGGCATGCTCGCCCGCGGCGCGCTGCCGACTGGACGCGCGCAGAGCTGCGCCTTCGATATCCATCGCCGCGATTGCGACGGTGTCGTTCAGATGTTGCTCGAGCGATGGCATACCGTTCTCAGCCGCATAGATCTTCAGGTCTGCCAAAATTCTGAGCACCCAGTCATGCGGCATTGCAGCCTCCTCGAAACCTGTCGGTCCGGGCCGTATCGCCCGAGCCACTTGCAATCATCCATTGCACCGGTTCTGGGCGAAAAGGCTTAACAAAATATTTAGCCCGGCGCGCGATAGCGCCGGGCTAAATCCTGATGCTAGGTAAGGACAAGCGCTATATTGTCGGCCCGGCTTCCAGCGCATCCTCAAGCGTGCGCAGCCCGGTCTTCGGCGATTGAACAAGCACGGCCATGTTGCCCGGCTTGTGTTCATTCTTGCGCATTTTCACATGCGCCGCCGGGATCTCGGCCCAGGGAAAGACCTCGGACATGCAGGGATCAAGCCGCCGTTCGACCATAAGCTGGTTCGCAGCCGCCGCCTGTTTGAGATGCGCGAAATGCGAGCCTTGGATGCGCTTCTGGTGCATCCAGACATAGCGGGCGTCCATGGTCAGATTGTAGCCGGTGGTGCCCGCGCAGATCACGACCATGCCGCCCTTCTTGACAACGAAGGTCGAGACCGGGAACGTCGCTTCGCCTGGATGTTCGAACACCATGTCGACATTATTGCCCTTGCCGGTGATGTCCCAGATCGCCTTGCCGAATTTCCGCACCTCGCCGAACCAGGCCTTGTATTCGTCCGTATTGACGGTCGGCAACTGGCCCCAGCAATTGAAATCCTTGCGATTAAGCACGCCCTTCGCGCCCAGCGACATGACGAAATCACGCTTGTCCTCTTCCGAGATCACGCCGATCGCGTTCGCACCCGCTGTATTGATAAGCTGAATCGCGTAAGACCCAAGGCCGCCCGATGCGCCCCAGACAAGGACGTTCTGGCCCGGCTTCAGCTCATGCGGATGGTGACCAAAGAGCATGCGATACGCAGTGGCAAGCGTCAGGGTGTAGCAGGCACTTTCTTCCCAGGTCAGGTGCTTCGGGCGCGGCATCAGCTGCTGCGCCTGAACGCAGGTGAACTGCGCGAAGGATCCGTCAGGCGTCTCATAGCCCCAGATGCGTTGGCTGTCCGAGAACATCGGATCGCCACCATTGCATTCCTCGTCATCACCATTGTCCTGGTTGCAGTGGATGACGACCTCGTCGCCGACCTTCCAGCGCGTGACCTTGTCGCCGACAGCCCAGACGATGCCCGACGCGTCGGACCCGGCGATGTGATACTCGGCCTTGTGGACATCGAAGGGTGAGATCGGAATGCCGAGACCAGCCCATACGCCATTATAATTCACGCCCGCCGCCATCACGAGGACCAGCACCTCGTGGCTGTCGGGGCGCGGCACATCGACGGTTTCGACCTGGAAGGCCTGATCCGGCTCTCCATGACGTTCGCGGCGGATCGCCCAAGCGTACATCTTTGCCGGCACATAGCCCATCGGGGGCATTTCGCCCATTTCGTAAAGGTCTTTCTCGGGCGCCTCATAAGTCGCCAGCGTGTCGGCCGTATCAAGAGCCATGGAAGCCTCCATCCGTCGCAAATTCTTCTGCGCCGCAGAATCGGCGCTGCATCTGCACTGGTGGTAAAAGCGCCCGCGCAACTTTGCAATGCCAGACGTTACGTTTTTGTAATTTTATGTCTCAGGCGGTTCGGCCGACCCGATGCGCTGCGCAATCGACGCGCTGTAGTATTTCAGGATCGGCATCTCCCCCGGCAGAGGCGCATATCGTCCGGCCTGCTCTTTTAGGATGCGGCGCGTCAAAAGCGTGCGCAGACCATCGGCGGCAAGCGCTTTGCCCTCGTTCGACGTGATGGCCAGATACCCCGAAATCTGCGCGCCGATCTCGTCTTCGGTCTGCGCGCCGCCTGCCTCACAGAGCGCATGCGCGACAAGCGGAACCGGCAAGACGGGAACTTCGTCGCGGATCCCCTCCATCAGCCTTGCGCCGACGTCCTTGGGTGAAGTGACACCTTCCTTCATGAGCGCCGAAAGCGGCATTGGTGCGCCGAACGACACCGCCGCCCGGCCGAACCGCATGCCACGACGCAGGATTTTCCGTACGAAAAACCTAAGCCCGAACCCAAGGGCTTGCGGGATCGAGGCCCTGAAGCGCCGCGTCCCGCCCTGCGCCGCATCTAGAAGCACCCGATCTTCCAGCACGCGGTCATAGTTCAGAGCGACCGGCACGAAGACCACGTCGCGCCCCGAATTGGCGTCATACCCGTCGAGGATATAGGACAGGAGCCCCAGCTTCGCCGCCCCGACCCGGCCATCCTGGCTAAGCCCGCCTTCGGGAAAGATCGCCTGTGTCACGCCCGCCGCTGTCGCCTGCCGGACATAGGCGGCCAGCACCCGGCGATAGAGCGCGTTGCGAGACCGGCGGCGGATGAAGAACGCGCCCATGGACCGGATGAGCGAGGAGAGAGGCCAAACCCGCGCCCATTCGCCTACCGCATAGGACAGGGCCGAGCGGGTCGCGACAAGATAGGTGACCAGCACGTAGTCCATGTTTGACCGGTGGTTCATCACGAAGATCAGCGTGGCATCGCGGTCGATGGCGGCAAAGGCTGCGGGATCGCCCTCATCCACCTCGACATCGTAGAGCGAGCGAGACAGCCAGCGCGCGGCACGCGTGGCAAAGCCGAAATAGGACGCCGGCGAAAAACGCGGCACGATCTCGCGCGCGTAACGTTTGGTGCGCTCGAAGGCGACGCTTTCGGGGATGCCTTCTTCGGCGGCATGCTCTGTCACCGCATGCAGCACCTCTGGGTCGTAGATCACCCGCTGGATGGTGTCGTAGCGGCGCAAGAGCTTGAAGGGCTGGATCGGGCGTTCGAGGCGCTTGTTGAGTTCACCCACCACCCGCTCTGCCCTGCGGCGCACGAACCAGCGCACGGAGGGGAAAAGGAAATGCGAGGCGAAAGTGACCGCAGCGAATCCGAGGATCAGGATCAGGAGCCAGAGGGGAAGGGACACGGACTGCAACATCCCCAAAGGAAGTGGCAGGTTTGCGAGGTTCGGTAAATCCCCTTGCGGTTTGAGTGGTGGTGCCGCGCCTGCGCGCGGCACCGTTGGGGGCTTTGCCCCCAAACCCCCAGGATATTTGAAACACCAAAGAGCCGGAGGCTCGGAGCGAGGTTTCTGCAGCGCGGCGAATTGACAGCGGCAGGATATGTCCCTAATTCGTGTTCTGGCGAAAGATTATTACCCACCGCGACTCACGGAGCCTGCCCATGACCGAGACACACCGCGACCGTCCCTGGCTGTTCCGGACCTATGCGGGGCACTCGACCGCCAAAGCGTCCAACGCCTTGTACCGCGGAAACCTTGCAAAGGGGCAGACGGGGCTTTCGGTGGCCTTCGATCTGCCGACCCAGACGGGATATGACAGCGATCATGAACTTGCGCGGGGCGAAGTCGGCAAGGTCGGTGTTCCGATCTGTCATCTTGGCGATATGCGAACACTGTTCGCAGATATTCCGCTCGACCAGATGAACACCTCGATGACGATCAACGCGACGGCGCCTTGGCTTCTGGCGCTCTACATCGCGGCGGCGGAGGAGCAAGGCGCGGATGTCTCGCAGCTGCAAGGCACGGTGCAGAACGATATCATCAAGGAATACCTGTCGCGCGGCACCTATATCTGCCCGCCGGAGCCATCCCTGCGGATGATCACCGATGTGGCCGCCTACACGCGCCAGCATCTGCCCAAATGGAACCCGATGAACGTGTGTTCCTACCACCTGCAAGAGGCTGGCGCGACGCCCGAGCAGGAGCTGGCCTTTGCGCTCGCAACGGCAACGGCGGTGCTGGACGATCTGAAGGGCAAGGTGGATGCCGATGATTTTCCCGCCATGGTCGGGCGGATTTCGTTCTTCGTGAACGCAGGCATCCGTTTCGTCACCGAGATGTGCAAGATGCGCGCCTTTGTCGAGCTGTGGGACGAGATCTGCCAGGAGCGCTATGGTGTCGAGGACCCGAAATTCCGGCGGTTTCGCTATGGTGTGCAGGTCAATTCGCTGGGCCTGACCGAACAGCAGCCCGAGAACAACGTCTACCGCATCCTGATCGAGATGCTGGCGGTGACCCTGTCGAAGAATGCACGCGCGCGCGCGGTGCAGCTTCCGGCGTGGAACGAGGCGCTGGGGCTGCCGCGTCCATGGGATCAGCAGTGGTCGCTGCGTATGCAGCAGATCCTCGCCTTCGAGACGGACCTCTTGGAATACGGGGATCTCTTCGACGGCAACCCGGTGGTTGATGGCAAGGTCGCCGCACTGAAAGAGGGCGCGCGCGCTGAATTGCAAACCATCGACGGAATGGGCGGCGCCGTGAAGGCTATCGAATACATGAAGTCCCGACTGGTCGAGGCGAATGCAGACCGGATTGCGCGGATCGAGGCGGGGGAAACGACCGTCGTTGGCGTCAACAAGTACGAAGCTGGCGAGCCTTCGCCCCTGACCTCTGGCCCCGAGGCGATCATGACCGTCGATCCCGAGGTCGAGGCAGAGCAGATCGCGCGTCTCGAATCCTGGCGCACGGATCGGGACTCGGCTGCTGTCGACAAGGCGCTGACCGCGCTGCGCCACGCAGCCGCAACGGGAGAGAACATCATGCCCGCCTCAATCGCGGCGGCCAAGGCCGGCGCGACAACGGGCGAGTGGGGCGACATGGTGCGGCAGGCCTTTGGGCAGTATCGCGGGCCGACCGGCGTGTCGCGCAATCCGTCGAACCGGACCGAGGGCCTTGATGATATTCGCGCCGCCGTCGATGCGGTGTCCGACAGCCTTGGTCGTCGGCTCAAGTTTCTCGTTGGCAAACCGGGGCTCGACGGGCATTCGAATGGCGCCGAACAGATCGCCGCCCGCGCCCGCGATTGCGGAATGGAGATCGCCTATGAGGGCATCCGCCTGACCCCGTCCGAGATCGTTGCCGCTGCGCGTAGCGATGAGGCGCATGTGATCGGCCTGTCGATCCTGTCGGGCAGCCATGTGCCGTTGGTCGAGGACCTGATCGGCAAACTGCGCGCCGAAGGTCTGGGCGATATCCCGGTCGTTGTAGGGGGCATCATCCCAGAGGCGGACGCCGACCGCCTGCGCGCGATGGGCGTGGCCAAGGTCTATACGCCAAAGGATTTCGAGCTGAACCGGATCATGTTCGATATCGTCGCACTGGCCGATCCCAAGGCGGTTGCCGCCGAATAGGCTGGCCAGTGCGGAAAGCCCCGCTAGGTCACGCGGCATGAAATGGATCATCGCCCTGCTTTTGATGCTGCCCGCGCAGCTTGCCGCCGCGAATGACTGGGACGCGCTGGATCAGCCGGGCGCAATGGCGATCATGCGCCACGCGCTTGCCCCCGGCACCGGCGATCCTACCAGTTTCGAGATCGACGATTGCAGCACGCAACGAAACCTCAATGATCGCGGACGCGCGCAGGCGCGGGCCATCGGCGCTGCGTTTCGCGAACGAGGCATGGACTTTGACCAAGTAATGACGAGCCAATGGTGCCGGTCGCGCGAGACGGCAGAACTGTTGAATCTCGGCCCGGTGATCGAAGCGCCGGCGCTGAATTCCTTTTTCCGCGATTTCTCGACACGCGATGCGCAGACGGCGGCACTAAGGGACCTTATCGCAAACGCGGGTGCGCCGCTGATGATGGTCAGCCACCAGGTGAATATCTCGGCCCTCACGGGCGAAGGCACGCGGTCGGGCGAGGTCATCGTATTCCGACTGAATGGAGACGAGGCCAAGATCCTTGGCCGCATCCAGATCGATCCCTGATGGCGGCGCCCAATCCGTTCGTCTAGGTTTGCGCAAACGCACAGCAGGAAGGTCCCGCAATGAGCATCCATATCGGCGCGAAACCCGGCGAGATTGCCGAAACCGTTCTGATGCCCGGCGATCCATATCGCGCGAAATGGGCAGCCGAGACGTTCCTTGAAAATCCGGTCTGCATCAACGAAGTGCGCGGGATGCTGGGCTTTACCGGTGCGTGGAAGGGCAACAAGGTCACGATCCACGGGTCGGGGATGGGGATGCCGTCGCTGTCGATCTACGCGAACGAGTTGATCAAGGACTATGGCGCAAAGACGCTGATCCGCATCGGATCCTGCGGGGCGATGCAGGAACGGGTGGGTATCCGCGATGTTATCCTCGCCATGACTGCATCCACCCTGTCGACGCCGTCTTCCGGCATTTTCCGGGAACTGAATTTCGCCCCGTCCGCCGATTGGACGCTCTTGCGGGCTGCCGTGGCCGCCGCAGAGGGCAAAGACGCAACGCTGCATGTGGGCGGCATCTATTCGTCGGATGTCTTCTATGACGAACGGCCCGATCTGAACGATCAGATGACGCGCCACGGCATCCTCGCGGTCGAGATGGAAACAGCAGAGCTGTATATCCTCGCCGCTCGGCACAATGTGCGTGCATTGTCGGTGCTCACGGTATCGGACCACCTCTTGACGCATGAGGCGCTGCCTTCAGAAGACCGCGAAAAATCCTTTGGCGACATGGTCGAAATCGCGCTGGAGGCCGCGTTCGCCTGACCGCGTCTTCACGTCCCGTGGCTGCGCGAATAGGCGGATGGGTCCGGAGATGTCCACCCGGCCAGCGCCCCGCCCTCGGGCGCAAAAACCTCGACCCGCAGTGGGTAGCAGGGCGCGGTATCGCTGGAATGTTCATCCCCGCAATCCCCGCCGGGACAGGCGCTGAGCGCGCCGAGAAGATCGATCTCGGCGAAGAACTCGATGTAATCACCGGGGCGCACCGGGGACGCCTTCATGAAATACTGCCCGGTGTCGCGCGTGAATCCGGTGCACATGAAGACGTTCAACACGTCATGAACCAGCGCCTCGGCCTCGGGCAGGGGCAATCCGGTCTCGGCATGTACCGCGCGAGTCAGGTTCGAATGGCAGCAATGGTGATATTCGCCCCCTGCCAACAGACGATGGGTGTAGGGATCGCAACGGGTGCCGATCACGTCATGCACCGAGCCTCCATGTTCGTCGATCCCGTACCAGCCCAGTGTATCGGCAGTAACCGTCGCCATGGGTCGCAGGCTGGGAAAGGACGACCACAGGCGATCGCCGGTCGTCACATGCGTGCCATGAAGTGCGCGGGTCTTGCCGGAATAGAACCGCTCGGACAGGTCCTGAGCGTTCCAGAGATTGAGATCACCGACCTGCGGGCCATCGACGCTGCTGATGCGAAAGAAGTGCCCGGCAGGCACATGAAAGCTACGCGCATCGCGGGGTGGGACGGTGACAGTATCGGACAGCTTGGCCGTCTGACGCGCCCGGTCGTAAAGCGGCAGATCAGGCACGGGCAGCGTGTCCACAGGATAGCAGATTACCGGCGGAATGGCGCGGCGGGCGGCGGCATCGGCAGGTTCGCTCATTTCAGCCCCTTCGTCGGGTGCAAGCAGGTTTTCGGCGGGCCCTTCTCGACCAGCGTTTCGGCCCCGCACGCGGCGCAATGGTAGAACATCTTGCCGTCTTTTGCGCGGCTGCGGTCCTGACGCCAACGGCAGAGGCGGGTCGTCCTGTTGCCGAAGATCAAGAGCAGGATGAAGGCTGTAACAAGGCCGACGAGCAGCAGCATCGCGTTAACCGGGTTTGACCCCGGGCGGATTTTCCGTCCCGTCTGGACTCTCCCCCGCGGGCGCAGCAGCCTTGCGACCGAACAGACCCTTACCCTCGCCGCCCGCGTACCAATCCTCGTTCCGCGTCGCATACATTGTCGCGGCGATGGCGACGAAGGCAAGCGTGGATCCGGCCAGAAGTGCATAATCGGCAGAGCGCAGGATCAGATACAGAACGGCGTAGATCGCGATCAGCATCGCCGACAGCACCCATGTGCGCTTGCCCAGCTTCAGGCTGAGAAGCCCGAACATCGTGATCAGCCCGATCGTCGCGGCACTTGCCAGACCATAAGCCGCGCCAAAGCCGATCTGTTCGGCATA
The DNA here is from genome assembly GCA_965662745.1 of uncultured Paracoccaceae bacterium. Classification (GTDB taxonomy): domain Bacteria; phylum Pseudomonadota; class Alphaproteobacteria; order Rhodobacterales; family Rhodobacteraceae; genus Anianibacter. The sequence continues at coordinate 55,768 of CBFIJK010000004.1, forward strand.
GGCGACCATGAGCAGCACAAAGGTCGATTGCGACAGACCGATCAGGATGTATTGCACCGGATGTGCAGGCTTGTCCTGCCGGTTCTCTATCAGAAGGACGGTCAGGAAGGTCAGCGCGATGAAAAGGATGCCATAGCGTGCGGCGCGATAGGCCTTCTGGTAGAAATCGTTGGGCCGGATGAATTCCACGCCGAATGCCGTGCCGCGCGCCTCGGTCTCGTAGCGGTCGCGCGAGATCTGCGGCAGGTTGCGGGCGAGATGCGGGATGCTCCATGTTGCGGTAAAGCCGTCATCGGTGATCTCGGACCCGTCAGGCAGGAACGCGCCGGTAAAGCTGGGATGCGGCCAGTCGCTGGTCATCGTGACGGTCGAGGATCGCCCAACCGGCGCGACAAAGAAGGATTCCGCTCCATTGGTAGGCATCGTCAGCCGAAAGCTGTCCACGTCTCGCGGATCACCCGTTTCCGCGAATATGCCGCCCGCATCGCGGTCTCCGGGCACGGGTTCCAGCGCAAGCGGCCGGTCATTGGCCATTAGAACCGTCTCGCCCCGAAGCGCGCGGTTGGACCCAAGGCCAAGCTGCCAGTAAGCGTCTGTCCACTGGATGCTTTCGCCGTCGTTCAGCCAGCGCACGGCCTCATCAAGATCGAAGCGCGCTTCGATCTCTACATCGGCGGTGTAGACCGGCACGACGAAGATGCCGCGCCGCCGTTCTTCGGTCTGGGTCGCGACGCTGGCGTTGAATTGATCGGGAAAGACGTAGATCGGCGACTTGCGGCCCGTCTCTGTCACCTCGACCGTCTCGACCCGCGTCTCACCCGTCACCGGGTCAACCGTCTCGCGCCGTTCCTGCCGGGATACCGGCCCCTCGACGGGCAGCACCAGATAGGGCCCCGCAAGGCTTTGCACCCCGCCCCAATTGCGTCCGACCTCGCGCACGGCGTCTTGCGAATAATCCGCGCGGCTTTCGACGACCGCGCCCGCGAAGAACAGCGGAACAAACATCAGAAGGGCCACAAGGCCGACGATGAAAAACCTTGTACCTGCGCTGCGGATCATAAGAGCCCTCAAACGAAAAACGCGCCGGAAGCGTAGTCCGGCGCGTCAGGATAGTTAAATGCGAAAGATCACTCAGACCGCGCGTTCGACCATCATTTTTTTGATCTCGGCGATTGCCTTCGCGGGGTTCAGACCCTTGGGGCAGGTCTTGGTGCAGTTCATGATCGTGTGGCAACGATACAGCTTGAACGGATCTTCCAGATCATCAAGCCGTTCGCCCGTCGCTTCATCGCGGCTGTCGATAATCCAGCGATACGCATGCAGCAAAGCCGCCGGGCCGAGGTACTTGTCGCCGTTCCACCAATAGGACGGGCAGGCCGTCGAACAGGACGCACACATCACGCATTCATAAAGCCCGTCGAGCTTCTCGCGATCCTCGATGGACTGCTTCCACTCTTTTTCGGGGCGCTGGGTCTTGGTTTCCAGCCATGGCATGATCGCCGCGTGCTGCGCATAGAAATGGGTCAGATCGGGGATCAAATCCTTGACCACCGGCATATGCGGCAGCGGATAGATCTTCACGTCACCCTTCACCTCATCCATGCCCTTGAGGCAGGCGAGCGTATTGGTGCCGTCGATATTCATAGCGCAGGACCCGCAGATGCCTTCGCGGCAGGACCGTCGGAAGGTGAGCGTCGGGTCAATCTCGTTCTTGATCTTGATGAGAGCGTCCAGAATCATCGGCCCGCAGGTGTCGAGGTCGACGAAATAGGTGTCGACACGCGGGTTGTCGCTGGTGTCCGGATCAAAGCGGTAGACCTGGAATTTCCGGACATTCGTGGCGCCTTCGGGCTTGGGCCAGGTCTTGCCGGTGCGAACCTTCGAGTTCTTGGGAAGGGTGAATTGAACCATTCTTTACTCCTCTCGCTCTAGCGCGAGCTTCCAAGGGTGATACCGAACCGAGCGGGGCGTGGACGGCCCTCCATCACGCGGTCGATGCACTCTGCCATGAATTCCCGATCCGACTGCGGATTCAGGATCGCGTTTGTGACCGTGATCCCCGTGCGCGTGCGGACACCGCCCGTGCCGACGCCGATCCCGACATTGCCGGATACGCCATCCGCGAGCGGCAACTCCTCGCGGCACTGCCGTTCCGCGCGCTCGACCGTCATCGGCTGCGGCGCGCAGGCCGCGAGTGTTGCAAGCGACAGGGCCACGGCGCGGATCAATAAACCCGTGCCTTGGGCGCGATCTTTTTCAGTTCGATCCCGCCTTCGTTGTGACCCAGAAGAGGGTTCACATGAACAGGGCGATAATCCAGATCGACCTTGCCGTTGACCATGGCAAGCGTGTGGACGCGCCAGTCTTCGTCGTTGCGATCAGGATAATCCTCGTGCGCGTGGGCGCCGCGGCTTTCCTTGCGCGCCTCTGCCGATACGATGGTCGCCAGCGCATTGGGCATGAGGTTGGTCAGTTCCAGCGTTTCCATCAGGTCCGTGTTCCAGACCATGGACCGGTCGGTGACACTGATGTCGTCCATCTTTCTGGCGACGGCGTACATCTTGTCGACACCCTCGGCGAGGGTCTTGTCGGTGCGGAAGACCGCTGCGTCGGATTGCATGGTCTGCTGCATCTCGTCGCGCAGTTCAGCCGTGGACACGGTGCCCTTGGCGTGACGCAGACCATCAAAGCGCGACAGCGCCTGATCGAGCGAGGCCTGGTTCAGCGTCGGATTGGACGCATTGGCGTCGACCACTTCGCCCGCCTTGATCGCGGCGGCGCGGCCAAAGACCACAAGGTCAATGAGCGAGTTCGACCCAAGACGGTTCGCGCCATGAACACTCGCGCAGCCCGCTTCGCCCACGGCCATCAAGCCGGGCGTGATGCGGTCAGGCTCATCCTTAGTGGGATTGAGAACCTCGCCCCAGTAGTTCGTCGGAATACCGCCCATGTTGTAATGCACGGTCGGCAGAACCGGGATCGGCTCTTTCGTGACGTCGACACCGGCAAAGATGCGCGCCGATTCCGAGATGCCGGGAAGGCGAAGGTGCAGCGCTTCGGGCGGCAGGTGGCTAAGGTGCAGGTGGATGTGATCCCCCTTCTCGCCCACGCCGCGCCCTTCGCGGATTTCCATCGTCATGCAGCGCGAGACGACATCGCGGCTGGCCAGGTCCTTGTAGGTTGGCGCGTAGCGTTCCATGAATCGCTCGCCCTCGGAATTCGTCAGGTAGCCACCTTCGCCGCGTGCGCCTTCAGTGATCAGGCAACCCGCGCCGTAGATGCCGGTCGGGTGGAATTGCACGAATTCCATGTCCTGCAAGGGTAGTCCCGCGCGCGCCACCATGCCGCCGCCGTCGCCGGTGCAGGTATGGGCCGAGGTCGCCGAGAAATAGGCGCGGCCATAGCCGCCCGTGGCCAGCACGGTCATCTTCGCATTGAAGACATGGATGGTGCCGTCATCAAGCTTCCAGGCCACGACGCCCTGGCACTGGCCATCGTCGGACATGATGAGGTCGATCGCGAAGTATTCGATGAAGAACTCCGCGTTGTTCTTGAGGCTTTGACCATACAGCGTGTGCAGGATCGCATGACCGGTGCGGTCGGCGGCGGCGCACGTGCGCTGCACGGGCGGGCCTTCGCCGAATTCCGTGGTGTGCCCGCCAAACGGCCGCTGATAAATCTCGCCCTTTTCGGTACGCGAGAACGGAACGCCGTAATGTTCCAGCTCATACACCGCTTTGGGCGCTTCGCGGGCGAGGTATTCCATCGCGTCCACGTCGCCCAGCCAGTCCGACCCTTTCACGGTGTCGTACATGTGCCATTGCCAGTGGTCGGGGCCCATGTTTCCAAGGCTGGCCGCGATGCCGCCTTGTGCCGCTACCGTGTGGGACCGGGTCGGGAAAACCTTGGTCACGCAAGCGGTCTTGAGGCCCTGTTCAGCCATGCCAAGCGTCGCGCGCAGGCCGGATCCGCCGGCGCCGACAACCACGACATCGTAATTATGCGTCTCGTATTCGTAGGAAGCCATTGAATCGTTCCTTTTCAAAGCGCCAGCCGAGCGATGGCGAGAACGCCCGTCGCGGCCGCGGCATAGCAGAGGCAGGTCATCGCGATCACCAGGAGGTGGCGTTTCTCTCCGCCGACATAATCCTCGATCAGCACCTGAACGCCGCCTTTGAAGTGCATGAAGCTGACGACGATGGTCAGCACGGCGACAAGCGCCGGGAAAGGACGGCCGAAATAGGCGATCACCGCGTCATGCGGCTCTCCCAGCATCGGCCCGAACGTGAAGACGAACAGCGGAACCAGGACGACCAGCGCGTAAGAGCTTTTGGTCATGGACCAGAAATGCGCCGTTCCGGTGCGGGCGGCCCCAAGGCCGACGGCGCGCTTGCGATCTGTCATAAATGCCATGTCGGGTCTCCTCAGATCACAAGCAGGGTCAGGACGGTCAGCACCAGCGATCCGAAGATCATGATGTAGCCCATCGTGTAGGCGCTTTTCAGGTCAAGGCCTCGGCCCGTGTCCCAGATCAGATGACGGATGCCACCGAGTGAGTGGAACCATAGCGCCCAGAGCGACAGCGTCAGGACAAGATCGCCAAACCAGCTGGTCAGCACCGCGTCCGCCGTCGCGAAGTAGTCGGGCCCGTAAGAGGCCGCGAGAAACCACCAAACGATCAGGATCCCGGCCACGAGCATCGCATTGCCCGTGATCCGCACGAAGATCGAGGTCATCGAGGTCATTTGCGGCTTGTAATACGGCCCGATCATGAAGGGCGAAAGCGGGCGTTTGCCCCGGTTCACATCAGCCATGCATCATCCTTCCGGCTTGGATTGCTTGGGTTTTGCCTTTGACATAGCAAAATCTGAGGCACTGTCACGCGGCTAGCGGCGCTAACAGTGCGGCATTTTCGTTAAATCAGTGTCAGGTACAAGATTTGTGATCACTGTTTTTACATGCGTGATCACAAGAATGCACGCCTATCGAGTCGCCATGTAGAGCTCTGCCAGATACTCGGCGAATTCCGTGCACATGATGATGGATGGAACGTTGGGATCGTAGAACGCGTTTGCCTCGCCGCAGGATTCGACGATCACATCCAGATCGCGGTCCATCGACATATCGGCATTGAGATTCGCAACTTCCATCGCGATCACGTCAAAGGTCAGCCGCTCGATCTCGGTGCCGCCCGCGCGATCGATCATCCGAAAGCTGCGCCCCGCGCCACGCTTGCGCAGATCGTCCATCACCGGCCCCCAGCTTTCGCTGGCCAGTTCATATTCCTCTTCGCAGGTCCGCGCGCGTGCGGCCGGCAGGCCAAGCTCTTCGGCGATATCCTCGCGCTCGTCGGGATTGGCGCCGTAGAACAGGCAGACCAGCGTGAAAAAACGCTGCCGGTCCGTGCCATGCACATCCCACCATGCCTCTTCATAGCCTTTCGCCTCGGCGTCCTTTGCCTGGGTCAGAAACCCGTGCGCGGTGTGATAGGCGATGGCGACGGCGCTTTGTTCGTTGAAGACATCATGCACCAGAAGGATCGAAAGCACGTCGGCGGCGTCTTCCTCTTGCCCGAAGATCGGCAGCCGTTCGATATCGATCACGGCATGCCCAAGCTCGTGATACAGAATCGCAATCAGGTTCGAAGTGATGAAGCTTCGGATATCCTGCGCCATCTGCGGCGCTTCTTGCACGACCTCGACCTCGGCGGGCGGCGCAGCTTCGCCAGGCGGGCTGACAGCCGCCCCTGCCAAGAAGATCGCGAAGAAAATCGATTGGAACATACCGCTATCAGAGAGGGATGAGCGCCCAGTAATCAAGGTCCAGCAGCACGTCGGGCAAATATTTTCCGTCATTGCCGCGCAATTCGCCGGGATTTCCCTTCGTTGCCACCAGCCGAAGCCGTAGCGCGCCGACCCCGGGCGCATCTGTTTCGGCCATATCCAGCACCTCGGACCACGCTCGCACCGTATCGCCTGCAAAGCAGGGATTGGCATGCGCCCCGCCATTCAGCCCAACGATCATCTGCGCATTCGCAAGCCCGTTGAAGGACAGCGCGCGGGCCAGCGAGATGATGTGCCCGCCATAGATCAGGCGCTTTCCATCGTCGCGGTTCGTCGCGTCAAAATGCACCTTCGCGGTGTTCTGCCAGAGGCGCGTGGCCAGCATATGCTCTGCCTCTTCCACCGTGACGCCGTCGACATGGTCGATGATCTCGCCGGGCTGATAGTCGCCCCAAGAGTGCGGCTCTCCGGCGAGGGTATGATCGTATCCGGTGAAATCGAGGCCCTTGGGGATCACCAGCGACGCGGGGTCGACCACTTTCGGCAGCTTCGGAATGACCGTCACGGGCGCGGGCGCATCCAGATCACGTTTTCGGACCATGACCCAGCGTACGTAATCAAGGACGACCTCGTCATGCTGGTTCAGGCCCTTGGTGCGCACATAGACGACGCCGGATTTCCCGTTCGAGTTTTCCTTGACCCCGATCACCTCGGATTCGGACCGCAGCGTATCGCCGGGCCAGACCGGCATCCGCCAGCGGCCATCTGCATAACCAAGATTGGCGACCGCGTTCAGCGACACGTCTGGCACCGTCTTGCCGAACACCACGTGAAAGGCAATCAGATCATCGAGCGGGCTGAACGGCAGGCCGCAGTCCTGCGCGAAGACATCTGACGAATGCAGAGCATGACGCGCGGGATAGAGCATGTGATAAAGCGCGCGCTCGGCCATCTTGACGGTGCGCGGGACGGCGTGGCGAATGACATCGCCGACCGCGTAATCCTCAAAAAACCGGCCGGGATTCGTCTTGGTCATCAAAGCTGTCCCAGCTTCATATCCGGGTCATAGTCGCCCTCGACCTCTTTCGTGACGGCCTGCGCGCAGCGCATCTTGCCGCTTGCCGCGTCAAAGGCGTAGGCCGGATCGCCATAAAGCGCCCAGCCCTTAGACAGGGCCAGCGTAACCTTGTGGCAAAATGCGGATGTGTCGTCCTCGGTCAACAGCCGGTAAGCAATCATCGGATCATCCTGCGAAGGGGTAATAGCCAAGCCACGTATGAACCGCCGCGATGATCGCGTAGAGTACGAGCGCGATGATCAAGAGTCTCACATCGCCCTTCACGCTGCCCCCCGTGAACGGTTCAGGCGCGGGCTCCTGCGCATTGATCAGCACGATCTCGACCACGGCCCAGACGATCAGAACACCCCAAAGCACGATCGAGGCCAGATCGCCGTTCACCAGAAGATGCGCGACACCCCATAGGATGAAGCCGGTCAACTGCGGATGGCGCAGCTTGCCGCGCAGGCGACTTTTCGATGAGCCCAGCCCAAACAGCGCAATGGCGATCAGCATCAAGAGATTATTAAGATGCACCCCCCAGCTTGGCGGATCGTAGATGGGGACGAATTCAGCATTCCGATAGCCGATCACCATAAGAATGACCGACCCGACGAGGATCAGCGCGAAGACCCCCTTGGACGCCTCGCCAATCATATTTGTCATCATCGCGCGCGGACCCGGCAGGAGGCGCTTGAAGAGATGGGCATCGACCCAAACGAACAGTCCAAGAAGCAGCGTAATCATGAGTGGCGTTCCAGTTCCGCGATTGCATCGGCCTGAGCCAACGTGGCCCGCGCGGTCGCGACGTGCAAGTTTTCCACGATGGCGCCGTCGACAACGGCCACGCCCTGGCCCTGCGCCTCGGCCTCTTCAAAAGCGGCGATCTGGCGGCGGGCAAGGTCGATCTCGGCCTCGGACGGTGCGAAGACCTCGTTCGTCACGGCAATCTGCGCGGGATGGATCAGCGTCTTGCCGTCAAAGCCGAGCGCACGCCCCTCTTCGCATTCCGCGCGCAACCCGTCCTCGTCCTTGAATGCGTTATAGACGCCATCCACGATCACCCGGCCGTTGGCGCGTGCGGCCAGAAGACAGTGCTGAAGCGCCATTGTCATCGACGCGCGGCCCTGGCTGCGCAGGTCTTTGGCCAGATCATTGGTGCCCATGACCATGCCCTGCAGCCGCGAATGCGCAGCGATCTGCGCTGCATTGAGGATACCAACGGGGCTTTCCATCATCGCCCAAAGTGCGGCATTCGGGCCAAGTGTTCCGGCAATATCCAGATCCGATGTGCTGCCCACCTTGGGCAAAAGGATCGCGTCGATTGGACAAGAGGCCAGCGCGGCCAGATCCTCTGAGCCCCAAGCAGTGCCAAGCCCGTTGACGCGCACGATCTTGCTGCGCGGGCCGTAATCGGTGTCGCGCAACGTCCTTGCGAGCAATTCGCGCGCATTCGCCTTTTCTTCGACCGCCACTGCGTCTTCCAGATCGAAGATGATCGCATCGACCGGCAGGGTCTTGGCCTTTTCCAGCGCCCTCTCTTTCGAGCCGGGTATATAAAGGACCGAACGGAAAGGCCGGGTCGTCAGGGCCATGGGCGCATACCTCGTAATATAGTTGCGCGAAGGAAACCGAAGGCGCATCAATCCGCAACCCTTATTCCGCCGCGATGCAGCAAAAACCGGCTACGCGCGATGGATTAACCATATCCACAGCCTTGCTCTGCAGGCTTTAAGGGCCTCATCAACCTTCCGACCCTGCGAGGCACATGACTTTAGGTCAAGGAGACTTCGGATGTGGAAATACATGACACTTGCCGCCTGCCTCGCCGCGCCGCTGCCCGGACAGGCCGAGACACCCCAACGCAACTGCGCCGCGCGCAGCGCTGTCATCGAACGGCTGGGTGAACAATTCGGCGAATCGCGCCAATCCATCGGGCTGGGCACGAATAATTCCGTGGTCGAGGTTTTCGCCTCGGCGTCGACCGGCACCTGGACGATCACCGTGACGCTGCCGAATGGCCTGACCTGCCTTGTGGCATCGGGCCACGCGTTTGAACAACTCGACGAGTTGCCGGTCACGGCCTCGGAAGACGCCTAGGTCAGCGCGTCCCAGATCAGCTTGGTCCCGGCGATGCCAAGGAAAATATAGGTCAAACCAAAAAACGCGCGCTCTGAAATCGCGCGATGCGCCCAGACGCCGATCCAGACCCCAAGGAAAGCCACGGGCGCGAGGATCAGGTTCGCAGTCAGGCTTTCCCTGGTGAAGATGCCAAGGAACGCGAAAGGCACGAATTTCATCGCGTTCACGATCCAGAACAGAAGAACCGTGGTCGCCTGGAATTCAGTCTTAGTCAGGCGTTGCGACAGCAGATAAACGGCGGCGGGCGGACCGCCCGCGTGGCTGATGAAGCTGGTGAACCCGGCAACAAGCCCCGCGATATAGCCGCCAACGACGCCCATCTTCCGCTCTGGCGCGCGAATCCAACCGCGCTTTTGCGAGATTTGCCAAGCGACAAAGCCCAGCGCAATCACCCCGATCAGAAACCGAAACACATCCGGATTGGCAACGCTCCACAGCGCCATGCCCAGCAGAACCCCCGGCACGCTGCCGATCAGAAGAGCCTTGGCTGACGGCCAGTGCCATTTCTTCCAGTAGGGTTTAAGTGCGCCGATATCCATCAGCATCAGAAGCGGCAGCATCAGGCCAAGCGCCTCTCCGGGCCCCAGAATCAGCGCAAGGAATGGGGTGGCAGCAAAGGCCGCGCCGGATCCAAACCCGCCCTTTGAAACCCCGGCAAAGATGACCGCAGGCACCGCCATGGCGAAAAAGAAGGCGTCAAGCTGCATGATCCATCGCCTTTCGGGAAACGCTGATACTGGAAGGCTTTACCCCAGCCCCGGGCGCTTTGAAACGGGGCTTGAGGGGAATAGGCTTTCCAGACTGCCTTGCGCGGGGCGATGCGTTTGGCTACCCCTCGCGCCAACAATCCAAGCTGACCGGAGACAACCATGGCCAGACCGAAGATCGCCCTTATCGGGTCGGGACAGATCGGGGGCACCCTTGCCCATCTCGCTGCAATGAAGGAACTGGGCGATGTCGTCCTGTTCGATATCGCCGATGGCGTGCCGCAGGGCAAAGCTCTCGACATCGCAGAGTCGGGCCCGTCGGAAGGCTTTGACGCCGCGATGTCCGGCACCACCGATTACGCCGACATCGCGGGCGCGGATGTGTGCATCGTCACCGCCGGTGTGCCCCGCAAGCCGGGTATGAGCCGTGACGATCTTCTCGGCATCAACCTCAAGGTCATGAAGTCCGTGGGAGAGGGCATCGCCCAGCACGCGCCGGATGCCTTCGTCATCTGCATCACCAACCCGCTTGATGCGATGGTCTGGGCGCTGCGCGAATTTTCGGGCCTGCCGCATGAGAAAGTCGTCGGCATGGCCGGCGTTCTCGATTCCGCCCGCTTCCGCCACTTCCTGTCGCTTGAATTCAACGTGTCTATGAAAGACGTCACCGCCTTCGTTCTGGGCGGGCATGGCGACACGATGGTTCCCCTGACCCGCTATTCGACCGTGGCCGGCATCCCGCTGCCCGACCTCGTGGACATGGGCTGGACCACCAAGGAAAAGCTGGACGCGATCGTGCAGCGCACCCGCGACGGCGGCGCCGAGATCGTCGGCCTTCTCAAGACCGGCTCTGCATTCTACGCGCCTGCAACGGCGGCGATCGAAATGGCCGAGGCGTATCTCAAGGACCAGAAGCGCCTTCTGCCCTGCGCGGCATATGTCGACGGCGCCTATGGCCTCAAAGGTATGTATGTCGGCGTGCCGACTATCATCGGTAAGGGCGGTATCGAACGGATCGTCGACATCAAGCTTGGCAAGGACGAGCAGGCGATGTTCGACAAGTCGGTTGATGCGGTGAAGGGCCTGGTTGAGGCCTGCAAGGGTATCGACGAGTCGCTCGCCTGATCCGTCGCCAAGCAAACGAGACACGAAAAGGCCCGCCGGAATGTCCCGGCGGGCCTTTTTCGTCAGGGCCTCGCGAATCCCGTTTCGACAGCAGGCTAACGCGGGGTATGCTGCGTTTCGTCCCAGGCGCGATCCACCGAGTTCAGATTTGTGATCACTAGAATTATACGTGTGATCACAAAATCGGCTTTTTATCGCCGGTTCGCGCTAACTTAACGCTTTGTCCTTCAAAACAACCGCAAACGCATGGCATCAGGCGGCAACTAGTCACGAGATACGGGACAGCAGAATGAACATCCACGAATACCAGGCCAAGGCGCTTTTGCGCGATTACGGCGCACCGGTCAGCGATGGCCGCGTCGTCTTCAAGGCCGAAGAAGCCAAGACCGCCGCGGGCGAAATGGATGGCCCGCTTTGGGTCGTCAAGGCGCAGATCCACGCGGGCGGCCGCGGCAAGGGCAGCTTCAAAGAGGCCGATGCGGGCGAAAAGGGCGGTGTCCGCCTTGCCAAGTCGGTCGAAGAAGCAGCCAGCGAAGCCAAGAAGATGCTGGGCCGCACCCTCGTGACGCACCAGACCGGCCCTGCGGGCAAGCAGGTCAACCGCATCTATATCGAAGACGGATCGGACATCGAGCGCGAGCTGTACCTCGCCCTTCTGGTCGACCGCGTCTCAAGCCGTATTTCGTTCGTCTGCTCGACAGAAGGCGGGATGGACATCGAAGAAGTCGCCGCCTCGACGCCGGAGAAAATCCTGACCTTCAGCGTCGATCCTGCGACGGGCTACCAGGCCTTCCACGGTCGCCGCGTCGCCTTTGCCCTTGGGCTTCAGGGCAAGCAGGTCAAGGAATGCGTCGCGCTGATGGGTCTTCTCTATAAAGCCTTCACCGAGAAGGACATGGAGATGCTCGAGATCAACCCGCTGATCATCACCGATACCGGGTCTCTCAAGGTGCTCGACGCCAAGGTCGGTTTCGACGGCAACGCCATTTACCGCCACAGCGACATTGCATCCCTGCGCGACGAGACGGAAGAGGACCCCAAGGAACTCGCCGCCTCGAAATACGATCTGAACTACATCGCGCTCGATGGTGAAATCGGTTGCATGGTCAATGGCGCAGGCCTGGCCATGGCGACGATGGACATCATCAAGCTTTATGGCGCTGAACCTGCAAACTTCCTCGACGTTGGCGGTGGCGCGACCAAGGAAAAGGTCACCGAGGCGTTCAAGATCATCACCTCTGACCCGCAAGTCAAAGGCATCCTCGTCAACATCTTCGGCGGCATCATGCGCTGCGATGTCATCGCCGAAGGCGTGGTCGCCGCGGTGAAAGAGGTTGGTCTTGAAGTGCCGCTTGTCGTGCGACTGGAAGGCACGAACGTGGATGAAGGCAAGAAGATCATCAACGAAAGCGGCCTCAACGTGATCGCGGCGGACGACCTGAAGGACGGCGCCGAGAAGATCGTGAAAGCGGTCAAGGGCTGAACGGCAGCTTTGAAGATGCAAACCGGGATGAACCAAGTAGCAGCGTGGGGGGTTAAGCCCTCAAGCATCGGGGATCACCAGTCCCCCGCTGCTGCGTCCCGATTTGATCCTCTTCGAAAGGTGCCCTCATGTCCCTGACCCCCGACACCATCAAGAACAGGCTTCCCTTGAAGGTTGGCCCTGATCTTGCAGATCACACTCCGATGCTTGCCGGGCTTGGTATGCTCGCGGCCGGTTTCCTGCTGCGGCGCACCGCGCCACGCGCGCTGAACCTGCCCGAACCGGGTCGGCGTAAACGGCTTCGCGATGTGGGGTCCGGCAAGGATGCGGCCCACGTAGCGCGCGACGGGATCGCAAACGTGACACCGCGCAACCTGACAAGCTCTCTGGGGCGCACACTGATCATGATGGGCGCCGCGACAATCGCGATCCGCGCCCTGGACGAGTTAGTCGACGACGACGCGGCCGACTATTGAAACGATAATCGGCGGGCCAAAGCGCCCGCCAACGATGGGACGAAGGAACAGACTGGTATGGCAATTCTCGTCGACGAAAACACCAAGGTGATCTGCCAGGGCCTCACCGGCTCGCAAGGCACCTTTCACACCGAACAGGCGATTGCCTACGGCACGCAGATGGTCGGGGGCGTCACCCCCGGCAAGGGCGGTCAGACGCATCTTGATCTGCCCGTGTTCGACAGCTGCCACGAGGCGGTGCATGCCACGGGCGCGAACGCGTCGGTAATCTACGTGCCCCCGCCCTTCGCGGCAGATTCGATCCTTGAAGCGATCGACGCCGAAATCCCGCTCGTCTGCTGCATCACCGAAGGCATCCCGGTGCTCGACATGATGAAGGTCAAGCGCGCGCTGGAGGGATCGAAGACGATTCTCATCGGCCCGAACTGCCCCGGTGTCATCACCCCCGACGCCTGCAAGATCGGCATCATGCCCGGCCACATCCACAAGCGCGGCAAGGTCGGCGTGGTTTCGCGGTCCGGCACCCTGACCTACGAGGCGGTCAAGCAGACCACCGACGTGGGCCTTGGCCAGTCGACCTGCGTCGGCATCGGCGGTGACCCGATCAAGGGGACCGAGCATATCGACGTCCTCGAATGGTTCCTCGCCGATGACGAGACCGAAGCAATCATCATGATCGGCGAGATCGGCGGCTCTGCCGAGGAAGACGCGGCGCAGTTCCTTGCGGATGAGCGCAAGGCCGGCCGCTGGAAGCCGACGGCAGGCTTCATCGCGGGCCGTACGGCGCCTCCGGGACGCCGCATGGGTCACGCGGGCGCTATCGTTGCCGGTGGCAAGGGCGGCGCAGACGACAAGATCGAGGCCATGAACAAGGCCGGGATCGTGGTCGCCGACAGCCCCGCCACCCTTGGCGAAGCCGTCCTCAAGGCCATCGGCTAAGCGGTGTCCCGGACCGGGCATATCTTTTGCGCAAGGCGGGTCCCTTCATCGGGGCCCGCCAAGGCGCGTCTGGGACCCCGCTCCAAACGAGGCGCGGCATGAGCTTTACCGACGCCATCCGCACCTGCCTTGGCAAGTATTTCACCTTCTCGGGCCGCGCCCGCCGGTCGGAATACTGGTATTTCGTTCTGTTCATGCTGCTGGGCAGCATCGTCACCGGTGCGCTTGACGGCATCGTGTTTGGCGCCGCCGATGTAGAGATCGGCGCGCTGGATGACGGCGGCTATGGCGCATCCGCCGGATCCAGTGGGCCCATCGCATCGCTGTTCAGCCTTGCCATGTTGATCCCGTCCCTGGCGGCGGGCTGGCGGCGCATGCATGACACGGGCCGCTCTGGCCTCTACCTGATCTACCCGCTGATCGTGATGGTCGGCCTTGCAACCTTCGCCAGCCTGATCGGCGCGCTTGATCCGCTGCTGGCGGGTGAAGCCGTTGGCGGGTTCGCCGTGCTGATGTTCTTCATCGGCGCCATCGTCTTTCTGATCTCTCCCCTCCTCGTCCTGTGGTGGCTGACCCGGCCCAGCCAACCCGGACAGAATGAATACGGTCCCAACCCTGTTGAGGTAAGCCCATGACCGACCAGTCCCCCAACGACGTTTTCCACGCCTCCAGCTTCATGCAGGGGCATAACGCTGCTTATCTAGAGCAGCTTTATGCCCGCTGGGCGCAGGATCCGGCAGCGGTCGATGCCGCGTGGCAGGATTTCTTCCGCCAGCTCGGCGATGACCGCAAGGATGCCACCGCCGAGGCGGACGGCCCAAGCTGGGCGCGCGCTGACTGGCCGCCGATCCCCAACGATGATCTGACCGCCGCGCTTGACGGGCAATGGACGACCATGCCCGCCAAGGACGCCAAGGCCGCAGGCGACAAGATCAAGGCCAAGGCTGAAGAGAAGGGCATCGAGATCACCGAGGATGCGGTCAAGCAGGCCGTTCTCGATTCCATTCGCGCGATCATGATCATTCGCGCCTACCGGATCCGGGGGCACCTTGCCGCCGATCTTGATCCGCTTGGCATGCGCAACAACGACGATCACCCGGAACTCGACCCAAAAAGCTATGGCTTCACCGACGCCGACATGACCCGGCCGATCTTCATCGACAACGTGCTCGGGCTCGAGATCGCGACGATGAACGAGATCATCGACATCGTGAAGCGCACCTATTGCGGCACCTTCGCGCTGCAATACATGCACATCTCCGACCCCGAACAATCGAGCTGGCTGAAGGAACGGATCGAGGGTCTGGGCAAGGAAGTCGCCTTTACCACGCAAGGCCGCAAGGCGATCCTGAACAAGCTGGTCGAAGCCGAGGGCTTCGAAAAATTCCTGCACGTCAAGTATATGGGCACCAAACGTTTCGGCCTTGATGGCGGCGAAGCCCTGATCCCCGCGATGGAACAGATCATCAAGCGCGGCGGCGCGCTTGGTGTGCGCGATATCGTCATCGGCATGCCCCACCGGGGGCGTCTTTCGGTGCTGGCAAACGTGCTGCAAAAGCCCTACCGCGCGATCTTCAACGAATTTCAGGGCGGCAGCTTCAAGCCCGAGGATGTCGACGGCTCGGGCGACGTGAAATACCACCTCGGCGCATCGGATGACCGCGAATTCGACGGCAATACCGTGCACCTGTCGCTGACCGCCAACCCCTCGCACCTAGAGGCGGTGAACCCCGTCGTTCTGGGAAAGGCCCGCGCCAAGCAGGCGCAGCTGAACGACACCGAACGGACATCGGTTCTGCCGGTCCTTCTGCACGGCGATGCGGCTTTTGCCGGTCAGGGCGTCGTGGCGGAATGCTTTGGTCTGTCGGGGCTTCTTGGCCACCGCACGGGCGGGACCATGCATCTGGTCGTCAACAACCAGATCGGGTTCACCACCGCGCCCCATTTCTCGCGCTCTTCGCCCTATCCCACGGATATCGCGCTGATGGTCGAAGCGCCGATCTTCCACGTCAACGGCGACGATCCCGAGGCTGTGGTCCACGCCGCCAAGGTCGCGACCGAGTTCCGCCAGAAGTTCCACAAGGACGTGGTCATCGACATCTTCTGCTATCGCCGCTTCGGCCATAACGAAGGCGATGAGCCGATGTTCACCAATCCGGCGATGTACAACCGGATCAAGAAGCAGAAGACGACCCTGCAGCTGTATACCGAACGCCTTGTGCGCGACGGGCTGATCCCCGAGGGCGAGATCGAGGATATGAAGGCCGCGTTCCAGGCGCATCTGAACGAGGAATTCGAGGCCGGGAAGGACTACAAGCCGAACAAGGCCGACTGGCTTGACGGCCGCTGGTCGCATCTCGACCGCGAGGGCGAGGAATACCAGCGCGGCGAAACGGCGATCTCGAAAGAGACAATGGAAAAGGTCGGCAAGGCCATCTACACGCCGCCCGAGAATTTCAACATGCACCGCACGGTCGCCCGCCTTCTGGATACGAAGAAGGAAATGTTCACTTCCGGCAAAGGATTTGACTGGGCGACGGCAGAGGCGCTCGCCTTCGGATCGCTCGCAGATGAAGGCTATCCCGTGCGCCTTTCCGGCCAGGATTCCGGGCGCGGCACCTTCTCGCAGCGCCATTCGGCGCTGATCGACCAGAAAACCGAAGAACGCTATTACCCGCTGAACAATATCGGCCCCGGGCAGGCGCGCTACGAAGTCATCGATTCCATGCTGTCGGAATACGCGGTCCTTGGATTCGAGTACGGCTATTCGCTGGCCGAACCCAACGCTCTGGTGATGTGGGAAGCGCAGTTCGGCGATTTCGCCAACGGCGCGCAGATCATGTTCGACCAGTTCATCTCGTCCGGCGAACGCAAATGGTTGCGCATGTCCGGCCTCGTGATGCTGCTGCCCCACGGCTATGAAGGGCAAGGCCCGGAACACTCGTCGGCACGGCTGGAACGGTTCCTGCAGATGTCGGCGGAAGACAACTGGATCGTCGCGAATTGTTCGACCCCGGCCAACTACTTCCACATCCTGCGGCGCCAGCTGCACCGCAGCTATCGCAAGCCGCTGGTCCTGATGACGCCGAAATCGCTTCTGCGGCACAAGATGTGCATATCCGAAGCCGATGATTTCACCACAGGGTCCTCCTTCCACCGCGTCCTTTGGGACGATGCGCAGAAAGGCAATTCGGACCTGACGCTGAAATCGGACGACAAGATCAAGCGCGTCGTCATGTGCTCGGGCAAGGTCTATTTCGACCTGCTGGAAAAGCGCGACGCCGAAGGGCTGGACGATGTCTACCTTCTGCGCGTCGAACAGTTCTATCCCTTCCCGGCCCTCGCGCTGGTCAAGGAACTCGAACGCTTCAAGGGCGCCGAGATGATCTGGTGCCAGGAAGAGCCCAAGAACCAGGGCGCCTGGTCCTTCATCGAGCCCAATCTCGAATGGGTGCTGACCCGCATCAAGGCCCAGCACACCCGTCCCACCTATGCCGGCCGCAATGTCAGCGCCTCGCCTGCCACCGGTCTCGCAAGCACACACAAAGCACAGCAAGCAGCGTTGGTTAAAGCCGCGCTCGGATTGGAAGGATAACGCCATGAGCACCGAAGTCCGCGTGCCCACCTTGGGCGAAAGCGTCACCGAAGCCACCGTCGCAACATGGTTCAAGAAACCCGGCGACTCCGTCGCGATGGATGAAATGCTGTGCGAGCTTGAGACCGACAAGGTCACAGTCGAGGTCCCCTCGCCCGCCGAGGGCAAGCTTGACGAGATCGTCGCGCAGGAAGGCGACACCGTCGGCGTCGACGCCCTTCTCGCCGTGATCGCCGAGGCGGGCCATGCCGGATCGTCGACCGAGATCCGGGAACGCGCCAGCAGCAGCCAAACGGCAACCGAAACGGCCGATGCAGGCGATGACGACACATCCGATCGCCGCGCCGTTGAAGCCGATAGCGCAGACACCGCAGGCAACGGCGGCAGCATCGACGTCATGGTCCCCACGCTGGGGGAAAGCGTCAGCGAGGCGACCGTCGCCACCTGGTTCAAGAAGGCCGGCGATGCCGTCGCCCAGGACGAAATGCTGTGCGAGCTTGAAACCGACAAGGTCTCTGTCGAAGTGCCCGCGCCCGCGTCCGGCACGCTGACCGAAATCCTTGCAGGCGAAGGCGACACTGTTCAGGCGGGCGGCAAGCTCGCCGTCATGGAAAGCGGCGAAGGCGCAAAACCCGTCCCGTCCGACTCTGGCGCGCCAGAGGCGACCACCGAGGACAACCGCGACCGGGGCACTGGTGGCAAGGATGTCGAAGACGCGCCCTCTGCGAAGAAGATGATGGCCGAAAAGGGCCTGTCGCGCGATGACGTGACCGGCACCGGCCGCGATGGCCGCATCATGAAGGACGATGTGATGAAAGCGCTCAGCCAGCCCAAACAGGCCGAAGCGCCCAAATCCGCGCCGCGTGCGCCTGTGGCTGCCGAGGACGAGACGCGCGAGGAACGGGTGAAAATGACCCGCCTGCGCCAGACCATCGCTCGCCGCCTGAAAGAGGCGCAGAACAGCGCCGCAATGCTGACGACCTATAACGAGGTCGACATGACCGAGGTCATGGCGCTGCGGTCCGAATACAAGGACCTCTTCGAGAAAAAGCACGGCGTGAAACTGGGCTTCATGTCCTTCTTCACAAAGGCTTGCTGCCACGCGCTGAACGAGGTGCCAGAGGTCAACGCAGAAATCGACGGCACCGATGTCGTCTACAAGAACTTCGTCCATATGGGCATCGCTGTCGGCACGCCGACGGGCCTTGTCGTCCCGGTGGTGCGCGATGCAGATCGCATGTCGTTCGCCGAAATCGAGAAGACAATCAACGGCCTTGGCGTCAAGGCGCGCGACGGCAAGCTGTCCATGGCCGAGATGCAGGGCGGCACCTTCACCATCTCGAACGGTGGCGTCTACGGCTCGCTCATGTCCTCGCCGATCCTGAACCCGCCGCAGTCGGGCATCCTTGGCATGCACAAGATCCAGCAGCGCCCGATGGTCGTGAACGGCGAAATCGTTGCCCGCCCGATGATGTATCTCGCGCTCAGCTACGATCACCGCATCGTCGACGGCAAGGGCGCGGTGACGTTCCTTGTGCGGGTTAAGGAAGCGCTGGAAGACCCGCGTCGGTTGTTGATGGATTTGTGAGCTACGCAGGGCGGGATTAATCCCGCCCCGTCTCCCAAATCGAAGTGTAAACTCGCGAGCAAGGGATCAAAATGGACGTTGGGAACTCGGAAATTTCCCGGCTAGAGCGGGCCGATGCACTCGGCATCTTGTTTTTGAGAACAATGGTGATTCTGAATGGCGGTGCAATCCTAGCTGTCGTTACCATAATTGGTGGTGCCAGCGGCGCATCTCAATTTCAGTTTGATATTCTTAGCGTCAAAGTTGCAGCGTCATCATTCCTACTCGGGATTACCACAATCCTCTCAGCGCTCATCGTGTCATACACATTCACTGCGACCTCTCCCGATTACGCCTGGCACCAATTTTGGAACCGTTGGATAGTGTTTTGCAATGGATTTCTCGCGTTGATCTCTCTCCTAGCATTCGTCTTTGGCACCGCCCACCTAATCCATGGAAGTAGTGCTATCCAATGACCCCCGAACTCACCGCCCTCGCCCTCGCAGGCCTGTTGCAGGTCGTGCAATACGTCCTGATGTCGGTGCCCGCCAACCTCGAACTCGGCACCGGCAAGACGCTGTCGCCCCGCGACCCGCAGCGGATGGACAAGCCGCTGATGGATCAGGTCAGCCCGCGCACCGGGCGGCTTTACCGTGCGCTCAACAACCACTTCGAAGGGCTGATCCTTTTCACCCTCGCGGTCGTCGTGGTGACGCTCGGTGAACAGCAAACCGCCTTCACCGCCGCCTGCGCTTGGGCCTACCTGATCGCCCGCATCCTCTACATTCCGGCCTATGCCTTCGGCTGGGTGCCCTGGCGCAGCTACATCTGGGTGGTGGGCTTTCTGGCGACCACCTTGATGATCGCCGCCGCCCTCATCTGATGGACGCAAGGCCCCCGCCGCGTTAGGACAGGATCAACCCGCCGGACCACCGGCACACTCATTGATGGGGCCGAAGCGCCAAGCGCCCGCCCCGCCCGACAACCGGAGAAGACCAATGGCAAGCTATGACGTCATCGTAATCGGCAGCGGCCCCGGCGGCTATGTCTGCGCTATCCGCTGCGCGCAGCTTGGCCTCAAGACCGCCTGCGTCGAAGGCCGCGACACGCTGGGCGGCACCTGCCTCAACGTGGGCTGCATCCCGTCCAAGGCGCTTCTTCACGCCACGCATGAGTTGCACGAGGCGGAAGAGAATTTCGCCAAGATGGGCCTTAAGGGCAAATCGCCCTCGGTCGATTGGGCCCAGATGCAAAGCTACAAGGACGATGTGATCGCCCAGAACACCAAGGGCATCGAGTTTCTCTTCAAGAAGAACAAGGTCGACTGGCTAAAGGGCTGGGGCTCGATCCCCGAGGCCGGCAAGGTCAAGGTCGGCGACGAGGTGCACGAGGCGAAGAACATCGTCATCGCCACCGGGTCCGAACCTGCCAGCCTGCCGGGCGTCGAGATCGACGAGGAAATCGTTGTCTCCTCCACCGGCGCGCTGGCTCTGGGGAAAGTGCCGAAGAAGATGGTCGTCATCGGCGCGGGCGTGATCGGGCTTGAGATGGGCTCGGTCTATCGCCGCCTGGGGTCCGAAGTGACGGTCGTGGAATACCTCGACGCCGTGACCCCCACGATGGATGCCGAGGTGTCCAAGCAGTTCCAGAAGGTCCTGAAAAAGCAGGGGCTGAACTTTGTCATGGGTGCCGCGGTTCAGGGCGTCGAGCGCCTCAAGACCAAGGCCAAGGTGACCTACAAGTTGAAGAAGGACGACAGCGAAGAGGTGATCGACGCCGATGTCGTTCTCGTGGCGACAGGCCGCCGGGCTTATCATGATGGCCTTGGCGCGCAGGACCTTGGCGTCGAGATGACCGATCGCGGCGTCATCAAGACCGATGCGCACTGGAAGACAAATGTCGACGGCATTTTCGCCATTGGCGACTGCATCGACGGCCCGATGCTGGCGCACAAGGCCGAAGACGAAGGCATGGGCGTGGCCGAAACCATCGCGGGCCAGAAGGGCCACGTGAACTACAACGTGATCCCCTCGGTCATCTACACATGGCCCGAGGTCGCGGCGGTCGGCCAGACCGAAGAGCAACTGAAGGACGAGGGCCGCGCCTACAAGGTCGGCAAGTTTTCCTTCATGGGCAACGGCCGCGCCAAGGCGCATTTCGCGGGCGAAGGTTTTGTGAAGATCCTCGCCGACAAGGACACCGACCGCATTCTCGGTGCGCATCTGATCGGCCCGTTCGCGGGCGATCTGATCCACGAGATTTGCGTGGCGATGGAATTCGGCGCGGCTGCCGAGGATCTGGCGCGCACCTGCCACGCGCATCCGACCTTTTCCGAAGCGGTGCGCGAAGCCGCGCTCGCCTGCGGCGACGGCGCGATCCACGCCTAACGCGCGTCCTACCCCGGCAAGCCCACGACCAGCGCAGCGTCAAGCTGCGCGGTCGACCCCCCGATCTGCGCAATCGCCGCCTCGCCCGCACGCCGGGCGATCCCGTCTTGTGGCAGTGGCGTATCGGCGCGCCCGCGTCCGCGATAGGCGGACGCATTGTCATAGACCGTGTCGCTGACCGGATCGGGGAAGAACAACTGACTGGTCAGCGCGGTGCGCCCATCCAGGTAAACGATGTAGTGAATATGCGGCACCCGCCCGCGATACCAACCGGGATAGATCGTGCGAAACTGCGCGACGCCGGCGCCATCGGTCGGCTGCGTGCCGCGCAGGAAGGTCTCGCCCCGCGTATCGCCATTGGGCGCGCGGACGCCGGAATACACCCCCGCCGCGTCGCAATGCCAGACATCGACCCGCGCGCCCTCGATCGGGCTGCAGCGCGCATCAACGACCTGTAGGCGCAAGTCCATCGCTGCACCTGAACGCCCCTCGGTGATGTCGCGCCGCACGAGACCGGGATCAACATAGAAGGGCCCCGCGGTCGTTTCCGGCTGCACAAGGCAGACATTCCCGGCGATCAGCCCCGCCTCTTGCGCCGAAGCGCGCAGGGCAGGCGTCAGGACAGGGGCGGCGGCAAGGGTCGCGAGAAGCTGGCGGCGGGTCATCAGGGTCATGGCACGGTCCTTTCAGGCGGCATCCCGATCAACATAGCGCGAGATACGCGCCCGCCCGCCTACTTGGCGCGCTTGTGACCATCCTACCCGATCAGCAGACGCAGGCCCTGCGTGACATCCGTGCGCACCGCAAGGCGCAGCCCCGGTTCATCCCCTGCCCGCAACGCGGCGACGATCAGGCGGTGATGATACGGCACTTCCGTCCGGTTCAGCCGCCCATAAAGCTTGCGCATCGTCGGTCCAAGCTGCAGCCAGATCGTTTCCACCATCGCCAGCATCGCGGGCGCCTGCGCACGCAGGTAAAGCGTGCGATGAAATTCAAGGTTCGCGCGGATGTAGCCGACGGCATCCTGTTTCGCGACGACCTCGGCGATGGTGCCATTGATGGTCTGCAGCCGCTCGATCAGCGCATTATGGGCGCGCGGCAGGGCGCGGCTGGCCATCTCGGGCTCCAGCAGCGCCCGGATCTGCGCCAGTTCCTCGATCCGCTCTGCGCCCAGCGCAGGCGTCGACACGCGCCCCGATGACGACAGCGTCAACGCACCCTCGGCCACCAGCCGCCGCACCGCTTCGCGCGCGGGGGTCATCGACACGTCAAACCGCTTGCCGATCCCGCGCAGGGTCAGGGCTTCTCCAGGTGCCAGTTCGCCATGCATGATCTGCGCTCTCAAAGCGCGGAAGACGCGGTCATGCGCAACCGGCAGCGCGTCTGGACCCCGGGGCGGCGTCAGTGAAGGCGTGACAGGCGTCATGTCAGTCCCCGAACCGATACCGGTGCAGCGTCGATCCATGATCGCGCAGCCAGCGGCGATGCGCCTCGAAGCCCGGGCAAATCTCGTCCACCAGCCCCCAGAAGCGCCGAGAATGATCCATGTGCCGCAGATGCGCGACCTCGTGGGCCGCGACGTAATCCAGCACTTCGTCAGGCGCGAGGATCAGCCGCCAGGAAAACATCAGGTTCCCGTCTGACGAACACGACCCCCAGCGCGAGCGCGTATCGCGCAGGGTGATCTTGCCATAGCGCGCCCCGATCTTCGCGGCATAGCGATCGGACGCATAGCTGAGCGCCCTGCGCGCTTCTTCCTTCAGAAAGGCGCGCAAAGCAGCATCCGCCTTTTCGGGATCGACGGGCACTTCGAGCCTACCATCGCGAACCTTCACGCCGCGCAGCGCGACGGGGCTCAACTCATGCGGCACCCCGCGAAACGGCACCGTCCCGATATCCGATGGCGCCGCGCGGTCCGGTCGCTTGGCCAGATGCCCACGAATCCAGTCCGCCTTTTCAGCCGCGAAATTCAGCGCCTCGCCCTCAGCCATGAAGGTCGGAATCGAAAGCGTCACGCGTCCGTCAAGCCCCGAGACGCGCAAGGATACGCGTTTTGCCCGGGACGAACGTTTCACGATCACATCTATCGGCGGGTTGCCTGGAAGCCGCGCGTGGCCCATATCCATTCCTTAAGCGGGGGTCTCCCCCATGGCAGGAACTTACGCGATCGGGGTACGGCCCGGCCATAGCAAAACTCTGCCGTCCGAAAGGCTTTGACACCTTTGGGGCGTTGTGGCAGGGGACGCTATCCCGAAAATGCGATCGAAGACGAAAGGGTCAGCAATGCCCAAGGAAGAATGGGGCAAGAAACGCATTTGCCCGACCACCGGCAAGCGTTTCTACGATCTCAACAAGACCCCGATCATCAGCCCCTATACGGGCGAGACGGTCGAGATCGATGCCAACACCAAATCGCGCGTCGCCATTCCCGAAAAGAAGGCGAAGGACGTCAAGAAGGAAGAAGAAGTCCTCGAAAGCGATGACGTTCTCGAAGAGGACGACGCGGACGTGGATATCGACGACGATCTGCTCGATGACGACGATGACGACAGCGTTTCGCTGGACGATATCGCCGACGTAGCAGACGAAAAAGACGACACCTGACAGCGGGCGCCTTGGGCGCGCGCAGGGACGGGCCGGAGTGAATTTCTTCTTGCGAAGCTCCGGCCATTTCCATAAGGACAGCGGGCGAACCGCACGGTCGGTTCGCATCCCGGATGGGGCCATAGCTCAGTTGGGAGAGCGCTTGCATGGCATGCAAGAGGTCAGGGGTTCGACTCCCCTTGGCTCCACCAAATCCATCCCCAAATTTCCTGTTGGACTTGTCCCGCTTGCCGGAGCAATCCACTGAATCGACACCGCGAACGTCAAGTTGAGCCACCGTCGATCCTAGCGTGCGACCGTCACAACAGCCATGCCAAGCTGTTTCAGGACGGGTTCTGACCAAAGGCGTTCAGTGCCAAGTGGATAAGACCATGCCTCGGCGCGTTGCTGGGCCATTCGGCGAAGACGGTGATCGCCTGAACGCCCCACTCTGCCAGCACGAATTTGACCACGCCGCGCCTGATGTCGTCACGCGCCAGAAAATCCGGAACGATCGCAAGCCCGACACCCGCACGCGCCAAGCGGTAGAGCGCCTGTGCATCATTGGCAAAGACACGCGCTTCGGGCTTGATCGTCGCTTTGGTGCCGTCGACTTTTGTGAACGTCAAAGGGACATTCTGCGCCGGTGCCAACGCCAGCCAATCCCAGGCTGCAACGTCTTTTGGATCATTGGGAACCGGGCGGGACGACAGATATTCAGCGGATGCAACCAATCTGCGCTCCACCGAAAACAACTTTCTAGAGGTCGCGGATGTCTTCGCCTTGGTGCCCATTCTGATCGCGATATCGAACCCGTCATCGATCAGTTCGCGTCGGATGTCCGAAAAATCCAGAGACAGCTTGATCCTCGGATAAGCAGCGGAAAACGCGGCTATCTGCTCGATGAAATGAGACTGAGACAGGACGGATGGCACGGTCAGGCGCAGCTCACCGCTCGGCGCGCTTGCAGAGACCGAAAGGTCAGCCAATTCGCCTTCAACGGCTTCAAGCATCTTGTGCGTCGCCGCGAGCAACCTCTGCCCCTCCGGCGTAAGCGTAAGCTTGCGGGTAGATCGGTAGATCAAGGCGACGCCCAGGCTGTCTTCAAGCTCAGAGACATGGTGACTGACCACGGATGGTGACAGCCGAAGCGCACGCGCGGCACCTCGGAACGACCCATGATCAATCGTCTTTGCGAAGATGGCCATCTGGCGCAGGCGATCGATCATAATATCAAATATCCGAACAGTTAAATCTATCTGTCCCACCTTATGATTTTATCCTGATTTGTCCATCTTGGGTTCAGAGGCCCGCAAACCACGCTCTGCCTCAACGATTGATCAGGAGAACCACCGATGAACGCGTTCCGAACAACTCTGGCAGCGGCCTCGCTTGGGCTGATAACCATCGCAACCAGCGCAGCAGCGGACGACACCGCAACCGTCCAGACCTTTTATGATCTTCTCAGCAATCCCGGATCTGAAACTCACGTGGCCGCGTTTCTTGGGGCGACATCGGACGACTGGGAAAGCATCGGCGACTATTCCGGCGAGACCGAAGGCCGCGACGGATTCGTTGGCCAGATGGGATTCTTCAGCCAGCTCATCCCCGATCTCGACTGGTCCGTGCAAGCGATGCATCAGGACGGCGATTTCGTCACTGTGCGCAGCCGTGCCACCGGAACGCCGACGGGTCCGTTCTTCGGTGTGAATGGTGAAGGGCGCAGTTTTGATATCCTGACTATCGACATTCACGAGCTCGACGACGGCGTGATTGTCCGGACCTATCACGTCGAAGACTGGGCCAGCGCTTTGCAGCAGCTGTCCGGCCGGTAGTTTCCATCCCGAACAGGAGTATCAATATGCACAGACGACAGATTTTCACCGGATCCGCCGCCGTTGCCGCAGCATCGGTGATCGCTCTTGCAGCGCCAGCAACCGCGCAGACCGCCGACGACGGCACTCAAGCCACTTTCGATACGGTCATGGCATTTATGGGTGCCATGGGTGGCGGCGACATGGACAGTATGGGCGCGCTTATGGCCGACGACATGGTTTGGCAGAACGAAGGCGACCCTGCCCTTCCGTGGATCGGCACGTGGGAAGGCAAAGAGACGATCTTTGGCTTCCTTGGCACGTTCTCACAGAATGTTCAGGTCACTCATTGGGAAAACCAGGACGCTTTCGCCTCTGGGGATACAGTGGCGGTGTTCGGCCGGATGAAACTGATGCTGACAGCCTCTGGTGCAGAAACGGACGAGTTCACATTCGCCTTGCGCGCCAAGGTCAGGGACGGACAGGTCGTGCTCTGGAACTGGTTTGAGGACAGCTATGCCGTGAGCCGGGCATTCCACGGGACCTGAGGCGCCCACACTATCGCCAAGGACAAACGCTTGCGCTTTACGGATGGCGGGGCGCGGCCTATCCCTGACAACCATGTATGCGGCCCGTTCCATCCTGTTTGCTCTGACGTTCCTGACCGGCGCGCCGCTCTGGGCCGGGGACGTCACGGTCTATGCGGCCGCCAGCCTCAAGACCGCGCTCGACAAGGTCGCCGCGGTCTATGACTCCAAAGGGCTCGGCAACGTGACGCTGTCCTACGCTGGGTCCTCTGCCCTCGCGCGGCAGATCGAGGCGGGCGCGCCAGTGGATGTGTTCCTGTCGGCGAACACGGACTGGATGGACTATCTTGGGGGCAAGAGCCTGATCGCACCCGAAACGCGCCGGGATCTTCTATCCAACCGTCTTGCCCTGATCGCCCCCAGCGGCACAGCAATGCCGCAAGACATTGGCCCGGACCTCCCGCTGACAGACATGCTGGCAGGGGGCGTTCTGGCCATGGCGCTGGTCGAGGCGGTTCCGGCAGGCATCTACGGCAAGGCCGCGCTGACATCGCTTGATCTCTGGGACGAGGCCCGACCAAGCGTCGCGCAAACCGACAATGTTCGCGCCGCGCTGCGCCTTGTCGCGGTGGGCGAGGCGCCGCTTGGCATCGTCTACGCGACCGATGCGGCGGCCGAGCCGCGCGTGACGATCATCGGCCTTTTCGCAGAGGCCACGCATCCGCCGATCCGCTATCCGGTCGCGGCCGTCGCCGACCGCGAAGACGCGGCCGCCCCTTTTCTCGACTGGCTGAGCACCCCCGAGGCGAAGGACATCTTCCGCGCCGAAGGGTTCGGCGTGATCGGGGAGTAGCGTGTTGGACTGGCTGGGCCCCGAGGAATGGCAGGCCGTCGCCCTGTCGCTCAAGGTCGCATTCTGGGCGACGCTGGTCAGCACGCCGCTTGCGATCCTTACGGCCTATGCGCTGGCGCGCTGGCAGTTTCCCGGTCGGCAGATCCTCAATGGTCTCGTGCATTTGCCGCTGATCCTGCCGCCGGTCGTCACAGGATACCTTTTGCTGCTGACCTTCGGCCTGCGCGGCCCGGTCGGCAGCGCGCTATCCGAGATCGGGATCGTCTTCGCCTTCCGCTGGACCGGTGCGGCGCTCGCGGCGGGGATCATGGCCTTTCCCCTGATCGTCCGCGCCATCCGCCTGTCGATCGAGGCGGTCGATCCCAAGCTGGAAGAGGCGGCAAGCACGCTCGGCGCCTCAAGACCTCGCGTTTTCTTGACCGTAACGTTGCCGCTGATCCTGCCCGGGGTGCTGGCGGGCGTGGTTCTTGCCTTCGCCAAGGCAATGGGCGAGTTCGGCGCGACCATCACCTTCGTGTCGAACATCCCCGGCCAGACCCAGACCCTGCCCTCGGCGATCTACGCGTTCCTGCAGGTGCCGGGTGGAGACGGATCCGCGCTTCGCCTCGTAATCGTCTCGGTCGTCCTGGCACTTGGCGCGCTGGCGCTGTCGGAATGGCTGGCGGTGCGGCTCGCGAAACGGGTGCGCGGCACATGACGCTGTCGGTCCACCTGCGCCATTCCCTTGGTGATTTCGCGCTCGATATCGCGTTCGAAGCGCCGCCCGGCGTCACCGTCCTCT
Source organism: uncultured Paracoccaceae bacterium (assembly GCA_965662745.1). Lineage (GTDB taxonomy): Bacteria > Pseudomonadota > Alphaproteobacteria > Rhodobacterales > Rhodobacteraceae > Anianibacter. The sequence goes on from CBFIJK010000004.1 coordinate 83,587, forward strand.
ATGGCGCGTCGGGGTCCGGCAAGACAAGCGTCGCGAACGCGGTGGCGGGCCTGTTGCGTCCCGAAACCGGGCGGATTTCCGTCGCCGGGCGGATGCTGGTCGATACGTCGGCAGGGCTTTGGCGCCCGCCGCATAAACGGCGCATCGGCTATATCTTTCAGGATGCGCGGCTCTTTCCGCATCTGACGGTTCGGCGAAACCTGACCTATGGCGCGCGGCACGGCGCAGATCAGGATTTCGGACGTGTTGTCGCGCTTCTTGGCATCGGCGATCTCCTGAACCGCCGCCCCCTTGCCCTATCGGGCGGCGAGAAATCCCGTGTCGCCATCGGGCGCGCGCTGCTATCCAGCCCCGATCTTATCGTTGCGGACGAGCCGCTTGCCGCGCTCGACGATCCCCGCAAGGCGGAAATCCTGCCGTATTTCGAGCGGTTGCGAGATGAGGCACGGGTGCCGATCCTCTATGTCAGCCATTCCGCCGCTGAAGTCGCGCGCCTTGCTACCACGGTCGTCGTCCTCGAAAACGGCCGCGTGATCCGTCGGGGCAGCGCCGGTGACGTGCTGTCCGACCCCGAAATCACCCCCCTTGGTCCGCGCGGCGCGGGCGCGATGATCGAAGCGCGCATCAAGGCGCATCACGACGATGGCCTGACAGAACTGGACGCAGGCGGCGCCGCGCTGTTTCTGCCGCGTGTCGCGCAAGCCGAAGGCACGGTGCTGCGCATTCGCATCGCCGCGCATGAGGTGATCCTGTCGCGGGACGCGCCGAAGGGCCTGTCAGCGCTCAACGTCCTTCCCTGTACCATCGCGGGCCTGCGCCCAGGCGGCGGGCCGGGGACGCTCGTCTCGCTGACCAGCCCGGCGGGGCCGATCCTGGCGCGGATCACAACACGTTCGGCAAAATTGATGGATCTCGCGCCCGGCATGTCCTGCCACGCAATCCTGAAATCCGTCGCCATCGCGCCCGAGGATATCGGCGGTTAGGTCCGGGTGGCGGTACCCATATAGATCATCGTCTTGAGCGGCAGCGCCCCGAACACCGGATCGCCGCGCTTGTTGATCCCACGCGGCCCTAGGCCAGTGAATTTGCCCACCTCGAACCCGGCCTGCGTCATGCGCATGCGAAGATCAGCGGGCTTGATGAACATCGACGGATCATGGGTACCCTTGGGCAGTAGGCCAAGCACATCTTCGGCCATTGTCACCACGGCGAAACTGGCCAACGGATTTCGGTTGATCGTATCGAACAGCGCCATCCCGCCGGGGCGTAGCACGCGGTGCATCTCGGACAGCACCTTGTCGAGATCGGACACATGTTCCAGCACATCGACACAGACCACCGCATCGAACGCGCCGTCGTCATAGGGCAGCGATTCCCCGACCCCGACGTCATAGGAAATACTCAGACCCTCTTGCGCCGCGTGGTCCTGTGCCGCCGCGACGGCGTCCTTCGCGGGGTCGATTCCGGTCACGTTCGCGCCGCGCCGCGCCAAGGCCTCGGCCATGAAGCCGCCCGCGCAGCCAAGGTCCAGGACATCCTTGCCGTTCCAATCAATGAACCTGTCGAACCAGGACAGCCGCCCCGGCACCATGTTCTTAAGCGTGCGGATCCAGCGTACATCATCGGACCACCAGTTTTCGGCATGGCTGTCATAGATCGTCAGATCGTTGCGGGCGCGGGGCATGGCGGTCTCCTTTCCTTGTCAGATAGGCGGAGCACGCCCCAAGTCAGGTCAAATGCGCCGCTTGGACGCGGCGTTTCGAGTTTTGACCAGATGGTCAAACCTTGTCACCGATCCACGACCGTGCGACGCTTTGCCAGCCATTCCGCCAAGGACGCTGCCGCCGTGACATCCCAGACCGATACCGACACGAAAACCGCCGCCGGATCCGCCGATACGCACCTGCCGCAGGTGCAGGAACCGCGCAACCCGGGGATGGAGCTTGACCTTGACTGGGTGCTTTCGGCCCGCGCCAACACCTCGGCGATCGAGCGGCGCGCCGCCACCTTGCCCGGCCGCCGGTCGGTCAAGAAAGAATGGCAGGCTGCCTGGCTTCTGAAAGCGATCACGCTGATCGACCTCACCACACTGTCAGGCGACGACACCGCAGGCCGTGTGCGCCGTCTTTGCGCCAAGGCGCGCCAGCCCGTGCGCGCCGATCTGCTCGACGCGCTTGGCATGGACGGCATCACCACCGGCGCCGTCTGCGTGTATCACGACATGGTCGAAACCGCTGTCGATGCGCTGAAGGGCAGCGGCATTCCCGTCGCCGCCGTTTCAACCGGCTTTCCGGCGGGCCTGTCGCCGCTGCACCTGCGCGTGGCCGAGATTGCCGAAAGCGTGAAGGCCGGCGCGCAAGAGATCGACATCGTCATCTCGCGCCGCCACGTCCTGACGGGCAACTGGCAGGCGCTTTACGACGAGATGCGCCAGTTCCGCGAGGCTTGCGGGAACGCCCATGTCAAAGCCATCCTGGCGACGGGCGAGCTGGGTTCTCTGCGCAACGTCGCACGCGCGTCGATGGTTTGCATGATGGGCGGCGCGGATTTCATCAAAACCTCGACCGGCAAGGAAAGCATCAACGCCACCCTGCCCGTCAGCCTCGTGATGATCCGGGCGCTGCGGGACTATCATGACCGCACCGGATACCGCATCGGCTACAAGCCCGCTGGCGGGATTTCCAAGGCAAAGGACGCGCTGACCTACCTGGCGCTGATCAAGGACGAACTGGGCGACCGCTGGCTCCAGCCTGACCTCTTCCGTTTTGGCGCCTCGTCGCTTCTGGGCGATATCGAGCGGCAACTGGAACACCATGTGACGGGCCGCTATTCGGCCTCCTACCGCCACCCGCTGGCTTGAGGCCGCGATTGAAGATGAAGAAGTGGAGCGCCGCGTCATGACCGTTCGCGAGATTTTCGAGACGATGGAATACGGCCCCGCCCCCGAAGGCGCGGCAGAGGCGCTGGCCTGGCTGGTGGATGGCGGCGACCGGTTTGGCCATTTCATAAATGGCCAGATGACGGAGCCGGGCGAGGGGTTCGACGCAAAGAACCCCGCGACCGGCGAAGTGCTGGCGACGCTGACGCAAGCGAGCCAGGCCGATGTGGACGCAGCCGTCACTGCCGCCCGCAAGGCACAGCCGAAATGGGCAAAACTTTCGGGCCATGCCCGCGCGCGGATCCTCTACGCAATCGCGCGGCTGGTGCAGAAACACGCGCGACTTCTGGCGGTGCTGGAGACGCTGGATAACGGCAAGCCGATCCGCGAAAGCCGCGATATCGACATCCCCCTCGTCGCGCGGCATTTCTACTATCACGCCGGGATGGCCCAGTTGATGGACGCGGAATTGCCGGATCGCGAGGCGCTTGGCGTCTGCGGTCAGATCATCCCGTGGAACTTTCCGCTGCTGATGCTGGCATGGAAGGTCGCGCCCGCGATCGCCATGGGCAACACCGTGGTGTTGAAGCCCGCCGAATACACATCCCTGACAGCGCTGATGTTCGCGCAGATTTGCCAGGAAGCCGGGCTTCCCGAGGGCGTGGTGAACATCGTTACCGGCGACGGCGCGGTTGGCGAGATGATCGTGGGGCATGAGGATATCGACAAGATCGCCTTTACCGGTTCGACCGATGTCGGCCGCACCATCCGCCGCACGACGGCGGGTAGCGGCAAGGCGCTGACACTCGAACTGGGGGGCAAATCGCCGTACATCGTGTTCGACGACGCCGATCTCGACAGCGCCATCGAGGGGCTGGTCGATGCGATCTGGTTCAACGCCGGGCAGGTCTGCTGCGCCGGGTCGCGGCTGATCGTGCAGGAAAGCATCGCAGAGCGCTTTCACGAAAAGCTGCGCCGCCGCATGGACGGTTTGCGCGTGGGCAACCCGCTCGACAAGGCGATCGACGTGGGTGCGGTGGTCGATCCGGTGCAGCTGCGATCCATAACCGACAAGGTCGCAGGCAGCGGCGGGACGATCTACCAGCCGCCCGGCGATCTGCCCGAGGGCTGCTATTTCAAACCGACGCTGATTTCCGGGCTTTCGCCGTCCGACCCGCTGATGCAGGAAGAAATCTTCGGACCCGTGCTGGTCTCCACCACCTTCCGCACACCGGCCGAGGCCGTTCAACTGGCGAACAACACCCGCTACGGGCTGGCCGCGACACTCTGGTCCGAGAACTTGAACCTCGCGCTCGACATCGCGCCGAAACTGGCCGCGGGCGTCGTCTGGGTGAATGCCACGAACCTCTTTGACGCCGCGGCTGGCTTTGGCGGGGTGCGCGAAAGCGGCTTTGGCCGCGAAGGCGGGTGGGAGGGCTTGCTGGCCTACACCAAGCCGTCTGGCAAGACGAAGGCGCTGGAGAAGGCCGAGGCCTTCACCGCCCCCGAGAGCGCCAAGGTCGACGGGCTCGACCGCACGGCAAAGCTGTATGTCGGCGGCAAGCAGGCGCGGCCCGATGGCGGCTATTCGCGCGCGATCTGGTCGAAGGCCGGCAAGCTTCTGGGCCATGCCGGGATCGGCAATCGAAAGGATATCCGCAACGCCGTTGAGGCGGCACGCGGCGCATCCGCGTGGTCCAAGACCACCGGCCACCTGCGCGCGCAGATCCTCTATTACATCGCCGAAAACCTTGAGGCGCGGTCGGATGAATTCGCTCATCGACTGTCGTCGATGGTCGGAATGACCACAAAGAAAGCCGAGGCCGAGGTCGCGGCATCCGTCTCGCGCCTGTTCAGCTACGGCGCCTGGGCCGACAAGTTCGACGGCGCGGTCAAACCGGTGCCCCTGCGCGGCCTTGCCGTCGCGGTGAACGAGCCGGTCGGCGTGATCGGTGCCTTTGCCCCGGACGAGGCGCCGCTTCTGGGCCTCGTGTCGGTGATCGGCCCGGCGATGGCGATGGGCGACCGCCTTGTCGTCGTCCCGTCAGAGCCGTTCCCGCTGGCCGCCACCGATTTCTACCAGGTTCTCGAAACCTCGGACGTGCCGGGCGGCGTCGTGAACATCGTCACAGGCAGCCATGAAGAACTGGCCCCGCAGCTTGCCGGGCATCTCGACGTGGATGCGGTCTGGTCATTCTCGTCCTCGGAGATCTCGGCAGTGATCGAGCGGGAAGCGGCAGGCAACCTCAAGCGCACCTGGGTGAACTACGGCCAGGCGCGCGACTGGGACAAGGACGGCGAAGGTCGCGCATTCCTGTCAGCAGCAAGCGAGATCAAGACCGTCTGGGTGCCCTACGGCGAATAGGGGGGCGGCGGGGCAAGCCCCGCCCGGCCTACTTCTTCGGGCCGCGCCAACTGTCCAGCCAACGCCCGAACCGGCCACGGCCTTCGTCCCAGCGATCATCCACCGCGTCCCAGCGGCGGCCTGCGTCGTCGATCATCGGATCGACGTTCCGCTTCCAGAACCGCAGCCAGATTTGGCGCAGCGTGAGAATGATCAGAAGAATCGTCACGAGGATCACGATATTGAGCCACGGGAACAGCGACACATCCGGGCTATCGACCTGATAGACCGAGATCGCATTGGGATAGATCGAGAAGAATTCCGACCGCCAGCCATAGTGCCGGATCACCACCCAGACCGGATTGTCCTTTGTCGAACGCAGATCAGCGGATTCGGCCTGCAGATTCGCGGTGTCGAACTTCAGATAGGGCGGCCAGCCCCAGCCGGTATCCTCGTTCCGGTAGACCATGACGCGGCCATTGGGGCGCACCGTCTGGATGAAGAACACATCGCGATTAAGGCTGTTTGGATCGTTGCCGACATCGGCCCCAGCCCAGAAAAATGAATTCTCGCCGAAATCGATCCGCTTTTCATAAGTGTCGGTGATCCGCGCCACGTCGCGCTGGGGCAGCGTGTAATGCGCCACCGCAAAGAGCAGCACGGCGATGATCGCGAAAAAGGTCCATTTCACATAGCGCATCGGCGGCCCCTAAAGGAAATTCTGCACATAGATGACGACAAGGAACAACAGCCCCGGAACGACGTAGACGCCCCAGATCAACTTGCGCCTGAGAGAGCCTTGGTAGTCGCGCATCCCCTCATCGACAAAGGTCTCGCGGTCGCCGGGGCGCCCCTGCTCTTCCCATTCGCGTTCCAGCCAGCCCATGTGCAGGCTGCGCGAATAGTAGCTGAGCGCAAGGTAAAGCACGGTTGCGACGATGAAGCAAAACACCGCCCAGCGCAGGATACCAAGTATCATCGCGATCTCCTTACCGCACCCCATGGGCCGACAATCTCGACCCTATCCTCAATCGTGGTCTCGCGGGAAGGCTCTGGTTCCGGCAAACCGGGTGGCGGTTCCGGCTCTTCCATGCCCGGCTCTGGCCCGAAGAGCGCGCGGCGCGTACCGGTCTTGTCGATCATGTATTCTTCGGAAAGGAACTTCACCGCATAGCTTTGCTGCGCCTCGGACCAGCCGCGATAGAGCCTGTAGAACAGCGTCTTGTGGCAGATGAAAAGCTGCCGAATGTCGAGCGTCGACAGTTCTGACAAAAGCTGGTTCACGATGTCCCGGTCCGGCCCGCGTGCGGCACGCAGCGTGTAGAAATACGCCGGGTGTTCCGACGTGATGCGCGGCCAGGTCCCTGCGCCATCGGCCCAGCGCAGAAGATCGGCCAGCCCCAGATAGGCGGCAGGCAAATCCGCCCCGATCCGCCGCGCCACCTGCCGCAGATCGCGCCGCGTTGCGCGCGACAGGTCCTCGCCCCGTTCGGCCGCCGCGGCGACAAGGATGAAATCCATCTTCTGCCGCAGGATCGCAGATGCATCGACGCCCTTCGCTTTCACGATGGGTTCTGCAAGGCCGTTCAGATCAAGGAAGGTCGCGATATGATTGCGTTGCTCCAGCGTGAAAGTGAAGGGCACCGGCAGACCTTCTGGCACCGTGCCGCTTGCAATCACCGCCGGGTGCTCGACATCGCGAAAGACATAAAGCCCGCCGTGATGCGCCGTCCAGAAATTGCCGACCTCCGCCTCGGTCCGCTCCAGCGCGAGGGGAACACTCGTTACATCACCGGTCTTCTTCGCAAGCCCGATCATTTCGCCGATCAGCACATCGTCCCACCAGGCGTCTTCCTCGCTACGAAAGCGCTCGATCTTGTCGGACAGCTCGCGCGCATGGGCCACGCGCAGATCGGTCGTATCCGCCTCAACCGAAAGCCTGCGGATATCCCACAGCCGCACCGGATCGGACACATCGAACACGGTATCCACGACCTCGCCCGCGACCGCATCCCGCGCCGTCAGGGCAAACAGCGCCGCCTCGTTCTCGGCGATGAACCGCGTCAGCAGTCCGCGCGTAAAGGAAAACTGCGTCCCCAGAAGCGGCGCAGATTTCTGTTCCGTCGTCAGCAGGATGAACTGCCGGTTGCAGCCATTGGCGTTGAGATACAGCGGATCGCCAAGCTCATCCCCGATCTCGGGCGAAAAGCCCGACACGTCGATATGAAAGTCCGAAAGCCCCGTCTCGCGCCCCGTCAGCGCCCTGAGCGCGCGGTTATAGCGCTCTACCAAGGCGGGCGAGGCCACCCGCACCAGATTGCCGAACATGAGGCCAGAGGCGATCAGCTTTTGCATTCAGCCCTCTCTCGGGTCCGTTCTGAGGCACCAAGATCTATCATTCCCCCGCCTTCCGCTCGGCATAGCGCCGCCGCGCCTCTTCCGTGCGGCCATAATCGCGCACCAGCGCCTCGATGGCGACTTCGTCGGACTTGTCGGCATAGCGGAATTCGCTGTCGGCGTAGCGGTTGATCTCCTGGATGACCATGTCGATGGTGATCGGCTTACGCATATCCTCGATCATCGACAGCTTTTCGTCATAGGGCTTGAAGAGGAACAGATCGGGGTTTTCCATCCAGTCATCCGGCAGTTCGAAATCCATCGCCCGGACCTTCACGGCGTCGGTGATGTTCTTGATCGCCCGGCCCGTGAACCGATCATCCGCCTCCTGGATCGCCTTCAGATAGGCGCCCATCTTGGCCAGCGTATCGAGCCGCCCGATGTCCCGCTCCACCCGGTCCCAGACGGCGCGCAGCCCATCCTCCTGCGGGCGCGCATGCCCCTCGAACGACCGCTCCACAGCGCGACGTATCTCTTGCGCTGCATAAAGATCGTGATCCCCCAGCGGGATGTCATGCCGCTTGCCCAAAAGAAGCGCGAGGATGTCGATGTAATCCTCGCGGCTCTTCGGCCCGTCCACCAGGAACCGCGCCCCGGCCCGCTGACGCAGCGCATCATCCACGTTTTCGGGGTAGTTCGAAAACATGCCGAAAGTGCAATTGCCGCGGACCACGGTATTTGCACCAGAAAACGCCTCCATGAAGACCGCCGTCACCTCTTGCTGGCCTGCGCTCGACTGCCGGTCCCCGCGCTTGCCCGCGATCTGGTCAATATCGTCTATGGTGCCGAAGCCGATCACGTTGGGATCCATGACCGTCTCGATGAAGGCCTTGGCGTTCTGGCCCGACTTGCCCTGGTAGCTGTCGATCTGGTCGATGGAAAAGTTCTGGTAGCGAAACGGATAGCCCGCGACCTGGCAGTACTCATTCACCAGCCCAGCCATCATCTGGATCAGCGTCGTCTTGCCCGTGCCCGGCTTGCCATCGCCCATGAAGGTAAAGATGAACCCGCCCATCTCGGCGAAAGGGTTGGACTTGCGCTCAAAATCATAGGCCATCAGCATCTTGGCAAGCTTCATCGCCTGGTGCTTGGCGATATGGTTCCCGACCACCTGATGCGGCTTCTTGAACTGCATTGTCAGAACAGACCCGCGCGCCTTGGCCGAAGGCTGGAACCCTCCGATGGTCAGATCATCCGCCTCGATGCGCCAGCGCGCGCCCTCGAAAGCAGCCAGCCGCGGCGCGTCCAATGCACGACGGCGGAACGCCTCCATCAGCGTCTCGGCCCGCGCGAGGATCGCAGCGACCATGCGCGTCTCGTCACTGCCATGCTCGGCGCAGGCGCGGTCCATTTCCCAAAGCGCGCCTTTGAGCGCCAGGTCGGCGGTCTCGGTCAGGATCTCCTCGGACCCGTCCAGATCAACCTGCGCCTCGTTTGCCTGCCCCGCCAGCAAGAACGCCGCCGCGTTGGCAAAGGTGAACCCTACCGCAAGCGCCTCTGCACTCAAAAGTTCTCCAAAGACCGCACGATCCCCTGCAGCCAGACTCCCCTCAAGGTTCTCTCGCTTCATCCGCGCCAGATCGGTACTGCGCGCAAAGCCTTCGCCGACCGCCAGCGCAACCGCCAGAGACCGGCGCAGCCCCTGCACCACCGCCGCCTGCACAACCGACAAGAGCGGATCGCTTTCATCCGCCGCCTCGATACGCTCGATCAGCCGAACGGCCCCGCCCGCGGAACTCACACGCCGCCCGGCAAGGCCGGGCGTGGTCGACCGGAACCGCCGCCGCGTGCCGATCCCGCTGGACCGCTCCGGCACCGGACGCTCCCCAGGATCCGCCAGGCGAGGGACATGATCGAACCCTTCCAGAAGCGCCAGCGCCGCACCGTAATGGCTGCGGATCTCCGCCTCGGTCAATTCCATAAGATCGCCCGAAACGCTCATCGCAGCCGCTCCTCTTTGGTGTTCTCAAATATTCCCGGGGGACTCGCCGCAGGCGAGGGGGGCAGAGCCCCCTCGGCGCCGAAGGCGGCCCAAGAAAATGAAGTCGCGCATAGCGCGGCCGCAAACCGCGCGTCAGCGCACATGCAGCACCTGCCCCGTGCGCGAGACCGCGAATTTGCGGATCTCGCGAAACCCCGGCGGCGCCTTTTCCGCCAGCACCTGGAACGGGCGTTGAGGCAGTATGATCGCGCGCTCGGTGCGTGTGGCCCCGGTTTCGGCGCCCCTCCCGGCAAACGGATCGAGCGCATAGATCTCGCGTTCAACCGTGCCGAACCATCCTGCGCGCTCTGTCTTCACACGATCGCTTTCCAGCTCTTCCAGGGTAAAGGCCAGCGCCCAATCCTCGCCCTCGGGCGCCGCCGCACTTTCGAGCACTTCACGAATAGGCCCGGCCTGGAGCGTGAAGGCAGAGGAATACATCGGCCCGATATGCACGCGCCGCAGCGTCTTGGGATGCAAATCGTCGAAATCCTCGTCAAATCCCTGCGCGATGGTCAATAGCTTCAAGCCGCCCAGCGATTGCGCAATCAGGGCCGCCTGCACCTCCGGCCAGCGCCGATAATCGAGTCCCAGCGGACGCCGCCCCGTATCCTCGACCTCCATGAGGTAGATCACCGGCAGGTTGGTCTGGCTGTCATAGACCGCCCAGTGGACCAGGTAGCGCCGCCGATCCGCGTCGGGCAGGCCATGCAGCCATTCGGCCACCGGATCGTTCTGCGTCCAGAACAGGCCCCCGCGCGCCAGCGCCTCGTAATAGAGCCGCTGCGAGGTCGCAAATTGCAGCCGCGTCGGGATCTCCTGATCCGACACGATGGTGCGGATCATCTGCTCTTTCAGGCGCTCGACCACGGGCAACGTTTCAAGATGCCGCGCCGCCTGCTGGGCATCGCTGGCCATCGACAGGAACTCTCGAAAGACCGGAAAACCCGATTCCACCCGGTCGATGGCAAGTGAACCAAAGAACTTGCCGGTATCGCGCCCGGTCATCAGGTATTTCAGGGACAGCGCGCGAAAGCTGCGCGACAGCGCCTCGATATATTTGCCGACGATATCGAGGTCCGAATGTCGGATCGCCTTTTCACGCGCCATGACCGCTGCGACGCGGGGCAGATGGTCGGTGATCCTCTCGAATTTCCGGAAATAACGGCGCGCGGCGAAAGTGTCGCTGAGGCCCGCATGCTCGCGAGTCACGTCGATCTCGCCGGGCCCCTCAGTCACGCCGATACCTTTCGCGCTTCTTGCTCTTGATCCAGAACCCGCGCCAATACAGTCCACCGATCAGCATCAGCAGCACCAGAAGCGCCCAGCCCAACCCGTTGTCGTCAGAATAGAGTTCCGGCCAAAGCGCATCGAGCCCGAAGAGCGGCCCTGCCGAATAGGCCATGAACCCAGCCAGCATCACGCCGACAAGGATCGCCAGAAGAACATCAATGGTCCGTTTCATGCGGTCCCCGGTCCTTCAAGCGCGCCCCGACGTTTGCATTCAGCCGCCATAGGCGCTGCTGTCATGCTTTTCCACGATGGCGGCAAAGCGGCGGGCAAACCGTTCATCGGCTTTCGCCTTCTGCTCCAGCACCTTGCGCGCAAAGACCATGTGATCCTCGTGCGCTTCCATCATGTCGGCCATGCGCTTGTTGGTGGCCGATCCGATGGCCGCCATGGCGGTCTGCGCTTCCTTGTCGGTCTCGACCCCGATCTCGTTGATCTTGTGCGCGACATCCTGCTGCTGGGCGGTCTTCAACGATTTCGTCAGAGCATCGTAAAGAACCACGCGTTGCTGGGTGTCCGTTTCCAGCTTGTTGATGAGCACAAGCTGTGTCGCCGCCTGGTTCTGCAGGCTGTCGATCCAGGTTTTCCCGCTTTCGACATAGCGCTCCAGCGTCTGGCTCTTCGCCACAGCGACCTGTTCAGCCTGCACCAGTTCATTGTATTGCGCGTTACGCTTGGCCAGCCGCGATTCAAGGTTCGTACGCTCGGCCGCATCGGTGGTCGAGGCGATCTTGTTTTCCAGCCGGATGATCGCCGGGTCGATCTCGGACAGCTTGGCGCGGATCGATTCCAACTCGCCCACCGTCGCCTCGCGTTCGTCGAGGGTCGAAGACAGGTTCGTCTCGACCTTCTCTTTTTGCTCTTCGAGCATCGCAAGCTGGTCGCGCAGCAGCTTTACGATGACATCGGACTTGGAAATGAGATCCTGCAGCTTGTCGTCAATATTGGCCGACCGGATGCGCTCGGCCCGCAGCGATTCCGATTTATGGTTGGAAAAGACGCCGACAAAGCTTTCCCAGCCCGTCTTCGACCGCATCTCGTCGAAATCCTTCGAAAAACCCGATGTCACGTCATCCAGTCCCATGATGAGTTCCGCGATATTCGCGTTCATCTGGTCGGTATGGGCGTGCACTTCGTCGAGCGTGGCGGATTCGATGTCTATGGTGGCCGCCTCGGGCGTGCCGATCTTTGACCGTGCGGCGTCGATCTTGCTCGTAAGTTCCTCGATCTTGGCGCGGGTCGCGGTGACCTGCGCCTTGCTTTCACGCATCTGGGTCTCGAAATCGGCCATCTTTGAAAAATCCTTCCTGATGCAACGGAATCGGCGCTGAAAAAACGTTGCGCGTGTTTGGCCGAAGATTAGACGCAAGACAGCCGCTCAGCCACCCCGCTTGCGCGTTATTTACAAGGCCGCGCACCGCCCGGCTGCCACACTTCGGACAAACCTTGCCTCACTTCATCCCAGTATCGTTTCAAACCGGACCTAAAATTACCCATCTCGAATGTCGTTATGTCACTCAGATCGAACTCCCGCCCGCCTCTTGGGCTTCGGGGGGAAGGAGCGAGTTGAACCATGGCAACGACATTTAACGTAATCTTTCTGGGAAATTACGCCCAGGACATGGATCAGGTCGAGGGTGATCGCGCCCCGATGTCCAACAACTCGATCGCCGACAACACGGGCTTTCTTGTCAATGAATCCTTCGGCGCACCCGGCAATCCGATCTGGAAGTCGATCCAGGAGTTCACTCCGGGCTCATCGGGCTTTGCGGGCGGCGTATCGGACAATGCCTACGACATGGACAATTCCGGCACCGGCGCGAATGAGACGTTTCGCCTCGACGGCGGACCAGAGCAGACCTTCGATTCCACCGCCCTCTTCAACGCGACGATCACCTATACCGACGGAACGCCGCCTGCGAACATCACGGCCGTTATTTTTCAGGACACCGACGGGAACGTCTATTTTGCGCCGGAATTCTCGGCCAACACCGACCAGGCCGCGCTCGAAGCCGCGCCGCTTGAAACGATCACGCTTGATAGCCTGAACAGCAACGAATTCTCGGGCCTGACCGCCGACCGCCAGACCTTTTCCGGCTTCGTCTGCTTCACCGCGGGCACGCTGATCGACACGCCCAAAGGCCGGGTCCCGGTCGAAACGCTGCAGGCTGGCGATCTGGTCACGACGATGGACAACGGCGCGCAGCCGCTGTTGTGGGTCGGCAGCAAGCATGTTGCCGCTGCCGGAAACAACCGCCCTGTCCGCATCGAGGCGGGCGCGCTTGGCGGCGGTCTGCCGCTGGCCCCGCTTGTCGTATCGCGCCAGCACCGTCTTATGGCGCGCAGCCGCGTGGCAGAGCGGATGTTCGGCACGCCAGAGGTGCTGTGCGCCGCGCACCGACTAAAGGGCCTGCCCGGCATTCACTATGACGACAGCGCTGCGGTAATAGACTATTGCCACATCATGTGCGACCGGCACGAAATCGTCTTCGCCAACGGCGCGCCGACCGAAACCATGCTCTATGGCGAGGAAACGCGCGAAACGCTGCCCCTGATCGACCGCTTGCAGATCCTTGCCGCGCTGCCAGAACTGCGCAGCGCCGACATGGACCCGGCCCGTCCGATCCCGGCAGGTGCACGCCTGCGCGGCTTCGCGCGCCGCATGGCCGAAAACCGTCGGTACGTTCTGGAAGACGCGCCGCTGCGCCTGGCGAAGGCCGCCTAACCGACCACGTTGAAATCAGGTCCATATGGATAGCCGGTGATATTTTCGGCGCCCGTATCGGTTACGATCAGGATATCGTGTTCCCGGTAGCCGCCCGCGCCGGGGCGGTCCTCGGGGATCGTCAGCATCGGCTCCATCGAGATGACCATGCCCGGCTCCAACACCGTGTCGATATCCTCGCGCAGCTCCAGCCCGGCCTCGCGTCCGTAATAGTGGCTCAGCACACCGAAGGAATGGCCATAGCCAAAGCTGCGATACTGCAGAAGGTCAAGCTCGCGCAGGAAATCGTTCACGCCGTGGGTGATCTCGGCGCAGCTGACGCCCGGTTGGATCAGCGACATCCCAAGCTCATGCGCGGCGACATTGGCCTTCCAGAATTCCAATGAGGCGTCGTCCACCTCTTCCACGAACATCGTCCGTTCCAGCGCGGTGTAATAGCCAGAAATCATCGGGAAAGTATTGAGCGACAGGATATCGCCGCGCTCCAGCGCCCGCGCAGTTACCGGGTTATGTGCACCATCCGTGTTCAGCCCCGACTGGAACCACACCCAGGTGTCTCGGTATTCGGCCGCCGGAAAGCGTTTCGCGATCTCAAGCTCCATCGCGTCGCGGCCTGCCATGGCGATGTCGATCTCGCGCGCGCCCGCCTTGACCGCATCACGAATGGCATAGCCGCCCACATCGGCCACCGCCGCCCCTTGCCGGATCAGCGCGATCTCGGCGGGCGATTTGCGCATCCGCTGGGCCATGGTGTCGGGGTCGATACCGATCACGCTGGACGGGGACAGGAACGCCTCCAAGGACGCGCGGCGGTCGATCGTCATGTGATCGTCCTCGATCCCGATGCTGGCGCCCTCGCCCGTTACCGACCGGATCGCGCGCCAGTAATTGTCGCGCTGCCAGTCGGTATAGGTGATCGCATCGCCGTAGGACCGCCGCCACGGCTGGCCCGCATCGATCCCGGCGCTGATCGTCACGCAGTCGGCGGCCGTCACGACTAGCCCGTAGGGCCGACCGAACGCACAATAAAGAAACCCTGAATAATACGAGATGTTGTGCATCGAGGTCAGCACCGCCGCATCAAGTCCCCGCCGGGACAGGATCTGCCGCAGGCCCGCAAGCCGCGCGGCATATTCATCAGGCGCAAAGGGCAGCGTGGCCTTCTCGCCATTTTCGAACGCGTAGAAATCTTGTCTGGTGTCGGTCATGTCTTGGCACTCCGGCAGATGGGCCGGACAGGGTCGGCCGCCAAAGTCCCGGCGTTCAGGACGATGGGGCCATGCAACCCGGCGACGCCATCGCCGGAACCCTGCCACCTTTCTGACCCCGTCTTGCAGCCCCTTGCAAGACCCAATGCGCGCGGCCACTCTGCGCGCGGAATGAGGGAGGATTGCATCATGCGGCTAGCTGGGAAAACGGCGCTTGTGACCGGGGGCGGGTCGGGCTTTGGCGAGGGCATCGTGGAAAAGTTCATCGCCGAGGGCGCGACTGTCTTTGTCGCCGACATCAACATGAAGAACGCGCAGGCCGTAGCCGACCGGCTGGGCGCGACGGCGATCGAGGCCGATGTCGCCGACAATGACAGCGTCGCCGCGATGGCGCAGGCGGCGGGCAACGTGGATATCCTTGTGAACAACGCGGGCATCACCCATCAGCGCGCCAATCTTGAAGACGTGTCCGAAGAAGACTTTGACCGCGTGTTTCGCGTCAACGCCAAGTCGGTTTACCTGACCGCCCGCCATTTCGTGCCCGGCATGAAACAGCGCGGCAGCGGCGCGATCCTGAATATCGCCTCGACGGCGGGCATCTCGCCGCGTGCGCAGCTGAACTGGTACAACGCGTCCAAGGGCTGGATGATCACCGCCACCAAGACGATGGCGGTGGAACTGGCCCCGAGTGGTGTGCGCGTCAACGCGCTCTGCCCTGTCGCGGGCGAGACACCGTTGCTGGCCAGCTTCATGGGCGAGGACACGCCCGAGGCCCGCGCGCGTTTCCTGTCCACCATCCCCCTTGGCCGCTTTTCCCAGCCCAGCGACCTTGGCAACGCCGCTGCGTTCCTCTGCTCGGATGAAGCCAGCATGCTGACGGGCGTCGCGATGGAAGTCGACGGGGGCCGCTGCATATGACGCTGACGAAGGTCACGCTGTCCGAAAAGCTGGCGATGTTCGACAGCCACTGGGACCCGCATGTCGTCGCCGATTACAACGGCAACGACGTGATGGTCGTGAAGTTCGTCGGGGAGTTTCCCTTCCACCATCACCCGGACACCGATGATTTCTTCTACGTACTTGAGGGTGAAGTGATCCTTGATGGCGAGGACGGCGACAGTGTCAGCCTCGGCCCCGGCGATCTTTGCGTGGTGCCCAAGGGCATGATCCACCGCCCCCGCGCGGTGTCCGAAGCGAAGGTCATGCTGATCGAACCGAAAGGCGTGCCGAACACCGGCGATCCCGCGACGGCGGCGAAAAAGCCGCGCATCTGATGGACGGGGTCGCGATCTTTTCCGGGCAGATCGCCAGCCAGCCCCTGGCCTTCGCGCATCTTCTGGATGTGTCCGATGCGGAAGGGCTTTCGCTTGATTTCGACCATGTCGAGGTGATCGCAGGCGGCGATCCATCCGCGCGGCTGATCCACGCACTGGGCGAGGCGGCAGCGGCAGAGATCATCGCGCGCCACACCGGGCAGGAAACGCTGATCCTGATCTTCCCCGAGGCGCTTATCCCAGGCGCACGGCTGTTCAAGGACACGCCGCTACTGAAGCGTATCGGCACTTACCCGGCTGCACGCCCAAGGACACGCACATGATCCGGACCGGCCCACGCAACTTGATCACCGATATCAAAGGCCTTCGCGTCGGCAATGCCGAGGATATGTCCCTCAAATCCGGCACAACCGTTCTGATGGGCGATGCGCCCTTCACCGCCGCCGTGCACGTCATGGGCGGCGCGCCCGGCACGCGAGAGACAGACCTTCTTGCGCCCGAGAATACGGTGGAGGCGGTCGATGCGTTGGTCCTTTCGGGCGGATCGGCCTTTGGCCTCGATGCCGCATCCGGCGTGGCCGATGGCCTGCGCAAGATGGGGCGCGGTTTTGACGTCGGCGGGCAGAGGGTGCCGATCGTTCCGGGCGCGATCCTGTTCGATCTTCTGAACGGCGGGGACAAGGATTGGGACGAAAATCCCTACAAACCGCTCGGGCAACACGCCCTGGCGAACGCCGACGTTGGCTTCGCCTTGGGCAGCACCGGTGCGGGCACGGGCGCGACAACGGCGACGCTGAAAGGCGGGCTGGGCTCTGCATCGGCAATCCTGCCCTCGGGCCACACGGTCGGTGCACTTGTTGCCGTGAACGCGCTGGGATCGGCAACCGTGGGGGAGAGCGCGCATTTCTGGGCGGCGCCCTTCGAGATGGACGGCGAATTCGGCGGATTTGGCCCCGCAAGCGCTTTCGACGCCAGCGCCCTGCCCCACACCAAGCTTGGCAGCCACCGCAATACGACCATCGCAATCGTCGCCACGGATGCTAAACTGACCAAGGCAGAGGCGAAACGCATGGCGACCGCCGCCCATGACGGCATGGCGCGCGCGCTATTTCCCAGCCACACGCCCATGGACGGCGATCTTGTCTTTGCCGCCGCCACGGGCGAGAGGGAACTGACCGATCCCTTGGGCGATACGCTGATGATCGGACATATGGCCGCCCAATGCCTTGCCCGCGCCATCGCGCGCGGCGTGCACGCGGCAACCCCGGCCAAGGGCGATCCAATGCCCTGCTGGTCGCAGATCGCCGGACCGCGGCAGGCACTCTGAACAAAACAGGGGCGGATGCGTTGACCGCACAGCCCGCAGACGATGACACGGAAAGGACCAGACATGCTCGATTCCACGACCAATCTCGCCGACCTGCTGAAGGATCCGGAGCTTCTTGCAACCAAGGGATATCTTGGCGGCGACTGGACCGATGCGGGCTCTGGCGAAACCTTCGACGTCATCAACCCCGCGCGCGGCGATGTTGTCGCCAGCGTGGCCGATTACGACCGCGAAGATACCGCGAAAGCCATCGACCTTGCGTACAAGGCGCAAAAGGACTGGGCCAAGCGCACCGGCAAGGATCGCGCGGCGATCCTGCGCAGATGGTACGATCTGATGGTCGAACATGCCGACGATCTGGCCACGATCCTTACCGCCGAACAGGGCAAGCCCCATGCCGAGGCGAAGGGCGAGATCATGTATGGCGCGTCCTTCATCGAATGGTTTTCCGAAGAGGCAAAGCGCATCTACGGCGATACAATCCCCGGCCACGCGCCAGATAAACGCATCACGGTCATCAAGCAGCCCGTGGGCGTCGCCGCCGCGATCACGCCGTGGAACTTCCCCAACGCGATGATCACGCGAAAGGCCGGCCCCGCTTTGGCGGCGGGCTGTTCCTTTCTCGTCCGCCCCGCCTCTCTGACGCCGCTTTCGGCGCTGGCACTTGGCGTTCTCGCCGATCGCGCCGGTATCCCCAAAGGGGTCCTGTCGATCATCCCGTCGACCAAGTCGTCGGACATTGGCAAGGAATTCTGCGAGCACCCCAGGATCGGCAAGATCACCTTCACCGGCTCGACCGAGGTGGGCCGCACGCTGCTGAAGCAGGCCGCCGATCAGGTCAAGAAATGCTCGATGGAACTGGGCGGCAACGCGCCCTTTATCGTGTTTGACGATGCCGATCTCGACGCCGCTATCGACGGCGCCATCGCGTGCAAGTTCCGCAATAACGGGCAGACCTGCGTTTGCGCGAACCGCATCTACGTACAATCCGGCATCTACGACGCTTTCGCCAAGAAGCTGGCAGAACGGCTGGGCAAGATGAAGGTCGGCGACGGGCTTGAGGAAGGTACCGATTTCGGCCCGCTTATCAACATGGGCGCCGTCGAGAAGGTGAAGGAACATATCGACGACGCGACCTCGAAGGGCGGCACCGTCTATTATGGCGGCAACCGGCACGAGATGGGCGATCTCTTCTTCGAGCCGACGATCATCACCGGCGCAACACAGGACATGGCCTTCGCACAAGACGAAACCTTCGGCCCCCTCGCCCCGCTCTTCAAGTTCGAGACCGAGGATGAGGTGATCGCGCTGGCCAATGACACGATCTTCGGCCTTGCCAGCTATTTCTTCGCCCGTGATTACGCCCGGATCATCCGGGTTCAGGAGGCGCTGGAATACGGGATCGTCGGGGTGAATACGGGCCTCATTTCGTCCGAGGTCGCGCCCTTTGGCGGCGTCAAGCAGTCCGGTCTTGGTCGCGAAGGGTCCAAGTACGGGATCGAAGATTACCTCGAGATCAAGTACATCTGCACCAGCGTTTAAGACAGGCGCCCGGCCGGTTTTTCACTGGCCGGGCCGTGTGCATGAAACAAGATGCGCAAAGGGCCGCAGGAACATCCCTGCGGCCCAGACGTTTCATATCCAAGGCAATTCACGCCAAGGAGATTCAGCATGAAACGCAACGAAGCACCGCAGCCGAAAGCACGCATCTGGCTCGCCTCGGCGATTCCGCTGGGCTTTATCGTTCTGGTCGGCGCCATGGTCCTTTACGGTAATCCCGGCTCCGACGCCCCGGTCTCGCCAGAGGCAAGCCCGACCGAAGACGCGACGCAGGCCTCATCCTCGCCGCTGACCATCGACGACGTGAGCGATCCGGCGCTTGAGACGAACACGGTCGAGGCGGAACCCATGGACCGCTATGACGATCAAGCTGGCGCGGTCACGCCGACGCCCTCGGGCCCCGAAGGCCGCGACAACGATGTGATTTTCGAGAACTGATTTCAGAAGAAAGACATTTGAGGCCCTTTCGCCAGACAGCGAGAGGGCTTCACCTGCAAGGTCATGCGGCGGCCGTCGCCTCGGCCTCGAACGTCAGCCCCGGGATCGCCAGCCGGGTGACGCGCAAGAAGGTCATCGGCGGCGGCTCCGGACGGGCGAATGCTATTGTAGGATGAAAACACCTCGCCGGAAGTCTGTGCCGACAGCGCCCATCGCTCACAAAGCAACGAGACATGGCTAGCGAAACGCCTTCATTCGCAGAGTTCACCGGCGCAA